>JBKJQN010000079.1:0-123667 GCA_046593925.1 Mycobacteriales bacterium
CGCGGTCGTGGGCTACCTGAGCGCCTCGGTCGAGTGGGCGCGCAGGACCGGGGACCCCGACGCCTGGCGGCCGTTCTGGCAGGGCCCGGAGGCGGACGGCCACTACTTCATGGGCAAGGACAACGTCGTCTTCCACTCGGTGATCTGGCCGAGCATCCTGCTCGGCGCGAGCGGCCGGCCGCACGGCACCCCGTCGGCGTACGGCGAGCTCGCGCTCCCCGGCGAGGTCGTCAGCAGCGAGTTCCTCACGATGGAGGGCAAGCAGTTCTCCACCAGCCGCTCTGTCGTGATCTACGTCAGGGACGTGCTCGAGCGCTACGGCGCCGACCCGCTGCGCTACTACCTCGCCGCGGCCGGACCGGAGACTGCGGACAGCGACTTCACCTGGTCGCAATTCGTCACCCGGAACAACACCGAGCTGGTCGCCGGCTGGGGCAACCTGGTCAACCGGACCCTGTCGATGGTGCAGGCCAACATCGGCAGCATCCCCGGCCCTGGCGAGCTGCTCGGCCCCGACCTGGCGGCGCTCGCCGCCTCTGCACAGGCGTTCGGCCCGATCGGTGCGCTGCTCGCCCGCTCGCAGCAGAAAGCCGCGCTCGCCGAGGCCATGAAGGTCGTTGCCGAGGCCAACAAGTACCTGTCGGACCAGGCGCCGTGGAAGCTCAAGGACGACGCGCAGCGCCGCGAGAGCGTGCTGCACACCGCCCTGCAGCTCGTCGACGACGCCAAGACGCTGCTGACGCCGTTCCTCCCCGCCAGCTCGGAGCAGGTGCACCGGATGCTCGGCGGTGAGCGCGCCTGGAGCGGGCAGCCCGAGCTGCGCGAGGTGGACGACCTCGACGGCGGCCCGGGCTACCCGGTGCTGATGGGTGACTACGACACCGAGGCGGTGTGGGAGCGCCGGCCGTTGCGGGTCGGGCACCCGGTCGACAAGCCCGTACCGCTGTTCACCAAGCTCGATCCTTCGGTAGTGGACATCGAGCTGGGCCGCCTGGCGGAAGGACGATGAGCCAGCGCACCAGGAACGGGCCGCGGGACCAGACGCCGCCGCCGGCCCCGGAGCCACTGTCCGTCCCGGTGCTCGACAGCCACTGCCACCTCGACATCATGGGCACCGACGTTGATGCCGCGCTGGTGCAGGCCGAGGCCGTCGGGATCGACGCCGTCGTGCAGGTCGGTGTCGACCTGACGTCGAGCCGCTGGTCGGCCGAGCTCGCGGCCTCGCACAACCAGGTGCACGCCGCGGTGGCCCTGCACCCCAACGAGGCGGCCCGGGGCGCCGCCACCGACGAGGCGCTGCGCGAGGTCGAGGCGCTCGCCGGGCTGCCGCAGGTGGTGGCGGTGGGGGAGACCGGCCTGGACCACTTCCGCACGGAGGGGGAGGACGGCCACCGCCGGCAGGAGCAGTCGTTTCGGGCACACATCGCGATCGCCAAGCGCACCGGCAAGGCACTGATGATCCACGACCGGGACGCCCACGACGAGGTCGTCCGGGTGCTGCTGGACGAGGGTGCGCCCGAGCACGTGGTCTTCCACTGCTTCTCCGGCGATGTCGGGTTGGCGCGCATCTGCGCCGAGTACGGCTGGACGGCGAGCTTCGCCGGCACGGTGACGTTCAAGAACGCGGCCGAGCTGCGCGAAGCCGCCACCGTGCTGCCGCCCGAGCTGCTGCTGGTCGAGACCGACGCGCCGTTCCTCACCCCGGCCCCTCACCGCGGCCGGCCCAACGGCCCGTACCTCGTGCCGCTGACCGTCCGGGCCCTCGCGCAGGCCCGCGGCGTCGACGTCGATACGCTGTGCGAGGCCCTGATGGCTAACGCACGCCGGGTTTTCTCGCTCGGGTGAGCCGACTCACAGAGTGCGTCGTCCACCCGGCCTGACCTGGCGTTCCTGGCCTGACGCAGGGCCGGTGCACATCCAGTGCACGCCGCTGCCTCCCATCCGGGGCGTGACAACCGGCGGGGTCGCCGTTACCGTCGCGTGACCAGCCGGGTGGGGAACCCCCCAGGTGGCGTGACCGTCCTCGGCTCCAGGAGGGCGGTCCTTGCGCTGCTGCCCCCATGACCGGAGCCCTCGACGCTCGGAGCACCGTGTCCGTACAGCCCGCCGCCCCCTCCAGCCCCCCCGCGGGGTCCCGAGTCCGCCTGCGCCACCGCCGGGGCGCCGTCGCCGCCATCGGTGGTGTCGCGCTCACCGCCCTGCTCGGCGCCACCGCCGTGTGGGTCGTGACCGCCAAGACGGTCTCGTTGAACGTCGACGGCGCCACCCGCTCCGTGAGTTTGCACGGCAGCCACGTCTCGGACGTGCTGGCCGCTGAGGGGCTCACGCTGGGTGGGCACGACCGCCTCGCCCCGGCGGCCGACCGGCCGGTCTCCGACGGTGACACCATCTCCCTGCGGCACGGCCGCGAGCTGAAGCTGGTCGTGGACGGCGTCTCCCGGAGCGTCTGGGTCACCGCCGGTGACGTCGACGGCGCCCTGCAGGAGGCCGGCCTGCGCGCCGACGGTGCGGCGCTGTCGGCCTCCAGGTCGCGCCCGATCGGCCTGGACGGCCTATCCCTCGACGTGCGCCTGCCCAAGCAGGTCGGCATCACCGTCGACGGCGTGACCACTGCCCGCACGACGACCGCAGCGACCGTCGGTGACCTGCTCGCCGAGGCCACCGTCGTGCTGCGCCCGGCGGACACGCTGAGCGTGCCGGCCGAGACGACGGTCACCGAGGGCCTGGCGATGACCGTCTACCGCAACGACAACCGCGACCTCGCCGAGGACGCCGCAGTGCCCTTCGACACGGTCCGGACGCCCGACCCCGGTGCCACCGTCGGCACGGAGCGCGTCACGGCTGCCGGCCGACCGGGAAGTGAGCGGCGTACGTACTTCCTCACCGTCCAGGACGGCAAGGAGACCTCACGCACCCTGTCATCGACGGTACGCACGGCTGAGCCGGTCGCCCAGCAGGTTGCGGTCGGGAGCAAGGCCAAGCCGACTCCCGCCCCCGCCCCACCGGCGGCGCCCGCGGCCCCCAGGCCGGCGCCCGCTCCGGCACCTGCGTCAGGCGGCGGCGGTCCGGTCACCGGCGGCCTGAACTGGGCGGCACTGGCGCAGTGCGAGTCCGGCGGAAACCCGCGTGCCGTCGGGGGTGGTGGCCTGTACTTCGGGCTGTACCAGTTCTCGCTGAGCACCTGGGCGGGTGTCGGCGGCACCGGAAACCCGGCCGACGCCTCACCGGCCGAGCAGACCTACCGCGCGTCGATCCTGTACGGCCGCTCCGGCCGCTCGCCGTGGCCGGTCTGCGGCGCCTACCTCTAGCCGCCTGGTACGCATGGCGGGTGGCCGACGAGGGGTACCTGCTGACCGCGCCCGACGTCCGCCGCCTCGCCACCCGGCTGGGGCTGCGGCCGAGCAAGTCCCTCGGGCAGAACTTCGTCATCGACCCGAATACCGTGCGCCGGGTTGTCCGCACCGCCGGGGTCCAGCCCGACGACGTCGTCGTCGAGGTGGGCCCCGGTCTGGGTTCCCTGACCCTGGGCCTGCTCGGCGCGGTCGCCCGGGTCGTCGCCGTCGAGGTCGACCCGGTGCTGGCGGCCGAGCTGCCGGCCACGATCGCGGAGCGCGCCCCGCACCTCGCCCACCGACTCGAGGTCGTCGTACAGGACGCCCTGCGGCTCGTCGACGTGCCTGGCCCGCCGCCGACCGCCTTCGTCTCGAACCTGCCGTACAACGTGGCCGTACCGGTGCTGCTGCGGCTGCTCGAACGACTGCCGACGCTGCGCACCGGGCTGGTCATGGTGCAGGCCGAGGTCGCCGACCGGCTGGTTGCCGGACCGGGCAGCAGGACCTACGGCGTCCCGTCGGTCAAGGTCGCCTGGCACGCCGAGGTGCGCCGGGCCGGGTCGGTCGGCCGCACCGTCTTCTGGCCGGCACCGCACGTCGACTCGGGGCTGGTGGCGTTCACCCGCCGCCCGCCGCCGCCGGGCGACCGGGTCGCCACCTTCGCGGTGATCGACGCCGCGTTCGCCCAGCGGCGCAAAACGCTGCGGGCAGCGCTGGCCGGCTGGGCGGGCAGCGCCGCCGGGGCCGAACTCCGTCTGGTGGCTGCCGGCATCGACCCCGGCGCCCGGGGCGAGCAGCTCGGCGTCGCCCAGTTCGCCCGGCTCGCCGTCGTCGGCCCCCCGTAGGCTGGGCCGCGCCCGGAGCATCCGGGTCACCCCCGTCAGGAGAGTCCGCTGCCAGCCCGTACCCCCCTCGCACGCGTGGTGGTCCGGGCTCCGGCCAAGGTCAACCTGCACCTGTCGGTGGGCGAGCTGCGTCCCGACGGCTTCCACGACCTCACGACCGTCTACCACGCCGTCGGGCTGTACGACGAGCTGACGGCAGCGACCGGGGACGGGCTGACCGTGCGGGTACGCGGCGAAGGCGCGGCTGACGTACCGGTCGACGCCGGCAACCTCGCCGTACGTGCCGCGGTGCTGCTCGCCTCCGAGACCGGCCATGAGGCAGCCGTCGCGCTGACGCTGGACAAGGCGATCCCGGTCGCGGCGGGCTGTGCCGGCGGGTCCGCTGACGCCGCTGCAGCACTGGTCGCCTGCGACGCCCTGTGGGGCACCGGGCTCAGCCGTGACGAGCTTGCCGAACTCGGCGCCCGGCTCGGCAGCGATGTCCCCTTCTCGCTGCACGGCGGCACCGCTCTCGGTACCGGCCGCGGCGAGCGGCTCACCCCCGTGCTGGGCAACGGGACGTACGCCTGGGTGCTCGCGATCGCCGCCGGCGGCCTGTCGACGCCGGCCGTGTACGCCGAGCTCGACCGGCTGCGGCGCAGCGGACCGGTGACGGTGGTCGGCGACCCTGCGGCCACCCTCACGGCGCTGCGCAGCGCCGACCCGCTGGCCCTCGGGCGCGCGCTGTCCAACGACCTGCAGTCCGCGGCCTGCTCCCTCGTGCCGGGGCTGCGCCGGGTGCTTGCGGCCGGCCGCGAGCTCGGCGCGCTCGGCGGGGTGGTGTCGGGCAGCGGGCCGACGGTGGCGCTGCTCGCCCGCGACCCGGCGCACGCGGCGACCTTGGCCGCAGCCCTGACCGGCAAGGCGCTCTGCCGGTCGGTGCGGGTCGCCGACAGCCCGGCGCCCGGCGCCCGCGTCTGCAGCAGCCGGGCGCTGAGCTGATGGCCACCAACCTGGTCAATCTGGAGGCGGTGTCGGTCAGCCACGGCAGCCGGCAGCTGCTGGACGCGGTGTCGCTGGGGATCTCCGGTGGCGACCGGATCGGCATCGTCGGGCGCAACGGCGGCGGCAAGACCACCCTGCTGCGCACCCTGGTCAAGGCCGAGGAGCCGCAGTCCGGCCGGGTAACCCACGCCGGCGGCCTGCGGGTCGGTGTCCTCACCCAGGACGTCCGCGTCGACGAGCGACTGACCGCCCACCAGGCGGTGCTCGGTGACGCCGCAGAGCACACCTGGGCCGGCGACGCCCGGGTGCGCGAGGTCCTCGACGGGCTCGGCCTGCATGACGTCGGTCTCGACAGCACCGTCGGCACGATGTCCGGCGGGGAACGCCGGCGCGTGGCACTCGCTGCGCTGCTGGTCCAGGAGTGGGACCTGCTCGTCCTGGACGAGCCCACCAACCACCTCGACGTCGAGGGGGTCGCCTGGCTGGCCGCGCACCTGAAGGCCCGCAGTCGGGACCAGGCACACCTCGTCGTGACGCACGACCGGTGGTTCCTCGACGAGGTCAACAGCCGCACATGGGAGGTGCACGACGGGGCCGTCGACGCCTACGAGGGCGGCTACTCCGCGTACGTGCTGGCGCGCGCCGAACGCGACCGCTCGGCGTCCAGCGCCGAGCAGAAGCGCCTGCAGCTCGTGAAGAAGGAGCTCGCATGGCTGCGGCGGGGGCCGCCCGCCCGCACCAGCAAGCCGCAGTTCCGGATCGACGCCGCCAACGCGCTGATCGCCGACGAGCCGCCGGCCCGCGACGACATAGCGCTGCAGCGCTTCGCCACCGCTCGGCTCGGCAAGCAGGTCTACGACGCCGAGCACCTCGTTCTGGCGTACGACGGCCGGGTGCTGTTCGACGACGTCACCTGGCGGGTCGGTCCGGGTGACCGGGTCGGCATCGTCGGTGTCAACGGCGCCGGTAAGTCGACGCTGCTCAAGCTGCTTGTCGGCCTCGCGCAGCCGGCGTCGGGCGAGATCAAGGTCGGCCAGACGGTCAAGCCGGCGTACCTGTCCCAGGAGGTGGCCGAGCTCGACCCGGCGTTGCGGGTGCTCGAGGCCGTCGAGCAGGTCGCCCGCTCGGTCGACCTGGGCGGCAAGCCGGTCGGGGCGTCCTCGCTGTGCGACCGCTTCGGCTTCACCGGCGACGCCCAGTGGACCCGGGTCGGAGACCTGTCCGGCGGGGAGCGGCGCCGGCTGCAGCTGCTCCGACTGCTGATGGGCGAGCCCAACGTGCTGCTGCTGGACGAGCCGACCAACGACCTGGACATCGACACGCTCAACGCGCTCGAGGACGTCCTGGACGGCTGGCCCGGCACGTTGCTGGTGGTCAGCCACGACCGCTACTTCCTCGAGCGGGTCACCACCACGACGTCGTCGCTGATGGGCGACGGCAGCGTGAAGGCGCTACCGGGGGGCGTCGACGAGTACCTCGCCACCCGCGTCAAGCGCTCGGCGCCGGCGACCGCCCGGCTGCCTGCGGGTGACAGCCGGTCGGCCAGGAAGGAACTGTCGCGGGTCGAGCGGGAGATCGGCCGGTTGGACAGGTTGGAGAGCAAGCTGCACCTGCAGCTCGCCGAGTCGGCGGCCGACCACTGGGCAGTGCAGGCTCTCGACGACCAGCTACGGGACCTGCAGGCCGAGAAGGCTGCCCTCGAGGACGCCTGGTTGGAGCTGTCCGAGCAGGTGTGAGGGGGACGCGGCCCGATCAGACCGAACGTCGCCACGCGGTGAAGGAGTGCAACTCCCATCCGGAGTGGTTGTGGAAGGCGGTCGTGGTGTGGCCGGGGTCCCAGAACACGAAGCCCTGTACGTCGATCGGGGTACCAGCAGCCGGCGCCGACCAGCCCCCGCGCGCCCGCACCTGCTGGTCGGTTTCGATGTGGATGCGGTTCATGTCCCCGGTCGGCCGGCTCGGGTCGACCAGACCGCAGCTCCAGTCGCCGTCCTGGTTGATCTTCGCGCAGGTACCGACGACGACGCGGTGCAGCTCGACGAAGGTGGGCACGCCGCCGACCGTGCAGGGCTGCGTCACGCTGCGCCGGTCGGGCACGCCGGGACGGAAGCCGCCACCGGCGAAGGTCGCTCCTCCCGAGGACGAGCGCTGGCTGCCCAGCAGGTTGGCCAGGGTGGTGACGGTGGCCCTGCAGGCCACGTTGCGGTTCCACGAGGGCGAGGTGGCCGACTGGGCCTGTGCGGTGGGTGCCGACGCGGCCTGCGCCGGCGTGGCGGGCGAGGCGTCCAGGACGAGCGTGGTGGCCGCCAGAGCGACGACGAGCGGACCGAGGACATGGCGGCGGCGAGCGGTACGAGCGGGGTGCACAGCGGCTCCAGCGTCGGGGGACAGCGGTTCGGGCAGCGGGGGCTCATCGGCACGGCCGCGGCGACGGCGCCGTGGCCGTCGGGGCGAGGATAGCGTTTCGATGAGTCAGCGGCCCTGCAGGGACCGCCGGCCGGGGCCACGGGAGGGTGAGATTGGCGAGGACCTCGACGGGGTGGACGGCGCTCCTGCTGCTGGTGTCGGCAGCCGGTTGCGGCGGCTTGAGCGAGCCCGGCCCGCGCACCGAGGTCGTGCCCGAGCTCGGCTTCTCCTTCCCGGCCCCAGCCGGCGCCCGGGACGTCCTGCACGTGGTCGGCGAGGGCCCCGAGGGCGCCCCGGCGGTCTATCTGTCGACGGCTTCCCTGGAGCGTACGGGCGGCCCGTCATGCGCGGCGGGCGCGACCGGCGCCGTCAGCCCGTACCCGCTGGGCCGGGTGCTGGTGGCCGAACTGCTCCCCGACCAAGCCGAGGTGCGCACGCTGCTCGACCCGGAGGAGTCGCCGGGGGAGCCGCTCGTCCAGCTCGGGTCGCGCTGGCTGTACTGGCAGGCGCCGCCCGGCGAACCGTGCGCCCGGGACGCCGATGCGGCACGGCTTCAGGAGCGGCAGACGGCGCTGGTCAAGCAGGCCTTGCGGTCAGCGACACCGCTGGCCGGGTCCGGTCCGGCTCCGACAGGCCGTTCCACTCCACGTTGACCAGTTGCCGGTGGCCGCGTCGCGCCGGTCAGGCCGCGGAGCCGGCATGCTCTGCCCGTCGGGCGTCCGCGCGCTCCCGGCTCAACCAGCGGACGTCGTACGCCAGCCCTTCTTGCAGGAACCTGCGCAGAAGGGTGCGCACGAACTGGCAGGGTCGGGTGCGACCGGACAGTGGCACGATGGTCCAGGCGCGTGAGCGCCGGTCGGCTGTGGGGTAATGGGCAACCTGCTGGCCTTTGGTGCCATGCGATCCTGGTTCGAGTCCAGGCAGCCGAACGGGTGCGGCCCGGCGTGCAGCCCGGACGCGGCCGGGTCCGCAGAACACCGCCGCCGCGGGCACTGCCGGGCGATCCCCGGAGCGGCCCGGCGCGCACACGGCTGGGCGCTGCGCCGGGTGGCGGCAGCGCGCCGGTAGTCTCACTGCGCCGGTTCCGCCGGCCCCCCACCCGCTCGCCTGCCGAGGAGCACCCGTGACCGACGAGCGCCCCGTCGCGGTCGTCGTGCTGGCCGCGGGCGAGGGACGGCGCATGCGCAGCGCCACGCCGAAAGTCCTGCACCTGCTGGCCGGCCGCTCGATGCTCGGCCACGTCGTCGGCGCCGCCCGCGCGCTGGGGCCCGAGCACCTGGTGGTCGTCGTCGGGCACGGCCGCGAGCAGGTGACCGCCCATCTGGCCGAGCTCGACCCGGCGGCCACCGCGGTGGTGCAGGACGAGCAGCGTGGCACCGGGCACGCCGTCCGGGTGGCTCTCGAGGGCCTCGGGCCGATCGAGGGCACCGTCGTCGTCGTCCCGGGCGACGCCCCCCTGCTGACCGCCGAGGTCCTGGCCCGGCTGGTCGCCGAGCACCAGGCCACCGGGGCGGCCACCACGCTGCTCACCGCGCTGCTCGACGACCCGAGCGGTTACGGCCGGGTGGTGCGCACGGCGGACGGCGATGTCTTACGCGTCGTCGAGCACCAGGATGCCGACGAGCCGACCCGAGCCGTCCGGGAGGTCGCCACCAGCGTCTATGCCTTCTCGGCGGGGCCTTTGCGCGAGGCGCTCGGCCGGCTGGGGACCGACAACGCGCAGGGCGAGCAGTACCTCACCGACGTCGTCGGCCTGCACCGGGACTCGGGGCTGCGGCTGCACGCCGTGCTCGCGCCGGATGCCCGGGAGACCGCGGGCGTCAACGATCGCGCTCAGCTCGCCATCGCCGCTCGCGACCTGCGCGACCGCCTCGTGCTCGGCCACCAGCGCGCCGGGGTGGCCGTGCTGGACCCTGCGACGACCTGGATCGACGCCGACGTCGTCCTGGATCCCGACGTCACGCTGCGGCCGGGTGTCCAGCTCCACCACGGCACGGTGGTGCGGCGGGGGGCCGTCGTCGGCCCCGACAGCACCCTGACGGCCTGCGAGGTCGGCGAGGGCGCCACCGTCGTGCGCACCCACGCCGAAGGTGCCGTCGTCGGGCCGGGGGCGAGCGTCGGGCCGTTCAGTCACCTGCGGCCCGGCACCCGGCTCGGCGAGGGCGTCAAGGTCGGTGCCTACGTCGAGGTCAAGGGCAGCGAGATCGGGGCGGGCACCAAGCTGCCACACCTGGCGTACGTCGGCGACGCCACCATCGGCAAGCGCAGCAACATCGGGGCCGGCACGATCGTCGTCAACCACGACGGCCGCGACAAGCACCGCACCGTGGTGGGCGACGACGTACGGATCGGCAGCGGCAACGTGCTCGTCGCGCCGGTGACCGTGCACGACGGCGCGTATACCGCCGCCGGGTCCGCGATCACCGAGGACGTCCCGGCGGGGGCGCTCGGCGTCGGCCGGGCGCGGCAGCGCAACATCGCCGGCTGGGTCGCGCGCCGGCGCGCCCAGCGGCGACCGGACGGTCCGGCAGACGACCGACCACGGGAGCGGCATGAACGGTCTTGAGATCTCCAGCAGCAAGAGCATGCTGCTGTTCACCGGCCGGGCCTATCCGGAGCTGGCCCAGGAGGTGGCGGCCGAGCTCGGCGTGTCGCCGGTGCCGACCAGCGCGTACGACTTCGCCAACGGCGAGATCTTCGTACGCTTCGAGGAGTCGGTACGCGGCAGCGACGCGTTCGTGCTGCAGAGCCACACCGCCCCGATCAACACCTGGGTGATGGAGCAGCTGCTGATGGTCGACGCCCTCAAGCGCGCCTCGGCCAAGCGGATCACCGTCGTCATGCCGTTCTACCCGTACGCCCGGCAGGACAAGAAGCACCGCGGCCGCGAGCCGATCAGCGCCCGGCTGGTCGCCGACCTGTTCAAGACGGCGGGCGCCCACCGGCTGATGACGGTCGACCTGCACACCGCGCAGATCCAGGGCTTCTTCGACGGTCCCGTCGACCACCTGTTCGCGCTGCCGCTGCTTGCCGAGCACGTCGAGCGCACCTGGGGCGATCGCGACCTCGTCGTGGTCAGCCCGGACGCCGGTCGGGTGCGGGTCGCCGAGCGCTGGACCGACCGGCTCGGCTGCGGCCTCGCGATCATCCACAAGCGCCGCGACCCCAACGTGCCGAACGAGGTCAAGGTCGGCGAGGTCGTCGGTGAGGTCCGCGGGAAGACCTGCATCCTGGTCGACGACATGATCGACACCGGTGGCACCATCACCAAGGCCGCGGACCTGCTGTTCGACAACGGCGCGACCGACGTCGTCGTCACCGCGACCCACGGCGTGCTTTCGGGGCCGGCCATCGACCGGCTGAAGAACTCCCGGATCAACGAGGTGCTGGTCACCAACACGCTGCCGATCGACAGCTCGCAGCGCTTCGACCGGCTGACGGTGCTGTCGATTGCGCCGTTGATCGCGCGCGCTATCCGTGAGGTCTTCGAGGACGGCTCGGTGACCAGCCTGTTCGACGGCGCCGCCTGAGGGCACCGGCCGGCGGGGCTCGGACCGGCCGGCACCGAGGCGCGCCGCGGCTCCCCTAGACTCCTCCTCCGCACGCACCAGCGCCGCCGCGCACCGCACCGTCCCGCCCGTAGTACCGCATGAGGAGTCCTGTCGTGTCCGAGGTCCGCATCGTCGCCGAGCCCCGCACCGAGTTCGGCAAGGGTGCCGCTCGTCGCGTGCGCCGCGCCGGCAAGGTGCCAGCTGTCCTGTACGGCCACGGCGACGCCCCGCGGCACGTGTCCCTGCCGGGTCACGAGCTGATGCTCGCGCTCAAGCACGACGCCAACGTGCTGCTCACGCTGGCCACCGAGCACGGCGACCAGCTCGCCCTGCCGCGCGCCGTCGTCCGTGACCCGATCAAGGGCCACCTGGAGCACCTCGACCTCGTCGCCGTGCGCAGCGGCGAGAAGGTCACCGTCGACGTGCCGGTCGTCCTCGAGGGGGACGCCGCTCCCGACGTGCTCGTCGACCAGCAGCTGATGACCGTCACCGTGCAGGCCGAGGCGACCCACCTGCCGTCGGAGCTGACGCTGTCGATCGCCGGCCTGCGCGCGGGTCGCAACATCACTGCGGGCGAGATCAAGCTGCCGACCGGCACCACGCTGTCGCAGGACGCCGACCAGGTCGTCGTGCAGGGCCTCGGCCAGATCTCCGAGGAGCAGCTCGAGGCTGAGCTCGTCGCGTCGGAGGAAGAGCTCGGGGCGGGCCAGGCCGGCGCCGAGGCGATCGCCGCCGAGGCCGCCGAGGCAGCGGGCACCGACCCGGCCGAGGGCAGCGGCGACGCCGGGCCCGAAACCGACGGACCGAACAGCGACGGCGCCGACAGCGGCGCGTAGCGCTCCCGGCGGGTCGCGGCGGTGACGGACGACGTCTGGCTCGTCCTCGGCCTGGGCAACCCTGGCCCGTCGTACGCGGGGAACCGGCACAACGCCGGCCACCTGGTCCTGGCCCTGCTGGCCGAGCGGTCCGGTGGGCGCTTCAAGGCTCACAAGGGCCGGGCCGACGTCGTGGAGGGTCGGCTCGGCGGCGTGCGCGCCGTGCTGGCCAAACCGAAGTCGTACATGAACACCTCCGGTGGCCCGGCGGCCGCGCTGCGCGACTTCTTCAAGGTCCCGGTCGAGCGCATCGTCGTCGTGCACGACGAGCTCGACCTCGCCTACGGCGTCCTGCGGCTCAAGCGGGGTGGCGGCGACAACGGTCACAACGGGCTGCGTTCGCTGACCAGCGCGCTGGGCTCCAAGGAGTACCTGCGGGTGCGCTTCGGCATCGGGCGGCCGCCGGGCCGCCAGGACCCCGCCGACTTCGTGCTTTCGGACTGGAGCCACGCGGAGCGCAAGGAGCTGGCGTTCCACGTCGACCGGGCTGCCGACGCGGTCGAGGCGCTGCTGACCGGCTCGTTGGAGGCCGCGCAGAACCTGTTCCACGCCGATGCGTGACCCCCGCATCGCTCATAGGTCGTGAGTTACTCTGCGTAGCAGGCGATGGCTGCGCCCGGGTCGGCACTCGCGCGACCCGCCAGCCCGCGACAGGGGGACCTCGATGACGGCACCGACCGCAGGCGCCTTCCGCGGTCCGGGCACGGATGCCGCGCTGGCCCGGCACGCCGCCCAGCTGGCCGGCGAGGCCCTGCTGGGCCTGCGACGCGAGGGCGGCGCCGACCTGAAGGACCGCGGTGACGCGCTCGCGCAGGCACTGATCAGTGCGCTGCTGACCGCCCTACGGCCTGCCGACGCGGTGCTCAGCGAGGAGGCCGTCGACGACCCGGTGCGGCTGAGCGCCGACCGGGTCTGGATCATCGACCCCCTCGACGGCACCCGCGAGTACGGCGAGGGCGACCGGCACGACTGGGCCGTGCACGTGGCGCTGTGGGAGGCCGGCGAGCTCACGGCCGCAGCGGTGGCGCTGCCGGCGGTCGGTGCGGTCCTTGGCACCGACGACCCGGCGAGCGTCCCGGCGCAGCCCGTCGGCATGGTGCGGATGGCCGTGAGCCGCTCCCGGGCCACGGAGCTCACGCTCGGCGTCGCCCAGGACCTGGGAGCCGAGCTCGTACCGCTGGGGTCGGCCGGATACAAGGTCTGCGCGGTCATCCGTGGTGAGGCCGACGCGTACCTGCACTCCGGTGGCCAGTACGAGTGGGACTCGGCCGCGCCCGTGGCGGTCGCCCGGGCCGCGGGCCTGCACACCAGCCGCATCGACGGCTCGCCGCTGCGCTACAACCAGGCCGACGTCTACCTGCCCGACCTGCTGGTCTGCCGACCGCACCTGGCCGACCCCGTGCTGAACGCCGTGGCCGCCCGCACCTGACCTGCGACCACCCGCCCTCAGCCGGCGAAGACCGCATCGCGTGGCTTCCCGTCGCGCGGCACCACGACCGATCGGAGGGCCAGGATGGACGACGACACGGCCCCGCTCGGCGGCTCCGCCGGCTCGGACGACGCCGGCCTTGCCCCACCCGAGGTCAGCTGCGACGACGTGGTGCCGCGGACCGTGGCTGTCGGACCGTTCCGGGTGTGGGACGAGCGCGCCGAGGACCTGGTCGACCGGCTGGTCACGGGGGCCGTCGAGTGCCTGGGCAGCCGTCCCTTTCTGGCGTACGCCCTGCATGTCGGGGGCCTCAACGACCGCGACGACCGCGCCTTCGTGCAGGCGATGGGCCGTGCCGACGTCGTCTACGCGGACGGCATGTCGGTCGTGCTGCTCGCCCGGCTGGCCGGCGCCACCCGGCTGGAGCGTGCCGGGACCACCGACATCGGTTGGGGGGTGCTGCGCGTGCTGAGCGCCGCCCTCGGCCGCCCGGCGCGGGTCGCCCTCGTCGGCGGCCCCGACGGGCTGACCGCCCGGGCCGGGGCGGTGCTCGCGGCCGAGGCCGGCGTGCAGGTCGTCGTCACCGAGCACGGCTACCACGACGACTGGGACGGCGTGCTCGAGCGGGTCGCGGCGGTGCGACCCGACCTGTTTATCGTCGGACTCGGGGCGCCCCGGGAGATGAAGTGGGTGGAGGCACAGCGTGCCGCGCTGCCGGACTGTCTGGTGATGACCTGCGGCGGCTGGTTCGGCTTTCTCACCGCGCAGGAGAAGCGGGCACCGGGCTGGATGCAGACCGCCGGGCTGGAGTGGTCCTACCGGGTTGCGCAGGCACCGCGACGACTCGCCGGGCGCTACGCCCGTGGAGCCGCCACCACGGCAGTGCTGGCCGTGCCGCTGGTCCGCGGACAGCTCGCGCGGGGCCGTCGCCGACACTGAGGCCGCACCGACCCGGCCGCAGGGCAGACTGGAACTGAACTGGTCCGTACGCAGGGCTCACCTGCTGCCCGGATCGTGACGAAGACCTGGGCGACACGCGTCCGTGACCGAACGGGGAGACGATGACCACGGCAGCCACGACGGCGCCGCGCCGCGCCGCGCTGGGAGGTAACGCATGACCGCGCCGCAGACGAACTACCGCCTGCCGCATCTGGACGTCCTGGAGTCCGAGGCGATCCACATCTTCCGCGAGGTCGTCGCGGAGATGGAGCGGCCGTGCCTGCTGTTCTCCGGCGGCAAGGACTCGATCGTGATGCTCCGGCTGGCCGAGAAGGCGTTCTGGCCGGCGGCGATCCCGTTCCCGGTGATGCACATCGACACCGGGCAGAACTTCCCGGAGGTGCTGGCCTTCCGTGACAAGCGGGTCGGTGAGCTGGAGGTTCAGCTCATCATCGCGAGCGTCCAGGAGGCGATCGACCGCGGCCTGGTCAAGGCCGAGCCGAACGGCTCGCGCAACCGCATCCAGACCCCGGTACTGCTCGACGCCGTCGAGAAGCACCGCTTCAACGCGCTATTCGGCGGCGCGCGGCGCGACGAGGAGAAGGCCCGTGCCAAGGAGCGGGTCTTCTCCTTCCGGGACGAGTTCGGCCAGTGGGACCCCAAGAACCAGCGGCCCGAGCTGTGGAGTCTGTACAACGGCCGCACCCACCTGGGCGAGAGCATCCGGGTCTTTCCGCTGTCGAACTGGACCGAGCTCGACATCTGGCTCTACATCATGCGTGAGGAGATCGAGCTGCCCGCGATCTACTTCGCGCACGACCGCGAGGTCTTCGAGCGGGACGGCATGCTGATGGCCGTCAACGAGCACGCGCAACCCCGACAGGGTCAGCCCACCTTTGTCCAGCGGGTGCGCTACCGCACGGTCGGGGACGCCAACCTGACGGCCGCCGTGCGCTCGGACGCAGCGCTGATCCAGGACATCGTCAACGAGGTCGCGTCGACCCGGATCACCGAGCGCGGCGCGACCCGGGGCGACGACCGCGTGAGCGAGGCCGCCATGGAAGACCGCAAGCGAGAGGGCTACTTCTAACCGATGTCCGCACCCACGACCGACGCACCCGTCGCGGCCGGCATGGACACCTCGAGCGAGATGCTCAGGTTTGCCACGGCCGGCTCCTCTACGACGCCAAGGCGATCTTCGAGGACCAGCTGGCGGCCGTGGTGGCCACCAGCGCCCGGATGGGCGACGACTACACCAACCTCGCGCTGCTCACCGACGGCCTGCGGGCCGAACGTGAGCAGGGCATCACGATCGACGTGGCGTACCGCTACTTCGCGACGCCACGACGCAAGTTCGTCATCGCCGACACCCCGGGCCACATCCAGTACACCCGCAACATGGTGACCGGCGCTTCCACGGCCGACCTGGCGATCGTGCTCGTCGACGCCCGCAAGGGCCTGGTCGACCAGAGCCGCCGGCACGCCTTCCTGGTGTCTCTGCTGCGCGTGCCGCACCTGGTGCTGGCGGTGAACAAGATGGATCTCGTCGACTGGAGCGAGGACGTCTTCGAACGCGTCCGCGCCGAGTTCACCGCCTTCGCCACCAAGCTGGCAGTGCCGGACCTCACGATCATCCCGATGTCGGCGCTGCAGGGCGACAACGTCGTCGACAGGTCGACCAACATGCCCTGGTACCAGGGCTCGTCGTTGTTGCACCACCTGGAGAACGTGCACGTCGCGTCCGACCGCAACCTGGTCGACGCGCGCTTCCCGGTGCAGTACGTCCTCCGGCCCCAGAGCAACCGGAGCCGTGACTACCGGGGCTACGCCGGGCAGGTCGCCGGTGGGGTGCTCAAACCGGGCGATGAGGTCATGGTGCTGCCGTCCGGCTTCACCAGCCGGGTCGCGTCGATCGACACCTTCGACGGCCCTGTCCAGCAGGCGTTCCCGCCGATGTCGGTCGTCGTGCGGCTCGAGGACGAGATCGACATCTCGCGCGGCGACATGATCTGCCGGGTCCACAACCAGCCACGGGTCACCCAGGACGTCGACGCGATGGTGTGCTGGATGGACGAGACCAGCTCCCTGCAGCCCGGCCGCAAGTACAATCTCAAGCACACCACCCGCACCGTGAAGTGCATCGTTCGAGACGTGAAGTACCGGCTCGACACCAACACCCTGCACCGCGAGGAAGGCGTGTCGAGCCTGGCCCTCAACGAGATCGGCCGGCTGACCCTGCGCACCACGCAGCCGCTGCTGTGTGACGACTACGCCCGCAACCGCGACACCGGAGGTTTCATCCTCATCGACGAGGCAGACAACCGCACTGTCGCGGCGGGCATGATCTTGAGTGCCGACGTCTCCTAGGACCTGTCCGTACGACGGCTGAGCCGTGTGGTCACTCGGCGGAGCTGTCGACCACGTCGCGGTTCTCGACGCGAGCGTCGACCCGCGGGACGTCCGGTCGGCCCCGGTGGGCCAGGGCGGTCAGTCCGTGCTGCCGGCGGACCGCCATCCAGACCAGCGGGCCGAGGAGCAGGAAGCCGCTGATGCAGGCGACGACCAGGCCGGTCCCGGCGCCGACGAGCTTGAGCCCGCTGGCCAGCAGGACCAGTGACAGGGCGCGGCGGATGATGCCGCCGGGTGCGCGCGCGCTGAACTGGGCGCCGATGAGCACGCCTGGGATGCTGCCGATCAGCAGCGACGTGGTGACGCTGAGCTGGAAGTCGCCGAACAGGATGTGCCCAACGGCCGCCGCGGCGACGAGCGGGACCGCCTGCACGAGGTCGGTGCCGACCAACTGCGAGGCCTGCAGCTTCGGGTAGACCAGCAGCAGCGCGATGATGATGAGCGAGCCCGAGCCGACCGACGTCATGCCGACGACGAGACCGCCGCCCATGCCGATCAGGATGGTCGGCAACGGCCGGACCACGATCTGTGGCGTGCCCCCGCCGGCGTCGATGCTGAGCCCGGCGGCCCGCCGGGCGACCCGCGCCTGCAGGGTGATGTACGCCTTGACGATCAGCGAGGCACTCGCGAGTAGCAGCGCGACGCCGAGCGCGGTCTTGACCGCGGAGTCCAGGCTGCCACCCGTGCCGCCGAAGGCCCGCAGCACGAACACCCCGGCGAACGCGCACGGCACCGAGCCGATCGCCAGGTAACGCGCGAGCGCCCAATTTACGGTGCCGTTGCGGATGTGCACCGCGCTGCCGAACGGCTTCATGATGGCCGACGTCACGAGGTCGCTGGAGACCGCCGCGAGTGGATTCACATGGAAGAAGAACAGCAGCATCGGCGTCATCAGTGCCCCACCGCCCATCCCGGTCAGGCCGACCACGAAGCCGACCACCAGGCCGCCCAGGGCGAGTGCGGGATTCATCGTGCCTCCGTGCGGTGCGGGTGGCCGGGCGCCGGAGCGGACGCGCGGTGAGCTCGGTGCCAGGTCTGCGCGGGAACATACCGAACAGAGTCGATGGGCATCCACTACTTCGCAAAATCCAGTGCCCGGGCGGTATCTCACAGCCTTCTTGACCTTGGCCGTCCCGCATACCGCCGATCGGGCTTAAGCGCATTCGCCTGATCGGGCGAACCCGGTGCCATCCGGTCGGGGAGCGCGCGGGTCGTGACGACACACCGTCGTACGCGCCCCTCCCAGGAGAACTGATGCCCGAACACCGCTCGCCGCACCGTGCCTGGTCGGCAGGCTTGCCGTCGCCTTTCTTGCCGTCGGCCATGGGGTCTGGGGGAGTACGGCACCAAGCTCGCCCACGGTGACAGCGGCAGCGCCCGGCGGCCTGGCTGCGCGCCTCCGCCGACTACGCCCAGCGCTGTTCGGCACTGTTCATGACCTACTTCGACGCGTACGGCGGCGCAGCGGACAGCCTGGAGTACCGGCTGCTCGACGAGCCCAGCCGGACTGCCTGGCGCGAGATCGTCCAGAGCTGACCTGGCCCCGGCGTACGGCCGTTCGGCCGTACGCCAGGGCCGTTTGACGGCCAGACCCATGCCGATCGGGTGATTTGTGCGGGACCTGCCCGAGCCGGACGTAGAACGCCTATCCTTTGCCCACGACCCGGGGCGGTCGCCGCACCCGCGGGAGGCCAGCCGTCCGCGCCGACCGAGAGAGGGCAGCGACCGCCCGTGAACCTGCCCCCTGCGACGCCGGGACAGTCGGCCGCCGCGCCGATCGTCGTCTACATCGCCGGCTCAGGTCGGTCCGGGAGCACGCTGCTGGAGCGTCTGCTCGGAACCCTGCCCGGCTTCGTGAACGTCGGTGAGATCAACGACGTGTTCCGGCGCGTCGCGGCGTACGACGAGAAGTGCGGCTGCTCCCAGGCTTTCTCCTCCTGCCCGTTCTGGGCGGCCGTCGGTGAGCGCGCCTTCGGCGGCTGGACCCCGGAGCTCGTCACCGAGGCTCGGGCCCTGCAGCGCGCCGTCGCCCGCCAGCGCTACCTGCCGCAGCTGCTGGCGCCGCGGCTGGGCAACGCGCAGTTCCGCGACAATCTCGCGCGCTTCGCCGACCTGCACGCCCGCCTCTACCGCGCCGTGCTCGCCGAGTCCGGCGCGCGGGTTGTCGTGGACGCCAGCAAAGGCGCCGCGCAGGCCATGGCGATCACCCGCGGCACCGACATGCGCCTGGTGCACCTGGTGCGCGATGCCCGTGGGGTGTCGTTCTCCTGGGCCAAGCCCGACGTTGCGCGGCCGCACGGCGACGGGGCGCGCGCGACCATGCACTCCTACCTGCCGCAGGACACCGCCGCGCGCTGGGTCTTGCTGCAGGGGCAGATTGCGCTGGCCCGTCGCCTGGTCGCCTCCTCGGTTCTGGTGCGCTACGAAGACCTGGTCGCCTCCCCGGCTGAGACCCTGGTCCGCACGGCGCAGGGGCTCGGCCTGCCCGTGTCGCCGGCCGACCTTGCGGCTGTCGACGGCAGCAGCGTCGACCTGCCGGTCAGCCACGGCCTGTCGGGCAACCCGTCGCGCTTCAAGACCGGCCCGCAGACGTTGAAGCTGGACGAGCAGTGGCGGCGCGACATGTCGCGGTGGGATCGCGCGACGACCACCGCCATCGCGGCCGGGCCGCTCACCCGCTACCGCTATCTCGGCCGGACCGCACGGGTTGCCTCGTGATCGCCCAGCAGACCGGCCAGCCGGATGCGGTTCCACTGCCCGGGGGTTCGCTGCCGCCGCTCACGGTGGTCGTGCCGACCCGCGGTCGCCGTGAGCTGGTTGCCCTGGCGGTGCAGAGCATCGTCGACCAGGACTACGACGGGCCGATCACCTGCCTCGTTGTCCACGACCAGGAAGAGCCCGACCCCTCGCTGGAGCAGCTCGGTGGCGCCGGCCGCACGGTCCGGGTCGTGCGCAACGACGGCGACCTCGGGCTGGCGGGCAGTCGCAACGCCGGGCTGCGGCACGTCGGGACGCCCTTCGTCGCGTCCTGCGACGACGACGACGTCTGGCTGCCGGAGAAGGCCCGGCTGCAGGTGCAGCGACTGCTCGGTTCCCCCGGGATGCTGGTCGTCGGCGCGGGGATCCGGCTGTTGCTGCCCGAGGGCAAGGTCGTGCAGTGGCTCGGCCCCCGCGACGTCGTCACCCAGCCGGACCTGCTGCGCTCGCGCCGCAAGGAGCTGCACTCCTCGACGCTGCTCATGCGGACAGAGGTCTTCGCGCTCGCCGGTGACTACGACACGGCGCTGCCGAACAGTTACGCCGAGGACTACGAGTGGCTGCTGCGCGCGGTTCAGCACGGCTCGATCGGGGTCGTACGGCAACCTCTTGCGAGCATCAAGAAGGACGGCGTCTCGTGGTTCCCGCGCGAGCGCAGCGAGGTGGTCGCCACGGCACTGGTGCACATGCTGGACCGGCACCCCGAGCTGTGCAGCTCGCGTCGCGGTCACGCGCGGGTGCTCGGCCAGATCGCCTTCGCGAAGGCCACCCTGGGCCAGCGCGGCGAGGCGCTTACCTGGGCGCGGCGCGCCCTGGTGCGCTGGCCGCTGGCACCACAGGCGCTGCTCGCGCTGTTCCAGGTCGCCACCCGGGCCGATCCGCGCATGCTGCTCAAGGTCGCCCGGCTGGCCGGTCGTGGCCTCTCCTAGCGCGCCCGGCGCCCGTCGGCCGGTGCTGGTCACCGGCCTGCCGCGCTCCGGGACGACCTGGCTGGCCCGCGAGCTGGCGGCGGCTCGCGGTGCGGCGCTGCCTGGCAAGGAGCCGATGAACCCGCGGCCGGGGCAGTTCGGACTCGGCGGCACGCTGCAGGGCTGGTCGGTGCTGGAGCAGCCCACCGCGCGTCAGGCGGCGTTGCTGCGGCGGGTCTACCGGGGCCGGGAGCCCCGGACCCTGAGCCGCTACGGGGTCAAGCAGTGGTCGGCGGCCCTGCCGTGCACCACGACCGTCGTCAAGGACCCCTTCGCGCTGCTCTCCGTCCCCGCAGTGGTCCGGGTGACCTCGGCGGTGCCCGTTGTCGTGTTCCGGCACCCCGGCGCCGTGCTCGCCAGCTACCGGCGGATGGGCTGGACGGCCGGCACCGGCGAGGTCCGTCGGCTGCAGGGGCTACCGGCTGGTCCCGAGCCGCAGGACGACGTGGCGGCGATGGCGGAGTTCTGGACCTGGATGCACCGCCAGGTGCTGGGTTGGGTCGATGACGTGCCGGGCTGCCTGCTCGTCGACCACGCCGAGCTCTCGCTCGCCGGTCCGGCCGGCCTCGCGGCCCTGCGCAGCGCCGTCGGCCTGCGTCCGGCGCGCGAACGCGCCGCCACTGCGCCGTCGCCTGCGCCCGCACCGGCGGCGGCCCCCGCCGGCATGTCGGTGGACAGCGGCGGCCTGCACCGGTTCGACCGGGCGCCGGAGGAGGTCGCGCAGGGCTGGCGGGCCCGGCTCACCGCCGCCGAGACCGCGCTGCTCGACAGCGTGACCACCGAGACCTACCTGGCACTGCAGTGCCGTCGCTTCCGGTCGACGTGACCTCGTCCCGGCCCCGTCCCCGACACGCCCCGACCAAGGAGTCAGCGTGACCCCGAACTTCCTCTACATCGGGCCCGACAAGGCGGGGTCCTCATGGCTGCACGAGGTGCTCAAGACGCACCCCCGGGTGTTCATGCCCGACGCCAAGGACCTGTACTTCTTCGACCGCTACTACGACCGCGGCCTGCCCTGGTACCTCTCGCTGTTCGCCCCCGCCGGCCCGCAGCACACGGTCGTCGGGGAGGTCTGCCAGGACTACCTGTTCCATGGCGAGGCCGCCGCCCGCATCGCCTCGACCCTCGGCGACGGGGTGCGCCTGATGGTGACGCTTCGGGACCCTGCCGACCGGGCGTTCTCGTCCTATCTGTACGCCCTGAAGCAGGGTGAGCAGCACGGCACCTTTCTGCAGGCGCTCGAGTCGCCCGGCCTGCGGCTGCTCGAGCACGGTCGCTATGCCAGCAGCCTGGAGCCCTATCTGGCCCGCTTCGGCCGCGAGAGCCTGCACGTCGCGGTCTTCGACGATCTGGTCGCGGATCCACAGCGCTTCATCGACGAGCTGCTGACCTTCCTGCAGATCGCGCCGATGACACTGACCGCTGAGCAGCTGGCGGCGCAGCTGCCGGCCGGCCGGGCCCGGTCGGTGTGGCTGGCCCGTGCGGTGCGCAAGGCCAGCGACGTCGCCCGTGAGCGTGGGGCCGCCAACGTGATCGGCCGGGTCAAGCGCTCCCCACTGGTCCAGCGGACGCTCTACACGCCGCTCGCCGACGGCAAGCCCGTGATGTCCGCCCAGGAGCGGCTGGCCGTCCAGCGGGCACTGGCCCCCGAGGTCGCCGATCTGGACCGGCTGTTCGGGCTGGGCCTGGCCGAGCGCTGGGGCTGGCAGTCGGCCGTCGCCACCACCGGCGGTGCGGCATGACGCTGCTCGACGCAACTCCGGCGATCGCCGTCCCGGCCGACCGGCCGGCCCGCGCCTCGTGGCTGGCCCGGCGCCTCGGTGAGGCCTGGCCGCTCAAGGTGCTGCTGCTGGGATTCCCGATCTGGTGGGCGGCCGGTCTCGCCAGTTTCGCGTGCCAGCTGGTCGCCATCCCGATGACCGTCCAGATCGTGCGCCGGGCCCGGGCCCGGGGTGGGTTGCGGATGCCCGCCGGGTTCGGCTTCTGGGTGCTGTTCCTCGGCTGGATGCTGCTCGGCATCACGACGCTGTGGTCGCTGGCACCCGGTACCGAGCCCAACGTCGGCGCCAGCAAGCTCGTTGGCTTCTTTTTCCGGGTGGGCTGGTACCTCACCGTCACTGTCGCGATGCTGTACCCGCTGAGCCTGGGCTCGCGGCGGGTCTCGTCGATGGATGTCGCCCGCTGGCTCGGCAACCTGTTCCTGGTGTGCATCATCGGCGGCGTGGCCGGTCTGCTGCTGCCTACGTTGCAGTTCACCTCGCTCACGGAGTACGTGATCCCGGGTGCGCGTAACGCCAACGGCTTCATCCATACCTTGGTGCACCCGTCGCTGACGACCTACAGCGACTTCCTGGGCTACAGCCAGCCGCGCCCCAAGGCGCCGTTCCTCTACGCGAACGCCTGGGGCAACAACCTCGCCCTGACCCTGCCGTTCTTCGTCTACAGCTGGCTGAGTGCCCCGCAACGCTGGCGACGGTTCGCGGTCGCGCCGGTGCTGGTCGTCGCCGCGGTCCCCATCGCCTACTCGCTCAACCGCGGCATGTGGGGGGCCCTGGTGCTCATCACGATTCTGGCGGCAGCGGCGCTGGCGCGGGCCGGCCGCTTCGGCGCCTTGTACGGCCTGGTCGTGGCGCTGCTGATCTCGATGGTCGTGCTCGTGGCATCACCGCTCTGGGCCACGATCACATTGCGATACCACACCCCGCACAGCAACGACCGGCGAGGCACCGTCGCCCAGACCGTGATCGAGACGACGGCAAAGGGGTCGCCGCTTCTGGGTTTTGGCAGCACCCGCATCGTCCAGGGAAATTTCGCCTCGATCGCCGGCACCGGGACGTCCTCCTGTCAGAACTGCGCCGCCCCCCCGCTGGGCACCCAGGGCTTTATCTGGCGGCTGGTCCTGACGACCGGTTTCGTCGGCACGGCGCTGTACCTGCTGTTCATGGCGGCGCAGATGGTTCGGCACGTCAGCCGTCGTACGCCGTTCGCGGTCCTCGGCGCCATCACGCTCATGACGTCCCTGCTGTTGTCCTTCGTCTACGACTCGCTGGAGTCACCGCTGTTCATCACGATGATCGCTGTCGGCCTGATGAACCGTGAGCGGCTGGAGGAGCAGGACGAGCAGGAGGCGCAGGCCGCGGTCGTGGCCGAGGCCGAGGGCGCGCTGGTCACGAGCGCGGGCGTGAGACCTGCGGGCGGCCGTCGGTGACCGCAACCCGGGAGCAGGACGTCTGGCTCGCCGGTGTCCCGGCTGTCGCCCAGCTGTTCCCTCCCGGGACGCGCCGGCTGACCCACCGGCCCGGCCGGTCGCCCTGCCTGCTGGTGCTGCCGTCCCCCCGCTCGCCCCGACTCCTCGTTCCGAGCGATCTCGCCACCGCCGGCAAGATGCTGCGCCGGCACAACACCAACCGGCTACAGCGTTTCGGGCAGGATGTCGTGGCGCTTGCGCTGTGGTCGCGCCTGCTGCCCATGCTGCCGGTCGCTCGATTGGTGCCTGCGGCGGGCACGCCCGGCCCGACGATCGAGGAGTACGTGCACCGGCACATCCCGGCGGCCGCCTACGTCGGCGTGCTGCTCGGGCCGCCGCGGGCCAACGCCAAGCCGGTCCTGCGCGTTTTCGGTGCGGACGGCAGCACCATCGCGTTCGGCAAGGTGGGCCACGACGTGCTGTCGGCGCGCCTCGTACGTGCCGAGGCTGCGGTGCTCGAGCAGCTCAGCGGCCGGACCTTCACGCACCTGGAGGTGCCACGGGTCATCCACGGCGGCACCTGGCATGGCCTTGAGGTCCTGCTGATCACACCCATGCAGGCGTCCGTTCGACGCGGGACCAGCTGGGAGCTGCCGCTGCCTGCGATGAAAGAGCTGAGCAGCTGCGACGGGCTCACGGCGGGCCCGGTCGCCAAGAGCGACTACCTATGCGGGCTCACGGACCGGGTCCGTGAGTCGGGCCGAGAGGGCGGCGTCCCCGCCGGGCTCGACGCCGTCCGCACCCTGGTTGATGGCGTCGTGCTCGACTACGGGCGCTGGCATGGCGACTGGGCACCCTGGAACACCGGTTCGACGGCCGGCGGCCGACTCCAGATGTGGGACTGGGAGCGCTCCGAGGCCCGCGTCCCGGTCGGGTTCGACGCGGTCCACTTCCTCCTCCAACGGGAGTTCGGCGAGAGCTCGGCGCCGACGCACACCGCGGCCTCGCTGCTACCCGAGGCGACCTGGGCCCTCAGCGCGCTCGGCGTGCACCGCGACCAGGTCGAACCCACCATCCTGCTGTACCTCGTGGAGATCCTGCAGCGCTACGTCACCGACGCCGACGGCACCCCCACCTCGGCGCTGCAGCACCGGCTCACGACAATCCGCGGGCTCATCGCCACCATGTCCGACAAGCTGTCGAGGGAGTCCCGTGCCCAGGCTTAAGCAGCGCGCACCGCAGCGCCTCAAGGTGCTGGGCCGGCGGATGTCGGTCTCCACCGGACGCCGCACGTCCGGCCTGCGGATGCTGCCGTCCTTCGTGCTGGCCGGCGGCCAGCGGTGCGGCACGACATCGCTGTTCCGGGCGCTCCTGGACCACCCTGGCGTCCTTCAGCCGGTGCACCACAAGGGCGTCAACTACTTCGACGTGCACTACGACGAAGGCCCCGATTGGTACCGGGGGCACTTCCCGCTCAAGAGCATGGCCGCGGTGCGTACCCGGAATGCGCCCGGAGCGCCGGTCACCTTCGACGCCAGTGGCTACTACCTCTACCACCCGCACGCCGCCGGGCGACTCGCCGCCGACCTGCCCGGCGTGCAGGTCGTCGTACTCCTGCGCGACCCCGTCGAGCGGGCCTTCTCTGCCTACCGGCACGAGCTTGCGCGCGGCTTCGAGACCGAGTCCTTCGACCGCGCCCTCGAGCTCGAGGACGAGCGCGTGCAGCCGGAGCTCGAGCGGATGACCGCCGAACCGCTGTACCAGAGCCCCTCGCACCGCCACCACTCCTACCGCCGCCGCGGTCAGTACGCAGAGCAGCTGCAGCGCTTCGTCGACGTCATGGGGCTTGACCGCCTGCTGGTGCTGGACAGCGAACGCTTCTTCCGCGAGCCGGCGGCCGAGTACCGGCGGCTGACCGACTTCCTGCAGCTGCCACCTCACACCCCCGAGCGTTTCGAGCGGTGGAACGCCCGGCCGGGGTCGGGGATGTCGCAGCCGGTGCGTGACCGGCTGCTCGCTGCCTACGCGCCGCACGACGAGGCGCTCGCCGTGCTGCTCGGGCACCGGCCGAGCTGGCGCCCATGACCAGCGTCCTCGCGCCGCCGCCCGTCGCGGCCCCGCGGCTCGACCGCGATCCGGTGCTGGCTTACGGCCGTCGCGCGCTGCCTTGGCTGCTGGTCGGGCTGCTGCTCGGGCTGGCGGCGGGCGCCGGTGTCTGGCGGCTACAGCCAGCCATCGCCAACGCCTCCACCGTGGTCGAGCTCACCCCCGTCTCCGCGCAGGTCGACCTGGGGGCGGGCGGCGTGCTCCAGCAGGTCACCGTCGACACCGACGCACAGCTGATCACCTCCGACGAGGTGGTTGTCGCGGCGGCGAGAGCAGCAGGGCGCACGGTCGCGCAGGCACGCGCAGCGCTGACCGTCTCAGCCGCGCAGCTGACCAGGGTGCTGACGCTCACCTACTCCGACGCCTCACCAAAGGCGGCGCAGGCCGGTGCTGAGGCGGCCGCCACCGCCTTCCTGCAGGCTCGCGAGCGGCTGATCATCACACCGGTCCGCAACTCGCTCACCAAGCTCGGCAACGTTGTCGACATCCTTCCCGGTGCCGACCCGGCCGCGGCTGCACCTGCGCCGGGGACCGCCGCCGCCGACCAGACCACGCCGGCCGGGAGGCAGCAGGCCGCCGTCGCTGCAGAGCTCGCACTGAGCGGGCCGGGCGTGGTCCTTCAGCACGCCCTCGCCCTGCCTGCCACGGACCGCGGCAGCATCGCGGTGCCGTTGGGCTCCGGCGCCGGCGTGGGCGCCTTGCTGTTGTTCGCCGTCGGGTTGCTGCGCGTACGGAGCCGGCGCCGTCACGTGGCCCCGCCGGTCGACCCAGCCTGGGTGCCGGTCGCGTCCCGTCCCGTCCCGTCGCCGGTCGTACGTCGCCGTCGCAGGCCGCTGCGTCCGCTGGCGTGCGGCCTGGCTCTCGGCCTGGTGGGTGCGGCCGCTGGTCTCGGGCTGTCGTCCGTGGTGGCCGACGCCGGACCTACCGGCTCGTCGTCGTTCGTGGTGAGGCCGCTCGCGGGTACCGCCTTCGCGGCGCGCGGCCGGGACAACTCCGTCGATCTGCTCACGGAGGCGCAGCTGGTCGTCTCCGATGCCGTCCTGGACAAGGTTGTCGCCGATCCAGCGGTCAGCGGCGCCACAGACCTCGGGCTGCGAGGACACATCGATGCGTCCGTGCTGCCCGGATCGGAGGTGATCGTCGTCGCGGTCCGCGGTGGCGACTCCGGAAGGGTCCTCGTGCTCGCGCGGGACCTTGCCCGGGCAACACTGCAGGTCCGCCAGGACCGTGCGCTGGCTGCCCTGGTGGTGCAGCGAAACGTTCTTCAGGCCCGGATCGCCGACAGTCAGCAGGCGCTCGACCGGTCGACGGCCCCGGGCGGCCAGGCCGCACTTACACCGGTGCTCAGCCAGCGGCTGGTGTCCCTGCGCGACGACCTGCGAGCGATCCCGACCGAGGTGGACGCCGGGGGCCTGATCGATAGTTCCAGCGCTGTCCCGGTCTCGCGAGAGCTGCTGTACCTGGGGATCCCCGTCCTGGCCGGGCTGCTCGGCGCCGGCCTCGGGTTGTGGCTCGGCCGGCACCGGCGGCCCTCGGCCACCCGGACGGGTCCGCCGTGACCGCGTCCGTGCAGCCCTCGTTCCGTCCGGGGGGTAGGGACCGGGCCCCCGAAAGGCGTGACGGCGAGGACCACGTCGGCCGGATGGCGCGCAATGGGGGCCGCTCCATCATCGGCGCCGGCGTATCGGCGATCGCTGGCGTGGCCCTTACCGCGATCATCACGAATGGGCTGGACCAGAGCACCGCCGGCACGGTCTTCGCGACCACGGCGCTGTTCCTGATCGCGACCTCGCTGGTCCAGCTCGGCACGGAAGTGGGGGTCGTTCGCTTCCTGCCGGCGCTGCTGGTCCGAGGCCAGACCCGTTACCTGCGGGCGGTGTTGCGGCACGCGCTGGGGCCGGTCATCGTGGCGTCGGTGGTCGTCGCCGGACTGGGCTACGTCTTTGCGCCGACGATCGCGCACATCGTCGCCGACGGCGCCGACCCCGGCCTGGTCGCGCAGCAAATCAGGGTGCTGGCGCTTTTTGTGCCCCTGACTTCCACGTACAATGTATTGCAAGCCGCGACCCGGGGGCTGCGCTCGATGGGCGCGACCGTGATCGTCGAATCTTTCGGACGCACCGTAGGGCAGCTGGCCGCAGTCGGTCTCGTTCAGCTGCTCGGCCTCAGCGCGGTCGCCGTCGTCGCCGCCTACTCCATCCCGTACGCCCTCGGCCTGATCGCCACGCTGGTCTGGCTGGTCGCCCTGCTGCGGCGCTTCGAGCGGCAGGGCGACCCCGCGTCGGGTGCCGGAACGGCCACGGACCGGGCTGATGCCGTCCGCGGCTTCTGGGGCTTCACCGCCCCGCGTGCGGTCGGTACCACGTCACAGATGCTGCTCAAGCGCTCCGACATCGTGCTGGTCGCGGCGCTGCGCTCGCCCAAGGAGGCGGCTCTGTACGCCGCCGCCTCTCGGTTCGTGGTGATCGGGCAGCTGGGCGTCCAGGCCCTTCAGCAGGCGCTCAGCCCGCAGCTCGCCGCCCTGTTCGCGAGCAATGACCAAGACTCCGCGCGAGCCGTCTACCGTGCGACGACGGCCTGGTCGATGCTGGTGGCCTGGCCGGTCTACATGGTCTGCGCCGTGCTGGCACCTGAGCTGCTGCGGGTCTTCGGAAGGGGCTACGACGGCGTTGCGCCGGTGGCGGTCCTGCTCAGCCTCGCAATGCTCGCCTCGACGGCCTGCGGGGCGGTCGACACGGTTCTGCTGATGTCGGGGCACCCCTGGCTGAGCCTGGGGAACAACGTCCTGGCCCTGCTCCTCAACGTAGGCATGAACCTGCTGCTGGTGCCGCACTACGGGGCGCTCGGGGCCGGCATCTCGTGGACGATTGCGATCCTGGTGCGCAATCTGCTGCCCCTCATCCAGATCACGATGAAGTACAAAATCTCGCCACTCGGTCGTGAGACCGGGCTCGTCGCAGTGTTCTCCACCGCCTGCTTCGGGGTGTTCCCGCTGGCGGTGCGGCTGCTGACCGGGGGATCGGCACCGGTCGTCGGGGCACTTGTCATCGGCGCCGCGGCCTACACCTTTCTGATGTGGCGGCTGCGCGTCGAACTGCAGATGAGTGCCTTTCGCGGCATCCTTCGGCGCCGTGGCCGGCGGGTTGCAGCGAGCCCCGGCTAGTCGCCGACGACCGGAACCTCCGGGAGTCTGCCGGGGTTGACACTGCAGAGGCGTGGCCTGTACGGCCGCCGTCGCCGGGTCCCGCCCGCCCGGCATCATCTTTCCAGCGGAGGATTGCCCACCATGGCCCCGACCACCTCGCGGCGCACGGCCGCCGTTGCTGCCGGCGGAGCGCTTGTCGTGCTGGTCGCGGTTGTCGCGGTCCTCGTGACCCGCGGCGGCGGCGGCGACCCGGTCGCGCGCCCGACGACCACGACGGGCGCGACACCATCCTCCCCTGCGACGTCGAAGCCGCCGTCCGGGACGGTCGGCACCACCCGTTTCGGGGCTGTTCCCGAGGGCCCCAAGCCTGACTACCAGGCAGCGCTGGCGCGGGCCGACCAGACCCTCGGCGAGCTGCAGGCCGTTCGGGTCTACTACGGGGGTGCACCGGAGCCGTGGCCCGGCAAGGCGCCCGGCCGCAACGTCGTCGTGTCGTTCAAGTTGCCGCCGCAAGAGGTCCTCGCCGGTACGCACGACGCTGCCATGAAGGCCTGGTTCGCCACAGCGCCGCGAGATCTGGACGTCGACTGGGTCTACCAGCACGAGCCCGAGGGCGACGTCGCCAAGAACGCCTTCACCCCGGCGGAGTTCCGTGACGCCTTCGCGCACCTGTCGACCCTGGCCCGCGCCGCCGGCAACCCCCGGTTGCAGGCGACGCTGATCCTCCAGTCGTACACCCTCAAGCCGCAGTCCAAGCGTGACTGGAAGGAGTTCTACCCGGGCGATGCGGCCGTGGACATCTTCGGTTGGGACGTCTACAACCGACCCAGCGCGGAGGTGCCCTACACCCCGGCCGAGCAGCTCATGGACGGGCCGCGCGGGGTCTCGGAGTCGGTGGGCAAACGCTTTGCCATCGGCGAGCTCGGGAGCATCATCGCGCCCGGCGACGACGGCGGTCGGCGAGCCGACTGGCTCCGCGGGGTCGGGGCCTACGTCAAGGCGCACAACACAGTTTTTGTGGCGTACTTCGATGTGGACTTCCTCAACGGTCCGGGCGGCGAGAACGACTACCGTCTGCGCGACTCGGCCTCGCTGCAGGCTTGGCGTGAGATCGCGCGGGCCTGAACGGTACGTCGCTCCCACCGCTGGCCCGGCGGCACCGCTGCACCCGCCGCCCGGCTGACCCGCTGACCCGCTGACCGGCAGCGGACGAGCGAAGGGTCATCCGGCGATCGGCCTCATGGCACGTCGGTGTCGGCGAGGGTAATCGCCGGGTCACTGCGCAGGGCCCGCCCCAGCAGCCCTCCTGGCCGAACGTCGGGCCGCATGTCCATGGCCGTCGTCCGGCTCAGCTCCGCCACGCTGCCTGACGATCCGGTGGCTGCCGGACGATCTTCGCCTCGTTGTCAGCCACACCCCACGACAGTGATGGTGCGGTGACACGGCTGAGCTCATGTCGGTTATGGCGTGATGAGCCGCGGGGAGTGGCCCGGCGAGGAGCGGCCCGGCGGGCAGGGGGCCGGCGACGACCCGAACCCCGCAGGGTCCGGGTCGTCGCGGGACGTCAGCTCAGCCGACAGGCAGTGCTGCTGTTGACACTGGCCCGGAACGCAGCGAGCTTGTCCTTCGACTCCGTGATCAGCCAGTTGTTGCCCGAATTGTTGAAGGCCAGGCTGCTGAAGTAGCTGATCGCGCCGAGCCGGTCGGTGTGGGCGACCGCCCAGGCCCAGGAGCTGTTCCACCACGCTGCGCCAGAAGGCGTTCCGAAGTCGTTGGTGGCGCCGGTCTCACCGATCCCGATCATGAGGTTGCTGTGCCCGCTGGCGTCCAGGAAGGACAGGATGCGTGGGAGCCGGTCGCCGTATGTGCCGCCAGAGCTGTTCTGGTACAGGTCTACGCCGATGAAGTGGGCACGCGAGAGCACCGCCGCTGTCAGGTAGGCCGCCCCGTCCGGTCCCTTGTTGATCGGGTTGAAGACCCATTCACCGATGATCGGGACCGACGCGACGTTCTTCAGGCCGGTCTCGCTCTTCATCACATCGTGCACCCGGCACCAGGCGGCGGCGAACTCAGCAGGCGTCCCGATGTTGGCGTCGCACTGGGGCTCGTGGCTGAAGGTCACCACCACCGGCTTGGTGAGCTGCGCGTACGCCCGCGCGCGGGCCCGCAGGTCGGCGTCGTACCGGCCGCTGGCGACCGCCGCCCAGGCGCCACGCTGCTCCGTCGGCGGCCGGAAGGAGACCCAGGGCAGCCGGCCGGCCGCCTGGTGGGACTTGATGACGGCGATGTCGCCGCCGGAGTTCCAGGAGAAGTACTCCCTGAACATTCCGACCGGCCCGGCCGCGGCGAGCTCCTGGGTCGGGTCGCCCTGGACAGCCAGCCCGAGGTAGATCTTGCCGGGCTGATGGCCGGGCCAGCGCGGCGCCGTGGTTGCGGCCATGGCCGGCGCGCCGGTCGCCATCAGGGTGCCGGTACCTACGGCGGTGAGGCCGGCGAGCTTGAGCAGGTCGCGGCGGTCCAGGCCGCCGGTAGGTCGGGAGAGCGGTGCCGAAGCGGGCACAGCACGAGGCAGGTTCGACAAGGGTTCGTCCTTCTCCGGTGCCTACGAGGTGAGCTGTCGGATTCGGGCCGCCCTTGGCCCGGCCGCGCTGGCGCGGCTACACCCCAGGGCGCCGCAAGGCGACGCCCGCCGTACGTGGATCCCCCGTTGCCTGCCCCCGGTGTCAGGTCTCCCGCGCGGGGGCAGAACTAGGCACACCACGCAGAACATCGCGGTCCAGGCGGACCGCGACGTCGGGGATCCTAAGGGACCGGCGACGGCATCCGGGGTGTCGGTCGCCATCTATCACCACGGGTGAGGGCCACCCAGCGTGGACGCCGCGAAGATCGCACGCAGCGTGATGCCCTGCTGGACCTCGTCAGCGGGTGATCGGGGTGCCCGTCGGGACGAGCAGCACCACGGTGGTTCCGGGCGCCAGCCGGACCGGGACGCCGTCGGCGCCGACGTAGCTGTTCAGCACGGGGCGACCGGCGCGGTTCCAGGACGCGTCCAGGACCCGTTCTGCCGCCAGTACGAGCGCCGCACCCTTGCCGAGTACGACAGGGTCACCCTCCGTGGCCGTCGTGTTCGGCAGGTCCAGACGGTCATAGGTGACCTGCTGGACGATGACGTTGGTGGCCCGAACGGGCAGCGCGCCCATGGCGCCGTTCCAGGTCCGCGAGGCGGGGTCCCAGGTCAGCCCCAGGTCCGGCTCGTTCGCGACCCGAACCGTCACCGGTCCGGGCGCCGGCCCGGGCGCGGCGGCTTGAAAGGCGACCAGCCCGTCGACGGCCGGCTTGGTGCCCGGGGTGGCGCGGGCGGCGGCTGTCGAGCCGTACAGCTGGCCGGCAGCATCGACGGTGAAGGCCGATGGGTGCACCACCGCCGACCACTGCGGAACGTCGGCAGCGTCGGTGCGGCTCACGAAGCCCTGGGTGCCGCCGGCGTGCTCGAGGACGCCGTGCAGGACAACCATCAACTTGTTGTCGATCGGCCGGGTGTCGTCGATCGGTCCGACGCGATCGGCGTCCTGGCTTTGGAACAGCGCGACCGTGCGCTGACGCCCCGGCAGCGGAAAGGTCACGTAGATCAGGTCGGCCCGGTCCAAGCCGACCGGGCCGGGCAGTCCGCTGCCGGTGCGTACGGCGACGCCGACGATTGGCCGGGTAGCGGTGTCGACAGTGGCAGGCAGGCCCGTGAGCGGGCTCAGCAGCGCGGCCGCGGTCGGCGCAGCGGTCGTCGCGGCCGAGGGGGTCGCCGTCGGCAGCACGGCGCCGGCGGACGGTTCGGCCAGGCCGGTGGCGGCCTGTGATCCGGCGCATCCGCCGATCAGGGCCAGGCCGACAAGAGCGAGCATCGCCGAGCCGAGCCGCCGCCTCCTCGACGCCGGCGACGCCGACGGGACGGTCATGCCGGCGGGGCGCCGGGCAGCCCGGTGGTGGCGGGGGCCGTGCCGGGCTGCCCGGCTGCGGCGTGCGCTGTTCCGGCGTGTGCGCTCCAGGAGTGCTCGGTGCCGGCAGGCCCTTCCGACCCGGTGTCAGGCGCTTCGGTGGCGATCGGTGCCGCGGAGTCCGGACGACGCGGCTTGCGGACCGCCTGCTCGGGGCCCGCAGCCGAGTCGTCTGCCGAGCGGCCGGCGCGGGCCGACTTGGCGCGGCTGGCGAGGACGGCGCCGGCCACCCGGCCACCCATCTGACGTGAGCCCTCGGCGGCGTCGGACAGCTCGCGGTCGTCGGTACGCCCGCGCTCGGCGACCAGCACGACGGCGTCGGCCACCTCCGAGACCGCCTGCGCGCCCGCGGAACGACCTGTCCCGGCGGTCTCCAGGACGACGGCCGGGCACGTGGCGAGCAGCTCCTCGAGGGCATCGGGCAGCTCGAGCGACTGGAGCAGCGTCTCGAGCGCCTGCGGGTCCCGGCCCGGCGGCACCACCCAGACGCCTGGCAGGTCGTCGACCGGGGTGCGGACGGCAGCCATCGACGCGGTGCCCCGCAACACCTCGGACAGACCGTCCACGCCGGCCAGGGAGGGCCAGTCGGCAATCGGCGAGGCGGTCGACGCCACGACAAGGGTGGCTTCGCCGAGCGAACGGACCAGCGACTGCGTCAGGCGCAGCGCCACGGGGCCGCTGGCTCCGTGGTCACCCACGTCGCTCACCTGCAGGACGCGGGCTCCACCCTCGTGGGCACCGGTCAAGGTGTTGCGCATCCGGTCGTAGGAGACGTCGTCGACGCCCTTTGCGGGGAGCACGGCAAGCACGGTCAGGCCGGTGCGCCGGGGCAGGTCCGCGGCCGAGCGCAGCCGGTGGTCGAGCCGGTCGGCCAGAACGGCCAGGGCGAGCCCCAGCAGGAGCCCGACGACGATCCCGGCTGCGAGGTTGAGGGCGACGACGGGCGAGCTCGGGCTGTCCGGTCGGTCGGCCGCGCTGATGACCTGCCCCGCAATCGGCAAGGTCGCGTCCAGTGCGGACTGCCGGGCGGTCAGGGTGCTGATCGTGTTGGCGAGAATGGTGCGCTGCGCCTCGGCGTAGGTGCGGTCGGCGGAGTTGGCAGGCAGTGCGGCGATCTTGTCGGTGACGGCCTTCAGGTCTGCCTGGGCCTGGGTGAGGTCACCTTTGAGCGAGGTGTTGGCCGCATCCAGCTCTTTCTTCGCCTCGCCCGAGCGGTATCCGAGGTAGGCCTCCGCGAAGGCCCGCGCACCCGCTTGCGCCGACGCGGCAGTCGCGTCGCTGTAGGTGATCTGCAGCACCTGGCTGTTGGGTGGGATGACCGTGGACAACTGGGCGAGCAGATCGGTCGGAGAGGTCTTCGTCTTGAGCCGGTCGCGCGCTCCGGTCGCCACCTGCTCCGACGCCACCAGCGTGGCTTCGGTCTCCATATTGATGTCGGAGCGTGGGGTCGTGGTGCTGCCGCTGGACGCGCTCGCGGCGGCCGACTGGACGAGCACCGACGTCGTCGAGTCGTACGTCGTCGGCTGCGAGGCGGTGAACGCGAGCGCCGCGCCGACCCCGAGCAGCACACCCAGCACCACGACCCACCACCGGCGACGTAGCCGCGGGCCGTAGTCGGTGGCCTGCTGGCTGCTCGCATCTGTCAACTGCTGGCTCATGCGTGTACGCCTCTCGTCTGCCGGTGGCGTCCGGCGGCCACGTCAGCATAGGTCGTGAATCCGTCCTGGCCTGGACTCTTGCCGCGAAACAGTGGCGATCACCCCGCTGGACCGCGCCGTCGGCGCACTCGGGGGAGGGCCGTTGCTCCAGACGGCCCCTCGGCGCGGGCAGATGGCCCCCTGCCGGACGTACATTGACGGGGCATGCCGAGGTTTCTCTTGCCGCTGGTGCCCCTGACCCGTCCGTGCCCTGGAGGCCGCCCCATCGCTGTGCCCGGTCCGCTTTCAGGACTGCTCGATGTCATCTCGGGTGACCCCGCACTGCGCTCCGCGTTGGATGCCGCCGGGAGCGGCTCTCCCGGGCTCGACCTCACGGCGCCTGCGGGGATGCGGCCGTTCGTCATCGCGGCCCTGGCCCGCCGTACCGGGCGGCCGGTGCTCGCGGTGACCGCCACGGGCCGCGAGGCGGAGGACCTGGTTGCCGCGCTCGGCAGCCTGCTGGACAGCGACCGGGTCGCGCTGTTCCCCTCCTGGGAGACGCTCCCGCACGAGCGGCTGTCGCCGCGGGCGGACACCGTGGGGCGCCGGATCGCGGTGCTGCGCCGCCTCGCCCACCCCTCGACCGACGCCGACCCGGCAACCGGTGCACTGGACGTCGTCGTCGCCCCGGTGCGCTCGCTGCTGCAGCCCCAGGTGCGCGGCCTCGGCGACCTCGAGCCGGTCGCGCTCGTGCAGGGCCAGGAGTGCGACCCCGACGGGGTCGTACGCCGGCTCGTCGACCTCGCGTACGCCCGGGTGGAGCTGGTGGAGAAGCGCGGCGAGTTCGCCGTACGCGGCGGGATCGTCGACGTCTTCCCGCCGACCGAGGAGCACCCGGTGCGGGTCGAGTTCTGGGGCGACACGGTCGAGGAGGTGCGGTGGTTCAAGGTCGCCGACCAGCGCAGCCTCGAGGCGGCGTCGCACGGCCTGTGGGCGCCGCCTTGCCGCGAGCTGCTGCTGACCCACGACGTCCGGGAGCGGGCCCGGGTGCTGGCCCAGACCCATCCCGAGCTGCGCGAGATCTGCGAGCGGATCGCGGACGGCACCCCGGTGGAGGGCATGGAGGCGCTGTCCCCGGTCCTCGTCGACGACCTGGTGCTGCTGGTTGACGAGCTGCCAGCCGGGACAACCGTGCTGGTCTGCGACCCCGAGCGCATCCGCACCCGGGCCCACGACCTGGTCCGCACCAGCCAGGAGTTCCTCGAGGCCTCGTGGTCCACCGCCGCGGTCGGGGGCGTCGCACCGGTCGACCTCGGCGCGGCTGCCTACCACTCCCTCGTCGATGTCCGTGAGCACGCCCGCGCGATCGGGTTGCCCTGGTGGTCGATCACCCCGTTCACCTCCGATGCCGAGCTCGAGGACGACACCGTCGTGCTGGCCGCCCGGCAACCGACCGCCTACCGCGGCGAGACCGGTCGCGCTGTCGCCGACGTCCGACGCTGGCTGGCCGACGGCTGGGCGGTCGTGCTGACGACGCAGGGCCACGGGCCAGCCCAGCGCGCCGTCGAGGTGCTGGCCGGCGAGGACGTCCCCGCGCGGCTGGTCGAGCGCCTGGACGACCCGCCGCCGCGAGGGGTCGTCACCGTCACCACCGGTTGCCTGGACGTCGGCTTCGAGAGCGCGCTCCTGCGCACCGTCGTGCTCACCGAGACCGACCTCACCGGCAGCCGGGGCCTGGGCAGCAAGGACCCCAGCACCAAGATGCCGTCCCGGCGGCGCAACGCCGTCGACCCGCTGCAGCTGCGGGCCGGAGACCCCGTCGTGCACGACCAGCACGGCGTCGGGCGCTACGTGGAGATGGTGCAGCGTACCGTCGCCGGCGCCACCCGGGAGTACCTCATCCTGGAGTACGCCCCGAGCAAGCGGGGCCAGCCGGGCGACCGCCTGTTCGTGCCGACCGACCAGCTCGAGCTCGTGACGCGCTACGTCGGCGGCGAGGCGCCGGGCCTGGACAAGCTCGGCGGCGGCGACTGGGCCAAGCGCAAGGGGCGCGCGAAGAAGGCCGTCAAGGAGATCGCCGCGGGCCTCATTCAGCTCTACAGCGCCCGGATGGCGTCACCAGGGCACGCCTTCGCGGCGGACAGCCCGTGGCAGCGCGAGCTCGAGGACGCCTTTCCCTACGTCGAGACGCCCGACCAGCTCAGCGCGATCGACGAGGTCAAGGCCGACATGGAGAAACCGGCCCCGATGGACCGGGTGATCGCGGGCGACGTGGGCTACGGCAAGACCGAGATCGCGGTGCGGGCGGCCTTCAAGGCGGTGCAGGACGGCAAGCAGGTCGCGATCCTGGTACCGACGACGCTGCTGGTGCAGCAGCACCTCAACACCTTCTCCGGCCGGTTCGCGCAGTTCCCGGTGACGGTCCGGGCCACCAGCCGCTTCAACTCCGAAAAGGAGCAGAAGGAGGTGCTCGCCGGGCTCGCTGACGGCACCGTCGACGTCGTCATCGGCACCCACCGGCTGCTGTCCAGGGCCACGACGTTCAAGGACCTCGGGCTGGTCGTGGTCGACGAGGAGCAGCGCTTCGGCGTCGAGCACAAGGAGCACCTCAAGGGGATGCGGACGGCCGTTGACGTGCTGACCATGAGTGCCACGCCGATCCCGCGGACCCTGGAGATGAGCCTGACCGGCATCCGCGAGATGTCGACCATCCTCACCCCGCCGGAGGAGCGCCACCCGGTGCTCACCTTCGTCGGTCCGTACGACGAGAAGCAGATCAGCGCTGCGATCCGGCGTGAGCTGCTGCGTGAGGGCCAGGTCTTCTTCCTGCACAACCGGGTCGAGTCCATCGAACGCACCGCAGCCCGGCTGCGCGAGCTGGTCCCCGAGGCGCGGATCGCCACCGGCCACGGCCAGCAGAGCGAGGACGCCCTGGAGCAGGTGATGATCGGTTTCTGGGAGAAGCACTTCGACGTGTTGGTGTGCACCACGATCGTCGAGAGCGGCCTGGACATCCCCAACGCCAACACCCTCATCGTCGACAAGGCCGACCAGTTCGGGCTGTCGCAGCTGCACCAGATCCGCGGCCGGGTAGGGCGTGGCCGCGAGCGGGCTTACGCCTACTTCACCTACCCACCGGAGCGGCCGCTGACCGAAACCGCCCACGACCGGTTGACGACCATCGCCCAGAACACCGAGATCGGCGCCGGCATGGCGGTGGCCATGAAGGACCTGGAGATCCGCGGCGCGGGCAACCTGCTCGGCGGCGAGCAGTCCGGCCACATCGCGAGCGTCGGCTTCGACCTCTACATGCGACTGGTGGGCGAGGCGGTCGGCAGCTACAAGCGCGGCCTCGCGGGTGAGCGGCCGCCCGACAACGAGGCGCCCGGCACCAAGGTGGACCTGCCGGTCGACGCGCACCTGCCGCACGCCTACGTCCCCGGTGAACGGCTGCGACTGGAGGCCTACCGTCGGATCGCGGGGGCCACCGACGACGCCGCACTGACCGCCGTGCGCGAGGAGCTGGCCGACCGCTACGGGCCGCTGCCGACGCCGGTGGAGAACCTGCTGGCCGTCGCCTCGTTCCGGGTCGCCGCCCGGCGGTACGGCCTGACGGAGGTCGCCCTGCAGGGCTCCCAGGTGCGCTTCCTGCCGATGCCGCTGCGCGAGTCACAGGTGCTGCGGCTGCAGCGGCTCTACCCGAAGTCGGTCGTCAAGCAGACCGTCGGCACCGTGCTGGTGCCGAGGCCGGCCAGCAAGCCCGTCGGCGGCCAGCCGCTGCGCGACGCTGCCCTGCTGGACTGGGCCCGCGGGCTGCTCGAGGCGGTGCTCGACGACAGTGTCGCCGCCGCCGGGGCAGCGTCAGCGGCCGCCGGGTGAGATCCGGCATCCTCGCGGACCACCGGCCCAGCCGTGTGGCGCCACGTGGCAGGCTGGCCGGGACCGCCTGTCGTCTGGAGGCCCCTGCCGTGACCCGCACCGCCCGACTCGCCGCCGTGGGAGCCGCCGCCGCCCTCGCGCTGACCGGCTGCGGGAATGCGCCGGTGCTGGCGGGTGCCGCCGTCGTGATCGGCAGCGGCCGGATCAGCTCCGAGGAGCTGGCGCGCACCGTCGACGAGGGGCTCGCCGACCCGGCGGCCGCGCAACTCGCCGCCGACCGGCCCGCCTACCAGCGTGAGGTCCTCGGCCGGCTGATCACGGCGAAGGTCGTCGACGAGGCCGCGCGCCGTCACGGCGTGACCGTCACGCCCACCGACATCGACGGGCAGTTCCGGATGATCGAGGACTCGGTCGGTGGCCCGCAGGAGCTCAAGACCCAGGCTGCGGCCGCCGGGCTCAGCGTGCAGCAGGTGCGCGACCTTGCTCGCAACCGGGCGCAGACGGCCGAGCTCGGGGCCGCGCTCACCGCTGACCTCCCGGTGTCGCAGCAGCAGCTCGAGCAGGCCTATCAGGCCGGCATCGACACCTTCGACCGGGTCCGCACCGCCCAGGTACAGCTCGCGTCGCTGGCCGACGCCCAGGCACTGCTGCCGGCAGCCACCGTGCTGTCGGACAAGGACTTCGGGGAGCTGGCCCGCACCCGCTCGCTGGACGAGGCCACGAAGGCCGCCGGCGGAGACCTCGGGCTGCTGCCGCGCAGTGCGCTGGCGACCGAAGGGCTCGACGAGTACGCCAAGGCCGCCTTCGCCGCCGCTGTCGGAGACACCTTCGTCGTTGCCTCCGCTCGTGGCGGCCACGTGGTGCGCGTGCTCGAACGACAGACCACCACCCTGGCGGCGGCCACCACGCAGCTGCGCCGCAGCATCCTGAAGCCACAGAGCGACGCGGCCGTGCAGCAGGCGCTGCTCGACGCCTCCACCGCCCTGGACATCAGGGTCAACCCGCGGTTCGGTGGGTGGGACACCACCAGGCTCGCGGTGACCCTGCGGACAGCCACGGGCAACAACGAGCTGAGCAGTCCCGAGGCGCCCCCAGGCGGGCCCAGCGCGCCCGCACAGGACCCGCTGCTGCCGCAGCAGTGACCTCTTCCACGAAGCCGGTGACTCCGGTGGGGCGCATCGTGCTGGTCACGGCGTCCCCACGTACCCCGCCGGGGGTGCTGACGTGGGCCGCCTGGCAGGTCCTGCGGGACGGGCCGGTCATGCTGCCGGCCGGGCAAGACGGAGCAGACCCCCGCCAGGTGGCCGTGCTCCGGGAAGCGGGTGTGCTCGTCGAGGTCGTCGCGTCGGCCGAGTTGGCCGCGCTGCTCACCGCGCGGGCCGGGACCGGGCAGGTCGCCACCGCGCTGGTCGAGCCCGACATGGTCCCGGCCCTGTTCCGGGGCCCTGTCAAGATCGTGGTGGGCGCACCCGACCGGCCCGGGGCCCGGCTGCTCGACGTCGTCGAGGTGATGGACCGGCTCCGGAGCCCCGGCGGCTGCCCGTGGGACGCCACGCAGACGCACCTGTCGCTGGCCCCGTACCTTCTGGAGGAGGCCTACGAAGCCTACGAGGCGCTCGAGGAGGCCGACCCGGCGGCCTTGCGCGAGGAGCTCGGCGACGTCCTGCTGCAGGTGGCCTTCCACGCCCGACTCGGCACCGAGGCCGCCGCGCCCTGGTCGATCGACGACGTCGCTGGTGACCTCGTCGACAAGCTCGTACGCCGGCACCCGCACGTCTTCGCCGGCGCTGACGCGGACGACCTCGAGAGCAGCTGGGAGCGGGTGAAGGTCGCCGAGAAGGGCCGCACGTCGGTGACCGAGGGAGTACCGCTCGGCCAGCCGGCGCTCTCGCTCGCTGCCAAGCTGCAGCGCCGGGCCAGCCGGACCGGCGCCCCCGTGCCGGCGTACGACGGTCTGGGCGGCGAGCTGTGGGAGCTGGTGCGGCGCTGCGCCGAGCACGGCGTCGACCCGGAGGCCGCCCTTCGCGCTGTCTCCCGCGAGTACCGCGACGCGCTCGCCGGAGTCGAGCGCAGTGCCCACGAGCAGGGCATCGACCCCGCAGGCCTCACCCCCGACGGCTGGCGCGCGAGATGGCCATGACCAGATCGGCTGCCGCGGGGCTGCTCCTGGCCGGGCTGCTGGCCGGCTGCACGGCCCCGACCGCCGACGGGCCGCCGCCGCCGGCCGCACCCGCCTCCACCGCGGCTGACGGGACGGCACCGGCAAGCACTACCCCGACACCGGCTGTCACACCACCGCCCGACGAGCAGGCCCCGCCGGTCCTGGTGCTGCAGGGAGGTGGCCTGGGTCTGCTGGCAGCGGACTCCTCGGTGCAGGTCCTCGCGTTCGGGACGGCTGCCCCGGACGCGGTACGCCAGGCCGTCGAGGACGCCGTGGGCCCGATGACCTCCGCACCCCGAACGTGTGCGGCCGGACCCCGCACCGCCCTGACCGGCGACAGTTTCACGGTGCTCCTGGACGGCGACCACTTCGTCGGCTGGACCGACCTCGGCGCCGCCGACCGTTCCCTCACCACTGCGGACGGTGTCGCCGAGGGCTCGCCGCTGCAGGCTCTGCAGTCGGCCGTGCCCGACGTCCAGGTCGTGAACGGCCCGGCTGGGACCACCTGGACGAGCGCGACCGGGTTGTCCGGGACGCTGTCCTCGCCCGACCCGACGGCCACCGTCAAGACGATCTCCGGAGGGCAGAGCTGTGTCGCGCCATGACGGCGGGCTCGTCGCCACGGTCGTCCGGCTGCAGGTGCAGCGCTCGCCGCTCAAGCGGCGGCCGTCCGGCAGCGGACCGTACGACCCCCAGCCGCTGCTCGAGGTGCCCGCCCTGGAGGTCGGCCCGACCGGCTGCACCGGAGTGACCGGCGGCCCCGCACCGCAGCGGGTGGTCGACGTGCACAGCGCCGGGCATCCACAGTCGCGGCAGGTGCGCGGGGTCAACGGGCTCTCGGTGCTGCCGACGGCCCATTATGCCGCGTTGCGGGAGCGGTACGGCTCGCACCTGGTCGACGGGGTGGCCGGCGAGAACCTGTTGCTCGAGTGCGGCCCGCTCACCGTCGCCGACCTCAGCGGGACCCTGCTGCTCGAGGTCGACGAGGGCGTGCTGGAGCTCACCGACGCGCTGGCCGCCGCGCCCTGCGTGGAGTTCACGCAGTACGTGCTCGGCCGCGAGACGGGCGACACCGGGCCGGCGGTCCTGGCGGCTCTCGACGAGCTGGACGGCGGCGCCCGCGGCTTCTATCTGCGGGTGGCCGGGACGGGTGCTGTCCGGGTCGGCGCCCGGCTGTGGCGGGCCTGACCGCCTCCTGCGCGCCTGACCCGGCGGCAGCCGGGCCCCCGCTAGTGTCGCGGCAGCACCTAGAGACCCGTCCTTGCCCGCACCGCCGCCCCCAGGAGAACCGTGCCGTCCATCGAGGCCGTCGGCGCCCGCGAGATCCTCGACTCGCGCGGCAACCCCACCGTCGAGGTCGAGGTGGCCCTGGACGACGGCACGATCGCCCGGGCAGCGGTGCCCAGCGGCGCCAGCACCGGCCGGTACGAAGCAGTAGAGCTGCGCGACGGTGGCGATCGCTACGGCGGCAAGGGCGTACGCAAGGCTGTCGACGCCGTGCTGGACACGATCGGCCCGGAGCTGGTCGGGATCGAGGCCACCGAGCAGCGGCTCGTCGACCAGGCGCTGATCGACCTGGACGGCACTCCCGACAAGGGCAACCTGGGCGCCAACGCGCTGCTCGGTGTCTCGCTCGCGGTCGCCCGGGCTGCCGCCGACTCCTTCGGGCTGCCACTGTTCCGCTACGTCGGCGGCCCCAACGCCCACCTGCTGCCGGTGCCCATGCTCAACATCCTCAACGGGGGGGCGCATGCCGACACCAACGTCGACGTGCAGGAGTTCATGGTGGCGCCGATCGGTGCGGCCAGCTTCACCGAGGCGCTCCGGATGGGCACGGAGGTCTATCACTCTCTCAAGAGCGTGCTGAAGACCCGCGGCCTCACCACCAGCGTGGGCGACGAGGGCGGCTTCGCCCCCGACCTGCCCACCAACCGCGATGCACTCGACCTCATCCTGGAGGCCGTCGCGGCGACGGGTCTCACCCCCGGCCGCGATGTCGCGCTGGCGCTCGACGTGGCGGCGAGTGAGTTCCACAGCGAGAGCGGCTACCTGTTCGAGGGTGCCCACAAGACCGCCGAGCAGCTGACCGACTACTACGCCGACCTCGTCGCGAGCTATCCGATCGTGTCGATCGAGGACCCGCTGGACGAGAGCGACTGGGACGGCTGGGCACACCTGACCGAGCGGCTCGGCGGGTCGGTGCAGATCGTCGGCGACGACCTGTTCGTGACCAACCCGGCGCGGCTCGCCGACGGGATTGCCCGCGGCTGCGCCAATGCACTGCTGGTCAAGGTCAACCAGATCGGCACGCTCACGGAGACCCTCGACGCCGTGCAGCTGGCCCACCGCAGCGGCTACCGCTGCATGATGAGCCACCGCTCCGGCGAGACCGAGGACACCACCATTGCCGATCTCGCGGTTGCCACCGACTGCGGGCAGATCAAGGCCGGCGCCCCGGCGCGCAGCGAGCGGGTCGCCAAGTACAACCAGCTGCTGCGCATCGAGGAGGAGCTGGACGACGCCGCCCGCTACGCCGGCGCGACGGCGTTCCCCCGGTTCCGCACCATCGAGGGCCGGGTCTAGAGATCGTCGCCATGGACCGTCCCCGCCGTCCCGGACCGGGCGCCCGCAGCGTCCTGCGGCGATCCGAGCGCGTCCGGGGCCGGCGCCGCACAGCCGTCCCGTCCACGTCGGCCGGCCCCTCGGTCGGGCTGACCACCCGGGCTGCCGCGCTGGGCCTGGTGCTGTGCGCGCTGGTCATCAGCGCGGCGCTGCCACTGCGTGAGTACCTGGCCCAACGTGGGCGCATCGCCGAGCTCGCACAGTCGCAGGTCGAGCGGACGGCCCGCGTCGCGGACCTGCAGCGCCAGCGCACGCTGCTCGACGACCCGACCTACGTAGCCTCGCTGGCCCGCGAACGGCTGCACTTCGTCAAGCCCGGCGAGATGTCGTACGTGGTGATCGGGCCGCAGGCCGCAGTGGTGCCCCCGGCGACGGAGACGGTCGCGCCGGCGGGCTCCGAGTCGCCCTGGTGGTCGCAGCTGTGGGGGAGCGTGCGCGCCGCCGACGCGACGCCGAGGTGAGCGAGTCAGACCAGTTCGACCGCCGCGCCGTCGCCCTTCAGCTGCGCCGACCGCCGCGCGCGATGACGGGCGTGGCGTCGCGCTGCGCGTGCGGGCTGCCGCAGGTCGTGGTGACCCGACCGCGGCTGGACGACGGCACCCCGTTCCCGACGCTGTACTACCTCACCTGCCCCCGCCTCGCGTCGGCGATCGGCACCCTGGAGAGCTCGGGGCTGATGCGTGAGATGACCGCACGGCTGGCGACCGACGACGCCCTGCTGGCCCGTTACGAGGCGGCTGCCACCGACTACATCGCCAGGCGCGACGCGCACGAGGTCCTGACGGGTGTGCCCGCACAGGGCGGCATGCCGGCCCGGGTCAAGTGCCTGCACGTGATGGTCGCCCACAGCCTGGCCGTCGGCCCCGGGGTCAACCCCTTCGGCGACGAGGCTCTCGCGCTGCTGCCCGACTGGTCCGGCCGGGGGCCCTGCGTGGACCCTGACCCGACGACTTTCGCGTGACGCGGGTTGCCGCACTGGACTGCGGCACCAACTCGCTGCGCCTGCTCGTGGCCGACATAGACGGCGCCCACAAGACCGACGTGCACCGCGAGATGCGCATCGTGCGCCTCGGCCAGGGGGTGGACCGCACCGGCGAGCTCGCCCCCGAGGCGCTCGAGCGGGTCCGCGTCGCCCTCGTCGCGTACGCCCAGACCTGCCGCGACCTCGGCGTCGAGGCCACCCGGCTGGTAGCCACCAGCGCCACCCGCGACGCCCGCAACCGCGACGCCTTCACCGCCCTGGTGTACGACGTGCTGTCGATCCACCCCGAGGTCGTCACCGGCGACGCGGAAGCCGCCCTGTCCTTCGACGGAGCAACGCGCGGTCTGGACCGGGCGGACGGGCCGTTCCTGGTGATCGACATCGGTGGGGGCTCGACGGAGTTCGTGCTGGGCACCGACCGGGTCGAGGCGGCGCTGTCGGTCGATGTCGGCTGCGTGCGGCTCACCGAGCGGCACCTGGCCGGCGACCCGCCGAGCGCCGACCAGGTGGGAGCGGCCCGCACCGACGTGGAGATCGCTCTCGCGCAGGTGCGTGCTGCGGTACCTGTCGAGCGGGCCCGTACCGCCGTCGGCCTGGCCGGCTCGGTGACCACCGTCGCGGCGGTCGCGCTCGGCCTTTCTGCCTACAGCGCCGAGCGCATCCATCTGTCCACGCTGGCCGCCGCCGACGTACGCGAGGTCACCGCGCGGTTGCTGAGGATGACCCGCGTGCAGCGCGCCGCGCTGCCGGTCATGCACCCTGGCCGGGTCGACGTCATCGGTGCCGGCGCCCTCGTGCTGGGGACCATCGTCGACGTCCTCGGCCTGACCGAGATCCTGGTCAGCGAGGCCGACATCCTCGACGGCATCGCCTGGAGCGTGCCGCAGCAGACATCCCACCAGCAGCACCACGACCAGAAAGGGACAGGAGCGACATGAGCAAGGCCGACTGGGTCAGCCGGGTCACGCGACAGGACAAGCCGTGGGGGCACGAAGAGCTCTTCGCCCTGGTTGACGGCAAGTTCTGCGGCAAGGCCATCCACGTCAGCGCGGGGCACGCGCTGTCGTTGCAGTACCACGAGCAGAAGGAGGAGGTCATCAGCGTGCAGTCCGGCCGGCTGCGCTGCGAGGTCGGCCTGACCGAGGACGCGCTGGAGGTCTTCGAGCTCGAGCCCGGCGAGTCCGTGCACCTGCTCCCCGGCGTCCGGCACCGGGTCACCGCCCTGGTCGACACGGTGATGCTCGAGGCGTCCACGACGCAGCTGCACGACGTCGTACGGCTCGAGGACCGCTACGGGCGGCAGGGCACCAGCGCCCCCTGAGTCCCGCCTACCCTCGGGGCGGTGGTCACCCCGCCCGGCTCCGGCCATCCGCAGGAGCTGGCCGACGCCTCGACGCCGGTTGCCCACAACGCTGCCGACGTCGTACGCCTGGCCGCAGGATCGGCAGGGTTGCAGGAGCTCGGGGCCAGGTCCAGCGTCTGCCGGGCCTGCCCGCGCCTGGTGGCCTGGCGCGAGCAGGTGGCGGAGGTCAAGCGGGCGTCGTACGCCGATGAGTCGTACTGGGGGCGGCCGGTCACCAGCTGGGGCGCCGAGGCCCCCCGGCTGCTGGTGATGGGTCTGGCGCCCGCCGCCCACGGTGGTAACCGGACCGGGCGGATCTTCACCGGTGACCGCAGCGGTGACTGGCTGTTCGCGGCGCTGCACCGCGCGGGGCTCGCGTCCCAGGCCACCAGCGTGCACGCCGGCGACGGGCAGGCTCTGCTGCACACCCGGATCACGCTGGGCGTGCGCTGCGCGCCGCCCGGCAACACTCCGACGCCGGCCGAGCGGAGCACCTGTGCGCCCTGGCTGGTCGCCGAGCTGCGCCGGGTGCTGCCGACGACGGCCGCGGTGATCGTGCTCGGCGGCTTCGGCTGGCGGGCCCTGCCGCCGGCGCTCGCGGCCGCTGGCGTGTTGCTGCCCGACCGGCTGCCGGCGTTCGGGCACGGCGTGCAGGTGGCGCTCCAGGGTGGTCCGACGCTGCTCGGCTGCTATCACGTGAGCCAGCAGAACACCTTCACAGGGCGGCTGACGGAGTCCATGCTGGACAGTGTCCTCGCCCGCGGCCTAGCGCTCGCCGGCCTGATGGAGCAGCCCGACGACCACTCAGAGTCGTCGGGTGGGCCGTTGGGGTGAAGTTATTGAGGCAGTCTGATCTGATTTGGGTACAAAACGACAGACACGTCCCCTAGACGCGGGGTGGAGGGCCACCTAGCCTTTGCCCATTGAGCCGATCGGCTGATCGTCAGGCAGATTTACCGGGAGGTGACCATGTTGCGTACCGCCAAGTGGGCTTAGTCAGGGCAACCCCATCTGGGCCGAGAGCAAAATGATCTCGACCGACGCGTGACTCTGCGGTTTCAGCTGAGTCGCTTCACGTCCTCCCGGCGACGCAGCCAGGTCGCCATCCCCAGTGCGGGCATAGGTCGAGCATGCAGGTAGCCCTGCTCCTCGTCCACCCCCAACTTCTGGAGCAGGCAGTGCTGGTCCTCCTGCTCCACCCCCTCCGCGACGACCGCCATCCCCAAGGTGTGGGCGATGTCCACGACGGCGCGTACCACCGCCTGGTCGCCAGCGTCACCGACCAGGCCGGCAACGAACCCCTTGTCGATCTTCACCTCGTCGATGGGCAGGCCTTTGAGGTAGGTCAACGACGAGTAGCCCGTGCCGAAGTCGTCCACCGACAGCTTGACCCCCAGCGCCCGGAGCTCGTGCATCCGCTCCGCAGCCAGCTGTGGGTCGGCCACCACCACGTCCTCGGTCAGCTCCAGAGTCAGCAAGCCGGCGTCGACCCCCGCCGAACGAAGGACCCCGGCGACTTCGGTGACGAACCCACCGTCCTGCAGCGTGTCTGCGCTGACGTTCACCGACACACCCACCGCGCCGCCCCGGCGCTGCCACCCTTGGCAGGCCGTCAGTGCCTGCCGCAGGACGGTGCTGGTCAGCTGGCCCATCAGTCCGGCCGCCTCCGCCAGCGGCACGAACTCGACCGGCGCGATGCTGCCCAGCGCCGGGTGCGTCCAGCGGGCCAGGGCCTCGACCCCGGTGACCACCGACGTCTGTGAGGACACCTTCGGCTGGAACGCCACGCCGATGGCCCCCGAGGCGAGCGCCTCGCGTAGCGCCATGACCACGGCTAGCCGGCGTTGGCCCTGCACCTCGTAGGCCGGCTCCCACAGCACCGGGCCGCCGTGCGCGAGCCGGGCGCTGTACATGGCTGTCTCGGCGCGCCTGAGCAGCGTGGAGGCCTCCGTACCGTGCTCGGGCGCCAGCACGCAGCCGACCGACAGCCGTACGTGCGTGCCGACGGCGCCGAGCTGGGCGCCACCTTCGACCCGGGCGCGCAGTCCGAGCCCGAACATGCCGGCGTCGCCGCCCGCGACGGCGGCGGGCACGGCGACCGCGAAGCGACCCCCGCCGATGCGTCCGATGAGTGCGGTCGGGGCTGTTGCGTGCAGTCGGCTCGCCACCTCGCGCAGCAGGTCGTCCCCGACCTGGTGGCCCAGGGTGTCATTGACCTCTCGGAACGAGTCCACTGCCACCGCCGCGAGCACGACCCCGTCATGCTCGTCGAGCATCGCCGCCAGGCCCTGGGTCATCCGGTGCAGGTTGGGCAGCCCGGTCAGCGGGTCGGTGGAGGCGGCCCGGCCCAGGTCGCGCAGCAGCCGCCCGCGGTCGAGTGCGGTGGCGAGCTCGGTCGCCACCGTCTCGAGCAGACGGAGGTCCTTCATGTCGAAGGCCCGGTCGGTCGTGACGCGGTGCGAGGCGGTGAGCAGCCCGACGAAGGAGGCGCCGACGACCAGCGGCGCGGTCATCCGCTCCGCCTCCAGCCCCGCACCGGTCGATGGTGCGTCGAGCCGGCCGGTACGGATCACGGCCGGCCGCCCGAGCTCGACCGACAGACAGGTGCCGAGCCCGCCCCGACCGTCGGCGACCTCCAGCTCCAGCTGCCGGGCGTACACGAGCTCGCGCACATGCTCCAGCACCGGCAGCGCGTCGGGGTGCTCGACGTCGACCGGTCCTAGTACCTTGATGAAGGCATAGAGATCCTCGGTCGCCCGCTGCTGCGCCGCCAGCCGCCGGTAGGCCCGGTACGACAACCCGAGCACCAGCGCGAGGCCGAGGACGACCAGGACGGTCGAGCGGTCGGTGAGAGCGGCAGCGACGGTGAGCACCGCCAGGCCGACGAAGACCGTCGTCACCAGGGCCTCGACGGCAATCGGCTCGGCGAGGTCGCGACGACTGGGCTGGGGGAAGCCCAGGATGCCGAACAGGAGGTAGAGACAGAAGTGCCCCACGGCGCCGGCGACGAGCATGCCGACGAGCAGCGCGCCCCACAGTGGTGGGGCCGCTCTGGGGAGCGGGTGCAGCAGGTGGACGACGAGGGCGACGATTCCGACCTCCAGGCCGGCAATACCGAGGTTGACCGCCGTCTTGAGGACACCGCGCCGGTGTGCAACGCAGTCGATGGTGGTCGCGACCAGTCGCACGATCACGTGTGTGAGGGGGGCGACGAGCACGACGCCGAGTGCCAGTGGCAGCTGGGCCAGCGCGACGAGCACGCTTTGGCCCCGGCGCTGAAACCCCAGATTCCCTTGCTCCGCGGCTATGTAGAGGAAGAGCAGGACCCACCAGGCGAGTGGCAGGCCGGGCAGTGGCGGGCCGCCGGCGAGCAGTACGGCCAGCAGGCCTCCCGCGAGCATCGCGATCGCCAGCAGGCCGGCGGCTACGGTCCGCCGCCGTCCCGGTGCTGAGGGCGAGGTCACGGAAGAGGTCATCGACGCAGGTCCGGCTCGACTGGAGAAGCAGCCGGCGACGCCGGTCCGGCCGGCTGCCCGGCGCGGGGGACGGGGAGGCCCACGGTGCCGGCCAGGGTTGCTCCGGCCCGGCCGTGCGTCGCGTCACCGACCTGGCCGGCTCGACGTGCGGGGCTGTCCACGGTCGGGCTGGACGCAGGGTGGTCGGATCGTTCGGGGGAGCGCAGCAGCAGCAGCAGGAGCAGCAGGGCCGCGCCACCGGCTCCGGCGACGACCACCCGCGGGTCCAGCACCTCGGCCAGCCCGCCGAGCGCCAGCAGCAACGCGCCCTGGACAGCTGTCAGCGCGGTGTCGGCGACGCCGTACGCACGGCCGCGCATCTCGCGCGGCACCGCCTGCATGTACGTGGCGTTGGCGATCAGGCCGAGGGCCGAACCGGCCCCGACAAGCAGCCAGAGCACGGTCACCGCGACAGGGGTCCGCAAAGCGGGTGTCGGCAGCAGGGCCACCCCCGAGACCAGCACCAGCAGGGGCAGCAGGTTCTGCCGGCGCTCGGCAGGCACCCTGAGCACCACGATCGACCCGATCAGGAAGCCGGCCGGTAGGGCAGCGGTCAGCAGCCCGGCCGTGACGGGCCCGCCGCCGAGCTGGGCGGCCACCGGTACGGCCAGTCCTTCGGGGGCGATCGTGACCAGAGCGCTCAGCAGGCCGAAGCCGAGCATCCGTCGAAGGACCGGGTTGCGGGCTACCCACCGCACTCCGGCCACGGTGTCGCCGAGCAGCGACACTGCTTCGCGCTCGGGCAACGGGCGCTCCCGCACCCAGGTGCCGAGCAGGCCCGCCGAGACCAGGAAGGTGGCGGCGTCCAGAGCAAGGGCGCCGCTCGTACTGGTGAGGGCGACCGCCGCGCCACCGACCAGGAACCCGGCCACCTGGGCGAACTGCAGCGTCACGTTCTGCAGGGCGTTGCCGACCAGGTAGCTCTCGCCCGGCAGAACGTCGGTGAGCACCGCGCTCTTGGCGGCGTCGAAGGCCGGGGAGACCAGCCCGACCAGCAGCAGGACCACGAACAGCAGGGGCAGCGGCACGCTGGGTAGCAGAAGCACCCCGACCAGCGCCGCGCGTACGAGGTCGCTGACCACCATCAGCCGCCGGCGTGGCAGCCGGTCTGCGAGCGCGGCCAGCACCGGGCCGGCGACCAGCCAGGGCAGCAGCGAGCAGGCGTAGGTGGCGGCCGCGGCGAAGGGGGAGCCGGTCCGGTCGAACACCAGCAGCGCGACGGCGATCCGGGCCACCTGATCGCCCAGCACCGACAGCAGGGAGGAGGCAAGCAGCGCGCGGAACTCGCGGACCGCGAGCACCGTTCTCACCGTCACGGATCCGGGCTCGATGTCCGACACCCGGACAGTCTGCCCTCGCAGTGCGCGGCGGCGCAGGTCCTGACCGGTGCGCCCGGCCTGCGGCGTGTCATGGGCCTAAGGTCGCTGTGCCGGCCCCCGTGGTCCAACTGGCAGAGACGAGGCGCTTAAACCGCCTGGATTGCGGGTTCGAGTCCCGCCGGGGGCACGGACGGACGGATCCGCAGTTCGGGCACACCCGCCGGTCCAGCAGCGTTGTACGCACTGCACGGCCCCGTCCGAGGGCCGAGCAGAGGAGAGCATCGACCCATGGCTCTGAACCAGAGCAACAACCCCGTGTTCGCGCGGAGTGCGCCGCTGATCGAGAGCTTGCGCAACGCGCCCAGCGCGCAGGATGCGGCTGAGATCTACGGTGCCCCCCAGCGCCTGACCGTCGACGACATCATGGTCAAGACCGGCCTGCTGCTGGGTCTGCTGGTGCTCACCGGCGGAGCCGCCTGGGCCCTCGGCGTCGGCTACGGCGTCGTGATCGTGGCGGCGCTCGTCGGCTTCGGGCTGGCGATGGTCAACATCTTCAAGCGCGAGGTCAGCCCCCCGCTCGTACTGGCCTACGCCGCCGTGCAGGGGGTCGCCGTCGGCGGCATCAGCGCCGCGTACGAAGGCGCCTACCGTGGCATCGTCGTGCAGGCGATCGTCGGCACGGTGGCCGTCTTCGGCGCCGTGGCGTACGGCTACAAGAGCGGCCGGCTGCGCGCCACGCCGCGCTTCACCAAGGTCGTGACGTACGGCTTCGTCGGCCTGTTCGCCGTGCTACTCCTCAATATCGTCGTCGGCCTGTTCGGCAGCGGTGACGGGCTCGGCATCCGTGGTGGCAACCCGGTGCTGTCGATCCTGTTCAGCCTGGCCTTCATTACGTTCGGCGCGCTGACGTTCGTCCTGGACTTCGACCAGGCCGAGCGGATGGTCGCCGGTGGCGCGCCGGAGCGGGAGTCGTGGCGGATCGCCTTCGGGCTCGTGGTCGGGCTGGTCTGGCTCTACCTCGAGGTGCTGCGGCTGCTGAGCTACCTGCAGGGCGGTCGGCGCTAGCCGCGTCGTCCTGCGCAGCTGACGGTCAGTGCCGGGCCGCGGCGCTGGCCGGTCAGCTGGCGCCGCGGATTTCGCCGACGAACTCTTCGACCACGTCTTCCAACGCCAGCACCCCGATCGCGCCGCGTTCGTCGACGACCTGCGCCAGGTGGCTCTTGTTCCGCTGCAGCGCGGCGAGCACCGCCTCCAGCGGGAGGTCGGCGGCCAGCTGAGGCATCGGCCGGTGCAGCGCGAAGGGCAGCGGCTGACGGCGGGCGGCTGCGGTCATCGCGAGGGTGTCCTTCACGTGCACAAAGCCGACCAGGCCACCCTCGACGACGTCGTCGGTGGCGGGGTCGTCCAGCACCGACCGCACCGGGAAGCGCGAGAAGCCGGTGCGGACGACCAGGGCCTCCAGCTCGTCGGGGGTGATCGTCTCCGGGACGGTCACGAGCTTGTCGAAGGTGACCATGACGTCGCGTGCACAGGTCTGCTGCAGCGCCAGCGCACCGGACAGCCGCTCGTGCTCGTCGCGGTCGAGCAACCCCTCGCTCCGTGACTCGGCGATGATGTCGGCGAGCTCCTCTGGCGTGTACGACGAGGTCAGCTCATCTTTCGGCGTGACACCGAACAGGCGCAGCACGGCGTTCGCCGTGGCGTTGAGGCCGCGCAGGACCGGCCCGACGGCCCGGGCAAAGGTGACCAGGGCCGGTACCAGAACCAGGGCTGCGCGCTCTGGGGTCGCGAGCGCGATGTTCTTCGGCACCATCTCGCCGAGCACCATGTGCAGGAAGACCACCAGCGCCAGCGCGACGGCGAAGGCGATCGGGTGCAGTAGCGCGTCCGGCACGCGGGCGCGTTCGAGGCCGGCCTCGATCAGGTGGGCGACCGCGGGCTCGGCGACCGCGCCGAGCCCCAGCGAGCACAGCGTGATCCCCAGCTGCGCACCGGCGAGCATCAGCGAGAGGTGCTGGAGCGCGCCGAGCACGGTACGGGCCCGGCGACTTGTCTGCGCCAACGGCTCGACCTGGCTGCGGCGCACGCTCATGACGGCGAACTCTGCACCCACGAAGAAGGCGTTGCCGGCGAGCAGCAGGACGGCCAGGGCGAAGGCGAGGGCGCTCACGTCGTGAGGGACCCGTCCGCAGACTGATCGGCGTCGCCGATCGTCACCTGCTCGGCCAGCACCCGGTCGACCCGACGGCCGTCGAGCTCGGTGACCGTGAGCGTCCAGCCGTCCAGCGTGACGACGTCGCCCTTGCGGGGCAGCCGGCCGAGCCGGGCCATGACCAGCCCGCCGAGGGTGTCGTACGGACCCTCGGGCATGGTCAGGCCGGCGACGTCGGCAACCTCGTCGTCGCGGAGCAGGCCCGACAGCACCAGGCCGGTACGGCGCAGCTCCACCGGGGGCCGCGAGCCCTCGTCGTGCTCGTCGTCGACCTCCCCGACCAACTCCTCGACGAGGTCCTCCAGGGTGACGATGCCGGCGGTACCGCCGTACTCGTCGACGACGACGGCCATCTGCAGACCTGGCTCGCGCAGCGTCACCAGCAGCCGGTCGAGGTGGACGGTGTCCGGAACCCGTGGCACCGGCCCCATCACGGTGACGACGCGGGTGCGGTCGCGCTCCGCCCGGGGAACGGCGAGTGCCTGCTTGACGTGCACGACGCCGACCACGTCGTCCACGCCGTCGCCTTCGACCGGGAACCGTGAGTGGCCGGACGACTGGGCGAGCGCGAGCAGTTCGGCGACGGTGCCTGCCGCGGCCAGCGAGACCATCTGGGTACGCGAGGTCATCACGTCGCCGGCCGTCCGGTCGCCGAAGGCCAGCGAACGGGCCAGCATCGACGCGGTCTGCGCCGACAGCGCGCCCTGCTGCTGCGAGCTGCGCACCAGGCTGCCGAGCTCCTCCGCGGAGCGGGCCGAGCGCAGCTCCTCCTGTGGCTCGACGCCGAGAATCCGTACGACCCGGTTGGCGGCGCCGTTGGAGACAGCGATCAGCGGCCGCAGTACGGCGCTCGACATCCGCTGTGGGCCGGCGATCGCGCGCGCGACCTGCAACGGACGGGCGATCGCGAGGTTCTTCGGGACGAGCTCCCCCACGACCATCTGCAGGACGGTCGCGAGGAGGAGGGCGACTGCGAAGGACACCGGCGTGGCGGCGCCCGCGGGCAGCCCGGCCGCCTCCAGCACCGGCTCGAGCAACACCGAGATCGACGGCTCGGCGATGAAGCCCACGACCAGGGTGGTGACGGTGATCCCGAGCTGCGCGCCGGACAGTTGCGTGGACAGCGTGCGTACGGCCGCGAGTACGCCCGCGTCACGGTCGTCACCCGCCTTGGCGGCGGCCTCGAGCTGGGTGCGGTCGACCGCGACCAGGCTGAACTCAGCGGCGACGTACAGAGCGGTGCCCAGGGTCAGGACGACAACGGCGAGCACACCCAACAGGGCGCTCAGCACGCTGTGCCCGGCAGGGCGGAGCGGGGCACGACGCGCCGGCATCCCGCACGTGGAGGTCGGGGCACGACGCAAAGATACCCGCCACGCCTACGCTGACCCGGTGCCGAGGACGTCCGCGCAGCCCCGGGTGGCAGGGGTATGACCGAGATGCTCGCCCGCGAGGCCGGCTCGCTGGTCGCCCGGCTTCGGCTGTTCACCCCGGCTCGCTGGTCGGCCTCGGTACCGCCGCGCGGCACCCGTGCGGACGTCGTCCATCATCTCGTGCAGTGGCTCGCCGACGCGGCCGGGGCGGCGCCGGTGCTGGTGCCCCGGCTTGACAGCGACCTCGGGCTGCCCGACCAGCTGGCGGTGACGGCCGACGACCTGGTGCGCAGCGGGCGCGCCACGGACGACGCCGTCGCGCACTTGCTGCTGCACCGCCTAGACCTGCTCGACGAGCCGGTACCGCCTGGGCTCGTCGAGAAGCTGGCCGCAGCCAGCCAGGCCGAGCTGCTGGCCCGCGCAAGACGGGTCTGTGGCCGCTAGCTCAGCCGCTCGAGGACCATGGCCATGCCCATGCCGCCGCCGACGCACATGGTCTCGACGCCCCACTGCTTGTCCAGGCTCTCCAGGCCGTTGATCAGCGTGCCGGTGATCCGGGCTCCGGTGGCCCCGAACGGGTGACCCAGGGCGATGGCACCGCCGTGGATGTTGAGCTTGTCCAGGTCGATGCCCAGGTCGCGGTACGACGGGATGACCTGAGCGGCGAACGCCTCGTTGATCTCGAAGAGGTCGATGTCACCGACGCTCATCCCGGCGCGGGCCAGCGCCAAGCGGGTGGCCGCCACCGGACCGTAACCCATGATCTCCGGGGACAGCCCGGTCACGGCGGTGCTGACGATGCGGGCCAGCGGGGTGAGGCCGAGCTCGGCGGCCTTGGCGTCGCTCATCACGATGACAGCGGCGGCCCCGTCGTTCAACGGGCACGCGTTCCCTGCAGTGACGAGGCCGTCGGGCCGGAACACCGGCTTCAAGCCACTCATCCCGGCTACCGAGACCCCGGCCCGTGGGCCGTCATCCTTGGTCATCAGGCTGCCGTCGGGCAGCGGTACCGGCGTGATCTCGGCGTCGAAGAAGCCGTTCGCGATCGCCTTCTCGGTGATGTTCTGTGACCTGGCCGCGAACTCGTCCATCTCGACTCGGGTCACGCCCTTCAACCGGGCCAGGTTCTCGGCGGTCTCCCCCATCGAGATGTACACGTCCGGGATCTGGCCGTCCTCGCGCGGGTCGTGCCAGCCGTCCTGGCCACCTGCGGCCAGCGCGGCGCTGCGCGCCTCGGCCTGCGAGAAAAGCGGGTTGCGGCTGTCCGGCAACGAATCGCTGTTTCCCTTCACGAACCGGCTGACCATCTCCACCCCGGCGGAGATGAACGCCGTGCCTTCACCGGCCCGGATCGCGTGTGCCGCCATCCGGGTGGTCTGCAGCGAACTGGAGCAGTACCGGGTGATCGTCGTACCGGGCAGGAAGTCGTAGCCCAGTTGCACCGCCACGACCCGGCCGAGGTTGTTGCCCTGCTCCCCGCCCGGCAACCCGCAACCCAACATCAGATCGTCGATGTCGTGGGGGTCGAGGGCCGGCACCTTGTCCAGCGCCGCCCGCACTACCAGCGCCGCCAGGTCATCCGCCCGCACCTCGGTCAGCGAACCCTTGAACGCCCGGCCGATCGGCGAACGAGCAGTGGCAACGATGACTGCCTCAGGCATGGCGAGCTCCTCAGTGGTCGGTGCGGTCCCTCCGGACGCTAACCTCAGAGAGAACGCCATTCGGTCGGCGGGGGTTGTGGTTCGGGTCACCACTACTTCCGACGCGCCGACTGACACCGACACAGGGACCGCCGGGCGGCCGCGGCGCGGGCTGCGGGGGCCCGCCCGACGTCGGCGGCGGCCCCCGGGGCCAGCTACCCCTGGTCGGCCTCGTCGGCCGCGGCGGCCTGCTCGCTCGGCGTGCGGCCCTCGGGAGCGCCGCGCCCGACGAGGGGTACGCGACGGACCAGCCGAGCCAACCGGCCGGGCCCCGCGGCAGCCGCCCCCTGGGCGCCCTCGATCGTCTCGACGACCAGCCCGGGGTCCTGGGCTGCCACACTCGCAGCCAGCGCGACGTCCTGCACGCTGTCGCGATCGGTCCGCTCGCCCGGCACCTCGACGCCGAGTGCCTGCAGGGTTGCGGGCAGCAGCACATCGACGACCCGGCCGTAGCCGGCAGCCGAGGGGTGGAAGCGGTCGGCGGACCACAGCGCGGGGGACTCGCCGAACTCGCGGCCCAGCAGGTCACCGAGAGAGACGGACAACCCGCCGGCTTCGACGACAGCGACGGTCTGCGCACCCGCCGTGCGCCGGCTGATGACCCTGGCGACGCTGCGCAGCGGCTGCCACAGCGGCTTGACGGTGCCGAGGTCGGGGCAGGTGCCGACCACCACCGCGGCACCGGCGGCCCGCAGGGTCGTGACGGCGCGGGCAAGGTCGCGGGCGGCAGCGGCCGGCGGCACCCGGTGCGTCACGTCGTTGGCGCCCACCATCAGCACCGCCAGGTCGACCTTACGGACCAGCGCCCGGGCGACCTGCGCGTCGAGGTCGGCGCTGCGGGCGCCGACGACTGCCAGCATGTCGAGCAGGACGCGGCGGTGCAGCTCGCGGGCCAGCGAGCCGGCCAGCAGCGCACCGGGCGTCTGCTCCGCGGTCTCACAGCCCAGGCCGGCGGCGCTCGAGTCGCCGATCACGGCCAGGCGCAGCGGTGCACGACCGCGCCGGCCGCGGCCCCACGAGCCGCTGGCCAGTGGCGCCCGCTCCTTGGGCTCACCGATCGTGACGCGGGCCAGCCTGGCTTCGACGCGCAGGACGCCCCAGCCGAGCGCGCCGAGGGTGCCGACGGCGCCACCGCCGTACGCCGCCCCGAGCGCGACCGAGCGCGCCCGTCGCCCGGGCCGCACGCTCAACAGCCGGGTCACGGCGGCTCACCGTCGGCGTCGAGCAACACCCTGCACACGGCAGGAAGGGGCAGGTTCGGCACGCGATGGGCGCCATCGAGGAGCCGCTCGCCCGCCACGCCCGCCCCCTCCCGTCGTCCCGCTAGAGCCGGGAGGCGACCCTAGCGGCCGTACGCTTTAATCTCCCCGATCGAGAGGCCCACCGTGCAGGTCAGTGACTCCCTCATCGAGCTGGTGGGCGGCACCCCGCTGGTCCGCCTGGGCCGGCTGGCGGCGCACCTGCGGCCGCAGGTGCTGGCGAAGGTCGAGTACCTGAACCCGGGCGGCTCGGTGAAGGACCGCATCGCGCTGGCGATGGTCGAGGACGCCGAGCAGCGCGGGCTGATCCTGCCCGGCGGCACGATCGTCGAGCCGACCAGCGGCAACACCGGGGTCGGCCTCGCGCTGGTCGCCAACGCCCGCGGCTACCGCTGCGTGTTCGTGATGCCCGACAAGATGAGTGCCGAGAAGATCGCGGTCCTGCGGGCGTACGGCGCAGAGGTCGTGGTGTGCCCGACCGCGGTGGCCCCTGAGCACCCCGACTCGTACTACTCGGTGAGCAAGCGGCTGGCCCGCGAGATCCCGGGGGCGTGGAACCCCGACCAGTACAGCAACCCCAAGAACCCCGAAGCGCACTACCGCACGACCGGGCCCGAGGTGTGGGAGCAGACCGACGGGCTCGTCACGCACTTCGTCGCCGGCGTCGGCACCGGGGGGACGATCAGCGGCACCGGTCGCTTCCTGAAGGAGGTCAGTGGCGGACGCGTGCAGGTGATCGGGGCCGACCCCGAGGGATCGGTCTACTCCGGCGGCACCGGGCGTCCCTACCTGGTCGAGGGGGTCGGCGAGGACTTCTGGCCGACGACGTACGACCGCGGGGTCGCCGACCGCATCATCGCCGTCAGCGACCGCGACTCCTTCCTCACCACCCGTCGGCTGGCCCGGGAAGAAGCGCTGCTGGTCGGTGGCTCGTGCGGGCTGGCCGCCGCCGCGGCGTTGCGGCTGGCCGAGGAGCTCACCGAGGACGACGTCGTCGTGGTGCTGCTGCCCGACTCCGGCCGCGGCTACCTGAGCAAGATCTACAACGACGAGTGGATGGCCGACTACGGCTTCCTGGTGCCCGACGCCACGCAGCCAACGGTCGGCGACGTGCTGCGCCGCAAGGGCAGCGAAGCCGCGACCGGGCTGCCGGAGCTCGTGCACGTGCACCCGGAGGAGACCGTGGGCTCAGCGATTGCCATCCTGCGCGAGTACGGGGTGTCGCAGATGCCCGTCGTGCAGCACGAGCCGCCCGTCATGGCGGCGGAGGTCGTGGGCAGCGTTGTCGAGCGGGACCTGCTCGAGGCGGTCTTCGCCGACCGTGCGGCGCTCGACAGCCCGCTGGCCGAGCGGATGAGCCCGCCGCTGCCGATGGTCGGTGCGGGCGAGCCGCTGCCGGTCGCGATGGCTGCCCTGGAGAAGGCGTCGGCGCTCGTCGTCCTGGACGACGGCAAGCCCGTAGGCATCGTCACGCGGTCGGACCTGCTCGGTTTCCTGAGCCACGTCTGACGCTGTAGCCCTGAAACCATTGCCCTTCACGCCGAAGCCGTGCCGCTGTACCGGCGGGCAAGTCGGACGGTGCGGCGCGACAGCGGGTGTTTCGAGTTGCGGGCTTGATCGCGTAGGTTCACAGTCCGGTTGCCCCGCCGGACGACCGCGGACCTGTCCGTGGCCGTCACTCCGGGACCGGAGGTCGGCGATCCTCGCTGCCCCCCGTCAACCAGCCGCCACGCCGGCGCCCGCCGGTGCCATGTGAGGAGCAGGAAGTGTTGCTGGCTACAGGTATTGCTGTGCCCCAACTGAGTTCGGGACAGTACGACACCGTGTACAACCTGCTTTCGCTGGCCATCGCCAGCTTGGGTTTCACCGGCTTGTACCTGGTGCTCTCGCAGCGCCGGGTGCTTCCGCGCTACCGCAACGCCATCGTCGTGAGCGCGATGGTCTGCTTCATCGCGACCTACCACTACCTGCGTATCTTCCTGAACTTCAAGGAGTCGTACACGACGCAGGCGCAGGGCGGGGCCGGCACCTACACGCTGACGAATATCCCGTTCAACGAGGCGTACCGGTACGTCGACTGGTTCCTGACCGTGCCGCTCCTGCTCGTGGAGACGGTCGCGGTGCTGGCGCTGACCCGCGCGGTAGCCAAGCCGCTGCTCACCAAGCTGGTCCTCGCCTCCGGCGCGATGATCGCGTTGGGCTACCCCGGTGAGATTGCGACCAGTAACGGCACCCGCCTGCTGTGGGGCACGCTGTCCACGATCCCGTTCATCTACCTGCTGTACGTGTTGTTCGTTGAGCTCAGCAAGTCGCTTGACCGCCAGCCGGAGGAGGTCCGCAGCACGGTGGGCAAGCTGCGCATCATGCTTGTCGGGCTGTGGGGTGTCTACCCGATCGCCTACCTGTTCCCGGTGTTCGGGCTTGAAGGCGGTGGGGCCTTCGTGGCCCGCCAGACGGGCTACTCCATTGCGGACATCCTCGCGAAGGCCGCATTCGGTCTCGTGATCTTCAAGATCGCTCGCGTCAAGAGCGAGGTCGACGACCCGAGCTACGCCGAGGACACCCTGCTGACCGACCGGCCCGGCGGGGACGCTGCGGGCAGCGGCTCCAGCCAGCGCGTCCGCGCCTGAGCTACCCCGTACCGGGGGCGGCTGACTCGCCTCCGGTACGGGGCCACGCACGCGCGCATCCGGGCAGGAGCGGTCATGCAGTACGCGGTCTTCGACCTGGTCGCCGTTGCCCTTCCCGCCGTGCTGCTGCTGGCCGGCTCGCGTTCGCGGCGGGCCCTGCTGGTCCCGGTCGGCGTGCTCGCCGCGGTGGCCGTCGTCTGGACGGCGCCGTGGGACGAGCACCTGGTCCGCACCGGTGTCTGGACGTACGCCCCCGACCGGGTGCTGGCCAGCCTCGGTTCGGTCCCACTTGAGGAGTACGCCTTCGTCGTCCTGGAGGTGCTGCTCGTCGGCGCCTGGGCGCTGCGCACCGGCGCCCTGCCCGTCCCGCCCGTGCGCCCCGCCCCGGCCGCCTCGCGGCGTCGCGGCGCACTTGCCTGGGTCGCCGTCGCCCTCGCGGGCCTGCTGCTGAGCGTGCTCGGTGGACAGCTGCGCTACCTCGGCCTGCTGCTGCTGTGGGCCGGCCCGCCGCTGGCCCTGCAACGCCTGGTCGCGGGCGATGTGCTGGTCGCCCGCCGCGCGGCCCGCCTGCACACCGCACTGCCGGCTGCACTGTGGCTGTGCGTGGCCGACCGCCTTGCTCTCGCCGACGGGGTGTGGTCGATCGCCCCGCAGAGCTCGACCGGACTCGCGCTGCTCGGGCTGCCGGTCGAGGAGGCGTTGTTTTTCTCGCTCACCTGCCTGCTGGTCACCGACGGGCTGCTGCTCGCCGCCGACCCCGCAGTCCTGCGCCGGGCGTTGCCTGTGCTGAGCAGTTGTCGCGCGGTCGTGACGTCGCGCCGCCGGGCACCGGCTGCGCTGGCGGCAGGCCGGGTAGCGGCGACGACAGCGGCCCGTAGCGTCGGGGGATGAGCGAGCAGCACGCCGACGACGTCCGCGAGGCCGGCAGCAAGGCCTTCGGGTCCGAGGTGCACGGTGGCCCCGACCGCTGGTCCGAGGGCCACTACGGCTTTGAGACCCTCGCCATCCACGCCGGCCAGGATCCCGATCCCACCACCGGCGCGATCGTGGTGCCCATCTACCAGACCTCGACGTACGTGCAGACCGAGGTCGGCGAGCACCGCGGCTATGAGTACAGCCGGTCGGGCAACCCGACGCGGACGGCGCTGGAGACCTGCCTCGCGGCGCTCGAGGGCGGCCGGACCGGGCTGGCCTTCGCCAGTGGCCTGGCAGCCGAGGACTGCCTGCTGCGCGCGGTGGCCCGGCCCGGTGCGCACGTCGTGGTGCCCGACGACGCCTACGGCGGCACCTACCGGTTGTTCGCCCAGGTGCTGTCCCGCTGGGGGGTCGAGCACACGGCGGTGCCGCTCGGCGACGTCGACGCGGTCCGCGAGGCGGTGCGCCCGGAGACGGTGCTGCTCTGGTGCGAGACACCCACCAACCCGCTGCTGACCGTCGCCGACATCGCGGCGCTCGCGGCGGTGGCGCACGACACCGGTGCGCGGCTGGCCGTGGACAACACCTTCGCCAGCCCCTACCTCCAGCAGCCGCTCGCCCTCGGTGCCGACATCGTCGTGCACTCGACCACCAAGTACCTCGGCGGCCACTCCGATGTGATCGGCGGTGCGTTGGTCTGCGCCGACCCGGGACTTGGTGAGGAGCTCGCGTACCACCAGAACGCGCTGGGCGGTGTGCCCGGGGCGTTCGACAGCTGGCTGGTGCTGCGCGGCGCGAAGACCCTTGGCGTACGGATGGACCGGCACTGCGCCAATGCCCAGCGGGTCGTGGAGCTGCTGGTCGGGCACCCCGCCGTCCGGGAAGTGCTCTACCCCGGGCTGGCGTCGCACCCCGGGCACGAGGTTGCCGCGAAGCAGATGGCCGACTTCGGCGGGATGGTGTCGCTGCGCCTCGCGGGCGGTGAGGGCGCCGCGCTCGAGCTCTGCCGGCGTACGAAGGTCTTCACGCTCGGCGAGTCACTCGGGGGCGTCGAGTCGCTGATCGAGCACCCCGGCCGGATGACGCACGCGTCGGTCGCCGGCTCGGCGCTGGAGGTGCCGGCCGACCTGGTCCGGCTGTCGGTAGGCATCGAGACCATCGACGACCTGCTCGCCGACCTCGAGCGCGCGCTGGCCCCGCTGCCGACCGGCTGACCGGGCTCAGGCGCCGGGCTTGGTGACCATCAGCACGACGATGGCGATCCAGCACAGCATCGCCACACCGGCGCCTGCGGCGATGCGGCCGACGAGCGGCGTGGCGTCGCCGCCGGCCTCCAGCGCGGTTGCCGCGCGCTCCTGCGCGGGGACGACCACCGCGAGGACGAGTGCGACCGCGACCAGCCACAGCACGTACGACGCGCTGACCCACAGCTGGCCCATCGACCACTGCGCCGCCCCCGACGACCCGCCCGACAGGCCGACCAGCGCCGAGCCGAGCAGCACGGTCAGCAGCGACGCCAGGGTGTACGACCGGGTGGTGCGGGCGTCGCCCCGCAGGGCATCGGCCCGGCCCTCGCGGACGTGCCGGGAGGAGACCACGCCGGCGAGCGCGGCAGGACCGACCAGGAACACGACGGTCAGCAGGTGCACGACCAGAAGGACGGCGTACGTGCCGGTGTACTTCACGGCCGGACGCTAGCCCCGCCGGCCGCGCCGGGCCCGCAGGTAGTCCGACACGACGTACTCGCCGAGCCGCGCGGGGTCGGGTGAGAACACCCGGCCGCCGTTGCGGGCCGCGATCGACTCGACGAACTCGACCAGCCGCGGTTCGTCGTCGAGCATGAACACGTTGATCGTGGCGCCGCGGCGGGTGATCCGCTCGACCTCGGCCATGGTCAGCTCGAGGGTCTCCGGCAGCGGCGGCCAGCAGAACTCGGCCCAGCCGCCGCGGGTCAGGTGCGCCGTCGGCTCGCCGTCGGTGACCACGAGCACGACCGGCTCGGCGTCGGGATGCTTGCCGAGGAACCGGCCGGCGAGCATCAGCGCGTGCTGCAGGTTGGTGCCCTGGACGCGCTGGGCGTCGAGTCCAGCCAGCTGCTCGGGCCGCAGCACCTGTGCCATGTCGCTGAAGCCGATGACTTCGATCGCATCCTGCGGGAACTGCGTGGTCACCAGGCTGTGCAGCGCCAGCGCCGTCTGCTTGGCGGCGCCCCAGGTGCCGCGCAGCTCCATCGAGAACGACAGGTCGACCAGCAGGGCGACGGCGGCGGTCGTGCGCCGTTCGGTCTCGACGACCTCGAAGTCGTCGACGTGCAGCCGTACGGCGCCACGCCCCGTCCCGGGCAGCGACGGGCTTCGCAGCACCGCGTTGGAGACGGTGCGTACGACGTCGAGCGGCTGCTCGTCGCCGAACTCCCAGGCGCGCGACGAGCCGATCCGGTCACCTGCGGCGCCGGCGTCGCGTACGTCGTGCCCGCCCCGGCCCTTGCTCGTCAGGTCCGCGAACACCTTGCGCAGCGCGGTGGCGCCGAGCCGGCGGACCGCCCGCGGCGACAGCTCGAGGTGGCCCTGCTCGTCGCGGACCAGGTAGCCCTGGGCCTGCAGTTCGCGCTCGATCCGGCGCAGCGCCTCGACGTCGTCTACGGCCCCGCGCCCGAGCGCGCGCTGCACCGCTGCCTCGTCGACGTCGTCGAGCGAGGCGCCCGGGTAGTCCTGCCCCAGTGCGGAGGCCAGGTCGTCGAGGTCGGCGAGCTCTGTGAGCGCGGTCGTGGCGTCGCCCATGCCCATCCCCTGCTCGCCGCGCATCTGCTCGCGGCCGCCCCACGGCAGGTCCGGGCGGGCGTTGCGCAGGCTGTCGCCGAGCTGCGCCAGCTGCGACGCGAGGTCGGCGTCCATCGCGCCGTCCATCAGCTCGCCGAGCTCCTGGCGCTGCTGCGGGGTCAGGGGGTCCATCAGGCGCTGCTGCGCGGCGGCCCGCCGGGCCAGGTCGTCGACCAGCTCCGGCAGGCTCTGCGGGTTGCTCGGGAAGAACTCGCCGTGCTCGGCCATGAAGTCGGCGAACTGCTGCTCGGTGTTTTCGCCGCGGGCATCGGCCTCGAGCATCGCGTTGAGGTCGGCGAGCATGTCCTTGACGGCCTGCATCGCCTCCGGGGTCGCCTGCTGCAGCGCGTCCTTCATGCCGGCGAACTGGCTGTCCAGGACCTCGCGGCGCAGCAGGTCGCCGATCTGCTCGTACGCCGCGCGCGCCTCCGGACTGCGCCACTCGTACGGCTCCAGCTCGCGAACCGCCCTGGCGGTGTCCCGCGGCAGGGTGTCGAGCTCCAGCTCGGCCATCCGGGCGGCGTCCGACGGATCGGGGAACAGTGCCTGCTTCTCCAGCTCGACGGCCTTCTCGAGCAGCTCGCGGACCTCCTCCAGCGTGCCGTCCAGCCGGCCCTGCTTGCGGGCCTCCCGCTGGCGCTTCGACACCTGACGGCGCAGCTCGTCCAAGCCGCGCAGCCCGTCGGCGCCCTGCCGGAGCAGGTCCCGTAGCGCCTGCCGCGGGCTCGCGCCGCCGAGTACCTGCTCGCCGATCTCGTCGAGCGCGCTCGCCACGTCGTACGGCGGCTCCAGTGGGTCACGGCCGCCGTGCCACTCCCCGTAGCGGTAGCGGGCCGCCCGGTCAGGCATCGTCGCGGCCGTCGAGGAAGGCCCGGTACGCCAGCCGCCTGCGCAGCGCCGTGGCCTCGCGTACGGGGCGCATCATCGGGCGGACGACCAGCGCGTACAGCAGGGCGACGGCGAGCAGCGTCCACAGCCCGGACAGATTGAGGGCGGTGAGCAGGTAGCCCACCGACAGGAACAGCACGAAGGTCACGATGGCCGTCAGCAGCACCCGCCGCCGTAGGGCGTACGGGTCGGGGGTGCCTGCGGCCAGGCCCAGGGCGTCGTCCACCTCAGCCGCCGTAGACAGTCCGGCCGCTGACCGAGTCCTTGGCCAGCCGCCGGTTGAGGTGCAGCCCCTCGAGCGCGAACTCCACTGCAGCCGCCGCGAGGCCCGGCGACTCCTCCTCGACGCCGAGCCGGGCCAGCAGTGCGGCGAGACCCGGCACCGAGCCCAGACCCTTGAGCAGGTCGACGGCCGGGACGAGGTCGCCGGTCTCGACGGTCGCACCCTGCGCGAAGCGGCCCTGCAGGCCCGACAGGTCAAAGCCGCCGAGCCGGGCCCGGAAGGTGTCAGCGGTGGCCTTGCGCAGCAGGTGCGCGAGGACCTCGAGCTCGCGGCCCTCCTCGGCCGCCTCGAACTCGACCTTGCCGCGGGAGGCGGGCACGACGCTGGGCAGGTCGCAGACCCGCGCGACGGCGACCGGCTCGCCGGTGACGGCCGCACGGCGAACGGCGGAGGCGGCGACGGTCTCGCTGGCCGCGACCGCGAACCGCGCCGACACCCCGGAGCGCTGGTCGACCTGCGGGCTGTCCCGGACCAGGCGGGTGAACCGAGCGATCACCTCCAGGAGGTGGTCGGGGACCTGGACGGGGGTGCCCGGCCAGTCCAGCACCGCCTCCTGGCGGATGACCGACAGCTCGTCCTCGAGCCGCAGGGGGTAGTGGGTGCGTACCTCCGCGCCGAACCGGTCCTTCAGCGGCGTGATGATGCGGCCGCGGTTGGTGTAGTCCTCGGGGTTGGCTGAGGCCACCACCAGCAGGTCCAGCGGCAGCCGCAGCGTGTAGCCGCGGACCTGGATGTCGCGCTCCTCCAGCACGTTGAGAAGCGCGACCTGGATGCGCTCGGCGAGGTCGGGCAGCTCGTTGACGCTGAAGATTCCGCGGTTGGTGCGTGGCACCAGGCCGTAGTGGATGGTCTCCGGGTCGCCGAGGGTGCGCCCCTCGGCGACCTTGATCGGGTCGACGTCTCCGATCAGGTCTCCGACGGAGGTGTCGGGGGTGGCGAGCTTCTCGCCGTACCGCTCGCTGCGGTGCTTCCAGGCCACCGGGGTCGCGTCGCCCTCCGCCGCGACCAGCCGGGCGCAGCGCACACAGACCGGGGCGTAGGGGTGGTCGTTGATCTCGCAGCCCGCGACGACCGGCGTCCAGGCGTCGAGCAGCCCGATGAACGTGCGGACCAGCCGGGTCTTGCCTTGGCCGCGCTCACCGAGCAGCACGAGGTCGTGCCCGGCGAGCAGCGCCCGCTCGACCTCGGGCAGAACGGTGTCGTCGAAGCCCAGGATGCCGGGGAAGGTGGCCTCCCCGGCCGCGAGCCGGGCCAGCAGGTTGTCCCTGAGCTCGACTTTGACGGGCTTGTGGACGTGCCCGCCGGCCCGTAGCTGCCCGAGTGTGGTCGGGGCGGGCGTCGGGTCTGGGGCGGTGGTCAGGTCGGCTGCCGGCACTGTTTGACCCTACGTCCGGCCCGGGCGCCTCGCGAGGGCAGCAGACTGTCCACGTGACCCGCGGGGACGACCATGTCGCCGACCCCGAGGGCCGGCCGGTCCTGGCCGTCGATGTCGGCGGGACCAAGCTCGCGGCGGGGCTCGTCGACGCCGACGGGACGGTGCGCCGGGCCGAGCGGGTGCCGACCGGCTACGACCCGTGGACGGCGTTGAGCGGGCTGCTGGAGCGGGTCCGCGGTGGCGAGCCGGTGTGCGGCGTCGGGGTCGGCTGCGGCGGCCCGACGAGCTGGCCGGAGGGGGTCGTCTCGCCGCCGAACACGGCGGCCTGGCGCGATGGCTTCCCGCTGCTCGCCGCGCTCCGGTCGGTGTACGCCCCTCTGCCCGTCCGGATGCACAACGACGCCGTCGCTCTCGCGGTCGGTGAGCACTGGCGCGGCGCCGGCCGGGGCACCGCTGACCTGCTCGGCATGGTTGTGTCGACCGGCGTCGGCGGCGGTGTGGTCACCGGTGGCCGGGTGCTGCAGGGCCGCAGCGGCAACGCCGGCCACATCGGGCATCTGGTCGTCGAGCCCGGCGGGCCGCCGTGCGGCTGCGGCGGGCGCGGCTGCCTCGAGGCGGTGGCCCGCGGGCCGGCCGTCGTGGCGTGGGCACGCGAACGGGGCTGCTCCGCGCGGGACGGAGCCGCGCTTGCCGTCCTCGCGGCTGCCGGCGAGCCGGTCGCGGTGGCCGCGCTGGCCCGGGCCGGCCGGGCCCTCGGCACCGGCATCGCCGGGGCAGCCGCACTGCTCGACGTCGACCTGGTGGTGCTGGGCGGCGGCTTCGCGCAGGCCGGCGAGCCGCTGTGGGCGCCGCTGCGCGCGGCCCTGGCCGAGCACGCCGGGCTGGGCTACCTGGCGGGCCTGCGGGTGCTGCCGGCGGCCCTCGGGCAGCACAGCGGGCTGGTCGGCGCCGCGGCCCTCATCCATTCCGCCGACCGGTACGCGACCCCGGGCTGACCGCACCTGCGGCGCCCACCTGCCGTCAGCGCCCTGGCAGGATCGGGGTGTGCACCCCGTCCAGCTCGCCGATGTGCAGGCCGCCCGCCTGCTCCTGGCCGGCGTGGTCCGGACGACCCCGATGGAAGGCTCGCGCCCGCTCTCGGCGAGCGTCGGCGGCCCGGTCTTTCTCAAGTGCGAGAACCTGCAGCGCACCGGCTCGTTCAAGCTGCGCGGCGCGTACGTCCGGATCGCCCGGCTGACCGGGGCCGAGCGCGCCCGCGGGGTGGTGGCAGCAAGCGCCGGCAACCACGCGCAGGGCGTCGCGCTCGCGTCGCAGCTGCTCGGCATCACCGCCACGGTGTTCATGCCGGAGGCCGCCCCGCTGCCGAAGGTCGCGGCCACGACGGCCTACGGCGCGCAGGTCCGGCTGTCCGGCACCACGGTCGATGAGGCACTGGTGGCGGCGCGGGCCTTCGAGGCCGAGACCGGGGCCGTCCTGATCCACCCGTTCGACCACGTCGATGTCGTGGCCGGCCAGGGGACGGTCGGCCTGGAGATCCTCGAGCAGTGCCCGGACGTCCGCACCATCGTGGTCTGCACCGGCGGCGGCGGGCTGGTCGCCGGGATCGCGGTCGCGGTGAAGGGTCTACGGCCCGACGTGCAGGTCGTCGCCGCGCAGGCCAGCGGCGCGGCGGCCTTCCCCGGCTCGCTCGCGGCCGGCCGGCCGGTGCCGGTCGGCGACATGACGACGATGGCCGACGGGATCGCCGTCGGGTGCCCCGGCGAGCTGACCTTCCCGCTGGTGCGCGATCTCGTCGACCGGGTCGTCACCGTCGACGAGGACACCATCTCCAGGGCGCTGCTGCTGTGCCTGGAGCGCGCCAAACTCGTTGTCGAGCCGGCCGGCGCGGCGGCCGTCGCCGCCGTCCTGGACGCCCCGACGTCCTTCACGCCGCCCGTCGTCGCCGTCGTGTCCGGCGGCAACATCGACCCGCTGCTGCTCGCCAAGGTGATCCGGCACGGCCTGCTGGCGGCCGGCCGCTTCCTGTCTCTGCGGGTCCGCATCCCGGACCGCCCCGGGGAGCTCGCCCGGCTGCTCGCCGTGCTGGCCGACAGCGGGAGCAACGTCCTGGACGTCGAGCACCGGCGTACCGGGCGCGGGCTGCACCTCGACGAGGTGGAGGTGTCGGTGCAGCTGGAGACCCGCGGCTCTGAGCACAGCGAGCTGGTCGGCCGGCTGCTCTCCGCTGCCGCGTACACCGTCACGCCCGGCTGAGCCGCCTCAGCCGGCGTACGGCTCCACGGACAGGATCGTGACCTTCAGCGAGCGGGGGCCGAACACGACGGCGTCACCGGCCCGGTGGTCCAGCAGCGCCTGCCCGATCGGTGACTCGGGGGAGTAGACGTCGAGGTCGCCGATGCGGCCGCCCTCGTCGGAGGCGTTCTCGCGGTTGGCGAGAAGGAAGCGCTCGACATCGCCGCCGCCGTGGTCGACGCCCACGATGCAGCCCTCCTCGACGACGCTTCCGGAGGGTGTCGTACCGACCCGGACGTCGCGCAGCAGCTGGGTCAGCTGCCGGATCCGGGCCTCGAGCTTGCCCTGCTCCTCCTTGGCGGCGTGGTAGCCACCATTCTCCTTCAGGTCGCCCTCGTCGCGCGCCGCCTCGATCTTGGCCACGATGTCTGCCCGGGTCGCCCCCTTCATGGTCTCCAGAGAGGCTGCGAGCCGCTGGTGGGCCTCGCGCGTCAGCCAGGTGGTCTGCGCGCTGGTCTCCGGCACCGTGCTCTCCTCGCGTCGGCGGGGGGCCATCGCCCCGGCAGGTGATCGTACGGGCGGGTCCCCGAACCAGCAGGCAGCTCAGCCGGTGCGAGGGACAGCTGCCCGCTCCAGGGTGCAGGCCGTGATCTCACCGGAGACCGCGCGGGACCGCGTCGTCAGGTCGTACGTCACGACCTGGCTCCGGTCAGCCGACGGGCCGACGCGGACGAGCGCGTTGCCCACCTCGAGGCCGGTACGGTCGCGCGCCCGGACCGTGCACAGGGCCACGGCGGCCGCGTCCTTGTCGACCTCGAACTCGATCCGGACGAGCGCGTCGGACTGCACGGTGAACCCGCGAGGGCCGAAAGCCACCTCCTGCGCTCCGTATCCGCGGTAGAGCAGCACCGCGACGGCCAGTCCGATGAGCCCGCCGACGACGCCGAGGACGATCGGGGCGCGGCGCACGGGACTCCTTCGCGGCTGGCCGGTGTTGTGCACCGTCGGGGACCCATCGTCTCCTGTTTCCGGCGAGGGGGCCTACCCGGTGGATGAGGACAGTCTGCGGCTGATGTGCGTGCACGCCCACCCCGACGACGAGTCGAGCAAGGGTGCGGCCAGCATGGCCCGCTACGCCACGGAGGGCGTGGACGTCCTGGTGGTCACGCTGACCGACGGCTCGCGCGGCTCGGTGCTCAACCCCGCGATGGACCGCCCCGAGATCGCCGCCGACATCACCGCGGTGCGGGCGGCCGAGATGGAGCGTGCCCGCGAGATCCTCGGTGTCCGACAGGTGTTCCTGGGCTTCATCGACTCCGGGCTGCCCGAGGGTGAGCCGCTACCGCCGCTGCCGGACGGTTGCTTCGCCCTCGGCGAGATCGAGGCCCAGACCCGCGAGCTGGTCGAGGTCGTACGCCGCGAGCGACCGCACGTGATGACCACGTACGACGAGAAGGGCGGCTACCCGCACCCGGACCACATCCGCTGCCACGAGATCTCGATCGCGGCCTTCGAGGCGGCGGGTGACCCCGACCGCTTCCCCGACGCGGGCGAGCCGTGGCAGCCGCTGAAGCTGTACTACAACCACAGCTTCCACAAGGAGCGGCTGGTCGCCCTGCACGGCGTCATGCTCGAGCACGGCATCGAGTCGCCGTATGCCGAGTGGCTCGAGGCCTGGGTCGACAAACCGGAGGATGCCGGCCGCGTCACGACGTCGGTGCCGTGCGGCGAGTTCTTCGTCGTACGCGACCGGGCGCTGATCGCGCACGCCACCCAGGTCGACCCGACCGGGCGGTGGTTCGCCTGCCCTCTGGAGCTGCAGCAGGCGGCGTGGCCGACCGAGGACTTCCAGCTCGCCCGGTCGCTGGTCGACACCGCGCTTCCCGAGGACGACCTGTTCGCCGGCGTACGTGAGAGCGTGGGTGCATGACTACCGTCCTGGCCGCCGCGGATGTGGGCAAAGCCGCCGGGCCGATCGGCCTGCTGGTCATCATCCTGCTCGGGATCGTGACTGTGCTGCTGATCCGCAACATGGACAAGCGCGTGAAGCGGCTGCCCGCGGAGTTCCCACCGCCGACCGACCGACCGGGCAAGCACCCCGCTCCGTAGCATGGTCACGGCGGCCGCTCGCCGGTGCTCCGCCGACATCGTGTGCTCGTTCGGGTGACCGAGCACACAATGTCGGTCGGCACGAGCCTGGCTGAGCGTGCGGACTTCTAGCCGCGACCGGATTGGTGTGTCTCGCCCGCGTCGCCAACACACCATCGCCCCCACAGCGTGTCCAGGGAGAGCCGGGACCGCCCAGCCCCGGACCGCCGAGGCTGCCGTGGCGGGAGGTTCAGTCGTCCCGGACGTCGCCTCGGCCGCGCTTGACGTCCGAGCGGCGTTTCTTGCCGGCGAGCCGGCGCTCCTGCGAACCGCGGGTCGGCCTGGTCGGCCGGCGCGCCTTGGGCGGCGGCGCCACGGCCTCGCGGAGCAGCTGCGCGAGCCGTCGTTCGGCGGCGTCGCGGTTCTGCAGCTGGCTGCGCTGCTCGCTCGCCGCGACGGTCACCACGCCGTCGACCAGCCGCGAGTCGAGCCGGCCGATCGCCCGGTCGCGAAGGTGCTCGGGCAGTGACGGCGACCGCTGCACGTCGTACGACAGCTCGGCCCGGCTGTCGGTGGTGTTGACGCTCTGGCCGCCGGGCCCGCTCGAGCGGGAGAACCGCCACGACAGCTCGGCCTCGGGCACGCTCCAGGCGGCGTTGACGCGCAGCGACCCGGGCACCCGCCCAGTGTCCCCGCTGTCAGACTCCGGGTGCGCCCGGACACCGCTAGCGTCAGGGGCCGTGACCGCCCCGCGCAAAGCTGCCGTCGGCGGGCGGCCCGTCCCGACCTGGAAGCGGGTCGACCGGGCGACGGCGCGGCTCAGCACGCTGGCCGTCGGGCAGATGGCCGATCTGCGGTGGTTCGACGCCCTGCCGCCGCAGCAGCGCGCCGACGTGGGGCTGGTCGTCGAAGCCGGGCTGCGGGCCTTCACCGCGTGGCTCCGCGACCCGCGGGGCACGCCCCTACCGGCCCCCGAGGTCTTCGCTGTTGCGCCCAAGGAGCTCGCCCGCTCGGTGTCCCTCAAGCAGACCGTCCAGCTGATCCGGGTCGTCGTCGGGGTCATCGAGGAGCAGGTGCCGGCGCTGGCGTCCGAGGGCGAGCGGCCGGCCCTGGCCGAGCAGGTGCTGCGCTACTCCCGCGAGATCGCGTTCGCCGCCGCCGAGGTCTACGCCGCTGCGGCCGAGGCTCGCGGCGCCTGGGACGCGCGCGTCGAGGCCGGCGTCGTCGAGGCGCTCGTCCGCGGCCAGGTCACTGAGCTGACGGTGTCGCGGGCGACCTCGCTCGGCTGGGTGCACGGCACCTGGTGCACGGCGCTCGCCGCGTCCGCTCCCACCCGGGTCAGCGAGACCGGTCTGGACGCGCTGCGGTCAGGTGCCCGCCACCGCGGCTGGTCGGTGCTGACCGGCGAGGCCGGCGGTGGGCTGTTGGTACTGGTCGGCGGCCACGGCACGCCCGACGACGCGCTGCGCGAGGTCGCCGGGATGCTGCCCCTCGGGCCGGTCGTGATCGGCCCGACGGCGCCGGACCTCGCGAGTGCTGCCACGTCTGTCGCGGAGGCCCTCGCCGGGCTGGGGGCGGCGGCCGCCTGGCCCGAGAGGCCGCGCCCGGTCGCCGCGGGCGCCCTGCTCGCCGAGCGGGCCGTCCTCGGCGACGCGACGGCCCGCAGCCGGCTGCTGTCGGAGGTGTACGCACCGCTGGCGTCGGCCGGCGGGGACCTGCTGCGCACCGTCGCGGCTTTCCTGGACGGTGGCGGCTCGGTCGAGGGGTCGGGGCGGGCCCTGTTCCTGCACCCCAACACGGTGCGCTACCGGCTGCGCAAGGTCGTCGACGTGATCGGCTACGACGTCACCGAGCCGCGCGACGCGCAGGTCGTCCGGATCGCGCTCGTGATCGGCCGGGCCACCGATCTGTAGGAACGACGAATGTCAGGCACGTCTCGTCCGGATGCCCTCCAGCGTGACCGGACCGCGGAGTTGTGGGAAGCCCACAACGTACTGACGGTTACTCGGTCCGCGTCGCACCGCGTCGAAAGGGGTATCCACGGTCACCCTTGAGCTGTGCTCGTTCTCCTCTCGCCCGGCCAGGGCTCCCAGTCGCCCGGCATGCTGCTGCCCTGGCTGGACCTCCCGGACGCCCGGCAGCGGCTCGCGACGTGGTCGGACCACGCCGGACTGGACCTGCTGCGCCTGGGCAGCGCCGGTACGGCCGACGACATCCGCGACACCGCTGTCGCGCAGCCGCTGCTCACCGCGGTCGCCCTGCTGACCGCCGACGCCGTGACGGGCGGGGAGCTGCCGGACGCGGTCTGTGGACACAGCGTCGGCGAGCTGTCGGCGCTCGCGCTCGCCGGCGTCCTCACACCGGACGAGGCCGTCAGCCTCGCGGCGACTCGCGGCGCCGCGATGGCCGCCGCCGCACGGCTGCGTCCGACGGGCATGTCGGCGGTGCTCGGCGGCGACCCTGAGCAGGTCCGCGAAGCGGTCGAGAACGCCGGCCTACGGGTGGCGACGGTCAACGTCGAGGGTCAGGTCGTCGTCGGCGGAGACCGCGACGCGCTCGCCGCCTTCGCCGCGAGCCCGCCGCCCCGGGCCCGGGTTCGCGCACTCGACGTTGCCGGCGCCTTCCACACTCCCGCCATGGCTGCGGCGGGAGCCGCCCTCGAGCAGGCGGTCGGCCGCCTCAAGCCCCGCGCCCCCCGGTGCACGGTCGTCGCGAACGCGGACGGCGCGGTCGTCGGGGACGGTGCCGAGCTGCTGGCCCGGCTGGTCGGCCAGCTGACCGGCCCGGTCCGCTTCGACCTGTGCCTGACCGCGCTCGCCGACCTCGGCGCGACCGCCGCCGTGGAGCTGGCCCCCGGCGGCACGCTCGCCGGCCTGGCGAAGCGGTCGTTGCCTGGAGCGACGGTGGTCGCCCTGAAGACACCCGAGGACCTCGACACCGCCCGTGCACTGCGTACCGCGGTGCCGGCATGACCGCGCTGCGGGCCGCGGCCCTCACCGGTCTGGGCGCCCACCGGCCGGCGCGGCGCGACGGCAACCACGACATCGCCGAGCGGATCGGCTCCTCCGACACCTGGATCCGCGAGCGCAGCGGCATCGTCACCCGGGGAGTGGCCGGCGTCGACGAGTCGGTCGTCGACATGGCCACCAGCGCCGGCGGCAAGGCGCTCGCCGCGGCGGGCATCGACCCGGTCGACGTCGACCTGGTCCTGCTGGCTACCTGCTCGATGCCCGGCCCACTGCCCGGCGGCTCACCCGAGGTGGCCCACCGCCTCGGGGCGCGCCGCGCCGGAGCCTCCGACGTGGGGGCGGGCTGCGCCGGCTTCACGTACGCCCTTGCGCTGGCGGCCGACAGCGTCCGGGCCGGCAGCGCCGACACCGTCCTGGTCATCGGGTCGGAGAAGCTGCTGCCGATGGTCGACCCCGACGACAGGGGTACCGCGTTCCTGTTCGGTGACGGCGCCGGTGCGGCTGTCGTGTCGGTGGCCGGGCGCGACGGTATCGGGCCGGTCGTGTGGGCCCACGACGGCGAGCAGCACGAGCGGCTCGTCATCGACGGCGCACCGCTGACGCTGAAGATGGAGGGCCGCGCCATCTACCGCTGGGCCACGACCGCGCTCCCCGACCTGGCCCGCCGGGCCTGCGCCCGGGCCGGCATCGAGCCCGCCGAGCTGGCTGCCTTCGTACCGCACCAGGCGAACCTGCGGATCACCGAGTCCGTCGTGAAGAGCCTCGAGCTGCCCGACTCCGTCGTCGTCGCCCGCGACGTCGTCGACAGCGGTAACACCAGTGCGGCGTCTGTCCCTCTCGCGCTGGCCCGGCTCGCCGAGCAGGGCGAGATCCGCACCGGCGACGCCGTCCTGCTGTTCGGCTTCGGCGCCGGCCTGACCGCCGCCGGCCAGGTCGTGCTGTGTCCCTGAACGCCCTGAATCCCTGACGTCCGCTACCACGAGGAGCCCACATGACCACCGCCACCGCCACCCCCGCCGAGCTGCTCGCCGGCCTCGCCGAGGTTCTCGACGAGGTCGCCGGCACGCCCGCCGACCAGGTCGTCCCCGAGGCCAGCTTCGACAAGGACCTCGACATCGACTCCCTCACCATGGTCGAGGTCGTCGTGGCCTGCGAGGAGCGCTTCGGGGTACGCATCCCCGACGAGGCGCTCGAGCAGCTGACCACCGTCGGCGACGCCATCACCTACATCCGCGGCGCCGCTGCGTGACAGCCACCGTCGCCGCCCCCGTCGCGGTCACAGGATTGGGCGCGATCACCCCGCTCGGACCGGACGTCGCCGCGCTGATCGAGGGCCTGCTCGCGAGCCGCTCCGGCGTCCGACTGCTGGACGAGCCGGAGTTCGCCGAGCTGCCCGCCCGGCTGGCGGCGACGGTGGATGCGACCGGCCGGCTCGAACGGATCGAGGCGCGCACCCTGGACCGGGTGCAGCAGCTCGCGCTGATCGCCGCCCGCGAGGCGTGGGCCGACGCCGGCGGGCCGGAGGTCGAGCCCGAGCGGCTCGCCGTCGTGATCGGCTCCGGCATCGGCGGCGCTCTGACGATCCTGGGCCAGTACGACGTACTGCGCGTCAAGGGCCCGCGCGCGGTGTCGCCGCACCTGGTGCCGATGCTGATGCCGAACGGCCCGGCCGCCGCCGTCGGCCTGGATCTGGGCGCCCGCGCCGGCGTGCACACCCCGGTCAGCGCCTGCGCCTCAGGGGCGGAGGCGATCGCGTACGCACTGGACCTGCTGCGCAGCGGCCGCGCGGACGTTGTCGTCGCCGGCGGCGCCGAGGCGTGCGTACACCCGCTGCCGATGGCCGGCTTCGCCCAGATGCGCGCGCTGTCGACCCGGCACGACGCGCCGGCTGCGGCCAGTCGCCCGTACGACAAGGGCCGTGACGGCTTCGTGCTCGGCGAGGGCGCCGGCATCCTGGTGCTGGAGACCGAGGAGCACGCCAGGGCCCGTTCTGCCCGCGTACACGCCCGGCTGGCCGGTGCTGGCCTGGCGTCCGACGCCCACCACGTCACCGCGCCCGACCCGGCCGGTACCGGCGCCGCGCGCAGCATCGTGCTGGCGATGCGTGACGCCGGTGTCTCACCGGCCGAGCTCGGGCACATCAACGCCCACGCGACGTCGACGCCGCTCGGCGACGTGGCGGAGGCCCGTGCGTTCGCCCTGGCCCTCGGCAGCGCCCGGCCGCCCGTGACCGCCACGAAGTCCTGCACCGGCCACCTGCTCGGTGCTGCCGGCGCCGTCGAGGCGGTCGCGACCGTCGTGGCCCTGCGCGACGGGGTGATCCCGCCGGTGCTCAACCTCGACGACATGGACGATGAGGCCGACATCGACGCCGTCCGCGTCGTCCCGCGCGTCCACGACCACACCTCGGCACTGTCCACGTCATTCGGCTTCGGTGGCCATGACGTATCTCTGGTGCTGACGCGATGACGATGCGCACGCGATGACGCTGCTCGACCTGCCCGCCGAGCTGGCGCCTGCCCGCCCGCCACACCCGGCGGTCGTGCGGCGCCTGGCCGCCCTGCTCGACAGTTTCGACCTGGTCGCCTCCGTTGACGGCGTGGTCGTCGTGCTGGGCTGCGTACGCGGCACCGAGGTCGTCGCGTTCGCCACCGACGCGTCCGTGCAGGGTGGCGCCCTCGGCGGTGCGGGCTGTCGCGCGATCGCTGACGCGACTGACCTCGGCGTTGTCCGCGGCGCGCCCGTCGTCGGCGTGTGGCAGTCCGGGGGTGCCCGGCTGCGCGAAGGCGTCGCGGCCCTGGACGGCGTCGCGCGCACCTTCGCCGCGCAGACCCGGGCGAGCGGCCGGGTGCCGCAGATCAGCGTCGTGCTCGGCCCGGCCGCCGGCGGCGCGGCGTACGGCCCGGCGCTGACCGACGTCATCGTGATGGGCCCAGCCGGCCGGGTGTTCGTGACCGGCCCGGACATCATCCGGAGGGTGACCGGCGAGGACGTCACGTCCGAGCGGCTCGGTGGCCCGGCGACGCACACCACCCGCAGCGGCGTTGCCCACCTCGAGGCAGCGACCGACGACGAGGCCCTCTACACGGCGCGCCGGCTGGTCAGCCTGCTCGGCGCGCAGGGCGTCGTCGACCCGTACGCCGCTGACGGCCCGGATCCGGGTCCGCTGGTGCCCGGCGAGCACCGCCGCTCCTACGACGTACGTCCGGTCGTGCGCGCGATCCTGGACCCCGGCACGGTCGTGGAGCTGCAGCCGCACTGGGCCCGCAACGCCGTCACGGCGTTGGGCCGGCTCGGCGGCCGGACGGTCGGCGTCGTCGCCAACGACCCGTCGACCCTGGCCGGTTGCCTGGATGCCGACACGGGCGACAAGACCGGCCGCTTCGTCCAGTGGTGCGACAGTCTCGGAGTGCCTCTGCTGTTCCTCGTCGACGTGCCCGGCTACCTGCCCGGGCTTTCGCAGGAGGATCTCGGCGTCGTACGGCGGGGCGCCAAGCTGCTGCACGCGTACGCCGCCGCCAGCGTCCCGCGCCTCACCGTGGTCCTGCGCAAGAGCTTCGGCGGTGCGTTCATCGCGATGGGGTCCAAGGGTCTGGGCGCTGACCACGTCTTCGCGTGGCCAGGAGCGCAGGTCGACGTGATGGGTGCGACGGCCGCCGTCGAGGTGCTGCACCGGCGCGAGCTGGCCGGGGAGCGCGACCCGCGCGCCCGGGCCGCCCTTGTCGACGCCCTGGCCGCCCACCACGAGGCGACGACCGGCGGGCTCGCCCGGGCGCTGTCCACCGGCGCCGTCGACGCCATCATCGAGCCGGTCGACACCCGCCGGGTGCTGCTGGGTGCGCTGGCGGCGCTGCCCGACCAGCGCGGCGACCGGCACGCCAACGGACCGCTGTGACGTTGGCGGCCACGCTGCCGGAGACCGGTCGGGTCGGCCAGGTGGCCTTCAGCACGATCGGTGCGGGCCTGCCGGTGACCGTCTTCGCTCATGGCCTCGGCGGCTCGGCGGCCGAGACCCGTCCGCTGGCCAGCCGGGGGGCCGGTACCCGCGTGCTGCTGAGCTTCCGTGGGCACGGCCACAGCGGCCCGCTGCCGCTCGGCTGGGACTACGACCTGCTCGCCGATGACCTGCGGGCCGTCGCCGACGCGACCGGTGCGAACTGTGCCGTCGGGCTGTCGCTCGGGGCGGGCGCCCTGCTGCGCGTGCTGTCGGTCGACCCGGCCCGGTTCGACCGGGTCGCCTTCGTGCTGCCGGCCGCCATCGATGCGACCCGCGCCGACGGCGCCACGCTGGCCCTGCAGGCTCTGGGTGACGCGATCGACGCCGCCGACGTCGACGCCGTCACCGACCTGTTGATGGCGGACGTGCCGGCCGCGGTGCGCGAGCGGCGCGGCGTACGCCCGCTGGTCCGCCGGCGCGCGGTACTGCTCAGCAGCCGGTCCGCCCCGCGGCCGATGCGTGACGACCGGCCGCTGACCGACCGCGCCGTCCTGGACCAGGTCGTCGCGCCGGCGCTCGTCGTCGGACAGGCCGGCGACCCGCTGCACCGCCTGGACGTCGCCCGCGAGCTGTGCACGGCCCTACCGTCCGCACAGCTGCTCGCGCTGCCCGAGGGCGGGGTCTTCTGGACCGCCACCCGCGAGATGCAGGTCCGACTCGCGGAGCACCTGGCGGGTGCCGCGTGAGCGGGCTGCTCGAGGGCAAGCGACTGCTGGTCACCGGCGTGCTCACCGAGCAGTCGATCGCGTTCTCGGTCGCCCGGACGGCCGCGGAGCAGGGCGCCACCGTGGTGCTCAGCGGGTTCGGACGCAGCGCGTCGCTGACCAAGCGGATCGCGCGGCGGCTACCCGGCGAGCCTGCCGTCGTCGAGCTCGACGTCACCAACGAGGACGACCTGGCCGCGCTCCCGGAGCGGGTCGGCGCGCACGTCGACGGCCTGGACGGTGTGCTGCACGCAGTCGGGTTCGCGCCCGCCGGGGCGCTCGGCGGGGGAGTGCTCGACACCCGCTGGGAGGACGTCGGGGTCGCGCTGCACGTCTCCACCTGGTCCTACCCGGCGCTGGCCCGCGCCTGCCTGCCGATGATGCCGCCGGGGTCCTCCTACGTCGGGCTCGACTTCGACGCGCGCGTCGCCTGGCCCGAGTACGACTGGATGGGCGTCGCGAAGGCCGGCCTCGAGTCCGCAAACCGCTACCTTGCCCGCGACCTCGGGCCGCACGGCGTACGCGCCAACCTGATCGCCGCCGGTCCGCTGCGCACGATGGCGGCCAAGAGCATCCCGGGCTTCGCGAAGTTTGAGCAGGCGTGGGCCGAGCGCGCCCCGCTGGGCTGGGACATCCGCGACCCGGAGCCCGTCGCGCGCTCCTGCGTCGCCCTGCTGTCGGACTGGTTCCCGGCCACGACCGGCACGATCGTCTACGTGGACGGCGGCTTCAGCGCGATCGGCGTGTAGCCGGCCCCCCGGGGTGTCTCTCAGACCGAACCAGTGGGTGCTGGGTGGCACACTTTGCGTGTCAAGTTTCCCCGTCCGACACACGAAGTCCGCCCTGAGGCCGCCCGACTGACCGCGGTAGGCGCGGCGCGGCAGATCTTTGCGTGCTTCGCTTCCTGATCACGCACATGATGTCCTGCGGGGGCCGGCCAAGGTCCGCGGCCGCGTTCGCGTCGCGAGCTAGGCCTTCGGGACCCGACCCATCAGGTGGAACTCCTCGTTGGGCACCAGCGCCATCGCGTGCGCGAGCCGGTTCGACATCGCGAAGAACGCCGTCACCGCGCCGACATCCCAGATGTCGTCGTCGGTGAGACCGTGCGTACGCAGGACGTCGAGATCGGCGTCCTCGACGAGCTCCGGCGTCGTCGACAGCTTCACCGCGTACGCCAGGAGCGCGGCCTGCCGAGCCGTCACCGGGGCCTGCCGCCAGTTGGTGGCCAGCTGGTCGGCGATCAGTGGGTCCTTCGCGCGCACCCGCAGGACCGCGCCGTGCGCCACCACGCAGTAGGTGCAGTCACGCTCCGCGCTGGTCGCTACGACGACCATCTCCCGCTCGGCCTTCGTCAGACCGCTCTCGCGCTCCATGATCGCGTCGTGGTAGCCGAGGAAGGCCCGCAGCTCGTCGGGTCGGTGGGCCAGCCCGAGGAAGACGTGCGGCACGAAGCCGGTCCGGTCCCCGATCGCGACGATCCGATCGCGCAGATCCGGCGGCAGCCCGTCCACCGCTGCCAGCGGGAAGCGGCTGATCCGCCGTACGACCTGCTCCACGACTGTCTCCCTCGACTCTGCAGACGGGCTGGTCGGACGCTACGCGTGGCCCCGGCCGGCGCGTGGGTCACATCCCGCTCACGAGACGGGCGGGTTGACGATCACCATGCCCGGGGCGTTCCGGTCGACGATCGAGCCGGCCACCAGATGCTTGCGGCGGTGGCCGCCATCGTGGCCGGAGCGCGCCGGCGCCAGATGGCCCCCTTCGACTCCCCTGACGTCGAGGTGACGCTCGGGGTGGGTGCCGCGCTCAGATCACTGTCGGGCCCGCGGCTACGTGTCGCGCCGCGGGAGGCCGCAACCGGCCACGGCGGCCCCCCGGTCTCCGCGCGTACCGTTCCGGCAGCTCCCGTGGGAGCAGCCTCATAACGACCCTGCACCGTTGTGCGAGTCGGCGTGATCGGGGTCACAGGACGTGGTTTAGTGCGCCACCGCGACGACAGGGGAGATAACCGCGTGCTCGAAGCAGTCGACCTCCAGGTCACTTACGGCGGTGCCGTACGCGCGCTGCGGGGCGTCAGCCTGGTCGTCCCGGATGGCAAGGTCGTTGCCGTCCTGGGCAGCAACGGCGCCGGCAAGACGACCTTGCTGCGTACCGTCTCCAGCACCCTGAAGCTGCACCGCGGCAAGGTCGAGGCGGGCACGATCTCCTTCGGCGGCACCAGCCTGGTCGGCAAGGACCCGGCTGCGTGCGTGGCGCTGGGCCTGGTGCAGGTGCCGGAGGGCCGGCGGATCTTCAGCCGGCTCACGGTCGAGGAGAACCTGCGCGCCGGCGGCATGGGCGCCCGTGAAAAGGGTGCCAGGGCCGGCGCCCAGAAGCGCGTCTTCGACCTTTTCCCGGTGCTGGCCGACCGGCGCCACGGCCGGGCCGGGCTGCTGTCGGGCGGTGAGCAGCAGATGCTTGCGATCGGCCGGGCCTTGATGGCCGGGCCGGAGCTGCTGCTGCTCGACGAGCCGTCGCTCGGGCTGGCGCCGCGCATCATCGGCCAGATCGGCGAGATCGTGAGGGAGATCAACCGGCAGGGCACCTCGGTCCTGCTCGTGGAGCAGAACGCCACGATGGCGCTCGGCGTCGCCGATCTCGCGTACGTCCTGGACGTCGGTGAGGTGGCGCTGTCCGGCGCGGCCGCCGAGCTGGCCGCCACCGAACAGGTGCAGCGTCTCTACCTCGGGCACGGCGCGGAGGACAGCGACCAGGAGCAGGTGCAGGCGGCGGTCGCCGGCCACGGGACGCTGTCCAGGTGGCGGGCGTGACGACCTCGACACGAGCGACGGAGCCCACTGCCGCTGAGCGGGGCATCCCGCCGCTGGAGGTACGCGAGGTCACCGTGCGCTTCGGCGCGCTCGCTGCGCTGTCCGAGGTCAGCTTCACCGTCGAGCCCGGGACCGTACACGCGATCATCGGGCCCAACGGCGCCGGCAAGTCGACGATGTTCAACGTATTGTCCGGGGTCTACCGCGCCAGTGCCGGCGAGGTGCGGTTCGGCGACGCCGTGCTGACCCGGATGCGGCCGCACCAGATCGCCAAGCTGCACGTCGCGCGTGCGTTCCAGAACATCGCCCTGTCGGGTGGCCAAACCGTGATCGAGAACCTGATGCTCGGCCGGCACCACCTGACCAAGGCCGGCTTCCTGTCAGCTGGCCTACGGCTCCCACGGGCAACCCGCGAGGGCCGGCTGCACGGCGCGCGGGCCCGCGAGATCGCGGACTTCCTGGAGCTCGGCGACAAGGTCGACGTCCCGGTCGGGGTGCTGTCATACGGCGACCAGAAGCGGGTCGAGGTGGCGCGCGCGCTGTGCACCGAGCCCGATCTGCTGCTGCTCGACGAGCCGGTCGCAGGGATGAACTCCGAGGAGACCCGGCGGATGGCGGCCTCCATACTGGAGATCCGGAAGGCCCTGGGGATCAGCGTCGTGCTCGTCGAGCACGACATGGGCATGGTCATGGGCATCGCGGACCGGGTGACGGTGCTCGACTTCGGTCGGCTGATCGCCGACGGCACACCTACCCAGGTGCAGCGCGACCCCGAGGTCATCCGGGCCTACCTGGGCTCTGGCGACGAGACTGGCCCCACCACCGGCCACACCGGAGCGAAGCAGTGACCCAGTTCCTGTCCCTGCTCATCAACGGGCTGTCGCTCGGCGCGATCTACGCGCTGATCGCCCTGGGATTCGCCGTCATCTTCAAGAGCAGCGAAGTCGTCAGCTTCATGCACGGCTCGCTGCTGTTGTTCGGCGCCTACACGATCGCGCGGCTCAACGCCTCGATGAGTTTCTGGCTGGCTGCGGTCCTGGGCATCGCCGCGACCGCGGTGCTCGGTCTGCTGGTCGAGCGCGTGCTCGTCAACCGGCTCCGCGGGGCGCAGGTGATCAGCCTGGCGATCCTCACGATCGGTGTCGACATCCTGCTCGTCACCGAGCTGACCCGCCGGATCGGCTCCGACATCCCGAACATCAACCATCCGTGGGCGGGTCAGGTCGTCCGGCTGGGCGACGTCGGCATCACCGCCAACCGGCTGATCGCCATCGGCGTCGCGGCCATGCTGATCGCCATCTTCTTCGCGGTCTTCAAGTTCTCCGACTGGGGCGTGGCGATGCGCGCGGCCGCGGAAGACGGCGAGACGGCGGCCCTGATGGGCATCCGGCTGGGTCGCGTGTCCGCGCTGGCCTGGCTGGTCGCCGGCGGCCTCGCTGCCGTGGCCGGCCTGTTCCTTGTCGGCTCCCCGACGCCCGGCGTGAGCGCCGGCGTGCAGGGCGTCGCGCTGCGCGCCTTCCCGGCCGCGATCCTCGGCGGCCTGGACTCGACGGGGGGCGCACTCGTCGGCGGCTTGGTGATCGGCCTGGCGGAGTCCTTCGTCGCCGGCTACCAGAACCAGCTGCTGTTCCTCGGCCGCGGCTTCGGCGACGTCGTCCCGTACGTCGTGATGATCCTCGTGCTGCTCGTACGCCCCTCCGGGCTGTACGGGACCAAGGAGCTGACCCGTGTCTGACACCGCGTCGCTGGACCTCGCGAAGGTGGCGACCCCGGCCGACGGCGCCCGGCGGCTTGGCGAGAACGCAGGCCGACCGTCCGGCGCCGGCCGGGTCGTCCGGATCGTGCTGCTGCTGGCGCTGGCCGCAGTCCTGCTGGTGCTGCCCCTCTACGTCGACGAGTTCTGGCTGCGTACCGGCTTCGCGGCCAGCGCGGCCATCGTCGGTGCCATCGGCCTGAACCTGCTGGTCGGCACCACCGGCCAGCTCTCCCTGGCGCACGCGTTCTTCCTGGCCGTCGGAGCCGTGACGTACGTGTATGTCTCGGGCGCGCCGGGTGGTAGTGCGACCAAGATTGACGGCCTGCAGCTGCCGCCGCTGCTCGGTATGGTGGCCGGGGTGCTCGCCGCCGGACTGGCCGGGTTGCTGTTCTCCCCCGTCGCCGCCCGGCTGCGCGGCATCTACCTCGGCGTCGCCTCGCTCGGGCTGGTCTTCATCGGTCAGCACCTGCTCAACACGGCCACCCCCATCACCGGCGGTTTCAACGGGCGTACCACCCCGAAGTTCTCGCTGTTCGGCTTCTCCTTCAGCGACTCGAGCCCTGACCTGTTCGTGGCCGGTGTGCCGTTCGGCGAGGTGGAGCGGCTCTGGTACCTCGGTCTGGCAGCCGCGCTGCTGGCCTACCTCTTTGCCCGCAACCTGCTGCGCAGCCGTACCGGGCGAGCCCTGCAGACCCTGCGCGACAGCGAGGTGGCGGCCGCCGTCATGGGCGTCAACGTCCAGGGCTACAAGGCCCGGGTCTTCCTGGTGTCCTCGATGTACGCCGGTCTCGCCGGGGTCCTCTATGCGCTGTCGATCGGTTCGATCGCGCCGGAGTCCTTCGGCCTGGACCTCTCGGTGCTCTATCTCGCGATGATCGTGCTCGGCGGGCTCGGCTCGGTCGGTGGGGCCGTCATCGGGGCGGTCTTCGTCAGCGCGCTGCCACTGGTTTTCCAGCAGTACGCCGGGTCGCTGCCGTTCGTGTCCGAGCCCGGCCAGGGCGGGGTCAACGCCGGTCAGGCCGCGCGCCTGCTGTACGGCCTGGCGATCGTCCTGGTCGTGCTGTTCGAGCCGGCCGGCCTCGCCGGGCTGGCGCAACGTGGCCGGCGACCCCGGCGTCCGGCGGCGGCCAGCCCCACCGACCCATCCACACCGTCCCCCACCTCGGGGACGGCTACGTCACAACCAGGGAGTTCCGCATGAACCACGGCAAGCGCACGGGTGTCCTGCTCGCCGCCGCCCTCCTTGCCGCAGCCACCGGCTGCAGCACGAAGGCCTCGACCGGCTCCTCGAGCAGCGGCGGCGCCGGCGGCAACGTCAAGACCGGTGTCGGCATCAGCGGCACCACGATCACCCTCGGTGTCCTCACCGACCTGACCGGCGTTTTCGCTGGTCTCGGCGCCGACATCACCAACTCGCAGACGCTGTTCTGGGAGCAGCAGAACGCGAAGGGCGGTGTCTGTGGCAAGTACCAGGTGAAGCTCAACGTCAAGGACACCGGCTACGTGCCGCAGCAGGGCGTCCAGCTCTACAGCAGCATCAAGGGTGACGTGCTCGCGATGGCGCAGACGATCGGCTCGCCGATCAACACCGCACTGGAGCAGACCTATGACGCGGACAAGATCGTCAACATCCCGTCGGCCTGGGCGCGCAACCTGACGGTCCCTCCGGGCAACGCCGTGGTCGGTGCGACCTACGACGTCGAGATGGTCAACGTCCTGGACTACGCGCTCAAGCAGGGCAAGATCAAGGAAGGCGACAAGATCGGCCACATCTACTTCGAGGGTGAGTACGGCGCGAACGGCTTGGCCGGCTCGAAGTACTTCGCAAGCAAGCACGGCATGACCGTGGTCGAGTCCAAGATCAAATCAACCGATGCCGACATGACCGCGCAGGTCACCCAGTTCAAGGCGGCCGGCGTGAACGCGATCGCCCTGACGGTCGCTCCGGGGCAGACTGCGTCGGCGGCCGGTGTCGCTGCTGCCCAGCAGTTGAACGTGCCCATCCTGGGCAACAACCCGGTCTTCTCCCCGGCGCTGCTCGCCGGCCCGGCCGGTTCTGCCATCAAGGCCAACCTGCTGGTCGCGTCGCCGGTCAGCCCCTTCGACAAGAACCCCAAGCTGCTGGCGGACTACAAGGCGAAGTACCCCAACATCCCCAACCCGAGCCTGGGCGTGGTGTTCGGTGCGGGTGCGAGCAACGTCATGAAGCAGATCCTGGAGAAGGCCTGCGCCAGTGGTGACCTCACCCGCGACGGCGTGCTCAAGGCCAAGCAGTCACTGAGCAACGTCGACACCGGCGGCCTGGTCGTGCCGCTGGACCTGTCCAAGTCCGGTGTCAGCCCCAGCAGCAAAAGCTTCATCTTCTCACCGGCCGACGTGCCGGGTGGTGCGAAGGCGCTCGGCGAGGCCACGGAGTCCGCGGACGTGGCGGGCCTGAAGTAGTCCGGTCCGACGGCGCCCGTTCCCGCAGCAGGCGGGAGAGGGCGCCGTCGTCGTGCGATGCGGGGTCAGCCGGACGGGCCGTCGGGCTGCCCGCCGGCGGCGTTGTAGCAGGGCCAGCAGCCGTGCCAGCCGACCGACATCGACGACGTCCCAGCCCCGCAGCCGCTCTTCCACCCGCCGGCGCCGGGCCCGGCGGGCGGCGGCGAGCCGACGTACGCCTTCATCCGTAGCCACCAGGTGCAGCACCCGCGCGTCGGCGTCGTCGGGCTCGCGTCGCAGCAGGCCGAGCTGTTCGAGCAGGCGCACCTGACGGCCGACGGTGCTCTTGTCGATGCCGAAGTAGTCCGCCAGGTCGGTCGCCCTCGCGCCGCCGTCGACGACGTGCATCAGCAGCCCGTAGGCCGCCGCCTCGAGCTCAAGGTGCACGGTGCGGGCCAGCTCGCCCGACCACGCCCGGGCCCGCCTCAGCAGCACCGATAGCTCGCGCTCCAGGGCGGCGACGTCGTCGTCGGCGCACGGCGGCGTGACCCTCCACGCACGGTAGCCCCGTCGTGGTGCGCCCCGGGCGCACGTGGTCGCCGGGGCAGGCAGACTGCGGGGATGCCCACGACGGTGGCCGAGGCCGACCTGACCCCCGGCCAGGAGCGCACCGCGGTGCGCCTCCTGCAGGCCGCGTCGGCCACCAGCTCCTTCGACCGGTTCGCCGTCGGCACGTTGCTGGTCTCGTTGGCAGCAGACCTGCACACCTCGCTCGGTGCGGCCGCGGTGGCGGCCAGTGCCTACTTTCTCTGCTACGGGTTCAGTCAGCCGCTGTGGGGTCTGGCCAGCGACCGGCTCGGCCGGGTGAGGACGATGCGGCTGGCTCTCGCGGCCGCCGCCATCGGCGCCGTGGTGTCGGCGATCGCCCCCGGGCTGGTCATGCTCGTGGTCGCGAGGGCCTGCACCGGCGCGTGCATGGCGGCCGTCGTGCCGGCCGGGTTGGTGTACGTCGGAGACGCCATCCCGATCGTGCGCCGCCAGCGCACGCTCACCGACCTGAATGCCGCGACCGCTCTCGGAATTACCGCCGCGACCGGGCTCGGCGGCGTGCTGGCGGCAACCCTGTCGTGGCGACTCGCCTTCCTGCTGCCCGGCTTGGTCGCAGCGGTGCTGGTCGTCGTCCTGGCCCGGCTGCCCGAGCCGCCCCGCGGCGCGCTCGCGCAGGGCGGCGTACCCACCGTCCTGCGCTCGACGTGGGGTCGCGCCGTCCTCGTCCTGGCGCTCGTCGAAGGTGCCGCGCTGCTCGGCCTGCTCACCTACTTCGCCCCAGCGTTGGAGAGCACCGGCTGGTCGGCAACGTCGGCCGGCGCGATCGTCGCGCTGTACGGCATCGGCCTCTTCATGTCCTCGCGGGTCGTCAAGCGCCTGGCGGGCCGCACCCGACCGCAGGTCTTCCTCGGCTGCGGTGCCGCGGGGCTCGCGGTCGCGTACGGGGCGGTCTCCGCCAGCCGGTCCGGTTTCGTGGTGGGCGGAGCCGCCCTGCTGGTCGGTGCCGCGTGGGCTGCCATGCACTCCACCATGCAGACCTGGGCGACCGAGGTCGTACCGCACGCCCGCGCTGCGATGGTCTCGCTGTTCGCCGGGATGCTGTTCGTCGGCAGCGGAGTGGCTACCGCGGCGCTGGCGCCGCTGGCCGACGCCCGGCGGTGGCTGCCGCTGTTCGCCAGCGGTGCGGTCGTCGTCGCCGTCTTCGGGGTGGCCGCCGTCACCGGCCGCACCCGATATGCCGCCCACGTGCCCCCAGGCTGAATATCTGCGGCGAGGGCAGGCCGTCGCTGACTGCGGCGGCCAGCTGCAGGTAGTCGTGGCGGGTGGGCCGCTGATCGTGGCGCCGGCTTCGAGGTGCGCATCGACGGGCATCTGCACGACGGCTCGGCAGCGACCGGCGAAGTGGTCCTGCACCGCATCGACGTCCACGCGCCCGCCACAGGGACGGACCGAGCTGACGACCGGTGCGGTAGTCGTCCTCGCTGAACGGGAAGCCGGATGTCGCCAGGACAACAGAGCACGGACCTGGATCACCCGCGTCCGGCCGTACCGGGCCGCTTCACCGCGCCCATGAGGGGCGTGCGGCAACGAACCAGTTCCCGGCCAGCAGGTGCTTGGTGAGAAACCCGCTCCCGCAGGCGTACGAGCCGACGACAGGTTTCGTACCAGGGAGATCACCTGGTCCACCTCGGCAGCCCATCCCGGCCGGTTTCGGTGCGAGAACCGGCCCCCCCCTGTTCACCACTGGTCGTACTCCGCGGCGCGCCGGTCGTAGTAGGCGGCCGTGGCTGGATCCCTGGCGAAGGCTGGTACGGGTTCAGCCACGGTGCGCACACGGCGCCCCGGCCGTTCGGGGTGGCGAGTCCGCCCTTCCCCTGTGGCAGTGCACCAGAAGGAGCTGCCAGAGCGCTCCCCCGCAGGGGAAGTACAGCGACGAAGGGGAGGCCCACCCGGCAGCCTCCGCGGCGTCGCGGTCGGTCAGCACACCGGCCACGGTACGGGCGATCTGCCCGCCGGGGAGGATGACGGCATGTCCAACCGCCTCGCCTCGTCCACCAGCCCGTACCTGCTGCAGCACAAGGACAACCCGGTCGACTGGCGGCAGTGGGCCCCCGACGCCTTCACCGAGGCCGAGCGGCGTGGAGTGCCGGTCCTGCTGTCGATCGGCTACGCGGCCTGCCACTGGTGCCACGTGATGGCGCACGAGTCGTTCGAGGACGAGGTGACCGCCGCGTACATGAACGAGCATTTCGTCAACGTGAAGGTCGACCGCGAGGAGCGGCCCGATGTGGACGCGGTCTACATGGAGGCCGTGCAGGCGATGACCGGGCATGGCGGTTGGCCGATGACCAGCTTCCTCACCGCGAAAGGCGAGCCGTTCTTCTGCGGCACGTACTGGCCGGACACCCGGCGCGGTGGGATGCCGAGCTTCCGCGAGGTGCTCGAGTCCGTCGCGGGCGCCTGGGACAACCGGCGCGAGGAGGTCGAGGCGGCCGGCGCCGACGTCGTGGCCCGGCTGGCGCGGCCCGTGTCCGGAGCATCTGCCCCGGTCACGGCCGAGCTGCTCGACCAGGCCGTCGCGTCGCTGCGAACGGCGTACGACCCGGTGCACGGAGGCTTCGGCGGGGCGCCGAAGTTCCCGCCGTCGATGGTGCTCGAGGCGCTGTTGCGGGCGCACGCGCGCAGCGGCGCCGGCCTGGATCTGGTCGGGGGCACCTGCGAGGCGATGGCCCGCGGCGGGATGTACGACCAGCTCGCCGGCGGCTTCGCCCGGTACGCCGTCGACGCCACCTGGACCGTCCCGCACTTCGAGAAGATGCTGTACGACAACGCCTTGCTGCTGCGGGTCTACCTGCACTGGTGGCGGGCGACCGGCTCGGCGACAGCGCGCCGGGTCGCGATCGAGACCGGCGAGTTCCTGCTGCGCGACCTGCGTACGCCCGAGGGTGGCTTCGCCTCCGCCCTCGACGCCGATACCGACGGGGTCGAGGGGTTGACGTACGCCTGGACCCCGGCGCAGATGTACGAGGCGCTCGGTGAGGCCGACGGCGCGTGGGCGGTGGCGCAGCTCGATGTGACCGGCACCTTCGAGCACGGCAGTTCGGTGCTGCAGCGCCGCTGCGAGCCCGACGACCCGCAGCGCTACGAGCGGGTACGGGCCGCGCTGCTGCAGGCCCGTGACGACAGGCCGCAGCCGGGCCGGGACGACAAGGTCGTGACCGCGTGGAACGGCCTGGCGGTCGCGGCGCTCGCCGAGGGCGGCGCGCTGCTCGACCGGCCGCTGTGGACCGCTGCGGCCGAGCGCTGCGCCATCCTGCTGCGCGACCTGCACCTGGTTGACGACCGGCTGCTGCGGACCTCCCGCGACGGCGTCCCTGGGCCGGCCGCGGGGGTCCTGGAGGACTACGCGGACCTCGCCGAGGGGCTGCTCGCGCTGCATCAGGTGACCGGCGACGCCAGCCGGCTCGCAGAAGCGGGGAGCCTGCTCGAGGTGATCCTGCAGCGCTTCGGCGACGGACGGGGGGGCTTTTTCGATACCGCCGACGACGCTGAGGAGCTGGTCCGCCGACCGCAGGACCCGACCGACGGCGCCACCCCGGGCGGGGCCTCGGCGGCCGCGCAGGCCCTGCTGACGTACGCGGCGATCACCGGCTCGGCGCGGCACCGGACAGCTGCCGAGGCGGCACTGGGCAACCTCGCGCCGCTACTCGGCCGGCATGCCCGCTTCGCCGGCTGGGGGCTGGCGGCGGCCGAGGCGCTGCTCGCCGGTCCCGCGGAGGTGGTGGTCCTGGACCGCCCCGACCTGCTGCGGCTGGCCCGGCTCGGCACCTCGCCGGGCGCCGTCGTGGTCACCGACGGACCGCTGGCGCAGGGTCGCCCGCCCGGCGCGGCGTACGTCTGCCGGGGCTTTGTCTGCGAGCTGCCGACGACAGACGTCGAGCGCCTGCGCGAGCAGCTGCAGGTCGTGCTGCCCTGACCCGGGCGGGAACAGCAGACACCTCCCCGCCGTTGTGCAACACTGTAAGTGTGTAAGCAGACCAGAGGAGAAGCAGATGGGGCAGCAGTTCAGGATGGGCTCCCGCGGCGGAGGCCGCCGGGAGGAGCACGAGGCCCCCTCCACGGAGGGGCTCGAGGGCTGGTTCGCCGGGAGGCTGCCCGACGGCTGGTTCGAAGCCGCGCCCGAGGTCAGCGTCGACCGTGACGAGGTCCTCGTCGTCGGCCGGGTGTCCGCACCCGACGCCGCAGGTGACGCCGCAGCGACCGCGCAGGCCGAGGCCGGGCGCATCGCCCGGTTCCGCGAGAGCACCCGCGAGGAGCGGATGGCGATCGCCCGCGAGGCCGAGCACCGCTACGGGCGCAAGGTCGCCTGGGGCGCGCAGGCGGGCGACACCCGCCAGGTGTTCACCACGCTGTCGGTCCCGGTGATGACCCGGCTCCGCCAGCCCGAGCGCCAGGTGCTCGACACGCTTGTCGCGGCCGGGGTGGCACGGAGCCGCTCCGACGCGCTGGCGTGGAGCGTCCGGCTGGTCGGGGAGCACGCCGAGCAGTGGCTCGGCGAGCTGCGGCAGGCCATGACGGCTGTCGACGAGGTGCGGGCCCAGGGGCCGGCCCTCTAGCGGGAGCTCCACGCCGACCGCAGGTCGTCGGGGACGCGGACCGGCCGCCCGCCCCCGTCGACCAGCACGTACGTCGTACGCACCGCGCAGCAGACCCGCTCGCCGATGCGTACCACCACGGCCAGCACCCAGCTGGAGCCGCCCACGCGCTCGCAGGTCACGTCGACCTCCACGAAGTCGCCGGCCCGGGCCGGGGCGGACCACTCCAGGGTGCTGGCCCGTACGCGCATGTCCAGGCCGCGCGCCAACAGCGTGTCGTACGGCGACCCGACGACCTCGAACCAGGCGGTGCACGCCTCGTCCGCCCAGGTCAGGTAGTGCGCGTTGAACACGATGCCCTGCTGGTCGACCTCGGCGTAGCGGACCTGCGCCGACCAGGCCGCCACTGGCTCAGGACCCGCTGTAGCGGTAGGTCGCGATGCTGACGGCAACGTAGTGCGAGGCGAAGGCCAACAGGGTGAGTGCGTGGAACACCTCGTGGAAACCGAACCAGCGGGGCGACGGGTTGGGGCGGCGGCGCGCGTAGACCACCGCGCCCAGCGTGTAGAACACGCCGCCCACCAGCAGCATGACCAGCACCACCGGGCCACCGCGACGGAACAGGCTCGGCAGCACCCCGACGGCCAGCCAGCCCAGGCCCAGGTACAGCCCGGTGAACAGCCAGCGCCCCGAGCGCGGCAGCAGGTTGCGGGCCACGATGCCGACAGTCGCACCGCCCCAGACGATGCCGAACACCACCCAGCGGGCGGCGCCTTCCAGCAGCAGCAGCGCGAACGGCGTGTAGGTGCCGGCGATCAAGATGAAGATCATCGAGTGGTCCAGCCGCTCCATGACCGAGCGCGCCCGCGGCGACCAGGTCCCGCGGTGGTAGGCGGCCGAGGTGCCGAACAGCAGTGCGACCGAGACCGCGTAGACGGAAGCGGCCGTCGTCGCCCTCGCCCCGTGGGAGAGGCTGATCAGGGCCGTGCCGGTGACCAGCGAGACGGCGAAAGCGGCTTGGTGCAGGACGCCGCGCAGCCGTGGCTTGACAGCCTCGACGACCGCCTCGACGAAGGTGTCGACGGCCGCAGCCATGCTCCCGGAGGAGCGGTCATCCAGCGCGTCCAACGTGGCTCTCCTTCTGTTCTGGCGTTCCCACCCGGACGGTCCGTGCGAAGAGTCACAGCGTTCGCAGAGCCCTCCGCGGGTAGCATCTTCCCACTCCGACCGACCTGTGCCACTTCGCGCCGGGACGGCTCCCCCGAGGAGAGGAAAGCATGACCACCACCTCCGCCATCCCGGGTCTCGAGTCGTCCCCGACCTGCAACGCGAAGCTCGTCGCGTGGGTCCGGGAGGTCGCCGAGCTCACCACGCCGGACCGCGTGGAGTGGGCGGACGGCTCCGAGGAGGAGTGGCAGCGCCTCACCCAGCTGCTCGTCGACGTCGGCACGTTCACCCGGCTTGACCAGACCAAGCGCCCCAACAGCTTCTACGCCGCCTCCGACCCCACCGACGTCGCCCGGGTCGAGGACTGCACCTTTATCTGCTCCGAGCTCGAGCAGGACGCGGGCCCGACGAACAACTGGATGGACCCGGCACGGATGCGCGCCACACTGCAGCCGCTGTTCGCGGGCTGCATGGTCGGCCGCACGATGTACGTCGTCCCGTTCTGCATGGGTCCGCTCGGCGGCCGGATCAGCCAGTACGGCGTGGAGATCACCGACAGTCCGTACGTCGTCACCAGCATGAAGATCATGACCCGGATGGGCACCGCTGCCCTCGAGGGGATCGGGGACGAGGGTTTCTTCGTGCCGGCCGTGCACACCGTCGGCAAGCCGCTGCAGACCGGTGAGCGTGACGTGCCGTGGCCGTGCAGCGAGACCAAGTACATCGTGCACTTCCCGGAGAGCCGGGAGATCTGGTCCTACGGGTCGGGGTACGGCGGCAACGCCCTGCTCGGCAAGAAGTGCTTCGCGCTGCGCATCGCGTCGGTGATGGCGCGCGACGAGGGCTGGATGGCCGAGCACATGCTCATCGTGAAGCTCACTCCGCCGACCGGGGAGCCCAAGTACGTCTCGGCGGCCTTCCCGAGCGCCTGCGGCAAGACCAACCTGGCGATGCTGACCCCGACCCTGCCCGGCTGGAAGGTTGAGACCGTCGGCGACGACATCGCCTGGATGCGGTTCGGCGCGGACGGCCGGCTGTACGCCATCAACCCGGAGGCCGGTTTCTTCGGTGTCGCGCCCGGTACCGGCGAGAAGACCAACCCCAACGCGGTACAGACCTTCACCGGCAACTCGATCTTCACCAACGTCGCCCTCACCGACGACGGCGACGTGTGGTGGGAGGGGCTGACCAAACAGCCGCCGGCGCACCTCACGGACTGGAAGGGCAACAGCTGGACCCCGGACTCGGGCACGACGGCGGCCCACCCCAACTCACGCTTCACCACGCCGGCCGGGCAGTGCCCGACGATTGCGCCGGAGTGGGAGGACCCCGACGGAGTACCGATCTCGGCGATCCTGTTCGGTGGCCGCCGGGCCTCCGCGGTGCCGCTGGTCACCGAGTCCCGCAGCTGGCAGCACGGCGTCTTCCTCGGCATGAGTGTGTCGTCGGAGACGACGGCAGCCGCCGCCGGCGCGATCGGCAAGCTCCGCCGGGACCCGTTCGCGATGCTGCCGTTCTGCGGCTACAACATGGCCGACTACGCGGGGCACTGGCTCGAGATCGGCGAGGCCACCGACGCCGACAAGCTGCCCAAGATCTACTACGTCAACTGGTTCCGCAAGGACGTCGACGGCAGGTGGCTGTGGCCCGGGTTCGGCGAGAACAGCCGCGTCCTGAAGTGGATCGTCGACCGTATCGAGGGCCACGGCACGGGGGTGAGCACGCCGATCGGCACGCTGCCGACCGCGGACGCCCTGGACCTCGACGGTCTGGACGTCACGGCGCGCGACCTCGAGCTCTTGCTCTCGGTCGATGTCGAGGTGTGGACACAGGAGGTGGAGCTCATGGACGACTACTTCGCCCAGTTCGGCGCGCACTTCCCGGCCGCGTTGGCCGAGGAGCACCGGGCCCTCAAGGAGCGCCTCGCGCAGGCTTGACCGCCCCGCGGGCCCCGTGGTGCGCGAGTCGCCGACTCGACCGGATCATCGGCATGGCAGACCTGGAGTGTCTTGACGGCTCCTGCAGGCCGCCGGCTCGGGCGGCCGCGGCCCCGAGTGGTTCGCCCTCCGGGCCCGTGACCCCGACGGCTGGTGCGCTGCGCGCGGTTGTCGACGTGCGCCCTCGCTTCTCTTCCGGCGGCTGGCGCACCGGTGCGACGCTGCGGCTCGAGGCGTGGGGTGCCGCGGGCACCGGCGTCCTCGCAGAGCTCGACGAGGGGGCTGTCGGGGCGCTGCTCGCGGGTTTGCTCGGTGAGGTGGCCGCGCTGCACGACGCGGCCCGACAGCCGTTGCCTCGACAGGCCGCGCCGCGGGTGCCGGCCACGGCCGGCCGCGGATAGTCTGCACCTGCCGGGCCGTGGAGGGTCGGCAGACCGGAATGGGGGGCACCCGTGGGGCTGCGCGACCTCGCATATGGCGCGTACGAGCGCAGGCTGGCCCGGTCGCTCGGGCGCGTCGGCGCCTCCGTCCCTCGCCACGTCGGCGTCATTCTCGACGGCAACCGCCGCTGGGCCCGCTCAATAGGAGCCGACAGTGCACACGGCCACCAGCGTGGTGCCGACAAGATCGTCGACCTGCTGCGGTGGTGTGACGACGCCGGGGTCGAGCTCGTCACGCTCTGGCTGCTGTCCACAGACAACCTCGCCCGGCCCGAGCCCGAGCTTGCGCCGCTGCTTCGCATCATCGAGGGCGTCGTCGTGGACCTCGCGGCCGACGGCAATCCCTGGACCCTGAACATCGTCGGCGCCCTTGACCTGCTGCCTGCCGACACCGCCCGACTGCTCAAGGAGACCGCCGCAGCCACCGGCGGGCGTCCCGGCGTGACCGTCAACGTCGCCGTCGGCTACGGCGGCCGCCGGGAGATCACCGACGCCGTCCGCGCGATGCTGCAGGCCCACGCCGCGCAGGGTGCGACCCTGGAGGACATCGTCGCCGACCTGGACGTCGACCACATCGGTGAGCACCTCTACACCAAGGGCCAGCCCGACCCCGACCTGGTCATCCGCACCAGCGGTGAGCAGCGACTGTCGGGCTTCCTGCTCTGGCAGAGCGCCCACAGCGAGTTCTACTTCTGCGACGCCTACTGGCCGGACTTCCGCCGGGTCGACTTCCTGCGGGCGCTGCGTGCGTACGCCGCACGGCAGCGCCGCTACGGCAGCTGACGGCCGCCGAGCCGGGCACGCCGCCTGCTCGAATCCCCGGGGCCTTCGCGCAGACTCAGGGGCCGGCGCCCCGCCGGCGGCCGGTTCGCCGGCCGCGCGGTAGGACTCGTGGCCGACCAGGGCGCGTCGCCCAGCCAGTACGACGTCGCCACCGTCGTCTCGCGGTATCCGCACTGCGCCGCTTCGGTGCGCGCCTCGTCGAAGCGGGGCGGGCCCGCAGCGGCACTCAGCGGACCTGGATCACCAGCCCGGGGCGGCGGAGGTGGCGCGGTGCGGCTGATCGGGGTCGGCGTCCGCAAGGGGACCCGGAGGCGGCGGCCGCGTGTCGCCGCCGCCGGCGGCAGCGCCCGGCATAGCGTGGGACCAGCGGCAGGCAGCACCGCCCGCCGCTCGGGAGGCCCGATGCTGTCAGGCTCGCTGCCGGCAGGCGCGATCCTGGCCAGCCCGACGCGCACAGCGCGGGCGGGGGCCGCGACCCGGCCCCTGCGGCCTGGTCCCGGCCGCTGACCGGCCACGAAAAGGGTCCCATGACGACGTACGTGCTCGACACCTCGGTCCTGCTGTCCGACCCCGGCGCGATGGGTCGCTTCGACGAGCACGAGGTGGTCCTGCCCCTGGTGGTCATCAGCGAGCTCGAGGGCAAGCGGGACCATCCCGAGCTCGGCTGGTTCGCCCGGCAGGCGCTGCGGGTGCTGGACGACCTGCGGGTGGCGCATGGCCGCCTGGACCAGCCGCTGCCGGTCGGCCGCGGCACGCTGCGGGTCGAGCTCAACCACTCCAGCACGGCCGTCCTGCCGGCCGGTTTTCGGGTCGCGGAGAACGACACCCGCATCCTGGCGGTCGCCGCCAACCTGGCCGCCGAGGGCGTCGACGTCGTGCTGGTCACCAAGGACCTGCCGCTGCGGGTCAAGGCCGCGGCCGTCGGCCTGACTGCGCAGGAGTACCGCGCGGAGCTGGCCGTCTCGAGCGGGTGGACCGGCATGGCTGAGCTCACGGTCGCCTCCCACGACCTCGACCTGCTGTACGCCGACGGCAGCCTGGACCTGCCCGAGGCCCGCGAGCTGCCTACCCACAGCGGGCTGGTCCTGCTCTCCGGGCGCGGTTCGGGGCTCGGCCGGGTCGCCCCTGACAAGTCCGTCCGCCTGGTCCGTGGCGACTGCGGCGCGTTCGGCCTGCACGGCCGCAGCGCCGAGCAGCGGGTGGCGATTGAGCTGCTGCTGGACGCCCAGGTCGGGATCGTCTCGCTCGGCGGCCGGGCCGGCACCGGCAAGAGCGCCCTCGCGCTCTGCGCCGGCCTCGAGGCGGTTCTGGAGCGACGCACCCAAAAGAAGGTTGTCGTCTTCCGGCCGCTGTACGCCGTCGGCGGCCAGGAGCTGGGTTACCTGCCGGGCGACGCCGCCGAGAAGATGGGGCCATGGGCGCAGGCCGTCTTCGACACCCTGGGCGCCCTGGTCTCACCCGACGTCGTCGAGGAGGTGCTGGCCCGCGGCCTGCTCGAGGTGCTGCCGCTCACCCATATCCGCGGCCGGTCGCTGCACGACTCGTTCGTCATCGTCGACGAGGCCCAGTCGCTCGAGCGCGGGGTGCTGCTGACGGTGCTGTCCCGGCTCGGCCAGGGATCGCGGGTCGTGCTCACCCATGATGTTGCTCAGCGCGACAACCTGCGGGTCGGCCGGCACGACGGGGTCGCCGCGGTCATCGAGGCGCTCAAGGGACACCCGCTGTTCGCGCACGTCACGCTGACCCGGTCCGAGCGGTCGCCGATCGCGGCACTGGTGACCGAGATGCTGGAGGACCTACCGCTCTAGGCCCGGCTCAGCGCCCTTCCGCCCGGTACCGGTCAGGTCTACGGTCCGGACGACACGGACCGGGGGCATCGTGACGGGACGACGGGCAAGCCGGCGGATCTGGGCGGGGCTGGTGGCGGCCGGGGTGTCGCTGCTGGTGGTGGCAGGCGCGCTGCCCGCGGCGGCCACCACGACCGCGTTCCCGGGCTCCGACGGGCGGATCGCGTTCAGTCGGGCCGGGGACCTGTGGTCGATCGAGGCGGCCGGCACGGGGGCTCGACGGCTCACCACCGGCGCCGATCGGGACACGCACCCGCGCTGGTCGCCGGACGGCCGCCGCCTCGCCTTCGTCCGGCAGAGCGGCGCCAGTCGGGATATCTGGGTCGCGCGGGGTGACGGGTCCGGGTTGCAACAGGTGACGACTACAGGCGACGTCGACGCTCCCCCCTCCTGGTCACCGGACGGCGCCCGGCTGGTGTTCAGCACCCCGTCCTTCCCGAACAGCGACCTGCAGACCGTCCGGTCGACCGCGCCGTTCGGCAAACCCGTACGGCTGACGCGGAGCGACGGCGGGCGCCTCGGGGTCGACAACTCGGTCGCCTGGTCGCCGGACGGCCAGCACATCGCCTTCTACAGCCACGAGTTCCCCGACAGCCCGGACAGCTTCATCCTGGTGTACGACCTCGCCACGCAGGGCCTCAACGAGTTCCTGGTCATCGGCGGCGAGTGCTGCGGCTTCGGTGCCTTCGGCGACCTGGCCTGGGGTCCGAACGGCAACCGCCTCGGTTTCAGCTACTACAACGACCGGGTGCCCGGCCCGCCGCTGCCGCCGCCGGTCGTGGCCATGCAGAAGTACCCCGGCGGCAGTAACGGGGTCTTCGCCACTCAGTCGGGCGACCGGCAACCGGCGTTCGCGCCGTCCGGCGCCTCTGTCGTCCTGGTCAACGCCGGCCGGCTCGTCGTCACCGCCGCGTACGGAGCCGACCGCCGGCCGCTCACCGACGGCATCCAGCCGGACTGGCAACCCCGGCCGTAGCCCGCAGTGGGAGTGCGGGGCCCCGGCCGTGGACCGCTTCGCGTTCTGTCGCACCGCGCCGCTAGCCTCGCGCCCATGACGTCCACGGGTCCTGCCGTCCGCACCGAAGGGCTCCGACGCAGTTTCGGCGGCGCCGAAGCCGTCGCCGGCGTCGACCTGGAGGTCCAGGCGGGGGAGGTGTTCGGCTTCCTCGGCCCCAACGGCGCGGGTAAGACAACGATGGTCCGGATGCTGTGCACGCTGCTGGTCCCGACGGGGGGTCGGGCCGCGGTGGCCGGCCACGACGTGGTGGGCGATCCGCGCGGTGTGCGCCTCGCGATCGGGGTCGCGCTGCAGGAGGCAGGGCTCGACCCGCTGCAGAGTGGCCGCGAGCTGATCGAGCTGCAGGCGGCGCTGTACCGGGTCCCGCACCCGAAGGACCGGGCCAGGGAGCTGCTCGCTCTGGTGGGCCTGACCGAGGCGGCCGACCGTCGGGTCCGCACCTACAGCGGCGGCATGAAGCGGCGGCTGGATCTGGCCTCGGCGCTGGTGCACTCGCCCGAGGTGCTGTTTCTGGACGAGCCGACCACCGGGCTGGACCCGGCGTCCCGCATCACCATCTGGGATGAGGTGCGCCGGATCAACGCCGAGGGCACCACGATCTTCCTGACCACCCAGTACCTCGAGGAGGCCGACCAGCTGTGTGACCGCCTCGCGATCATCGACCGCGGCCGGATCGTCGCGGAGGGCACGCCGGACGGGCTCAAACGTGAGATGGGTGCAGATGTGGTCACCGTCGGGCTCGGCCGCGGCGGGTCCAAGGATGCCCTGCGGGCTGCCGTCGAGCCGCTGCCCGGGGTCGACCACGTCCTGGACACCGACGGTGGGATCGCCGTCTACGTCACCAATGGAGCGCAGGCGGTGCCGGCGGTGGTGCGGGCGCTCGACGACGCCGGGGTCGAGGTGGGTGCCGTGTCGATCTCCAGACCGAGCTTGGACGACGTCTTCCTGGAAGCAACCGGGCGCAGCATCGAGGGTGCCGCTGAACGGGACCGGGAGGCGGTGGCGTGAACGACGTCCTGCTGCTCGGCAAGCGGGCCGTCAAGGAGATCGTGAAGCTCCCGGCGGCCACCCTGCCCGGCCTGTTCATCCCGCTGTTCTTCCTCGCTGTCAACATCGGCCAGGTCAGCAAGACCTTCAACAGCGCGACGGCGCCGTTCCTGCAGGGCCAGAGCTACGTGGCCTTCCAGGTCCCGGTCTCGTTGGTCTTCGCGGTGTCGACGGCGACCAGCGGGGTCGCGCTGGTCACCGACATCGACCTGGGCTACTTCGACAAGCTCCTGGTCGCGCCGATCCGCCGCACCTCGATCGTGTTCGGCCGGCTCGCCGCCGACTTCGTCCGTGGCCTGCTGTCCTCGACGCTGGTCCTGCTGCTCGGGGTCGCGTTCGGCATGCGGATCGCCAGCGGCCCCATCGGCGCCGTTCTCATCATCTTGCTGGCGGCGTGCTGGGGGGTCGCCTACGCCGGCATCGGCCAGGTCATCGCGCTCAGGACGCGCAATGTCCAGACGACCAACGCCAGCTTCATCCTGTTCTTCCCGCTGCTGTTTCTCACCCCGAACTTCGTCCCTTTCGAGCTGCTCGCCGAGCCGATGCAGACGCTGGCCAGGTTCAACCCGGTCAGTTACGTCATCGAGGGCTTGCGCGCGCTCATCCTGGAGGGCTTCGTCTGGTCCAAGGTGCTGGCCTGTGTCGCGGTGATCGTCGTCTCCGGCACCGTGCTCACCTACGCGTCGCTCCGGGCGCTGGTCAACTACGACAAGGGCTGACCGGACAGCACGCGGGCCGGTGGGGTGCGACTCAGGCGCCGACGCGGTGGAGCGCCCGCTCAGCGCGGGCCTGCGCCTTCTCCTCAAACGAACGGGCCAAGCCCTCCAGAGAGCCGAGGAAGTCTGCGACCTTCGTCCGGGCCGCCTCGGCCTCGGCGTCGAGCCCCTCGAGCTCGAAGAACCCCCAGTGCGTCAGTAGCGGCATGAGCACCTGGTCGTGGTGGATCCGAAGGTCGTAGATCCCAGCCTTGGCGATCATCTTGGCCTTGCGCCCGAAGTCGGTGATGCCGGTGCCGGGCATCTCGAAGCCCAGCACCTCGTTGGCGATCGCGATCACGGTCTGGGAGGGGGTCAGCGCCAGCGCAGCCGTCACGCAGTCGCGGTAGAAGACCATGTGCAGGTTCTCGTCGGCGGCGACCCGGGCCAGCAGCTTGTCCGCAATCGGGTCCTCGGTGTAGCGGCCGGTGTTGCGGTGGCTGATCCGGGTTGCGAGCTCCTGGAAGGACACGTAGGCCATCACGTCCAGCGCGCTCTTGCCGACCGCGTCGTAGCCGACCTGCATCTGCTGCATCCGACCGCGCTCCAGCGCGTCCGGGTCCACGCCCCGGGTCACCAGCAGGTAGTCGCGCATGACGATCGCGTGGCGGCCCTCCTCGGCGGTCCAGCGGTGCACCCAGGTGCCCCAGGCGCCGTCCCGACCGAAGCCGTCGACGATCTCGCGGTGGTAGCTCGGTAGATTGTCCTCGGTGAGCAGGTTGACCTCGAAGGCCACCTGCGCGATCTTGCCCAGCGTCGACTGGCCCGGCTCGTACGGGTCGCTGTCGAAGTCCCGGCCGCGGCTCCACGGCACGTAGTCGTGCGGCATCCACTCCTTGCTGATCTTCAGGTGCCGGTCCAGGTTCGCGGCCGCCGTCGGCTCAAGCTCGCGCAGCAGGTCGAGACGGTCTAGGCGCAGCATCGGTGTCATGCTGTGACCATGCCCGCTCGGGACCGCCACCCCTTGGCCGGGACCGACGAGATGTGCGCCCACCGGTTGTCACGACGTGACAGATGCCGGCCTCAGGTGGTCCAACCGCGATGCCGGACCGTGCGGTTGGACCGACCGCGGGCCTCGGCGCAGGGGTTGGGCCAGGTGTTGCGGCCAGGCTCGACAGGTCGGTCTGCTTCGCGCAGATGAACGCCCGTCGGCGTCCGATCCGGTAGTCCTCCATGTTGGTGAAGTCGTCAGTCTGGGACCTGACGTACCCGGATCCAGCTGCCGGGTACGGGGGCGACCGCGGTGTCGACGACGAGCAGGTCGGTGTTGATCGCCGACATCGCCTCGAACAGCTCGACCGGCCGGTTCACGTGCTCTGGCAGGCCGGAGCACAAGACAATGTCAAAGGGCGGGTACCCGCTGTCGTCGACGCTGGACCGCAGAAAGTCCTACCTCGACGGCCGATCGCCTTGGCCTCGAACACCAGCCCGCATGGCAGCTCAGGTCGAGCACCCGCTTGCCCTCGAGCGACCCGCCAGCTCGCAAAGCTGTCGAAGGCGCAAACCTTGCGCCGCAGGACGCGGTTGACGTGACGCTGCCGGCGGATCGGCGTGCGAATCCCATGACCCAGGTCGAACTCGTCGTGCCAGACCGGGAACCTGTCCACCCGCTCCCGCAGGCCCGGCGCGTCACTCCTGGGGCGCGCGGGTCATCGACAGCACGTCCAGAGCAGCGTCGAGCTGGGCCTCGGTGAGCTCGCCGCGCTCGACGTAGCCGCCCTCGAGCACGACCTGCCGAATCGTCTTGCGCTCCTTGAGCGACTGCTTCGCGAGTTTTGCGGCGTTCTCGTAGCCGATGTAGGTGTTCAGCGGCGTGACGATGCTCGGTGAGGACTCCGCGAGCTCCTGGCAGCGCGCCTCGTCGGCGACGATCCCGTCGATGACCCGGTCGGCCAGCAGCCGGCTGATGGTCGACAGCAGCCGGATCGACTCGAGCAGGTTCTTCGCCAGCACCGGCAGCATCACGTTGAGCTCGAAGTTGCCCGAGGCGCCGGCGAAGGTGATGGCCGCGTCGTTGCCGATCACCTGTGCGCAGACCATGTTCAGCGCCTCGGGAATGACCGGGTTGACCTTGCCCGGCATGATCGAGGAACCCGGCTGCAGGTCGGGGAGGGTGATCTCGCCCAGGCCGGCGCGTGGACCTGAGCCCATCCAGCGCAGGTCGTTGCTGATCTTGAACAGGCCGACCGCGACCGTCTTGAGCTGGCCCGACGCCTCGACCAGAGCGTCGCGGGCGCCCTGCGCCTCGAAGTGGTTGCGGGCCTCGGTGAGCGGCAGCCCGGTGGCCGCGGCGACCTCGGCGATCACTCGCGCGGAAAAGCCCGGCGGGGTGTTGATGCCGGTGCCCACGGCGGTGCCGCCGAGTGGTAGCTCCGCGAGCCGGGGGAGCGCGCTGCACAGTCGATCGATGCCGTACCGCACCTGCGCGGCGTAACCGCCGAACTCCTGGCCGAGCGTCACCGGCGTCGCGTCCATCAGGTGCGTCCGGCCGCTCTTGACGACGGTCGCCCATGCGTCGCGCTTGCGCTCCAGCGAGGCCGCGAGGTGCTCCAGGGCGGGGACGAGGTCGTGGACGACGGCGCCGGTCGCGGCGATGTGGATGCTGGACGGGAACACGTCGTTGGAGGACTGCGAGGCGTTCACGTGGTCGTTGGGGTGCACCGGCGCGCCGAGCCGTTCGGTGGCCAGTGTCGCGAGCACCTCGTTCATGTTCATGTTGCTGCTGGTGCCCGACCCGGTCTGGAAGACATCGACCGGGAACTCGCCGTCCCAGCGGCCCTCGACCACCTCCGCCGCAGCGGCCCGGATCGCCTCGGCCAGCTCCGGCGCCACGACCCTCAGCTCGGCGTTGACCGTGGCCGCCGCGGCCTTGATCTGGGCGAGGGCCGCGATGTGCGCGCGCTCCAGGCGCTGTCCACTCACCGGGAAGTTCTCCACCGCCCGCTGGGTCTGTGCCCGGTACTTCGCGCTCGCGGGTACCTGGACCTCGCCCATGCTGTCGTGCTCGGTGCGCCACTGGGGTGTCTGGTCGGCCATGCCGCGATCCTGCCGTGTGGGGCGCGTCGCCCGCGGAGCGGGTCGTCGTCGCCGGGGCTTGCCGGGGGCGGTCCGGATCTAGGCTTGCGCAGTGGGGTCGAGGTCGTCGTTGGCCGGCGCGGGTCGCGGGCGGGTGGCTGCGGCCCGGCTCCGGCTACGGGACGGCGGCTGGTCGGTCGGCCAGTGCGCCCTGGCCGCGGGTTCCGCGTGGGCGCTGGCGACGCACCTGCTCGGCCACGCCCGGCCGTTCTTCGCCTGCGTGGCCGCCGTCGTGTGCCTGGGCGTGCGGGCCGCCCAGCGGCTGCGCCGGGTCGGCGAGCTGGCCGTCGGGGTGACGGTCGGCGTCGCCGTCGGTGACGCGCTGGTCGGGCAGATCGGCACCGGTTCGTGGCAGATCGCCCTCGTCGTCGGGGTCGCGCTCCTGGTGGGTCTGGTGCTCGACGGCGGACCGCTGCTGGTCTCCCAGGCCGGCCTGCAGGCGGTCTTCGTCGTCGCGCTGCCGCGTACCCCGGGCAGCGGGGTCATGCGGTGGGAGGACGCCCTGGTGGGCGGGGCGGTGGCGCTGCTGGTCGCTGCCCTGCTGCCGGCGGACCCGTGGCGAGCCGCACGGCGCGGTGCCGACCGCTCGCTGACCGAGCTTGCGCGCGTCGCCCGGCAGACCGCCCACGCGCTGCGTACGGGCGACCCCGTCGAGGCGGCTCAGGCGCTGGTCATCGCCCGGGACACCCAGGCCGGCCTGGACGACTGGGCGCTGTCGCTCGCGACCGGCCGGGAGATCACCAGGCTGTCGCCGCTGCGCCGCGACCGCAGCGGCATCGCGCACGTACAGGCCAGGATGCAGAGCGGCGTGGACCGTTCGACCCGGAACCTGCGGGTGCTGGTGCGCCGGGTGCTGTTCGCACTGGAGACCGGTGAGGTGCTGCCGGTCGCGGTCGCCGACGAGCTGGACCAGTTCGCCGTAGCCGTCGACGCGCTGTGCGAGTCCGACGGGCGGCTGCCCGAGGGTCCGCCTCCCGAGCTGCTGGCGCTGGCCGCCGGGCTCGACCCGGCGGCGCTGGACACCCAAGGCCTGTCGGCCAGCGTCGTGGTCGCCCAGCTGCGCGCCGCGGTCGTCGACCTGCTCGTCGCCGTCGGCATCCCGGTGGACCGCGCCCGCTCAGCGCTGCCGCCGTTGAACTGACAGTTACAGGTCGACGAGTGACAGATCGACGTCCACGACGACCGGGCAGTGGTCGGACGCGCCCTTGCCCTTGCGCGCCTCGCGGTCCACGTAGGCGTCGCGGACGACCACCGCCGGCGTCGCCAGCACGTAGTCGATGCGCATGCCCTGGTCCTTGTGGAACATCCCGGCCCGGTAGTCGAAGTAGGTGTACGGCCGGTCGCCCTTGCCCGGCCGGGCGACCACGTCGACCAGCCCCCACGCCTCGAGCCCGTCCATCGCGGCGCGCTCGGCCGGGGTCACATGCGTCGAGCCGACGAAGGCGGACGGGTCCCAGACGTCGGCGTCGGTACGGGCGACGTTGAAGTCGCCCATCACCACCATCGGCTGCGCCGGGTCGAACCCGTCGAGCCGGCGGCGCAGCGCCGCGAACCACTCGAGCTTGTACGCGTAGTGCGGGTCGTCAAGAGCGCGGCCGTTCGGCACGTACACGCTCGTGACGTGCAGCGGCCCGCACTGCGCCGACGCCAGGCGCGGCTCCGGGTGCCCGTCGAGCACGATCGAGACGTCCTCGAGGCCGACCCGGGACAGCACCGCGACGCCGTTCCAGCGGCCGTCACCCGCGTGCGCCACGTCGTACCCCAGCGCCCGCAGGGGAAGGTGCGGGAACGCGCCGTCGGCGCATTTGGTCTCCTGCAGCGCCACCACGTCGGGGGCGGTCTCCTCCAGCCACGGCAGCAGCCGGGGCAGTCGGGCGCCGACCGAGTTGACGTTCCAGGTGGCGACGCGCACGGATCAGTGGCCGTGGTGCTCGAAGTCGACAGCGGCGTACGCCCGCAGCTTCGTGAGCCGGTGCTGGCTGGTGACCCGGCGGATCGTGCCGGACTTGCTCCGCATCACCAGCGACTCCGTGGTGGCGCCGCCGCCGCGATACCGCACACCCCGGACCAGCTCGCCGTCGGTGATGCCGGTCGCGACAAAGAAGACGTTGTCGCTGCGTACCAGGTCGTCGGTGGACAGGACCGCGTCCAGGTCGAGCCCCGCCGCTGCCGCGTTCTTGAACTCGCTCTTCTTCTGCGGCCAGAGCTTGGCCTGGATGGTGCCGCCGAGGCATTTGACGGCGCAGGCCGTGATGATGCCCTCGGGGGTGCCGCCGATGCCCAGGAGCAGGTCGACGCCGGTGCCCTCGCTGCAGGCCATCACCGCCCCCGCGACGTCGCCGTCGGAGATGAACGTGATGCGCGCGCCGGCCTCGCGGACGGCCCGCACCAGGTCCTCGTGGCGCGGCCGGTCCAGGAGGCACACGGTGACGTCCTCGACGGCGCCGCCCTTGGCCTTCGCCACGGCCAGCACGTTGTACGCGACCGGCGCGGAGATATCGACGACGTCGGCGGCCTCGGGCCCGGTCACCAGCTTCTCCATGTAGAACACCGAGCTCGGGTCGTACATCGTGCCGCGTTCGGCGACCGCCATGACCGCGATGGCGTTGGGCATGCCCTTTGCCATCAACGTGGTGCCGTCGATGGGGTCGACGGCGACGTCGCACTCGGGGCCCTCGCCACAGCCGACCGCCTCGCCGTTGAACAGCATCGGCGCCTGATCTTTCTCGCCCTCGCCGATGACCACGATGCCGCGCATCGACACGGTGCCGATGAGCTGGCGCATCGCGTCGACCGCTGCCCCGTCACCACCGTTCTTGTCGCCGCGGCCGACCCACCGGCCGGCTGCCATCGCCGCGGCCTCGGTGACCCGCACCAGCTCCATCGCCAGGTTCCGGTCGGGGGTCTCGGGCAGGACCGCGAGGCCCTCGGGGACGTCGCCGGACTGCTGCTGGCTCATGGCGCCAGACTCTAGTGGGCCGAAAGCGGCCGGCCGGTGGGTCGGGTGAGAGGCTGCTGCGTGCCTCGCCGCGACTACGACCCCGCCGCTCTCGGCGTCGCCATCTACCCGTTGCTCAACAGCGTCGTGGTGCCCCGGCCGATTGCCTGGGTCTCGACCCGCTCGGCGACGGGCGTCGACAACCTGGCCCCGCACTCGTTCTTCACCGTCAGCTCGGTCTCGCCGCCCGTCGTGCAGTTCACGTCGGTCGGCCATAAGGACTCGCTGCGCAACGCGCTGGCCACCGGGGAGTTCGTGGTTGCCATCTGCACCGAGGAGCTCGCCGGCAAGGTCAACGCCACCGGCACCGACTTCCCGCCGGACACCAGTGAGTTCGACGCCTGCGGCCTGACCCGGGAGCCTGCCGCGAAGGTCGCTGCCAGCCGGGTCGCGGAGTCGCCGGTCAACCTGGAGTGCCGGGTGGTCGGCACGCACGCGTTCGCCGACGGCGAGCAGGCCTCCGTCGTCGTGTTCGGCGAGGTCGTCTGGGCGGTCGTCGACGAGGACGTGCTCCAGGACGACCGGCCGGAGATCACCCTGATGCGCCCCGTCAGCAGGCTCGGTGCCAACGAGTGGGGCACCGTCGGCGAGATCACCGACCGCAAGCGGGTGCCGTACGCCTCGCTCGCGCCCGGCACGTGACGACCGTCGGACGGGCCGCGACGACACGCAGCACACTGCTGTCGGCGGCGCGGGACGTGTTCAGTGCTTCCGGCTTCGCCGAGGCCTCGGTCGCCGACGTGGTCGGCCGGGCCGGTGCGAGCGTCGGCAGCCTCTACCACCACTTCGGCGGCAAGGCCGACCTGTACCTGGCGATGTTCGAGGACCATGCCGTACGCCAGGAGGAGCGCGCAGCGGGCGCCGTACGGGCCGCGCGGGCAGCGGGCGAGCGGGAACCGGTGGGGCTGTTCGTGGCCGGCTCGCGGGCCTACCTGGACGGCTGCTGGGCAGAGCGAGACCTGGCCCGGCTCTTCCTCGCGGGCGGCGGGCCGCCCGGCTTCGAGCTGGCGGCCCGGCGCCGCTACCGCGAGTGGACCCGGCGCAACGCCACCCTGCTGCGGACCGGACCGGGTGACCCGGGGGAGCCGTGGGGGGACGCGCTGGTGCTGGTGCTCACCACCGTCGTGAGCGAGGCGGGGCACGAGGTCGCGGTCTGCGACGACGAGGCCTCGGCGCGCCGGCTCGCCGCGGACGTGCTTGTCCTGGTTGCGCGGATCGGCGCATGAGCGTCCACGACGACCTGCTGAGCCGCCGGCCGGACTATCCGGTGCTCGCCCGCAGCACCTACCTGGCCAGCCACACGCTCGGCGCCATGCACACGGCCACCCCGGACCGGCTCGCCGACTACGGCCGGCTGTGGGCCGAGCAGGGCGTCGTGGCGTGGGAGACGTGGGCGCCGGAGGTGCAGCGCATCGCCGATGTCGTCGGCTCGCTGGTCGGCGCCCCGCCGGGCACGACGGTGCTGCGGCAGAGCGTCGCCGACCTGCTGGGCGACGTCGTCAGCTGCCTGGACTGGCGGGGGGTCCGCAACCGGGTCGTCACCAGCAGCCTGGAGTGGCCGGGCAGCCTGAACACCTGGAGCCAGGTCGACCGGCTCGGCGGCGAGGCCGTCGTGGTCCCCGGCCACCCGGACGGCGTCGAGCTCGACATCGACGCGATGGTGGCGGCGATCGACGAGCGGACCCTGCTCGTGGAGTGCTCGCACGTGCTGTTCCGGACCGCGACGCTGGTCGACGTCGCGCCGCTGGTGGCTCGCGCGCACGAGGTCGGCGCGCTGGTCATGGTCGACGGCTACCAGGCCGCCGGTACGGTGCCGGTCGATGTCGTGTCGCTCGGCGTCGACCTGTATGTCGGCGGGTCGGTCAAGTACCTGTCCGGTGGCCCGGGCAACGGCTGGCTGTACGCGGCACCGCAGGTCAGCGACGCGCTGCGCCCGGTGACGACCGGCTGGTTCGGGGTCGCCCGGCCGTTCGACTTCGACCCCGAGCTGACGTACGCCCCGGGGGTCACCCGGTTCGCCGGCGGCACCCCCGGCGTGCCTGCCGCCTATGCCGCCGCGCCGGCGTACGAGGCGCTGGCAGCGATCGGCATCGCCCGGGTGCGTGAGCGCTCGGTCTCGCTGACCCAGCCACTGCTGGAGGCCGCGCTGGAGCGCGGCTTCACGGTGCGCTCGCCGTACGACCCGACCCGGCGCGGTGGCCACGTCACGATCGACCCGGGGTCGGCGCAGCAGGTGCACGACGAGCTGCACCGGCGCGGCTTCGTCGTCGACCTGCGCCCGGGCGTAGGCATCCGGGTGTCGCCGCACTTCTACAACACCGCCGACGAAGCCCTTGCCGTGCTCGATGCGATGTCAGACGTGCTCGCCGGCCGCTGAGGGGCGAGACTGGCCTCATGTCCGTCGCCACCTCGGCCCCTACCGCACCGAAGAAGCGCAAGCGCGGCCGGGAGAGCGCGACTGACATGGTCCGCTCGCTCGGCCTGGTGCTGCTGATCGTCGTTCCGGTCTGGTTCCTCGCGCAGCCCCCGAAGAGCGACGAACAGAGCCTGCGGGTCGTCGACCCGAGCTCTGATGTCCGGTCGTTCTCCTCGGCTGCTCCGGGGGTCCCGGTGCCGGGGGCGCTGCCGGCCGGCTGGCGTGCGACCAGCTCGACGGCCGAGCCCGGCGCGCTGCGGATCGGCTGGGTCACCCCTACGAATGAGTACGCGGAGTACGACGCGAGCACCCGGCCTGCCGCGGAGTTCGTCCCGGGCTCTACCGGAAACGGCAGCCGGGTCGGGACGTTCGACGTCGGTGGGGTCGCGTGGCAGCAGTTCCGCGACGCCGACGGCCACACCTCGCTGGTCCGCGAGGTGGGTAGCGACGGTGTCACCGTCGGCAGCGTCGTGGTCGGCGGCCTGCGCGAGACGACGACCCTCGAGGAGCTACGCGTCCTCGCCGCCGCGGTCGGCTAGCACCGCGTCCAGTCGAGCCTTTGCGCCGTCGAGCCAGGCCTGGCAGACCGCCGCGAGCGCCTCGCCGCGCTCCCACAGCGCGAGCGACTCCTCGAGTGTGGCGCCACCCGCCTCGAGGCGCCGCACCACGTTATTGAGCTCGTCGCGGGCGCCCTCGTACGACGGGTCGGCAGGCGCTGTCACGTGACGGACCCTACGACGGGCACGTCCGGACCTCCGCCAGCGCACTCACACGCGGCGGGCCGTCAACTCGCCCCGCGCGACCCGCAGGCGCAGGGACTCGGTCAGCGCCACATCGTCGGGGTCGCGCACGACGCTGCCGTCGGCGTGCTGCACCACCGCGTACCCACGGTCAAGCGTCGCCTGCGGGCTGAGCGCCACCACCCGGGCCCGGGTGTGCCCGAGGTCGCGCTGTGCGGCGTCGAGGACGGCACCGGTGCAGCGTCGAGCGCGCTCGCGCAGCCCAGTCACCTCGTGCGTGCGGACGCGAACGAGCACCTGCGGGTCGGCGAGCACCGGCCGACTGCGCAGCGTGGCGAGCCCGGCACGCTCGCGCTGCACCGCGCCGACCACTACCCGGCGCCCCCGGTCACGCAGCCCGTGGATGCGCGCCAGCTCCTCGGCAACGTCGGGCACCACCCGCTTTCCAGCGTCGGTGGGCGTCGAGCACCGCACGTCGGCGACCAGGTCGACGAGCGGGCTGTCGGGCTCGTGGCCGATCGCGCTCACGACAGGCGTCCGGCACGCGGCGACCGCCCGGCACAGCAGCTCGTCGCTGAACGGCAGCAGGTCCTCGACGCTGCCGCCACCGCGGGCCAGCACGATGACCTCGACCTCGGGGGAGCGGTCCAGGCTGCGCAGGGCACCGACGACCTGCTCGACAGCGAGATGGCCCTGGACGGCGACTTCGCGCACGTCGAAACGCACCGCCGGCCAGCGGCGACGGGCGTTCTCCAGCACGTCGCGCTCAGCGGCGCTCGCCCGGCCGGTCACCAGCCCGACGACGCCGGGCAGGAAAGGCAGCGCGCGCTTCCGCTCCGGGGCGAACAGCCCCTCGGCGGCGAGCACGCCCTTGAGCCGCTCGAGGCGGGCCAGTAGCTCGCCGACCCCGACCGGACGGATCTCGTGCGCCTGCAGGCTGAGCGTGCCGCGCGCGAGATAGAAGTCCGGCTTGGCGTGTACGACCACGCGGGCGCCCTCGACCAGCAGCGGAACGACGGCGTCGGTCACGCCCCGCGCGCAGGTCACCGACAGGCTGACGTCGGCCACGGGGTCGCGCAGCGTCAGGAAGACCGTGCCCGGTCGCCGGCTGATCTGGGTGACCTGGCCCTCGACCCACACCCTCCCCAGCCGGTTGACCCACCCCGCGATGTGCCGAGCGACCGTGCGCACCGGCAGCGGCGTCTCGGCGGTGCTGGGCGCAGCCATCGGGCGACCCTAGTGGGCGCTGCTGCCTGCGGCGGGGTGTGCAGTCAGCGCGGCTGCCCGGGACGCGGCGCAGGCCGGACTGTCGGTGTCTTCGCGGCCGCCGAGCCGACGCCGGTGGCCGCTGCGTCCGTAGCGAGCTTGGCGATCCGGTTGTCGAGCATCGTGACGATCGGCAGCCGGTCGGCATGCGCCTTCTCATAGCTGCGGACCTGCATGAGGTGCTCGACCGACATCGCGCGCATCCGGCCGCGCAGCGATCCCAGCGTCATGTGGTCGTAGTCGGGCAGCGGCAGCAGGTCGTGCGGCAGCGGCTCCGATGCCGGCATCGAGTCCGCCGCCCGTTCGACGGTTCGCACGACCTCAGGGGTGGCCGCGGTGTCGATGGGGGTGCGCGCAGGCGGGGCGGCCTTCGGCGTCGGCGCGTCCTTGGGTGTATCTGCGTCGGGAAGGGGCTCGACACCGTTTCGTCGGCGTAGCGCGTCGACGGCCTCCTCGAGGGCGTCTTCGGCCTTGTCGTATGCGGTGGCGAACGGGGTGCGGGCCAGGATGTCTTCGACGGTGTCCTCGACCGCGTCGGCGTGGTCCAGCGCTTCGCCGCGCAGCCGGGCGACGAGCCGCTGGCCGCGCTCGGCGAGGTCGTCGTACTCACGGCGCAGCACGTCCATCGTGGACAGGGCGTTGCTCACGGCGAGCACCGGCAACTGCACGGCGCGGCCGGGCATCCGGCGCACCCCCTCCAGGACGGCGGGGACGACACCGATGGCGGCGGCAAGGGGTGAGGGGAGCGGGCTGGCCATACCGTCAGGGTCCTTCGGTGGTCGGGGAGCGCGGGGCCCGGGGGGTCCGGCGGTGTGCTGCGCCTGGTGTGCCGTTGCGACTGCCGTTGCCGTGCCCGCGCTTGGACACCTGTACACGAAGAGAGACCGGACTCACCCACGGCGGACAGCAGGCACGCTCGCGCAGGTACGCTGGAGCCATGACGGTGACCCCGGCAAACCCGACAGTGACGCCGCCCCGGCGGGTGCTGGTCGCGAAGCCGCGCGGCTACTGCGCGGGCGTCGACCGGGCCGTGCTGACGGTCGAGCGGGCGCTGGAGCTGTACGGACCACCGGTCTACGTCCGCAAGCAGATCGTTCACAACGCGCACGTCGTGCGCACGCTCGAGGCGCAGGGCGCGATCTTTGTGGAGGAGACTTCGGAGGTCCCGGAGGACGCCACTGTCGTGTTCAGCGCGCACGGCGTCGCCCCGACCGTCCACGCCGAGGCGAAGATTCGGCGGCTGCGCACGATCGACGCGACCTGCCCACTGGTCACCAAGGTGCACATGGAGGCCAAGCGCTTCGCGGCCGAGGACCTCGACATCGTGCTGATCGGCCACGAGGGCCACGAGGAGGTCGTCGGCACGACCGGCCAGGCGCCCGAGCACATCCACCTCGTGGATGGCATCGAGGAGGCAGCTGCCGTCCAGGTGCGGGACCCCGCCAAGGTCGCCTACCTGTCGCAGACCACGCTGTCGGTGGACGAGACCAACGTGACGGTCGACGCGCTGCGCCGGCGTTTCCCATTGCTGCAGGGCCCGCCGTCTGCCGACATCTGCTACGCCACCCAGAACCGACAGGTCGCTGTGAAGGAGATCGCCGAGGACGCCGACCTGGTGCTCGTCGTCGGCTCGGGCAACTCCTCCAACTCCGTCCGCCTCGTCGAGGTCGCGCTCGACGCCGGCGCCCGGGCGGCGCACCTGGTGGACGACGCGAGCGAGATCGACGAGCACTGGCTCGAGGGCGTGACGACCGTCGGCCTGACCAGCGGTGCCTCCGTGCCGGAGGACCTCGTACAGGGTGTGCTGGCCTGGTTGGCCACCCGCGGCTACGCAGATATCCAGGAGGTCGAGTCGGCTCAGGAGCACCTGCTGTTCGCGCTGCCGCCCGAGCTGCGCCGCGACCTGCGTGCGGCGGGCCTGCCCGACACCGGCTGAGCCCCTGGTGACGGCCATCGGTGGTCGCCAGCCGCTGGTCGCGAGATTGTCGGGCGGGGCCTACCGTGTGGCCCGTGCCCGCTGACCCGCCCTACGCCGAGGGTGAGCGGGTGTTCGGCCCGCCCGCCGGCTGCTACGACGCCGACTGGGTCGCCGCCGCTGCCCGGCAGCAGGACCCCGGCCTGCCCGCGGAGACCGCCGCGCTGCTTGCTGGGCGGGCCTGGGAGCACCTGCGGACGCTCGGGCAGCTCGATGCTCCCGCTGTGGCCCGCGCGCTGCTGGCCGAGGACCCCTCGCTCGGCGCGACCCCGTGCAACGTCGTGGCAACCGCGGCGGTGGCCTTCTGCGAGTCGTACGACGTCCCGCTCTGATCCTCAGCCAGAGGCGACCTCCGGCAGCACGCTGAGTGGTCGGACCGGCAAGCGGTCCTCCTCCGGCCGCGCTGGCTCGGCGAGCAGGGCCGGGGCCGTCACGGGCTTCGCGACGTCGTCGACCTCGCGCGGCGCCCCCACCTCGCCGCCGGTGACCCCGAGCTCGGCCATCCGGCGGGCGCTCGGCAGCAGCGAGCGCTCCAGCGAGCCGACTGTCGCGTTGTACGCCGAGACCGAGGCGTTGAGGCTGCGCCCCAGCTTGTCGACGTGCCCGGCGAGCGTCGAGAGGCGCTGGTGGACGGCGCGACCCGCCTCGAGCACCGCCTGCGCGTCCTGCGCCAACGACGCGGTACGCCAACCGTGCGCGACGGCGCGCAGCAACGTGACGAGGGTGGTGGGCGTGGCCAGGTGGACGCTACGCGAGTACGCGTGTTCCAGCAGCGCCGGATCGGCCTCCAGCGCCGGGCCGAGGAACGCCTCACCTGGCAGGAACAGCACCACGAACTCGGGGGAGTCCGGGAACTGTTCCCAGTAGGCCTTGTCGGCGAGCCGGTCGACGTGCCGGCGCAGGTGGCGGGCGTGCGCCGCGGTGCGCTCGACCCGTACCTGCTCGTCGTCGGTCTCCACGGCCTCGAGATAGGCGGCGAGCGTGACCTTGGCGTCGACGACGACGCAGCGGTCACCCGGCAGCCGGACGACGAGGTCGGGGCGCAGCACGCCGTCCGGCCCGTGCACCGAGACCTGCTCGTCGAAGTCGCAGCGGTCGAGCATGCCGGCGTGCTCGACGACGCGGCGCAGCTGCAGCTCGCCCCACTGCCCGCGGGCCTGGGGACGGCGCAGCGCCGTCACCAGCGCGGCGGTCTCACGGCCGAGGCGCTCGGAGCCTGCACGGACCTCGCCGACCTGCGCGGACAGCTCCCCGGCCTGGCGCGCGCGGTCGGACTCGAGCGCCCTCAGCTGGTGCTCCACCTTGTCGAGCTGGTCGTGCAGCGGGGCGACCACGGCGTCGACGCGCTGCTCGCGCCGGGCGAGGTCGGCGTCATCGGTGCGCCCGCGCTCCAGGGCGAGCTGGGCGCTGTGCAGGCCGGCGCGAAGGGCCGCGGTGCGGGCGGTTGCCACGGCCAGCCCGAGGGCGAGCCCGATGAGCAGCGCCGCGAGCAGGGTGATCAGGTCCATGCAGGGACCGTCGCACGAGCCTCCGACAGTTCTGCGCAGGCCGGTAGCGTCGTCGCGGTGAGCCTCTCGATCGGCATCGTCGGCCTGCCCAACGTCGGCAAGAGCACGCTGTTCAACGCGCTGACCAAGAACGACGTGCTGGCGGCCAACTACCCCTTTGCCACGATCGAGCCCAACGTCGGCGTCGTCGGCGTCCCCGACGCGCGGCTCGGCGTCCTGGCACAGGTCTTCAGTTCGCAGAAGGTGATCCCTGCGACCGTCGACTTCGTCGACATCGCGGGCATCGTGAAGGGCGCGAGCGAGGGAGAGGGCCTGGGCAACAAGTTCCTTGCCTCGATCCGCGACAGCGATGCGATCTGCCAGGTGGTGCGCGCCTTCAAGGACGACAACGTGGTCCACGTCGACGGCCGGGTCTCCCCGAAGGACGACATGGAGACCATCAACACCGAGCTGATCCTGGCGGACCTGCAGACCGTCGAACGGGCGATCCCGCGCCTGGAGAAGGAGGTCAGGCTGAAGAAGGAGACGGCAGCCGTTCTCGAGGCGGTCCGGCTGGCCCAGGCGGTGCTCGACTCCGGCCGTACGATCTACCAGTCCGGCGTGGACCGCGGCCCTCTGCGCGAGCTGCACCTGCTGACCGCCAAGCCCTTCCTGTACGTGTTCAACCTCGACGAGGACGAGCTCGCCGACCCGGCCGTACGTAGTGCCCTGGCTGAGCTCGTCGCGCCTGCCGAGGCGGTGTTCCTCGACGCCAAGGTCGAGTGCGAGCTGATCGAGATGGCCGAGGACGAGGCCCTGGAGCTGCTGCAGTCGATGGGCCAGCAGGAGTCGGGGCTGCATCAGCTGGCGCGCATCGGCTTCGACACCCTCGGGCTGCAGACCTACCTGACGGCCGGGCCCAAGGAGACCCGCGCCTGGACGATCCCGAAAGGCGCCACCGCCCCCGAGGCGGCCGGCGTCATCCACACCGACTTCCAGCGCGGCTTCATCAAGGCCGAGGTCATCGGATACACCGACCTCGTGGAGCTCGGCTCCGTCGTGGCTGCGCGGTCTGCGGGCAAGGCCCGGATGGAGGGCAAGGACTACGTCATGCAGGACGGTGACGTCGTGGAGTTCCGCTTCGGACCAACGTCCACGCCCAAGTAGCCACAACATTGCCCGCTCGTCTGCAGCATGAGCCTTGCCTGATGCAGACACCCGGTGACGTTGACGGGACCACGCTGCGGCTCAAGGCCCTTTCCCGTGCGATGCGGCGGTCGCTAGGCGCTGACGCGACCGTCGAGGACGACGACGCCGAGCCGTGGCCCTCGGCCCGCCTCCGGCCCGCGCGCAAGGACGCCCTCGGCGTTTCGTGGGTGGACTTCGGCAACGAGGTGGTCCTGTCCACTGATGGCGGACTCGGCGGCCAATGGGAGCTGGGCCGCACCGACGAGGACATCGACTTCCTGGAAGACGTGGTGCGCTCCGTCGTCGCGGGCCGCGTTGTCGAGGTGCACGCCGGGGACAGATCACGCATCGAGGTCACGCTCTCGGACGGCTTCCTTGCAGTCGAAACCGGCAGCGTCGGCTTGCGAGGCCTGCTGCCCAAGCCGGGTTGGCGACGGTGGGGTCGGCGCATCGAGTACGCGCCCTACCGGGCGTAGGTGTCGCTAGGGCCGGCTCCCTGGCGCCCCCGGCTCGACGTCCCGCTCCGGTCCGTGCACGCAGCGGCCGGCGACGTAGGTCGCGTGCACCGGCACGGCCATCAGGTCGGCGGCCGACAGCGCTGCCGGGTCGGGGACGTCCAGGACCACCAGGTCCGCATCGTCGCCAGCCCTCAGCCGGCGGGCACCGGCCGCAGCCAGCGCGACCTCGAGCGGCACCACCTCCTGCGGCCGCCACGGCGGCCGGGTGCCGTCGGTGCGGTGGACGGCGACGGTGAGACTGCGCCAGGGGTCCATCGGCGAGACGGGGGCGTCGCTGCCGAGCACGAGCCGGGCGCCGGCTGCGACCAGGCTCGCCAACGGGTAGGGGAGCGACCCGGTGTGCCGCCAGACGTCGTCGACGAGCCCGGCGTCGTCGAGCACGTGCGCGGGCTGCACCGACGCCACGACGCCACCGGCCGCGAACAGCGGCAGGTCCTCGCGCCGGACGAGCTGCGCGTGCTCGATGCTCGCCCCGCGCGGGGCGTACTGCAGCACGCGCAGGGCGTCGCGGGTCGCCTCGTCGCCGATCGCGTGCACGGCCACCCCGAAGCCGGCCTCCGCCGCGTCCGCGAGCGCCGCCACCAGCGCCGCCGGGTCGAGCAGCTGCTCGCCGTGCCCGCTGCCGTCGGCGTACGGCGTCAGGCACCGGGCGGTCCGGGCACCGAGCGCCCCGTCCGCGAACAGCTTGACCGGGCCGACCCGCAGGAAGCCGTTCCCGTCGCCCGTCCGCAGGCCGCGGGCGACCAGGGCGGGCACCCGCTCCGGCAGGACGACGGCGGTGACCCTGAGCGGCAGCGCGCCCGCCCCGTCGGTGCGCCTTTCCCAGCTGCCGTGCGCGTCCTCGAAGGAGAAGTCGCGGACGGCCGTGAGCCCGCGGGCGTGGGCGGCAGCGACCGCGTCCTCGACGGCGTCGTCGTCCTCCTCGGGCGCCGGGGCCGGCAGCCGGCCGAGCGCCTGCCAGGCCTCGTGCTCGCGCAGCAGCCCCCGGTCCCCCGGCAGCCCGGCCGCGGCAAGCGCGGCCGGCGAGAGCCAGGCGGTGTGCATGTCGAGGCTGCGCAGCACGACCAGGCAGCCGGGCGCGGCGGCGGCCAGCAGCTCGGGCCGGGCCTCGTCTGACCAGAGGGCGTCGCGGAAACCGCTGCCCCGCACGGCGGCGCCCGGCGGGAGGTCGCGGTAGGCGGCCGCGACGAGCCCGGCGGTTGCCGCCGCCGACCGCGCGGGCGACAGGTCGACCTCCCGCCGGGAGCGGGCCCACTCGACGACGTGCGCGTGCGCGTCGCGCAGCCCGTGCCGGACGAACCGGCCACCGAGGTCGAGCACCCGCTCGCCCTGGCGGGGCTCGAGGTGCGGCCCCACCTCGATCACGCAGCCGCCCGACAGCCGGAGGGCGACCGGCTCAGGCGTCCGCCCGCCGGTCAGCAGCAGGTCCCTCACGCGGTGCAGGGCGGGGGAGCCGCAGCGCTGACGAGGACCACGGCGGTAGTCCACCACCTGCCGCCCGTACGCCGTCGAGCGCGGCCAGCGCAGTGCCGACCGGGAGAGACCGACCCGCCGGGCTCGACACGGCTCAGCCCGACCACCTCCCGGCGGCCCCGCTCGGTCAGGAACACCGGCCGGTGCGCCGCGGTCTCGACGACCTCGCCGAACCGCTCCCGCGCCTCGGTGACGGGCATGACACGGCTGTACTCCTCGCACTGTGCGGTGGTCAGACACGTCCAGTGGGGAGAGCCGGCGTTCCCATCGCGAGCGTGCGTGGACCGGATCTTGGCTGTGGCGGCATGGACCGGCGTCGAAGCCGGCGAGGGTGTGAGTCGTGCGCAGGCCTGCTGGTGGTCTACGTGATCGTCCAACTCGTCTCCGCGCTCTGGTACGGCCCGCAGTGGTTCGCCGCCGGCGACTGCTTCGAGACCTACAGCACCCTGCTGGCCCGGCTGAGCCCCCTGGGCCGCCGTACCGACGGCCGACTCTCCCTGCGCAACCCGCTCGACGGTACCGACGGCACCCCCCTGGCACCGGGGCTCGCGGCCCTCGCCACCGCCCTGATCGGCACCACCGCCTTCGACGGCCTGACCCGCGCGACCTGGTTCCAGAGCAGGTTCTCCCGCGCCAGCCCGCTCACCCCGACCCTCCTGGCGTTGCTGACCGTCACGCTCGTCGGGGGTCTGTACGCGACCGCGACGGCCCTCCCGGGGCGGATGACACGGACGACAGGCGCACCGAACAGGCATGCGCACTCGCTGATCCCGATTGCCGCGGGCTACGCCGTCGCGCACTACTTCTCGCTGCTGGTCTTCGAGGGCCAGCTCACCTGGATCCTGGCCCAGCAACCCCTTCGCGCAGGACAGCGTCGACTACTTCGGTACGTACGCCAATGTGGTCAACCTGACCGCCGTTTCGGCGAGTGCCATTGCTGCTGTGCAGATCGGAGCCATCGTCATCGGGCACGTGATCGGCGTCGTCCTGGCCCCTGACCGGGCGGTGCGGGCTGTGCGCGCATGCACCCACGGCCCGGCGCTCCCAGTACCCGCTGCTGGCCGTCATGGTGGCCTTGACCACAGGAGGCCTCACCCTGCTCCCGGGGTGAGGGGGCGAGCGCACCGGCGCGGCCGGTGCCAAGCGAGACGGTGCACCTGACATCGTGCCGGGTACGGCGGGCATCGGCGCGCGCCGGGATCTTGTGCCGACCGATGGAGGGGCCCGGATGACAGACGCAGCGCCGGAGGACCTCGGTGGCGTGGCAGCGCTGCGCTTGCAGCAGGTCCTCGCGCTGGGCCGGATCACGATGACCTTCGAGACGCTCGACTTCATGGTGGGGGAGCTGATCCTGGGCTTCTCCGGCAGCCCGACCCGCAGGAACGTCGACGGACTCACGCCTGGGAAGCGGGCGACCACGCTCGAGCAGGTCAGTGCAGGCGTCGCCGGCCCGGCCCGCCAGCCCCTCGACGCGCTGCTCGGCGAATACGCAAGGGTGACCCACGAGCGGGTCAACCTCATCCACGGCTCGTGGAGCCCGCCGGTGGAGGGCGAGCCGCTCAACGGCCCGGCGTTCCTGTGGCGCGGGGGGAGTCGGCTGCGGCGGCCACCGAGGATCCTGAACCAGTTCGCGACCGACGTGGCCGGCGTCCTTGAGATGGTCGCCGACGTGGCCACCGCCCTGCAGCAGGAGGACTCCTGGCACGGGCCGCCCCCACCGTCGTCAAGGTAGCGCTGCACACCCCTACGGTCGCGCACGGTCCCGGGCGGGCCTCGGCGGTGAGACGGGCGACCTGCTGACCCTGAGGCTCGGCGGCTGCCCGGCGGAGCCGGTGACCGCAGTCCTCTCCCAGGTCACGGCGGCACGTGCGGCGCGGTGGGGCGGCCGCAGGGCCCGCCGGCTATACGGTCGCGGCCTCGGCGGCACCGCCGCCCCCGCGGTAGGAGCTGTCGATGCGGATGAACATGCAGTCACCTTGGATCTCCGGCTGACCCGCCGCGGTCATCTTCGCGGTGGTCTGGCTGATCACCGGCGGGTCAGGCGGGGAGCTGTTCCTGGGCAGCCTCCTGGTCGGCGACATCACGACCGCCATCAGTGTCGTCGTGCACGGGGTGATGAAGACGTCGCGTACGCGGCATTGACGGCAGCCCGCGAGCCACGACGACGAGAACGTCCATGACGGCCCCGCGCCTGCGTCACCCGGTCAACTCCGCGCAGCAGTCCCGCCGGCGAGAGAGCGCGCAGCTGCGGGCGGCCGACGCCATCACCGCCTTTGCCGGGTCTATGCGGTTCGTCTATCTGCATGCCATCATCTTTACGCTCTGGATGCTGGTTGTGGAGTCCGCGCCCTGGCCGCAGCTCACGCTGGTCGTCTCGCTCGAGGCCATCTTTCTGTCGACGTTCGTCCTGATCGGGCAGAACCGGCAGGCGAGCTTCCAGACGGCCAAGGCCGAACACGACTTCAACGAGCAGGAGCTCGAGCTCAAGACGAACACCGAGCTCACCAGGGCGATCCATGTCCTGACGACGGAGCTGCACGCCCGGCTGCTGGCCCCTGGCCAGGACCGCCCCGCCCGCGGCTGAGGTGGGGGGCGCGTCGTCAGCCCGGCAGCGCACCGGGGGGCGGGACCAGGGCCGGGCCAGGGTGGGCACCCGGTGTGCTCGGGGGGCTGCCGGCGCACGGTGGTGCCACCGAGAACACCACCGACAGGGAGAACGACATGGACGACGTCCGCGAACTGTTCCACCGCAATGGCCTGGTACGCACCGACGACCGGATCCTCGGTGGCGTCTGCGCCGGCCTGGGCCGGCGGGTGGGGCTCGACCCGTGGCCGGCCCGGCTGCTGTTCGTGCTGATCCTGCTGGTGGTGCCGGGCAGCCAGCTGCTCGTCTACCCGGCCCTGTGGGTGCTGATGCCGGACCGGGCCTGGGTGGCCCGGCGGGCCGGCGGCGAGGCAGCCGTCCCGGCGACCTGAGCGGGCGCGGTCAGCTGATGGGGACCAGCGGGTGGATGCCGGGGGGCACCGCGAGCGCCTCGCCGGCGACCGCCAGGGCCTGCTGCACATGGGTGGTCTGCAGGTGCGCGTCGAGGTCGGCCTGGGCGCGCCAGCGCTCGACGGTGACGAACGTGCCGGGCGCCGCCGCGGACTCGAACAGCTCGTACGCCAGGCAGCCGTCCTCCTGCCGGGTCGGGCCGACCAGGGCGGACAGCGCGTCTCGCACGGCGCCCTCCGAGCCGCTCTTGGCGACGAGGACGGCGACGACGGGCAGGTCGGACACGGGGCTCTCCAGGGATCGGGGTCAGCGGGAGTCGAGCAGGCGGAAAAGCTCCGCCGGGCCGTACGTCAGGCAGACGCCGCCCGCCGTCACGGTGAGCAGCATCACGATCAGCACCCAGGCCGCCGTGCGGCGCCAGCGCTCCTGCGGGCCGGGCATGGTCGCCGGCAGGTAGCAGGTCGGAAGCGCGCCGCTGACCTGCAGCTCGCGCCAGTGCGGGTCGACCTCGTGGACGTCGGCGGCGTCGGGAACGTCGTCGTACTCGCTGCGGTGAGGCGGCACGGCCGAACACTACGGCCTCGAGGCTCAGCCCTTGGCGTCACTCCACCGGCGGACGACCGACACGTCGGCGACGAAGCGCACGCCGCTGCCCGCCGCCCAGCGCCCGGCGGCCTCCTCGAGCCCGGAGCGCAGCAGGTCGGCGGCGGCGGGGGCGGCCGGCTCGGGAACCTCGAGCAGCAGCTCGTCGTGCAGGCACAGCACGATCCGGCCGCCGAGCTCCGGCAGCCCGCTGCGCACGGTGGCCGCCCACACCTTGAACAATTCGGCGGCCGCGCCCTGGACGACGGCGTTGCGGGCGCCGCGACCCGAGCCGCCACCGCCGAACGTCAGTAGCCGGCCGCCCCAGGTGCGCAGTTCGCCGCCGTCGCGCCCGACCCCCTCGGCGGCCCGGAGGTGTGCCAGCGCCGTCGGGTAGGCGGCCTCCATCCGCAGCAGCGCCGCCCCCGCGGCGCCGGAGGTCTGGCCGTACATCGCGGCCAGGACGGCGATCTTCGCCGTCGGGCGGTCCACGCCGAGCTGTGCGGCGACCGGCGCGTACATGTCCAGCTCGCGGGCGGCAGCGGCCAGGCCGGCGTCGCCCGAGACGACGGCGAGCACCCGCGGCTCGACCTGCCCGAGATCAGCCCGCACCAGCAGCCGGCCGGGGGGCGCCGCGACAGCGGGGCGCAGCTCGGCCGGGAGGTTGTGCAGCCCGGCGGATGCGGTCATCCGGCCCGCCGCGGCGTCGGCGGCGCCCCAGCAGCCGCGCAGCCGGTCGTCCAGGGCGACCTGCCGTGCCAGCCAGCCCCAGCCGTACGTGGTGGCGATCCGCTCGGTCTTGCGCCAGTCGAGCAGCGCGGCGACGGCTGGCGAGGTCGCGCGGTGCGGCTCGAGGCGCCATGACCTCGTGTCGGGCACGTCGATGCCGACCCGCAGCAGCAGCTCGCGGACCAGCAGCGGGTTGCGCAGGTCGGCGGACCCCGGGAAGTGGCTCAGCACCCGGGCGTCGCGGGCGGCCCGGGCGGCGTCCTCGTCGGTCGGGGGCTCGCCGATCGCGGCGGTGAGCAGCGCGCGGGCCGCCGCTCGGTCGACGGGTAGCCCGTCGTGCTCCAGCTCGACCGCGAGCAGGGCGGCGGCGCTCTCGGCGTACGCCGTCAGCAGCGCCAGCGGCGGGGTCGCCGGGCTCGGCCGCGGGTCGGGCAGCGCGACGAGCGCCGCCTGCTGGCGACGCTGGACGTCGAGGGCGAGCTCGGCCCAGCGGCAGGCCCGCTGCAGGTCGGCCGGCTCCCCGCGAACGGCCCAGGGCTCGGCCGCCCAGTCCGGCGACAGGCTGCCGTCGGGGCGCACCGGGTCGCCGTCCGCCGCGAGATCCAGCAGCGTCGGCGCGTCCGCGGGCCTGGCCGGCTCGGCGACCTCTCGGCCGGGTGAGAACACCGCCGCCGGGTCGTCGCGCCGGCCACCGGACAGCAGCCGGTGCACGGCGCCGAGGTCCCAGCAGGCCCGCGGCCGGGTGCCGGCGGCGACCAGCGTGGGCGCGGTCGTCGCGGCCCGCCACCACACCAGCCGGGCGCCCGCGGGGGGCGGGCCGTGCACGACCCAGCTTCGCTCGCCCTGCGCAAGCGCCGTCCCGAGGCCGGCGACGACCGCGACGCCGACGAGGTCGGCCACCGGCTACCCGGCCAGGTCGCGGGCGACCGACCCGAGGTCGGCGGCGCCGGCCAGCGCCAGCGCCCGCGACAGGTCGGCGGTGACCTCGCGCAGGCACGCCTCGACCCCCGCGGCACCGCCGGCCGCCAGGGCCCACATGATCGGCCGGCCGAGCAGCACCGCGTCGGCACCGAGCGCCAGGGCGCACAGCACGTCGAGGCCGCTGCGCAGCCCGCCGTCGACCAGGACCGGCACGTCGACGGCGTCGGCGACCGCCGGCAGCGCGACTGCCGTCGGCAGGGCCCGGTCGAGCTGGCGCCCGCCGTGGTTGCTGACGACCACGCCGGACGCGCCGGCCGCCACGCAGTCCCGTGCGTCGTCGGCGCGCAGCACGCCCTTGACGAGCACCGGCAGGCCGGACAGCTCGGCCAGCCAGCCGATCGCGTCGAGTCCGACCGACGGGTCCTGCTCAAACCCGGGCGGCTGGGCCACCGGCTCACTGCGCCGCTTGGGGCCGACGTACGGCGTGTCGCCGGTCAGCACCAGCGACCGCGCCCCCGCCGCGACGGCGCGCTGGACGGCCTCGCGGGTGACCCCCCGGTCGCGCAGTACGTACACCTGGAGCCACCATGGGCCGGCGCCGATGTCCTCCGGCGGCAGCGTCGCCCGCGACGACACCACCAGCAGCGAGCCGGCGGCGCGGGCGCCCTGCGCGGTCTCGCGTTCGGCCCCTGGATGCACCAGCCCGTGCAGCGCGGTCGGACCGACCAGCACCGGGGTCGCCAGCCGAGTGCCGAGCAGCGTGACCGAGGTGTCGACGTGGGAGACGTCGCGCAGCACCCGCGGGCGCAGCCGTACGCCGCCCCAGGCCACCTCGGCCTCGCCGAGCGAGACCTCCTCGCCGGCGCCGCCCTCGATGTAGGCGACGACGTCGTCGGGAAGCGCCAGCGCCGCCCGGCGCTGGTCGGCGAGCAGCGGCAGCATCCCGGCACGCTAGTGCGGACCGCAGCTGCCAGCCCGGTGCGGCGGATCCCCCGCCCTCAGCCGGTCAGGCCGTCGATGCGGTGCGCGAGCGCGATGTCGAGCTCGGTGACGGCGTCGCGGCTGTGGGTCCACAGCACGAACCGCAGGCCGCCGGGGACGTCCTCGACGACCGGATGGTGGTCCAGGTCGTCGGCGGCCTGCGTGACCCGGGCGCGCAGGGCGTCGCCGGCGCCCGGCACCGTCCGGGCGATCCGGGCGGTGCTGCCGGACCACAGCGGCAGGCCCCGCAGCGCGTCGGTGAGCTCGTCGGGCTGCAGAGGTGTGCGCACCTGCCTAGTCTGCGGCCGGTGGGTGAGCTGGTACAGGTCGTGGGGGCCGCGGTGCTGCGCGGCGAGCCGCCGAGCGTCCTGTCGTGCCGGCGTACGTCGCCGCCCCGCCTCGCGGGCTGGTGGGAGTTCCCCGGCGGGAAGGTTGATGCCGGCGAGAGCGACCAAGAGGCGCTGGCCCGCGAGCTGGCCGAGGAGCTCGGCGTACGCGCCCACGTGGGTGAGCAGCTCGGCCCGCAGGTCGACATCGGCGGTACGGCGGTGCTGCGGGTCTACCTGGCTCGCCTCGTGGATGGCGACGAGCCGCAGCTGTTCGATCACGACGCGCACCGCTGGCTGACCGCGGAGGAGCTCGACGACGTGGCCTGGCTCGAGGTCGACCGGCCGGTGGTCGAGGCGCTGCGCGGCCTGCTCACCGGCACGAACGGGCAGCAGCTGCCGGCGCCGTAGACTGGTCCTGCCTGAGCACCGCTCGGCGAATCCCCTGCCGACGCTGGAGCCTCCGCATGCCTGCCCCGACCGAGGGTCTACGGACCCGCGACGACATCCGCAACGTCGCGATCATCGCGCACGTCGACCATGGCAAGACCACCCTGGTCGACGGGATGCTGCTGCAGTCCGGCGCGTACTCCGTGCACCAGCAGGAGGAGGGCGCGGTCACCGACCGCGTTATGGACTCCATGGACCTGGAGCGCGAGAAGGGCATCACGATCCTGGCGAAGAACACCGCCGTCCGCCGCAAGGACCTGCTGATCAACATCATCGACACGCCGGGGCACGCCGACTTCGGTGGCGAGGTCGAGCGCGGGCTGTCGATGGTCGACGGGGTCGCCCTGCTGGTGGACGCCTCCGAGGGCCCGCTGCCGCAGACCCGCTTCGTGCTGCGCAAGGCGCTGGCGCAGAACATGCCGGTCATCCTGATCATCAACAAGGTCGACCGTTCGGACGCCCGCATCGCCGAGGTCGTCGACGAGACCTACGAGCTGTTCATGGACCTCGACGCGACCGCGGAGCAGATCGACTTCCCGATCGTGTACTGCCAGGCCAAGACCGGCCAGGCGTCGCTGACCCGTCCGTCCGACGGCACC
>JBKJQN010000031.1:0-18904 GCA_046593925.1 Mycobacteriales bacterium
CTGGGCGAGGGCGTGCGCGAGCACCGGCACCTCGACGCCGAACAACGGGGTGGTCACCGTCGTGCCGAACAGCGGCTGGTAGCGCTCGTCGTCCGGGTGCGCGACCAACGCGACGCAGGCGGGCAGCAGCTCCGGGCGGGTGGTCTCGATGAAGACCGGCTCGGAGCCCGCCCGGTGGAAGCCGACGCGGTGGTAGGCCGCCGGCATCTCGCGGTCCTCCAGCTCGGCCTGGGCGACGGCGGTGCGGAAGTCCACGTCCCACAGCGTCGGGGCCTCCTGCGCGTAGGCCTCCCCGCGCGCAAGGTTGCGCAGGAAGGCCCGCTGCGAAGCCCGCTGGGACTCCGGCCCGATGGTCGTGTAGGTCTGCTTCCAGTCGACGCTGAGGCCGAGCTTGCGCCACAGCTGCTCGAAGACCTTCTCGTCCTCAGCGGTCAGCCGCAGGCACAGCTCCACGAAGTTGGGGCGGCTGATCGAGACCGGGTCCTTCGGCGGCTCCGCCGGCGGCTGGTACGACGGGTCGTGGTGCAGCGAGGGGTCGCAGCGGACGCCGTAGTAGTTCTGCACCCGGCGCTCGGTGGGCAGGCCGTTGTCGTCCCAGCCCATGGGGTAGAACAGCACCTTCCCGAGCATCCGCTGGTAGCGCGCGATGGCGTCGGTCTGGGCGTAGCCGAACACCGAGCCCATGTGCAGCGAGCCGCTGACCGTCGGCGGAGGCGTGTCGATGGAGTAGACGTCCTCGCGAGAGGCGCCGTCTCCCAAGGCGTCAAAGGCAGCTTCAAAGGAATAGGTCTGCTGCTCTTCCCAGGCGGCGTCCCACTTGGCCTCGAGGCCGTCGAGCGTGGGGCGGTCGGGCAGCTGGTTCGGGGAGGCAGCGGTCACCCTGTGGAGTCTAGGGAAGGTGTTCATAGGGTTTGCGCCATGCAGATCGATCTGGACGGCCGTTGGGCCATCGGCGGCAAGATCCACGGCGGCTACCTGCTGCGCCACCTCGCCGCGGCCACCGTCACCGAGGACCACCCGCACCCGCTGGCGGTCAGTGCGCACTTCCTGCGCGCCCCCGACCCTGGTACGGCGGACATCAAGGTCGACGTGCTGCGCGCCGGGCGTCGCGTCTCGCAGGCCCGCTCGTCGCTGTCCCAGGGGGAGCTGTGCGTCGAGGCTCTGGTCAGCACCGGCCGGCTGCACGAGGACGCGGAGCCCTTCTGGTCCGCCACCGCTCCCCCGGACCTGCCGCCCGTCGAGGAATGCACGCACATGGTCCCGGAGCCCTTCCCCGGCTGGCGGGTGGGCCACCTGGAGTTCGTTGACGTGCGTTGCGACCCGGCCACCGTCACCTTCGCCTCAGGTGTCCCTGGTACGCCGGGTCGGCTGGCCGGGTGGGTCACGGTCCCCGACGTCACGGTGCTGGACCTGCTCGTCGTCTGCGACGCCATGGCGCCGGTCACCTTCGACCTCGGCGTCCCCGGTTGGGTGCCGACGATCGAGCTCACCGCCCTGGTGCGCGCCGTACCCGCACAGGGTCCGCTGCGGGTGGAGCAGCGCGCCGTGCTGCTTGAGGACGGCTGGCTGGACGAGAGCTGCGACATCTGGGACAGCCGCGGGCGCCTGGTGTGCCAGGCCCGTCAGCTCGCGGGCTACCGAGAGCCGGGCTGACCGCCGTACCCGCGCCTGGCCGTTAGGGGTAGGGCCAGGCGTTGCGCGCGCAGCCGGACAGCGACTTGGTCTGCTGCAGCATCGTCTGAGCGCGCCCGTCCGGTCGGCAGCCCTGCGCGTGCCCGTGTCCCAGCGCGTGGCCAACCTCATGGTTGATGACGTACTGCCGGTACTGCACCAAGTGCCCGCGGTAGGGACGCGCCCCGTCACGCCAGCGGCGGAAGTTGATCACTGCACGGCCACGTGAGTCGTAGCAGCTGAAGATGCCGTTGGTCCTGAGCGGCCGGCAGAGCCGGTCGGTGGTCGCCGGTCCGGCGAGGACCACCGTGAAGTCAACGGGTCCGTGGGACACCCGCTGGAACGACATCCGACCGCCGTGACCCCAACCGCGGGGGTCGGCCAGGGTGCGATGCACCAGCGCGGCGAAGGCTGCGGCGTAACCGGCCTGGTCCGGCACCAGGCCCTCCTCGGTCTGGACCTTGAAGCGCTTGAGCGGGCCGGATCCCAGGACCTCGCTGTGGCCAGGAACGGTCCTCAACCGGCCTCGGGTGCGGACCGAACCCGTCCTGTGCACCTGCCTGGTTGCCGGCGACCGGACGACCGTCGGCGGGCTCGCCACCGGCGCCGGACGCACTGCCGCAACCACGACCGCCGGCCTGGTGGGCTCCGGTCGCGTCGGCTCCGGTCGAGCCGGATCGGGCCGCGATGCGAGCACGGCAACCAGCGACGTCAACAGCAACGTCGCGACCGCCATCAGTCCGGTACGGCGCACGGTGCACCTGGGCACAGCGTCAGCGGGGCGAGACGCCCTGCTACGCGGTCTTCTCGCGGCGCTCGCGGGTCGGCTTCGGGACCTCGCGCGGCACCAGGGTCGGGTTGACGTGCTCGAGCACGACCTCCTGGGTGATGACGCACTTGGCGATGTCGCCTTGGCTCGGGATGTCGTACATCACCGAGAGCAGGACCTCTTCCATGATGGCGCGCAGGCCACGGGCACCGGTGCCCCGCTTGATGGCCTGGTCCGCGATGGCCTCAAGGGCGTCGGTCGTGAACTCGAGGTCGACGTTGTCGAGCTCGAACAGGCGGCAGTACTGCTTCACCAGGGCGTTCTTGGGCTCGGTCAGGATCCGGATCAGCGCCTCACGGTCGAGGTTGGCGACGCTGGTCAGGACCGGCAGGCGGCCGATGAACTCGGGGATCATGCCGTACTTGAGCAGGTCCTCAGGCATCGCCGAGCTGAAGACGTTGCCCGCGTCCACCTCGTTCTTGGAGTGCAGAACGGCGCCGAAGCCGACGGCCTTCTTGCCGATCCGCTGCTCGATCACCTTGTCGAGACCCGCGAACGCACCGCCCACGATGAACAGCACGTTCGTGGTGTCGATCTGGATGAACTCCTGGTGCGGGTGCTTGCGGCCACCCTGCGGCGGGACCGACGCGGTCGTGCCCTCGAGGATCTTCAGCAGCGCCTGCTGGACGCCCTCACCCGAGACGTCGCGGGTGATCGAGGGGTTCTCGGACTTGCGGGCGATCTTGTCGACCTCATCGATGTAGATGATGCCGGTCTCGGCCTTCTTGACGTCGTAGTCAGCGGCCTGGATCAGCTTGAGCAGGATGTTCTCGACGTCCTCGCCGACGTAGCCGGCTTCGGTGAGCGCGGTCGCGTCGGCGATCGCGAAGGGGACGTTGAGCATCTTGGCCAACGTCTGCGCGAGCAGGGTCTTGCCGCAGCCCGTCGGGCCCAGCAGCAAGATGTTGCTCTTCTGCAGCTCGACCGGGTCCTTGTCGTTGGCGACGGACTGGACCCGCTTGTAATGGTTGTAGACAGCGACGGCTAGCGAGCGCTTCGCGGAGTCCTGGCCGATGACGTAGCCGTCGAGGAATTCGTAGATCTCGCGCGGCTTGGGCAACTCGTCGAGCTTGAGTTCGGAGCTCTCTGAGAGCTCCTCCTCGATGATCTCGTTGCACAGGTCGATGCACTCGTCGCAGATGTACACGCCTGGTCCCGCGATGAGCTTCTTGACCTGCTTCTGCGACTTGCCGCAGAACGAGCACTTCAGCAGGTCGCCGCCGTCACCGATGCGTGCCACCGCTCACCTCGTCCCTGTCCGCCCCGGCCACGAGGACCGGTGGCCGTATCCCGACGGTACCGCCTGGGATGCCGCTGCCACACTGCCTTGCTGGATGTGCCCCGCAGGGATGCACTGCCGGCGGGCCCGTCGGCCCGGCCCGCGGTAGGGGGACTCAGCGCCCCGCGCCGACGATGGCGGCGGTCTTGCGGGTGCTCACCACCTCGTCGATGAGCCCGTAGGCCACCGCTTCCTCGGCGGTGAGGATCTTGTCGCGCTCGATGTCCTTGCGGATCGCCTCCACCGGCTGGCCGCTGTGGTCGGACAGCATCTTCTCCAGCAGGACCCGCATCCGGAGGATCTCGCGGGCCTGGATCTCGATGTCGCTGGACTGCCCCTCACCACCACCGGATGGCTGGTGGATCAGGACCCGGGCGTGCTGCAACGCCAGCCGCTTGCCCTTGGTGCCCGCGGCGAGCAGCACGGCGGCTGCCGACGCCGCCTGCCCCATGCAGATCGTCTGGATCTCGGGGCGGACGAACTGCATCGTGTCGTAGATCGCCGTCAGCGCCGTGAAGGAGCCGCCCGGTGAGTTGATGTAGATCGAGATGTCACGGTCCGGGTCTTCGGACTCGAGATGCAGCAGCTGCGCCATCACGACGTTGGCGACGCCGTCGTCGATCGGCGTACCCAGGAAGATGATGCGCTCCTTGAGCAACCGGCTGTAGATGTCGAACGAGCGCTCCCCGCGCGAGGTCTGCTCGATGACGATCGGGATCGTGTATGCCGTCGGGTCCTGGAAGCTCATGGTCACGGTCCTCCTAGGCCCGGGTGCCGGCGCCGGACGGGATGTCCTTCGCTCCGGTGGTGACGTGGTCGATGAAGCCGTAGTCCTTGGCCTCGGCCGCCGAGAACCAGCGGTCGCGGTCGGAGTCGCGCTCGATCTGCTCCTCGCTCTGGCCGGTGTGAAAGGCGATCCGCTCGGCCATCTGCTTCTTGACGTACAGCATCTGCTCGGCCTGGATCGCGATGTCGGCCGCCGTACCGCCGATGCCACCGGACGGCTGGTGCATCATGATCCGTGCGTGCGGCGTCGCATAGCGCTTGCCGTTGGCCCCGGCGCAGAGCAGGAACTGCCCCATCGAGGCCGCCAGCCCGAGCCCGACCGTCGCAACATCGTTGGCGACGAACTGCATCGTGTCGTAGATCGCCATGCCGGCCGAGATCGAGCCGCCCGGACTGTTGATGTAGAGCCAGATGTCGCGCTCGGGGTCTTCGGCGGCCAGCAACAGCAGCTGCGCGCAGATCGCGTTGGCCATGTCGTCCATCACGGGCGACCCGAGGAAGATGATCCGCTCGCGCAGCAGCCGGTTGAAGACCTGGGCGTCCAGGCCCATGTCGCCGCCGGGCGACCGGAGCGTCCGGGTCAGGGGGCTCGCGCCCCCCTGCACGCCAGGCACGGGGGGCGTCGCGGGGACCGCAACGGAGGGGGAGATGATCACGGGCTGCCTGCCTCGGGGTCTGCTGGCGTGGTCGTCACGCCTGATTCGGGCCTGTCGTAGACCCTAACGCCGCCCCCCGACAGGTCAGTCCGTCCCGCGGGTCGTTCCGCTCAGAGCGCAGCCTCGCAGCCGCCGAACCGGGCGCTACTGGTCAGGTTCGTCGAGGTAGTGGACCGCACCGTCGGTGTGGACGTGGAAGGGGCGGCCGTCGTCATCGGTCTCCACGTCGGCGCCGCCGTCGTCGTCGTCCCGCAGGGCCTCCAGGTCGACCGCCTCACCGGCGCTGTCAATGATCGTCGCAGCCGCCATGACGGCGGCGAGCGCCTTGCCCCGCCGAACCTCCGAGACCATCCCCGGCAGCTGGCCGCCTGCCACGAGCTGCTGGGCGAACTCGTCGGGCGGCACGCCGGCGCGCTGCGCCCGGCGCACGACCTGGTCGCTGAGCTCGGCGTCCGTGACGCCGAGCTGCTCGGCGTCGGCCACCGCGTCGAGCACGAGCTGGGCCTTGACCGCCTGCCGGGCACCCTCGGCCATGTCGGTCTCGTAGTCCTCCGCCGTCTTACCCTCGGACTCGAGGTAGCCGTCGAGGGTGAGGCCGCTGGCGGTGAGCTGCTGCTCCGTGCTGCTGCGGCGCCAGTCGACCTCGGCGGTGAGGACCGACTCCGGGAGCGGCACCTCGACCTCGGCGAGCAGCGCCTCGAGCACCTTGTCGCGCGCCTCGACGCCCTGCTGCAGACGCTTGGCCCGGTCGATGCGGGCGCGGACGTCGCCGCGGAACTCCTCGGCGCTGGCGAAGCCGGTCGTGTCGCTGGCCCACTGGTCGTCGACCTCGGGCAGCTCGCGCTCGTTGACAGCCCGCACCGTCACCGCGACGTCCGCCGTCGAGCCCGCAAGATCCCCTGCCACGAGAGCGGTCTGGAAGGTCCGGGCGTCACCGGCCGAGGCCCCCGCGAGAGCCTCGTCGATCCCCTTGAGCAGCTCGCCTGAGCCGAGCTGGTAGCTCAGGCCCTGGGCGGTGCCGCCGGGCACGTCGTCGCCGCCCACGGTGGCGACCAGATCCAGGGTGAGGAAATCGCCGTCACCGGCGGCGCGCTCGACAGGGACCAGCTTGGCGAACCGCTCGCGCAGGCTCTGCACCTGCTCGTCGACGTCGCCGTCGCTGACCTCGACGACGTCCACGGTCACCGACAGCCCGTCGTAGGACGGCAGGATGATCTCGGGGCGGACATCGACCTCGGCGGTGAACGCCAGCTCGACGCCGTCGTCCATCCGGAGTACCTCGACCTGGGGCGGCGCGACGGGCGTGACCCCGCTCTGCTCGACCGCCTCGCCGTAGAGGCGGGGGACGGCGTCGTGCAGCGCCTCCTCAAGGACCGCGCCGCGCCCGACGCGCTGGTCCAGGATGCGAGCCGGGACCTTTCCCGGGCGGAACCCCTGCACCCTGACCTGCTGGCCGATCCTGCGGTACGCGCCATCCAGCTCGGGCTTGAGCTCGTCGAAGGGGACCTCCACCGTGAGGCGGACCCTGGTCGGGCTCAGGGTCTCGACGGCGCTCTGCACAGGGGTTCCTCTTCATCGTTGAGGGATCGTCGTCGCGGACCGGGCACGGCACGCGGCGGGTGGGGCTCACTGGCTCAGCACAACTCGGTCGGGGCGGGGAGAGTCGAACTCCCGATCTCCTGCTCCCAAAGCAGGCGCGCTAGCCACTACGCTACGCCCCGCGTAACGCGCCCACTCTAGGTGCGTACCCGCGGGCGTAGCTCAATGGTAGAGCCTCAGTCTTCCAAACTGATGGTGCCGGTTCGATCCCGGTCGCCCGCTCCAGCTGAAGGTTCAGGTCACCTCGGGCGCACGGGGTGCTGGGGCGTGCGTCACAGGCACTCGAGGTCGGGGCGGGCAGTGCTGAGGTCATGGGCGGGACGACTTCTCGCATCCACCCGATCAAGAGGCACGACGTCCGTTGCCGGCTGGCGAACGACGGGCGGCCGCCATCTGCACTGCCCGCAGGGCAGCCACCTGGCGATGTACGACGACCAGGAGACCTACCTGTCCGGGCTGGTCGACTCTCTCGTCGCCGGGCGGCAGCGGGTCGGGTCGGGTCCGGCCCGGTCTGCTAGCCGCGTCGCACGACGACATCATCGAGCAGGCCGAAGAACTGGTCGTTGTCCTGGTTCTCGACCTGCTTGCCCCCGATGGCCACCGGGGCCGTTCCGGCCAGGTCCACGGGCCGCATCGCGTGGTGTCCGCGCTGGATGCCGTCGACCAGGATCACCACCCCGCTGCTCGTACGGCGACACAGCACCTGGTGCCAGGTGCCGTCGGCGACTGTCACGCTGCTGACGACCACGACCCGCTGCGACGTCCCGTCGGCCCGCGAGCCCGACACCACGCAGCTCGGCAGGCCGGGGTTGCCGTCGACCTGGAGCTTCCACTGGCCGGTGGCGTCGCCGTACAGGCCCTTCTGTACGAGGTTCTCGCCCTTGCTGGTCTGTCGGGCGTCCAGGCGCAAGCGCGTTCCCCAGCTGAACGCGGCGAGCCCCAGGTCCAGGGAGGGGCTGTCGGGCACCTGGAGGATCGCCTTGGGGCAGGTGCCGGCCTCGCAGACGGCCGGGTAGCGGGCGGACCGGGTGCCGGCGTAGCCGATCGCCGAGGCGATGCTGCCGCCGAACCCGGTACGGACCGTTCCGTCGTTGCCCTGACCGGACGTGTCGACGACGGGGGTGCCGCCGGCCAGGCTCTCGCCGCTGTCGAAGTGCAGTGCGAGCACCGACGTCGACGCCGCCTCGGCCGGCGTCGCGGCCAGCAGGCCCAGAGCCACGACCAGGGACAGCGGCGCTGCGGGAGCGGCGAGGAAGCGGGCCAGCAGGGCGCGGGTCATCCGGGGATGATGCCCGATCTGGACGCCGGGCGCGTCCGTCTGCCGCTGCGGCCGCCCGGCCCTGGCGGCCCTCAGGGGACCGGCACCACGGACGCGCTGAACTGCGCGAAACCCTGCCGGGGCAGCTTGGCCAGCTTGCCGGGCTTGTGCCCGATCGCGGTGAAGTCGCCGCCGACCTGCACCGCGCCGCTGGCCGAGGAGGTCAGCGCGAACACCCCGAGGGGGGAGTTGGCGCCCGGGTCCCAGGCGTCGGTAGCGCCCGTGGCGGCGTCGACGGCGACGAGCTTGTGCCGGATCGCCGAGGTGGTCGGGCAGTGGAAGCCGGTGGTCGCCCCGGCGGTGTCCCCGACGCACACGTTGTCGAAGTGACCGCCGATGTAGAGGACCCCGTCCACGAGGGCGACGCTCTGCACGCCGCCGTCGGTCTGCGTCACCCAGCCGGGCTCACCGGCCGCCGTGTAGCGACCGGCGTGGCCGCCCGAGCCGTTGCCCCCGACGTAGACGTCGGTGGCTGTCGCCACGACCGACCAGACGGGATAGCCAGGGTGCCTGCGGAAGGGCAGCAGCGCCGCGGTGTCGGGAGTGACCTTGACCAGGTTGCGCTGCGCCGTCAGGCCGTTGATGCTGCCGAACTCCCCGCCGAGGTACAGGGCGGAGCCGTCGGGGGTCGGCACGATCGCCCGCACGGCGGCATCGGCCGCCGGCATCCAGGCCGGGCTGACCGCGCCCGTGGCGGTGTCGAGCGCGGCGGCTGCCATCCGCGGCTGGCCGCCGATCGTGGTGAAGGTGCCGCCGACGTAGAGCGTGGTTGCGGTGGCGTACAGCGAGAAGACCTTCTGGTCGGTGTTGGCCGTCAGCGGCAGCAGCGCGCCGGTGGTGGCGTCGACCGCGCCGAGCCGCTTGCGCACGCCGCCCGCCAGCGAGCCGAACAGCCCACCGACGTACACGGTCGCCGCGTCGGGCGAGGCAGCCAGCGCGTACACCTCCTTGTCCGAGCCCGGGTCCCAGGTCGGCACGAGCTCGCCGGTGACGGCGTCGACGGCGGCCAGGTGGTTGCGGGCAACCTCGCCGGTGCCGTCGGCCCGGCGCACCGCCGTGAAGTTGCCGCCCAGGTAGGTGGTCCTGCCGATGGTGACGATGGCGGACACGCGGCCGTTGGTCTGCACGGTGGCGTCACTCTGCTGCGAGAGCGTAGATGTGGCCGCAGCAGCCGGGAGCGCGGCGGCGAGGCCCAGCGCCGCCGCGACGACCATGGTGGCGGCCGCGCGCAGCCGCCACCCCGTGCCGGTCTCGGTGTCCACACGCAACTCCTCACAGTCGACTGACGGGGACGGTAGCGGCGCCGCGGCCCTCGGTGCAGCCACTCGGCGCAACTGGCGGCGCGCAGGCCGGTGAAGGTGTCATTCCCGCGGCACCGGACATACCGCGCTGGCGTGGCAACCCCCGATCTGCCGACCACCTCCTTCTTCATCGACGGCCGGTGGGTATCTCCCGGTGGCACCGACGTCCTCACCGTCGTCGACCCGTCGACCGAGTAGCCGCTGGCGGCGGCGACCGCGGGCACCGCCGCAGACGTCGACGCGGCCGTCGCCGCCGCCAGCACCGCCTTCGAGGGCTGGGCTGCCCGGCCGGCCGCCGAGCGCGCGGCTCTGCTCTCGGCCGCCGCCGACGCCCTCGAGGCCCGCACCCACGAGCTCGCCGCCCTGATCTCCGCGGAGATGGGCACGCCGCTGTCGGCGTACGCGCTGGCGCAGGTCTTCCAGCAGGTCGGGCTGCCCAAGGGTGTGTTCAACCTGGTGACCGGTCTCGGGCCGGTCGTCGGTGCGGCGATCGCCGCGCACCCGGACGTCGACATGGTCTCCTTCACCGGGTCGACCGCGGCCGGCAAGCGGGTCTCGGCGGTCGCGTCGGAGACGGTCAAGCGCGTGGCGCTCGAGCTCGGCGGCAAGAGTGCGTGCATCGTCCTGGACGACGCTGATCTCGGGAAGGCGGTCAAAGTCGGGCTTGCGCAGTGCTTCATCAACAGTGGCCAGACCTGTACGGCGTGGACCCGCATGCTGGTGCCCGCCGCGCAGTACGACGAGGTCCTCGCCATGCTCCGCGACGGCGCCGCGAAGTACACCGTCGGGGCCCCGACCGACGAGAAGACCCGCGTCGGGCCGCTGGCCAACGCTCAGCAGTACGACAAGGTCCGCCGCTACATCACGGACGCGGTAGCCGACGGTGCGACCGTCGTCGCGGGGGGCGCCGAGCCACCGGCCGGCTTCGAGACCGGCAACTACGTGCAGCCGACCGTCCTGGTGGGCGTACTGCCCGGCTCCAAGGTCGAGCAGGAGGAGGTCTTCGGGCCGGTCCTTGCCGTGATCGCGCACGACGCCGTGCGGATCGCCAACGACACCCCGTACGGCCTGGCCGGCGGCGTCTGGTCGGGCGACCAGGAGCGGGCCGTGCGGGTCGCCCGGCGGATGCGCACGGGGATGGTCGACGCCAACGGCGGCCGCTTCAACCCGTTCGCGCCGTTCGGCCGCTACAAGCAGAGCGGCAACGGCCGCGAGCTGGGGGGTGTACGGGCTCGAGGAGTTCCTGGAGGTCAAGCGCCTGCAGCCGTGACGCCGGCTGGGAGCACGGTCAGCGCTCGAGCAGGACCGGCCGCCAGCCTGCGGTCGGTGCGGTCACCACGACCGTCAAACAGATCTTGTCGGCGAAGGTCTGCTTGCGATCCGCCGCACACCGGCTCAGGTGGGCCGGGTGGTCCGGGGTCGCAGCGGCGCGGCGGTCCGCCCGGCCAGGCAGCCGCGCCATACCCCGGAGGCGTACGCCAGATCGTCGACCAGCCGGACCGCCGTCCACCGGAACGGGTCCAGCGCCGGCCGCCGGACCTGCCACTCCAGCAGCGGGGGTACCAGGAGCACGGCCGCCGCCGCGGCACGCGTCGAGCGGCGGAGCAGCAGGGCCATCAGCACCGGGGCGGTCACGACCGCGCCCGCCCCGCCGAGCCCGGCACCGGTGGCGAGGACTCCGCGCCAGGCGGCGAACGCGGCCACTCGCGCGCAGGTCAGCCGCGGCAGCCCGGTACGGCGCAGGCGCAGGTTCAGCCGCACCGCGGGCACGGCCGCGCAGACCAGCGCCGGCACCGGCCGCCGGCCGGTCAGCAGCAGCCAGGCCAACGTCGGCCACGGCGGCAGCACGAGGGGGGCGAGCCGGCCGCCGTGCCGCTGGGCCAACGGCGCAGCGGATGTGCCGTAGCGGTGCCGGCGCCCGAGCCAGGGCCCCCACCGGTCGGGCTCTGCGTGCAGGACGACGGTGCGCGGGTCGTAGCGCACCGACCAGCCCGCGTCGTGCAGCCGCCAGACCAGGTCGACGTCCTCGCCCCAGCGCAGGGCGGGGTCGAACGCGGGGCCGACGGGCAGTGCCGCCCGGCGCACCAGCAGCGCGGCGGTCGGCACGTAGGGCACCCGGGTGCCGGGCCGAACCCGCGCCTCCCACCGGCCGAGGTCGAGCGGACCGCGGGCAGCGGCGTAGCGCGCCAGCACCGAGCGGCCGCTGATGGCGCCGCGCACCCGGGGTGCGACAGCCCCGACAGCCGGGTCGGCGAAATGCCCGAGCAACGCGCCGAGCCAGCCCGGTGGCGGCGTGCAATCGCTGTCGACGAACGCGACGACAGCCGCGCCGCTCGCCTCGAGCCCGGCGTTGCGGGCGGCGCCGGGGCCCACGTTGACCGGCAGCCGCAGCAGCTGCGCGGCGTGGGCATGAGCGACAGCGGCGACGGCGGCCGGGTCGGTCGAGCCGTCGTCGACGACCAGGACCGGGGCGGCTTCACCCAGCGCCGAAAGGCAGCGGCCGAGCTCTTCCGCCCGGTCGCGCACAGGCACCACGACGACGACGTCGCCGACGTCCGTGGCGGCCGGGCGCGGGTGCGCGAGACCACCCTGGAGCAGGGTGCGGCCGAGCTCACGGACGGCGGCTGACTCCTGCTGGCCGACGGCGAGCAGGTCGAGCGCGGGGGCAGCCGACCGGCGCAGCCGCACCAGTCGTCCCGGGTCGCCGCCGAGCAGCACCCGACCGCCGTCGAGCCGGCGGACGTCGCGGTCCAGGACCAGGGGCAGCGCAGTACCACCGGCTGTCATACGGACAGCCCGCCGTCGACCGGCAGCACCGCCCCCGTCACCCCCCCGCTGTCCTCACCGGCCAGCCAGACCAGCGCCCGTGCAACCTCGTCAGGCGCGAGCAGCCGGCCGAGCGGCTGCTGCGCGGCGAACTCCAAGGCGCCGGTGAGGCCGTACAGCCGAGCGCTCTCGGCCAGGACGGGAGTGTCGGTGGAGCCCGGGCTGACGGCGTTGGCGGTCACACCGTGCGGCCCCAGCTCGACGGCGAGTGCGCGGACCAGCCCGGTGACACCGGCTTTGGCCGCGCAGTACGCCGCGAGCATCGGCAGCCCGCGGACGGCGGCAGCAGAGGCCACGGCGAGAAACCGGCCCGACCGCGGGGCCGGCCGGCGGAGAAGGGCGGGCACGGCAGCCCGGGCCAGGTGCAGCACGCCGAGCAGGTCGACGTCGAGCACGGCCTGCACCTGCTCGGCGGGCTGCTCCCACAGCGGCACGCCGCCCGCGACGACACCGGCGACGGCCAGCGCCGCATCGAGCCCGCCGAACTCCGCCTCGGCGACCGCGACCGCTGCTGCGAGGGCGGCGGGGTCGCAGGTGTCCGCCACCAGCGGGCGGACCCCGTCGCCGCCCAGGGCCGCCAGCTCCTCGCGGCTGCCGAGCGCGTACGGCAGCCGCGCGTCGTCGGTGCACACGTCGGTGGCCACGACCGCCCAGCCTGCCTCCGCGAGCGCCCGCACCGTGGCCGCACCGATCCCGCGGGCAGCTCCGGTGACCAGAGCGACCCGGGTCACGGCGACCCGGCTACCGCTGGCCGGGACCAGCCGTCGAGCAGCGCCGACAGCTCGCCGACGGCTGAGCTCAACATGACCTCACCGTCGGCCGCGCAGGCGCCGGTCGGATCGCCGAGCACTCCGTTCGGGCTGACAGCGAGCACCCCCGCGCGTCGCAGCTCGGGCAGCAGCTCGGCGAGCCCGACGGTCGCGCCGGGCCGGGCCTGATCGCTGCGCACCCGGTCCGGCAACAGCGCGAGCTGCACCGAGGTTTCGGTACGACCCGCGTGGGCGTCCCCCCGCCACCGCGGCGACCACAGCCTGACGTCGCGGCCCTCCGAACGGAGCCGGGCGACCGCCCGTGCAAGCGGCTCAGCGTTGCCGCCGTGCCCGGACAGCAGCAAGACGCGGCTGAAGGTCAGGGTCGCCGAGCGGACCAGCTCGACCACGACGAGCTCGAGCGCCTGCTGCCCGATCGACAGGGTGCCCGCGAAGCCGGCGTGCTCCCCGCTGGCGCCGTAGGGCAGCGCGGGCGCGACCAGTACGTCGCTCCGCAGGGCCGCGAGCCGGCCGGCGAGCGCGTGGGCGACGTCGGTGTCGGTCGACAGCGGCAGGTGTGGGCCGTGTTGCTCGGTGGACCCGATCGGCACGACCAGCACCACCTCGCGCAGGGCGTCGACCTGCGGCCACGTCAGGTCGGCGAGCACGCGGGTCACAGCCCCGGCCTCAGGTCGCTGCCGGCTGCTCCACCCCAAGCCGGCGCACGAACCCGTCCGGGACCAGAAGATCGTCGGGGGTGAGGTCGCGGACCGAGGCCTTGCCGATGCCGAGCAGGCCGGAGTCGATGCCGCTGCGCAGGATGTCGAGGACATTCTCGACGCCGGCCTGGCCGTTGGCGGCGAGACCCCAGAGGTAGGCACGACCGATCATGACCGCGCGGGCCCCGAGCGCGAGCGCCTTGATCACATCGCTGCCGCGCCGGACGCCACCGTCGAGCAGCACGTCGACCTGGTCGCCGACTGCCGCAACGACCGTGGGCAGTGCGCGGATCGAGGCCGGCGTGCCATCGAGGTTGTTGCCGCCGTGGTTGCTCACCGAGATCGCGTCGAAGCCCGCATCGACGGCCCGCCGGGCGTCGTCGACCCGCATCACGCCCTTCAGCATCATCGGCCCGTCGTACTGCCCGCGCAGCCAGGCCAGGTCCTCCCAGGACGGCATCGGCGTCTGCATCCACTCGCCGTACACACCGAAGAACGTGGGGGAGGGCTGCCCGGGCACCCCCATGTTGGGAACGGTGAGGTCCGGGATGTGCCCGGTGCGGGCCCAGCGCAGCAGCCACCGCGGGCGGATGATGGCCTCGGGAGCGAACTTCGCCATCGCTCGCAGGTTGAGCTGCTCGGGGATCGACGGGCTGCCCCAGTCGCGGCCCTGGCTGAACGACCAGTCGAGCGTGACGATGATGCCGACGGCGCCGGCCGCCTTCGCGCGCTCGACGCGCTGCAGGATCTGGTCGCGTGAGCCCGACCAGTACAGCTGGAAGAAGGTCTTGGGGTTGGCGGCAACGACCTCCTCGACCGGCTTGCTCGCGAATGACGACAGGCCCATCGCGGTGCCGCGCGCCGCGGCCGCCCGGGCGATCGCGACCTCGCCGTCGGGGTGCACGGCCTGCACCCCGGTCGGCGAGATGACAACCGGCAGGGCGATCTCCTGCCCCATCACCGTCGTCGTCAGGTCGCGGGTGCTCGACAGCCCGGCGACGTGCGGCGCGAAGCCGAGCTCGCCGAAGGCATCGATGTTGTCCTTCAGGGTCAGCCCGAACTCCGAGCCGGCCACCAGGGCCATGTAGACCGACTTCGGGAGTTGCTTCTGCGCTCGGCGCTGAGCTTCCTGGATCGTCTCGAACCAGCCGTTGGCCATCTGGAGGATCTCCTCGTACGTGGGGTCGGGGGGCGCGGCGGTCAGCGGGCTGCGGCGGCGAGCCCGGTCAGCGGGCTCTCGTCGCACGGTTTGTCGGGCCGGCGTACCGACAGGGTGACCGGTACCGGGCCGCCGCGCACACCACCGCGGTGTGAGTGGTCCAGCGACGGCGCCGGCTTGCTCGACACGGCCGCGAGCGCGGCCTCACCGTGGCCCTTGACGCACTCGGGGTCCGGACCGTCCAGCGGCAGGCCAGTGAAGAACTTCGCGGCCATGCAGCCACCGCGGCAGGCGTCGTAGGCGCTGCACCCCGAGCACGCACCACCGCTCTGCGGCTCCCGGAGCTCCAGGAACAGCTCGCTCTCGCGCCACACCGTCGCGAAGCCGCCCGGGCTTCGCACGTTGCCGGCATGGAACTGGTCGTGGATCGCGAAGGGGCAGGCGTACACGTCGCCGACCGGGTCGATCAGGCAGACCACCCGGCCGGCGCCGCACAGGTTGAGCCCGGGCAGGGCGTCGCCGTACGCCGCGAGGTGGAAGAACGAGTCACCGGTCAGCACGCCCTCGCCGTGCCGGACGAGCCAGTCGTAGAGCTCGCGCTGTTGGGCCTGGGTCGGGTGCAGTTCGTCCCAGACGTCGGCGCCACGACCGGAGGGGCGCAGCCGGGTGAGCCGGAGCTGGGCGCCGAACCGGTCGGCGATGGCCTTGAACTCATCGAGCTGGCCGATGTTGTGACGGGTGCAGACGACGGACAACTTGGCCTGTACGCCCGCATCGAAGAGGTGCTGCAGCGCCCGGATGGCGGTGTCGTAGGACCCCTCGCCGCGTACCGCGTCGTTGACCTGCGGGGTCGCGCCGTCGATCGAGATCTGCACGTCGACATAGGAGTTGGCAGCTATCCGCGAGGCTGCCTGCGCGTCGATCTTGATGCCGTTGGTCGAGAACTTGACGCCGACGTCGTGGGCCGTGGCGTAGTCCAGCAGATCCCAGAAGTCGCTGCGCACCGTCGGCTCGCCGCCGCCGATGTTGACATAGAAGACCTGCATCCGCTGCAGCTCGTCGATGACGGCCTTGCACTCCTGCGTGCTCAGCTCGCGCGGGTCACGCCGGCCGCTGCTGGACAGGCAGTGCGAGCACGCCAGGTTGCAGGCGTACGTGAGCTCCCAGGTCAGGCAGATCGGCGCGTCGAGGCCGAGCGCGAAGTGCTCGACGAGCGGGAGGGTCGCGGTCACGTGGGCTCCGGTTCCTGGTTGGCGGAGTGCTCGAGGATCATGCGTTCGGTGATCATGTCGGTGTCGGCGAGCTGGGACAGTGCCCGCTCGTACGCGGGGAGCTCGCTCGGGACCAGGCCGGCCGCCGTACAGGCGTCCCGGGCGGTCGCCGCCGAGGCGAGCCGCTGGACGACGTCCAGCAGCCGGCGGTCCTTGAGGAAGGAGAGCCGGCGGGTGCCGAAGTGGTAGAGCAGCGCCCCGAACGACTCCGGACGGACCGCGACCTGCGGGTGCACGTCCCAGGCGCGGTCCAGGACGGCGCTCATGGCCGACCCCGATGCGCCCGGCCGTCCCCGCGGCCTAGTAGACGCCGCACATACCGTCGATCGAGACGTCCTCGACGAGCAGGTCCTGCTCGACGGCGCTCTGCTGGCCGACCGGGTCCGGCACCACGGCCGGCTCGGCGGCGACGATGGGCTCGACCGTGCCGGTGCTGTCCATGCATCCTCCTGAGGGCGGGCCGACTGTGACCGGCATCACCCACACAGTAACGGCACCCGGTGCCGCTCGGCACCTGTGCGTTCGGACGGTACGGGGTCAAGGAGGAGCGTGATGCTCGAGGACGAGGTCGTGCCGCGACCGGGGCGACCGTCGGCGACCAGCCGCGGCGACCTCGAGCTGGTCGCGCGTGAGCTGTTTGCCGAGCGCGGCTTCGATGCCACGACGGTGGAGGACATCGCGGCGGCCGCCGGCATCGGGCGCCGCACGTTCTTTCGATACTTCGCCTCGAAGAACGACGTCGTGTGGGGCGACTTCGACCGGGGGCTGGCCGATCTGCGGACCCGGCTGGCCGCCGCCGACCCGGATCAGCCACTGCTCGACGCCCTCCGCGAGGGGGTCCTGGCCTTCAACGTCCTGCCGGCCGGCGGCCTCTCGTGGCACCGCGACCGGATGGGGCTCATCCTTCGGGTGCCGGCTCTGCAGGCGCACAGCACGCTCCGCTATGCCGCCTGGCGCGGCGTCGTGGCGGAGTTCGTGGCGGTGCGGCTGCGGCTGGCGCCCGGCGAGCTCCTGCCCCAGCTCGTGGGGCATCTCTGCCTCGGCGCGGCCCTCACCGCGTACGACCAGTGGTTACAGGATGTCGGTGCAGACCTGCCGACGCTCCTGGATGCCGCACTGCGGGCGCTGGACGGCTCCTGGTCCACGGCGTGACCCTGCGGGCCGAGAGCCCCCACCTTGCCGATCGGCCGGCGCCAGCCGGTGTCCTGCTGTCGACCGAGAAGGCCGGCACCCGCAGCCGGTGTAGGGCGATGTCAGCCAGTACCCGCCCGGCCCGTCGGCCTCCGGCCCTCGTGGGCGGGGCCAACGCCATGTCCGGGCCCCTGACCGATCGGACAGCCGGCCCCCCCACCGATGCGGCGCAGCTGCCTGCCGGACGTTCGGCATCGCCGCCCGGCCTTGTGCCGCGCATCGCGGGCTACCTACCGTCCTACGTCTGCCACCCCGACGAGAGGACACGCCGATGCAGGTCGAAGAGCTGCTCAAGCCCTTCCCCATCAAGGAGTTCCACGCCTTCCCCAAGGCCCTGATGGGTCCTGGGGCGCATGAGCTGATCGGCCCGGAGGCCATCAAGCTGGGCTTCACCAGGCCGCTGGTGATGACCTCCGGCCTGCGCGGCACCGACATCGTCCACAAGATCGTCGAGTCGCTGAAGTACCACGGCCTGGACCCCGTGCTGTACGACAAGGTGGAGTCAAACCCCAAGGACTACAACGTCATGGACGCCGTGGCGATGTACCAGTCGAACAAGTGCGACAGCTTCGTGTCGATCGGTGGCGGCTCGAGCCACGACGCCTGCAAGGGCGCCCGTGTCTCGGTCGCCCATGACGGCCGTAACGTCAACGAGTTCGAGGGCTTCAACAAGTCCGAGAACATGAAGAACCCGCCCCATATCGCCGTCTCGACCACGGCCGGGACCGGCTCGGAGACATCGTGGGCGTACGTCATCACGGACACCACGACTGACCCCGACAACCCGCACAAGTATGTCGCCTTCGACGACGCCGCCATCGCGACGCTTGCCATCGACGACCCAGTCCTGTACTTCGACTGCCCAGTCGACTACACCGCGCAGTGCGGCTTCGACGTCCTCGCGCATGCCTCGGAGCCGTACGTCTCGCGGCTGAACTTCGAGCCCTCGCTCGGCAACGCGATCCGGGCCATCAAGCTCACCGCCGAGAACCTGCGCGAGGCAGTCTGGAACGGCCAGGACCTCAAGGGCCGCGAGGGGATGATGTACGCCCAGTACATCGCCGCGCAGGCATTCAACTCCGGCGGCCTCGGGATCATCCACTCGATCTCACACGCGGTGTCTGCGTTCTACGACACCCATCACGGGCTGAACAACGCGATCGCACTGCCCCGCGTCTGGGCGTTCAACATGCCGGCCGCGTACGGCCGCTTCGCCGACATCGCCGAGGCGATGGGCGTCGACACCCACGGGATGACCAAGGTGCAGGCGGCTGACGAAGCGCTCAAGGCGGCCGTCCGGCTGCTGCGTGACGTGGGCATCCCTGAGCGCTTCGTGGACGTTACCCAGAGCTCGTACAGCAAGAACCGCCTGGGCCAGGGACCAACGCAGTACTACGCACACGCGTCCGTCATCAAGGGCGACGACCACGATGTCGACCGGATCACCCACCACGTCCTAGGGGACGCCTGCACGCCGGGCAACGCCAAGGAGTGCACGTTCGACAACGTCCGCCCGGTCATCGACCACTGCATGAACGGCTCGCTGGACG
>JBKJQN010000036.1:0-22423 GCA_046593925.1 Mycobacteriales bacterium
GGCGAGCACGCGTCCAGCACCGCGCTCAGGGCCGCTGCATCCACCCGGCCGGTCAGCCCCAGACCACCGCAGCCCCCGCCGATCCACCGGCCCGGCGCCTTACCTGAACCCAGGTAGTAGTCCTCCACCCCGCGGGCCACCGCCTGCAGGTAGTAGCCCTCCTGACCGCGGCCGAGCTTGCCGATGCTCAACACCGAAACAGACCAAGATCATGGGGACGCAATGGGGCCGGAACCGCCAGCATCGGTCGACACCAGCCGACACCCCCAGGACGGCCGCACCCCCGCTGACCTGCGAAAACAGGATTCGGCGACATCAGCCGTCACCGTCTGACACGTCCTCAAGCGCGCTCTTAATCCGCGGGTTCGGGGTTCGAGTCCCTGGCGGCGCACCCATCGGCAAGCCTCTGACCAGGGGCCTTGTCGCGTTGCTTAGATTCGCTGTGATCATCTTGTCCTCTGGACGGGCTGATCGATGACGGAGTGCTGACGCAGCCGCACGGGCGTCGCCCGCGGCTGCCCGCGGGATGACGTCGGCGACCGCCTCGGCCGCCGCGTGGGCAACGGCCGGCAGGACGCTGGTGTAGGTGTCAGCGGTGATCGCCAGGGAGCTATGACCGAGCTGCTCAGAGACGACCTTGAGCGGCACACCCGCGGCCAGCGCGAGGCTGGCCGCGGTGTGTCTCAGGTCGTGCAGGCGGATGGGAGGCAGGCCCGCTTTGCGGTGCAGCTGCTCAAACACTGTCGTGACGGTGTCCGGGTGCAGCTGGGAGCCGTCCTCCCGGGTGAACATGAGCCCGCTGTCCTGCCAGGCGCTCCCCCATGTGCTTCGTTCGCCGGCTTGGGTGACTCGCCAGCTACGCAGCACCGCAACGGAGCGGCCGTCCAGGGTGACGGCCCTTGCGCCGCTGTCGGTCTTGGGGTCACCGACCTCAGTCGCCCAGCCGAGCTGGATGACCTGCTGGGTGATCCGGACGACGCCGCGGGCGAGGTCCGCGTCCTGCCAGCGCAGCCCGACCGCTTCGCCGCGTCGTAGGCCGCGGTAGGCGATGAGGTGGAACATCGGGTAGCGCCGGTGTCCGGCCGCCCGGCTGTCCAGACGGCGACGGCCGGACGGACGCCGTGGCGGATCCAGTCGGCGACCCGATCCTCAGACCAGACCCCAGCTCTGGGGCGGCGGCCGCTTGCCAGCTCGACGTGCTGCGCAGGGTTGTGACCGAGGAGCTTGCGCTTGCAAGCGCTGCCGAGCGCCGACATGAGCGTCGCGTGCACCCGGCGAATACGCGCCGAGGTGAGCGGCTTACGGAGCGCAGCGGCCGTCGGGCCGCAACCAGCCGATCGAGCTCGTGTGACGGACGCGGGCTGGTCGTCCCGAGCTCGCCCATGGCGCGGTACAGCCGCTCGATGTCGACCTCGCGAAGGTCGTCGAGGCGAACGTGCCCCAGACCCGGGCGCAGGTAGAGGTCGATGTGTTCCTGGTAGGAGCGCCGCGTGCTGGCTCGCAGCCGGCCCTTGCCCCCGAGCCACTGGTCGAGGTACTCCATCACCGTCAGGCGCGTCCGCTCCACGTAGGACCCACGGTCGAGCTGAGCCAGCGAGTCTGTCAGGGCCGGATTGGGGACCGCTGCCCGCGACGGCAACAAACGCGTCTGGCCGTCCGCTCGCCTTCCGAAGCAAGCACTCAGCCGCAGATGAGGATGGGTGCTGACCTGCTGCGCACCCGGCCCGTCCACCGGCATCGCGCGGCTCCTCGACACTGTCGGACCCTGGGTTGCTGCTCCCAGACGAGGGCCGACCCGGACATCCCAGACCGAGGTTCGGGAGAGTACGGCCTCACGTTGATCCGGGCTCACCACACGCGGTACGGCAGGAACTTCCCGTTGAGGGTCAGGACGGCGCGGTCGCCCTTGGGGTCGGCCTGCCTTTTCACGTCCAGCTCGAAGTCAATGGCGCTCACGATCCCGTCGCCGAACTCCTCGCCGACGAGCTCACGGATCGTCGCGCCGTAAACCTGGACCATCTCGGTCAGCCGATACACCAGCGGGTCGCTCAGGTCGACCGCCATCGCCGTACGGTCCGGCGGGAGCTGCATAGCGAGCTCCACCTCTCCGGGTACGTCCAGCAGCCGGCAGACCGTCGCAGCCTGCTCGGCCGTGAGCGTCTGCTGACCGAGCACGGCAGACGTCGACCAGACCACGCTGCGGTCCAGCGCCTGCGCGACGTGGGCCCAGGGGATAGCTGCCGCACGCTTGGCCGCGACCGCGACAGTGGCCGCCTGCAGGCGGGTCAGGGCCTGTCCCGTCATGGGACCTCCTCGCGGCGTCGATACCGAACCCTACGACGGTCCGGGGAACCTCCGATCCGTTGCCCCGCAAGTCGCCATCGCGGTCGCACGCGCCACGCACGGCCCCCACGCCACCAGGTGGTGACGAGCCCTTCGCGGCACGGTCGGCCCCGACGCCGCCCCCCGCGCTGCGGTCAACGGACGGTCGGTGATGCGACGGACCGCCAGGTACACCATCGCGACGACCAGCGCGGAACTGGTCGTGCGACCCGACGGCAGCGCCGCGCCACGGGCGTGGGTGGCCCAGTCGATCACGGGTCGTCGGGGCCGGCCGACCCCGACGACCAGGGCGAGGCGGACGAGCTGTCCGGCCGCGAGCGGCATGGCGGTCAGCAAGGCACCCACTCAGCGCCGGGTCCTCCCGAGGCGTCCGACCCCGCCGGTGCCGTCACAGGTGGTGACCGGCCCGGTCCTGCTCGTCGTACGCCGCACCCGCGAAATGCCTCCCGTCGGGTGCCCTTGTCCGTGAGCACGACGAAGAGGCCGGCAAGGACAAGTGTCTTCGCGCTTCCACGGCCCCGATCGCAGCACGCTAGCCGTGGTATAAGGAGGACCCCTCGAAGGGGGCAACCCAGCCGGGGAGAGCACATGAGCCAAGCAGCCGGTGCAGGCCACGACGAGGTGTCGTCTGCACCGATGGACCCGACATTCTACCGCAGTGCCGCGGAAGCCATCGCGGCCCCGACCGAGAAGCTCGCGTATGTCGTGGCGTTCGACCGGGCCGGGGAGCGCCCTGATGCCCTGACCGTCATCGACGTCGACGAGTCCTCGGCCCACTACGCCACGGTCGTGGGCTGGACCGCCCTTCCGACCAGCGGGGACGAGCTGCATCACTTCGGCTGGAACGCCTGCTCCAGTGCGCTGATGCACGAGGGCCACGACATGGGCACCGAGGGGCTGCAGCGGCGCTACCTGTTGCTGCCCGGCATCCGCAGCTCCCGCATCCACGTCTACGACACCCAGCCCGACCCCCGCGCGCCTCGGCTGCACAAGACGATCGAGGCCGCCGAGCTCGCGGCCAAGGCCGGCTACTCCCGCCCGCACACCCTGCACTGCGGCCCGGACGGGATCTTCCTGACCTGCCTCGGCGGGGCCGACGGGGCGGAGGGGCCGGGCGGGATCGCGCTGCTGGACCACAACACCTTCGACGTGCTCCGGGCCTGGGAGACCGACCGCGGCGCGCAGTACCTCGCGTACGACGCCTGGTGGCACCTCAACCAGAACACGCTCATCACCAGCGAGTGGGGCACCCCGTCGATGATCGAGGACGGCATCGTGCCGGAGCTGCTGCTGGGCCAGAAGTACGGCCACACGGTGCACTTCTGGGACCTCGCCGCGGGCCGCAACCTGCAGTCGGTGGACCTCGGTGCCGAGCACCAGATGGCGCTCGAGCTGCGCCCCTCGCACGATCCCGATGCGACGTGGGGGTTCGTTGGCGTCGTGGTGTCCACGGCCGACCTGTCGGCCTCGGTGTGGCGCTGGCACCGTGACGGCGAGCAGTGGAAGGTCGACAAGGTCATCACCATCCCGGCCGAGCCCGCGGACGCGGCCGACCTGCCGCCAGCGCTTCAGCCGTTCGGCGCGGTCCCGCCGCTGGTGACCGACATCGACCTTTCGGTGGACGACCAGATGCTCTACGTGTCCTGCTGGGGCACCGGCGAGCTCAAGCAGTACGACGTGTCCGACCCGGCGAACCCGCGCGAGGTCGGGTCGGTCAGGCTGGGTGGCATCGTCAGGCGGGCCGCACACCCGTCGGCCCCGTCGGAGCCGCTGAGCGGCGGCCCGCAGATGGTCGAGGTCAGCCTGGACGGGCGGCGGGTCTATGTCACCAACTCGCTCTACGGCTCGTGGGACGACCAGTTCTACCCGGACGGCGTCGGGAGCTGGATGGCCAAGATGGACGCGGACCCGGCGACCGGCGGACTCACCCTGGACGAGCGCTTCTTTCCGCACGGGGACGAGTTCCGCGGCCTACGGGTGCACCAGGTGCGTCTGCAGGGGGGCGATGCCTCCTCGGACTCCTACTGCTACCGCTGACTTGGGCACTCAGCCGCCCCGGGAGAACATCCGCGACCAGGGGTCACCGCGGAAGCGAGTTCAGCATGGCGTGAGCTCGACGTCGTCGAGCCGTTGGCAGGCGCGGCGTTCGACGCCCAGCCGGGTGAGCGCCTCGCCGCGCTCGGTTAGATCGGCGTGGGCTCGCCTTCGCAGCCATGTCGTCGGTGGCGTTCTCGATCACCTCGATCACCCGGATCAGCAGCAGCGCGAGCCAGCAGAGCTGGACGTGGGCGCGGATCCGGTCTTCGCGGTGGTGGAACACCAGAAGCAGCATCATCCGCCCAGGTCAAGACCTCTGCTGAAAACCTTGGCTCACCCAAGGACGACACAAAGGCGTAGACCGGCGGGCCTGGCGCCTGAGCACTCCCTGCGGCACGCTCAGGTGTCGTGGTCCGTAGTCGCCTGACTCACCTGACCGGGTCCGCAGCCGTGCCTGACTCCGTCGTCCGACGGCCACTGCGCCGCGCCCAGGTCTCGTTCGCCCTGATGTGGGCGGGTGAGAGCGCCTTCATGGTGGCGATCGCGGTGGTGGCGTTCCGGGAGGACGGCGTCGCCGCAGTCGGCGTCGTGACTGCGGTGCGGATGGCGACGGCGGCGCTCCTTACGCCCTTCCTTGCCACCAAGGCGGACCGCATCCGCCGCGAGGCGGTACTGACCGGCATTGGGATCGTCCGCGGGGTGGCCCTGGCGGGCGCCGCCGTCGTCACCGCGGCGGACGGCCCGCCGGCGGCGACGTACGGCTGCGCGGCCCTCGCGACGGTCGCGCTGGGGCTGTACCGGCCGGCCCACTCGGCCCTGCTGCCCGCCCTGGCTCACTCCCCGCGCGACCTGACCAGCGCCAACGCGGTGCGCGGGATGCTGGACTCGCTGTCGGCGCTGGGGGGACCGGTGGCCGCCAGCGCGATCCTCGCGACGGGTGGAGCCTCGGCGGTGTTCGCGGTGTGCTCCGCGATGTCGCTGCTCGGCGGGCTCGTCGTTGTGGCGCTCCCGTACGACGCCCCACCACGGGCGGGGTCGGCGCGCGTCCCGGTGGGCCGATCCATCGTCCAGGGGTTCGCGACCATCGCCGGCAACCGCGACCTGGCGCTGGTCACCACCCTCGGGTTGGTGCAGACGTTCACCCGCGGGTGCATGACGGTGCTGGTCGTCGTCGTCGCCCTCGACCTGATCCGCACGGGTGAGCCGGGCGTCGGGATCCTCAGCGCAGCCGTCGGGGCCGGCGGTGTGCTGGGCTCCGTGTGCGCCCTGGCGCTCGTGGGGCGAGGCGGCCTCGCCAGCTGGTTCGGGGTCGGGGTCGCGCTGTTCGGCGCGCCGCTGGCGCTGCTGGGCGTCTTCCCCGAGGAGGCAGCGGCCCTGGGCCTGCTCGCCCTGGTGGGCGTGGGCAACTCCCTCATCGACGTCGCCGGATTTACCATCCTGGCCCGGCGGACGGACGAGGCCGGGCTGGCTCGCACGTTTGTGGGCTTCGAGGCGGTCCTGACCCTCGGGGTCGCGCTCGGCGGGCTGGTGGCCCCGCTCGCCGTCGAGGCGCTCGGCCCGCGCGGCGCACTGGTCGCGGTCGGCCTGCTGGCGCCCGCCGCCGTGGCCGTGCGGCGCCCGGCGCTTCGGCGGCTCGACGGCGAGCTGCGGGTCCGGGACGCCGACATCAAGGTCCTGCGGCAGGTCCCCATGCTCGGCGCGCTGCCTGCGACAACCATCGAACAGCTCGCGGCCGGGGTCGAGCGTGCCGAGTTCGCGCCCGGCCAGGTGGTCTTCGAGCAGGGTGACGGCGGGGACGGGTACTACGTGGTCCTGTCCGGCCGCGCAGAGGTAGTGCGGGACGGACGAACGGTCAACACGCTCGTCCGGGGTACCAGCTTCGGCGACGTCGCCCTGCTGGCCGAGGTGCCCCGGACCGCCACGGTCCGCGCGTCCGGCGGCGCGCCCCTGTGCGTGGCCGTCCTGCGACGGACGGCCTTCCTCACGGCCGTGACCGGCTACCCGGCGAGCGCCGCCGCAGGACTCGACGCCGTGACCGAGGTCCGGGCGCGGGACACGTCACGGCTGCCGGCCGCGACCGAGGATGGGTCTGCTTGCTGACGACAGCGCGCTCCGCGGGCCGAATGGCGGTGACCGGATCAGCCGGCCGTCCCGGGTCGTGATGTCGTCGATCTCGCCGGACCAGCGCTGGTCGGGCGACTCGGCAGTCAGTGCCTGCGAGCAGGTCAGGGGTGGGCCCTGGTCTGGTAACGTCCATAGATGGCAACGCGGCGGGCGGTGCTGCTGATCGCAGACATCGGCGGGTACACCGATTATATGCAGTTTCACCGCAGCGTCCTCGGACACGCGGAAGCCGCCACGGCTCGCATGCTCGGCAAGGTCGTCGGTGCAGCGCGAGGGTTCGAACTGATCGAGATCGAGGGCGACGCGGCGTTCCTCTCGCGCAACGCGGCAGGGCTGGACGGCCCAAGCACGCTCGGCGCCGTAACCAGGGCAGCTTTCGCCATGCACGACGCCTTCCACAGGGAGCGTCAGCTCGTACAGCTCAACATGTGCCCTTGCGGCAGCTGCAAGCAGACCAGCGCCCTGAAGCTCAAGTTCGTCTCGCACGTCGGGGAGGTCGCCACCCAGACGATAAAGCGTCGCAAGAAACTGGTCGGGTTGGACGTCATCCACGTCCACCGCATGCTCAAGAACCCGGTCGACGTGCCGGAGTACCTCCTCGTCACCGATGAGCTCTTTCGCCTCGACGACACAGCCTCGTCCGAGGTAATGATGCAGGACCTCGACCTCGACCTCGAGGGGATCGGGCAGGTGCGGACGCACTACGTCGACGTCGGCAAACTGGCCGTGCCGCCTCCTCGCCCGTCGTGGCCCCAGCGCATCGGCGGCACCCTCACCATGGCCGGACGAGGCATCCCCTACGCCGTCGGCCGGCGGCGTCCACCGGCGATCGCTTCCGCCGGCTGAGCCGCAGGCGCCCAGCACGCCATCGCCCCCTGTCGTGGGTGCTGAGAGCAGCGGGTGCTGCGGCCAGTTGAGCGGTGAGCGAGGTCCGGCGCCGCTCGCAGCGGGCTAGTCCGTCAGGAGCGAGGTGGACAGTTCCCGCTCGGGCAGGACCTGGATGAAGTACTCGACCCCGAACATCTCCTGCACGATGTGCTCGGGGAACATCTCAGGGTCGATCGGGTACTGCGAGCGGTGCGCGGCCGTGGCTCGCAGCCGGTGACCCACGAACTGCGAGACGTCGATGCAGGTGCTCACAAGGGCGTCCACCTGGTCCCCGGACGCCAGTGATCGGGTGTGTGTGGAGTGGGCCGGCTCCCCCGGCCTGTCGACGGCGCTCGTCCCCGCGGGCAGGAAGGCCAGGCTCGTAACGTCGTCGAGGGCCACCACATGGGCGTTGCGGGGTCGGCCGCTGGCGATGCCCTGCTCGCCGATGAACTCCCCGGGCCCGGACCGATCGACGACCCGCAGCCGCCCGTCCGCGTCCTCGCGGCGGATCTCGACCGCGCCGGAGAGCAGGAAGAACATGGTAGTCGCCTCCTCGCCCTGCTCGACGAGGTAGGAGCCCGCCGGGAACCACTGCACGTCGACGAAGTCCGCGGCGTACCCGAGCATCGTGCTCTCGCGCGAGAAGACCGACAGGGCCCGGACGAAGTCCTTCGTGCCGTGGAAGCGGTCGGTCAGGTCGACCACCCACGCGGCTAAGCGGTCGCGCAGCATCATCCGGCTGCGCGGCAGGTGGCAGTGGAAGAGCCGGACCGGTGCCTGGGGCCGCCAGGCGTGACAGGCCGCGGTGACCGCTGCGCCCACAGCGACATGGTCCGGGTGCCCGGAGAACCCGTCGGGCCCGAACGTGATCACCACGTCCGGTTGGACCTCGTCGAGCAGTCCGGTCGCGAGCTCGAGCAGCGCCTGGCCGTCGAACTGCGACAGACCACCGTCCGGATGGTCGAGGCACCTCGTCCCGACCAGACCGAGCTCCTGTCCGGCAGCCTGCAGTTCCTTCTCCCGCACTGCCGCCAGGGTGGCCCGGGTCGCCACGCGCGCATCCCGAATCTGGCCAGCCTCACCCTTGGTCAGCGAGACGACGTAGACCTCAGCGCCGTCGCTCGCGTACTTGGCCAGCGTGCCGCCGGCGCAGACGGTCTCGTCATCAGGGTGGGCGAAGACGCCCAGCAGCCGCACGGGCCGTCCGCCCGCGGAGCCGGAGCTGTCCTGGTGGCCGCTCAGAGCTCGGCCGCCACATCGTCGAACAGGGCCGTCGAGAAGTAGCGCTCCATGCGGTCCGGCAGGACCGTGGCCACGTGGTGCCCCGGGCCGAGCCGGGCGGCCAGCCGCCGGGCTGCGGCGATGTTCAGCCCGCTCGACGGGCCGATGCCCAGGCCGCGGAGGCCGAACTCGCGCGCTGTCGCCAAAGCCTCCCATTCCGGGACCAGCACGGGCTCCTTGAGGCCGACGGCGTCGGGGTCGAGCAGCCGGCTCATGCCGTCGACGACGCCCGGCACACCCCCCACGACCTCGGGGTCTCCCCCCGGCAGGTACGTGGCGGTGGGCACCGCGCGGGCGACGACGGTGTCGTAGCCGGCGTCCCGCAGCGCGTGGGCTACACCCATCAGCGTGCCGCCCGTCCCGACTCCGGCGACGAAGCCGTGCAGCCGGACACCGGCCTGCCGGATCAGCTCGGGCCCCGTGGAGTGCCGGTGCGCGAAGACGTTGCGTGGATTCTCGAACTGTCGGACGGCGTAGAGGTCCGCTGAGGCATCGGTGTCGCGGAGCAGCGCAGAGACCGCTCCCGGCATGCCCTGGTCGGCAGGGGTCAGGACCACCTCACCACCCAGTCGACGGATCATGAGGACGCGCTCCCCGCTGACCGTCTTCGGCATGTACGCCCGAAACGGCACGCCCACGGTGGCGCATACCATGCTCAACGCGATCGAGGTTGACCCGCTCGAGGCCTCGACCACGACGGTCGTGGGCAACACCTCGCCCGAGGCGATGGCGTGCGCGACGATGCTCGTCGCCATTCGGTCCTTGGTGCAGCCGCTCGGCAGCAGGTGGTCCAGCTTCAGCCAGAGCGTGCAGCCGGTCGCCTCGTCCTGGACCGGGATGGTCGGCGTCTCGAGCGGGAGGCTCAGCAGCCAGGACGCGTGCTCGAGGAACCTTGCGTGCGCCCTCTGCATGCGCGCAGCCTACGGCGACCGCGCAGGCACCCGCCGTCGGTCCAGGACTACCGTTGTGACCGGAGCTCGCTCCAGCGGCTTCAGATCAGCGCCGCCGTCCCCGACCTGATCAAGATCACGGAGGGTGCGCGTGAACGCGGAGCTCTCGGCACTGCGACGGGTGTGTCCGTACCGACTCGTCGTCGAGGAGGACCTGGATCAGCTGTTGCAGGAGGTCACGCTCCGCGAGGCGGCGACCGGCGAGACGCTCTTCGAGGAGGGTGACCCGACGACCGGCGTCGCCGCGGTCCTCGAGGGGCAGGTCGACGTCCGCAGGCACGGACGTACCCTCGCGACACTTGGGCCGGGTTCGGTCCTCGGGGAGCTCTCGCTGTTCCTGCCGTCCACCTCCCGCACCGCGACTGCCACAGCGAGCTCCCCAGTGCGGATGGTTTTCTGGCACGCGGTGGACCTGCGGGCCCGGCTGGTTCGCCACGAGCGGCTGGCGACGGCGATCGTGGCAGACCTCGCGCACGTCCTCGCGGACCGGCTCGAACGGCGCACGCAGGACGTCGTTGAGCTGCTCGACGTCGTCGGCCGACGCCTCCCGCTGTCCGACCTGGAACGCCTCCGCAGTCGCGCCGTGGAGTAGCCCTCCGGCAGCCCGCGTGACCGTGAGAGCAGTCGCTGCTCAGGGGATGCGCCGCGCATGCTGCTCGATCCGTCGGGCAGGCCCGCACCGAGAAGGTGACGACAACGCGGACGGCTCCCGCGACGTCCTCGGGGCGACCAGCGTGTAGGGCCGCTTCTGCCCGGTCGGCGAGCGCGGCCCCGCACCGGCGGCCACCAGCCCTGAAATGATGAGACTGAGCTTGACCCCTCGGTCCCGAACGTCGAGGAAGGTCGCTGCGGCCAGGCCACGCAGGCCGTGCTTGCTGGCGATGTACGCGGCCTTGTTCGGAGCGGCTCGGCGCGCCGCGCCGGAGCCGATGAATAACAGGGCGCTGAGAGCGGCCTGGACCAGAGCCGGGAGCTCCGAGCCGGGTCAGCACCGCCGAGGACATGAGGTTGACCTGTAGCAGCCTGTCCCACACCCGCGAGCCGGCGGGCCGAGCCGTGGCGCGAGCGTCGCGCCCGCTGTACGGGAGGCCGGAGAAGACGTCGCTGGTGGCACCGGCGGGCATCGTCACGGTCCGGCTGCCGGTGGCGAGCGCCCTGGTGCCGCGTCACGACGAGCTGCAGCACCGTGTCCTGGGTGACGGACACCGGAGCCGCGACCCCGCCGTTCCGGAGCTCGACGGAGACGCTGAAGGTCGCCGGGGACGTCGCGAAGAGGTCCCGTGGTGCTCCCTCGGTCTCCGGCGTGACGCAGCTGGACGCGAGGTCCGTGGCACGATGTCCGCTGCCGTGATCACGGTCGGACAGTGCCGGCGGCGCCACCGGGCGTCGGCTGGGTTGCCGCCACAACGGCGATCCACCCGGTTGGCGCGAGCAGACGGCGGCGGAGACCGTGAAGTAGGGGCCAACGGAACCGTGGGCTTCTCTCTCGGCACCTGCTCGGGACCGCAGTGCCATACGCCGGTCCGGTGGTGTCAAGAAGCCGTGTTCGGAGTGTTCTGTTTCGGGGGGTTATGTCCGGGCCGGCCGCCGCTCCACCTCGAGGACGTCGCCCTCGCGCGCCACCACGACCCGGACCGGACTCCCGGTGCCGGGCGCCCAGACGCCGATGTCGTCGAGGGCGTCGTCGGTGCGGGCCGGCGAGTGGTGGGACAGCACGAGGGTGCCGACGCGGCAGCGGACGGCCAGCGCGACAGCTTCCTGGACCGTGGCGTGTCCGTAGTCCACCGCCGGCGGCCACTCGCCGTCGAGGGACTGCGCGTCGTGCACCAGCACGTCCACGCCGTCCAGCAGCGCCAGCAGCTCGGCGGACAGCCCGGCAGCCGGAGCGTGGTCAGGCAGGTACGCCAACGAGTCGCCGTCGCGGTCCACTCGCAGCCCGAAGGTGCGCCCACCCTTGTGCTGCACGTCGATGGCCGTGACGGTGAAGCCCTCAATGCTCGCCATGCCGCCGTCCCAGGTGCGGAATCCCCAGCAGCCCCGCAGTCCCTCAGGGGTGATCGAGAAGGCCGGGGGCGACATCAGCTGGGCCAGCAGGTCCCGTCCGGAAAGCCCGCTCTGGGCAGGCAGGTAGAGCTCCACCCTCGAGTCGTCGCGGTCACCTCCGGAAAAGAAGGGCAGGCCCTGCACGTGGTCCCAGTGCAGGTGGCTCAGCACGATCGACCCTGCGAACGGGCGACCCTCGAGCCGGCCCGTCAGCGACCGCAGGCCGGTGCCTGCGTCAAGGACCAGCGCCGGGACCGGGTCGTCGTCGGCGTACACCGCGACGCAGGAGGTGTGGCCGCCGTACCGGACGAACTCCGGCCCTGGGGCAGGCGTCGACCCCCGTACGCCTAGCAGCTCGAGCCTCATCACGGCCTCCCAGTCATCGCAACACCAGGGCGGAGATCTGCGTCAACGCCGCAGACACGGCGTTCCGGCCGGCCTCACGGGCCCGGTCGATCTGGTGGAACTTCAGCATTCCCACCCCCCTGGTGTCCGGCCTCAGGCCGAGGTCGGCCACCTCGTGCGCCAGCGCGGACGCATCGGCGCTCGTCATCATCATGGTGCGCGTCAGCGTGTCCGCCAGGGCCGGCACGCGCGGAGGTCCGGTGCGCGTCCGGGACGACGGGCTGCCGCCAAGCCGACGCCGACTGCAATCAGCTTGCACTCCCTCCGGACGGCGTCGAGACCGGAAGGTTGTCCAGCACGCCGCCGTCCACGGGAAGCGCCCCTCCGGACAGGTACGCCGGGCAGCCGCAGCGAGCAGCGGACGGCCTCCGCCACCGGCCCGCTGCTGTGCACGATCTTGCGGCAGTTCAGAAGGTCGACGCTCACGCACCGGAACTTGTGCGGCAGCGCCTCGGCGACCAACCCCTGCCTGCCCTCATCAGGGTGAAGCTGCGGCGACCCGGACCAGCCCCTTGGTTGGCAGCACCTCGTCGCTTATCGGGTTGGTGCGGACCACGTACTCGTCATGTTGGCGTCCATCCCCCGTGGCATCGAGCTCGGCGGCGGCCAGACCGGCGATGCGGGCTCCAACGCTCGTGCCGCGAAGCGGTCGACGACCACCGCGCGGCCTCGAGCCCCTCGGGGACTCCGATGGCCGCGGGGGCGCGGGCTCCGCCCCCACCGGCCTTCAGCCCGCACCATCCGGTCGTCACTCATCGCCCGGTGCCGACTCGCCGACGCCCGGACCTTCGAACCGTCCAACGCGACCCGACCCAGCGACACCAACCCGGCCTGGGCACACGACGCCAGCGACTGGGTGAACAGCTCCTTGAACGCCTCCGCGTGCCGGGTCCGGAACCGGCTGATCGCCACGAAGTCCGGCGCCTGGGCCGCGGCGCAAGCTCACCGCGGTGCATGACCCGGCGAAGGTGGTGCTGGACCTGGCGGCCGCGCTCGCCCTGGGCGGCGACTGCCTGGACGACATCGCGGTGCTTCGGGCCGAGCCCGGCCTCTACGGGCCGGTCGCGTCCGATCCGACGGTGTCCCGGACGATCGCCGCGCTCGCCGCCGACACCCCACGGGCTCACCGATGGCAGCGGTCACGAGGTTGCCCGTTGGCGCGAGACGCGTGTCGGTCCAACAGGTGAACCGCATCGGGCCCTTGACGACGTAGAACGTCTCGTCGTGCGCGCGGTGGATGTCCGGCGCCGGCCTGGGCCAGCCCGGTTTGAGGCTGCACTCGACCAGGCCCATCCGGCCGTTCACCGCGGTGCCGTCCGCCAGCACGCGGAAGCCCACCGGCCCGGCGCGGAACGACTCTCCGGAGCCCGGAGCTGTCAGCCGGAAGGCTGGACGGGCGGGTACGCGGCGTAGTCCAGGTCCTGCAGCCTGGCCTCCCGCGGGAACCCGGCCGCGGTGATCTGGCGGGCGCAGCGGCACCGGTCGCGGTCGTGGCACTCGACCTTCAGCAGCTCGGCCAGGAACCCACGGCAGGTCAGCTGCTCGCGCAGGGCGGCGTCGGCGACCTCGCCGAACCGGGCCCGCATCGTCGGCAGCGGGCTGAGGTGGGCAAGTGACCGGGTGCTCATCGGTGAGCGGCTTGAGCCGCCGATGAGTGCTGCGGGTCGGCTGGTCCGTTCGTGATGCGGTCGGCGATGCCCGAGGAGGTTGCGCCAGGACGGCTGTGCTGAACGGCCTGAGCGCTGCCTGCGGTGGCCGTGGCGAGCGCGGCGGCCCAGGCGCGGTCGGTCAGCAGCCGTAGGCCGTTGAGGCCGACAATGACGGTGGAGCTTTCGTGGCCGGCGACGCCCAGCGGCAGCGGGAGGTAGCCGGTCAGGTCCCAGATGACCAGGACGGTGATGACAGTGGCGGCGAAGGCCAGGTTGGCGTTGACGACCCGCCGGGCGCGGCGGGCGAGGGCGAGAACCGCGGGGATGGTGCGCAGGTCGTCGCGGACGACGACGGCATCGGCGGCCTGCAGGGCGAGATCGCTGCCGGCGCCACCCATGGCGATCCCGACGTCGGCGGTCGCCAGCGCGGGGGCGTCGTTGACGCCGTCGCCGACAAGCAGGACCCGCCGACCGGTGCGTTGGAGCTGCTGGACGACGGCGGTCTTGTCCTGCGGCAGCAGTCCGGCCCGGACGTCGGTGATCCCGACCAGGCCGGCGAGGTGCTCGCCGGCTGACGGGTTGTCGCCGGTCAGCAGCACCGGGGTGCGGCCGGTGAGCGAGGTGAGCTCGGCGACGGTCGCGGCGGCGTCGGGCCGGACGGTGTCGGACAGCCCGAGGACGGCGGCGGGCCGGTCGTCGACGACGACGACGACGGCGGTGCGCCCGCGCTGCTCGAGCAGGGTCACCGCGCGGTGGGCGCCACGACTGACCGGTCCGTCGGGCAGGAGCACCGGGTGGCCGACCAGGACCTGCCGGCCGTCCACCAGAGCGCGTACGCCCCGGCCGGGCTGGGCCCGGAAGCCGGTGGCTGGGGGCAGGCTCAGGCCGCGGCTGGACGCAGCGCCGGTCAGCGCCCGTGCGAGCGGGTGTTCGCTGGGCGCTTCGGCGGCCGCCGCCAGGCGCAGCACGTCGTCCCCGTCCCCGTCCCCGTTACTGGTCTCGTCGGTGAGCATGACGATGTCGGTGATGTATGGGGTACCCACCGTGAGAGTGCCGGTCTTGTCCAGCGCGACCGTGTCGATCTCGGCGAGCTGCTCGAGCACGACGACGTTCTTGACCAGCACGCCGTGCCGCCCGGCATTGGCGATAACCGACAGCAGCGGTGGCATTGTGGCAAGCACGACCGCGCAGGGCGACGCCACGATCATGAAGGTCATCGCGCGCAGCAGCGTCGCGGTGAAGGCGGCGCCCAGTGCGAGCGGGACGGCGATCAGCGCCAAGGTGACCGCTACGACGACCAGGGAGTACCGCTGCTCGACCCGCTCGATGAACAGCTGCCTGTTCGCCTTGGCTTCCGAGGCTTGCTGCACCTGCGTGGCGACCCTGGCCAGCACTGAGTCGGCGGCGGCCCGCTCGACCAGCACGGTCAGGGCGCCGGTGCCGTTCAGCGTCCCGGCCAGGACCTGCTCACCCGGGCCGCGGCGCACCGGAAGGCTCTCACCGGTCAGCGCCGCCTGGTCCAGCTCGCTCTCTCCCGACCGGACCCAGCCGTCGGCCGGGACCCGCTCGCCGGGCCGGACCAGCACCACGTCGCCGACCGCGAGCTGCGCGGCCGGCACGTCCCGTTCGGTGCCGTCCGGGCCGAGCAGGACGGCGCGTTCGGGGGCGACGTCGAGCAGCGCCCGGACGCTGGCGGCGGTCCGGTGCGTCATGGCGGCTTCCAGCGCTCCGGAGATGGCGAAGATGACAATCAGCAGTGCGCCGTCGAGGACCTGCCCGATCGCCGCCGCGGCGAGCGCCGCGACGACCATCAGCACGTCGACGTCCAGCACCCGCTGGCGCAGGGCCCGCAGCCCAGCCAGGCCCGGCTCCCAGCCGCCGGCGGCGTAGCAGAGCGCGAACAGCACCCCGGCGACCCAGCTGGGCGCGGCGGCCAGACCTGCCAGCAGCGCGGCCGCGAACGCCGCAGTGCTGGTCAGGGCCCAGCGGACCTCGGGGATCTGGCCGAGCCAGCCCAGCCGGGACGCGGGTCGCACGACGATGGCCACCCTTCAACACTACCTGCGCAGTCACGCAGGCAACCACGTGCATATCGTGGAGGTGTGCACGACGAGCTGCCGGACTTCTCGATGCCGAACGAGGAGCAGGTCAACCTGGCCGCCGAATCCTTCCGGATGCTCGCCGACGCCACCCGGATCAAGTTGCTGTGGGCGCTGCTGCAGGGCGAGTCGTCGGTGGCGTGCCTGGCCGATCTTGTCGGGGCGTCGCCGACCGCGGTCAGCCAGCACCTGGCCAAGCTCCGGCTCGCCAGACTGGTGACAGCCCGCCGCGATGGCACGTTCGTCTTCTACTCTGCTGCGGACGTGCACGTGCGCAATCTGCTGGACGAGGCGCTATTTCATGCCGACCACGCCGACCAGGACCTTCCCGACCACGGTCGGTGAACGTCTTGGTGCAGCAGTGGCACCTCGACCATCGCCCGGGTGGCGCCAGCGTCACCGTGCGCCCTGCGGGCCAGCGCCCAGAACGCGTCGTGCGCGGTGGTGAACGTCCCCAGGGCGCGGGCCCGCGCCGGCAACGTCCCGGGGCTGGCGGGCCAGCACCTCCAGACAGCGGTCCACCAGCAGGCTGTGCGGCCAGATCGACCTGACCCGGCCAGCACCCGCGTGACCGACGGCGCTAGGTGTTCGTCAGCGCGGCCTTGAGCAGGACAAAACCGGCGACGAGGAGCAGGAGAACGGCAAAGCCGCGGGTGAGGTGCGGCCCGCTCATGCGGTCGGCCACCTTCTTGCCGGCGCCGGAGCCGACGATGGCTGCCAGCGTGAACGGGACGATGACCGCCCAGTCGAAGCTTCCCTGTCCTCCCCGTGCGAGCAGGGCGACCGCGGAGTTGAGGCTGATGACGACCAGGGAGGTGCCGACGGCTGTGGGCATGTCGTACTTGAGGGTCAGCACCAGGGCCGGGACGATGATGAACCCCCCGCCGACCCCGAGGAAACCGGTCAGGAAGCCGACCAGGAGACCTGCAGCGAGCACCGGGAGGGCGTTGCGCACGGTCGTGCCGGCTCGCGGGGCGCCCGGGCCGGCCTGCGCGGTGGTGTCGGTCTGGGCAGGGCGGGACAGCGCGTCCGCCTGCTGGTCGGCTTCGTGCCAGTCCGGGCTGCTTCGCACCATGGTCTTGGCGAGCATCGCGCCGGCGGCCACCAGCATGAGCACCGCGAAGGCGACGAGCAGCACCCCGGGCTGGACGCGGGCGTTCAGGTGGGTCCCCACCAAGGAGGCTGCCACTCCTGCGGCGCCGAAGGCCAGGCCCGCTCGCCAGCGCACCCTGTGGGCTCGGGCATGCCCGACGGCGGCGGCGGCAGCGGTGATGCCGACGATGACCAGGCTGCCGGTGGTGGCGGCCTGCGCCGTCTCGCCGAGCGCGTAGACCAGGGCTGGGACGGTGAGGATCGAGCCCCCTCCGCCGAGGGCGCCGAGGCTCAGCCCGATGAGCAGGCCGAGCGCGACGGCGAGCAGCACCGTCACGGCGCCGTCCTGCGTTGCTCGCGGTCGGCCGTGACCGGCAGTCCAGCGGCCCGCCAGGCGAGCATGCCGCCACGGACGTTGCGGGCGTCGGAGCCGAGGGCGAGCAGGACCGCGGCCGCGGTAGCCGAGCGGTTCCCGGACCGGCAGATCGCCAGCACGCACCGGCCCGCAGGTAGGTGAGTCCGGGGCCGGTCACCCAACGGCACGTGCAGCGCCGCAGGCGCGTGGCCCGCGGCCCACTCGTCGTCCTCCCGGACGTCCAGCAGCAACGCGATGCCGGCGTCGACCAGCCGGGCGGACGCGTCGACCTCGACCTCGTCGACGTCGAAGCCCGCCGGCCGCGCGGGGTGTGACGGGCTCATGGTTGCTCCTGGCAGCAAGCGGGTGCGGTGGCGGGTCAGGCGGCGGGGCCGGTCAGCGCCGCCACCGCCATCTCCGTGTCGGCGTTGCCGGTCCGGTTGTAGGGGAGCTTGAGCAGGACGCGGCTCATCGCGCGGGTGTTGCTGAGCGCAGCGAACGTCAGTCCTGCGCCGACGGCACCGGGCAGCAAGCGCCCGGCGGGCCAGCGCAGGCTGGCGAGGATGCCGACGAGGACGAGGCTGCCGGCGGCCAGGCGCTCGGCGAGCGTCGCGGGGTCGATGCCGGTGGGGGTGCTGCTCACGGGTCGTCCTCTCGAAAGGCAGGGGGAGCCACTGCGCGGATCGGTGTGTCGTGTGCCTGGGCTGCCCGCACGTCAGGGCGGCCGGGGGCGCCGGTCAGGCCAGGGACAGGAAGAGCTTCTCCATCTGGGCGAGGTCGAGCTCGCCCTTCTCGCCGCCCTCGGCGACGCACTGCTTCAGCCCGCTGGCGACGATGCTGAAGCCGGCCTTGTCCAGGGCGCGTGAGACGGCGGCGAGCTGGGTGACGACGTCCTTGCGGTCGCGGCCCTGCTCGAGCATCCGGATCACTCCGGCGACCTGGCCCTCGGCGCGGCGCAGCCGGGTGATGGCGGTCTTGACGGCATCGTCGGGCAGTTGCACGTGTTCCTCCAGGAGCGATAGGTACCGGGTGGGGTCTACCTGTTGCCAACGCCGGGCACCCCGGGCGCGTCCTTCCGGCATCAGCACACAGGGAGCCCGGCCGCCTCGGCCTCGGTGAAGTTGCCGTCGACGACGGTCACGGTCTTGCCGGCCCGGTCGAGCAGGGAAGCCGCGATCGAGGCGCGATAGCCGCTGCCGCAGTGCACGAAGACAGGGCCGCTGGGGACCTCGGTGAGCCGGTCGGCGAGCTCGTGCAGCGGGAGGTGCTGGGCGCCGTCGATGTGGCCAGCGTCCCACTCGCTCTGGCGGCGCACGTCCAGCACGTGCACCGGACCGCGGTCGCGGGCGGCCGCGAGGTCGGCGAAGGTGACCAGGTCGTAGCAGGTCAGGGGTTCACCGTCCGCCCACCGCTCAGGAGTGCCGGTCGCCTGGGCGGCGGGCCGGTCGATGCCGATACGGGCGAGCTTGCGCTGCGCGCCGGCGACCTGCTCGGGGCTGTCGCCGAGCAGCGTCAGCGGCCTGCCCCACGGGAAGATCCAGCCGAGGTAGGTCGGCAGGTTGCCACTGCCCTCGACGTTGAGCGTGCCGGGCAGGTGGCCGCGGGCGAAAGCGGTCCGGCTGCGCAGGTCCACGACCCACTCCCCGGCGTCGAGGCGACGGCGCAGCTCAGCCGGGTCGGCCTGGTCGGCGGGCGACAGGTCCAGCGGGGCGGGGCCGGCGGCGTTGATCGGCCCCATGTGTGCGTAGTAGGCGGGGTAGGCGTCGAAGCCGGCGAGGAGCTCGCGCACGAAGGTCTCCTCGTCCTGGGAGAACGCCGGGTTGTCACGGCGCTGCTGATCGATGGTTGACGCCGTGCCGGAGGTCGGCGTCGCCGAGCAGAAGCTGCCGAACCCGTGCGTGGGCAGGACCGCGGTCGAGCCGGGCAGCTCGTCGGCGAGCCGGTGCACCGACACCCACTGGGCGCGGGTCAGCTGCTCGGTGAGGTCGGGGCTGACCAGGTCGGTGCGCCCGACGGCGCCGAACAGCAGCGAGCCGCCGGTGAAGACCAGCGAGGGTTCCCCGCCCGCGCCGACCGCGAACGCCACATGGTGCGGGGTGTGTCCGGGAGTGGCCAGGGTCCGTACCGTCATGGACGCGACGCGGCGGACGTCCTGGCCGCAGACCAGCGTGCGCTCGTAGGCGACCTCGGCCTCACACGGCACCAGGTAGTCCACGTCGTGCTGCCGGGCGAGCTCGAGGCCGCCGGAGACGTAGTCGTTGTGCAGGTGGGTCTCGGCGACCGCGACCAGGGTCACACCGCGAGCCGCCAGGACCGCCTCGACCCGGTCGAGGTCGCGCTGCGGATCGATGACCAGAGCGCAGGTGCCGTCGTCGACGACGTAGCTGCGGTCCCCCAGGTCCGGGGTCTCCAGGATCGTGACGGTCAGGCCGCCACGCTCCAGGTTGTCCAGGTCAGTGTCGCTGGCGGTGCTGGTGCTGGCGCTCATCAGGCTGGTTCCTCTCCTTCGGGCTACGGGGCGCGCGCGGGGTACCGGTCTCGCTGGGGCGGCCGCTGCCGATCCAGGCGGCGGTGCCGCCGGACACCGAGCGGGCGTCGACGCCGGCGCTGGTGAGCAGGCGGGCAGCCTGGGCGCTGCGGCCGCCGGTCTGGCAGACGACGTAGACGGGCTGTCCGCGGGGCAGCTCGTGCATCCCCATGGGCAGCACAGACAGCGGCAACAGCCGGGCTCCCGGCACGTGTCCCTCGGCGTACTCGGCGCTCTCGCGCACGTCCAGCAGCAGCGCCCCATCCTCCAGCGCTCGCTCCAGGTCCGTCAGACCAACCTCGGTCACCATCTCGTCCTCCTCGCTGCCGATACGGTCGAGCGTACCCCCAGGGGTATCCAGCCTGGGCCGCCGCGGGGAGCCCAGCCGTCCGGGCGTGGACAACTGGGTGAGGGTGCAGGGGCAGCACCCGCGGGCGGGTGACGGACGTCCCACACCTTGATGGCGGCGTACACGGTTCCTGTCTCATGCGGTAGTCACGTGTCAGGGTCGACCTATCGCTTTCCGTGACCCACAGAAGGACCTATGACTTCGGCGAGCCCGTCCACCTCTCAACCACGCCGCCGCTGCGTCAGCGCGGCCCTCGTCGCGGTCGCCTGTCTCGGTACCGTCGGCCTCTGCGTCGGGCCGGCTGCCGCTGCACCCAGCGGCACCGCTACTGCGCTCGCTCCCCGCAGCGCCCCGGCGCTCTTGCCGGCCGTCCGCGCCACGCCGCGTCCGTTCCAGCGCGTCGTCGCCCGCACGCCCGCCTCGCTCGCCGCCGCGACCGGCCCGGCGCTCGCCGTCGGTGGTTCGCTCACCGGTGGGCAGTCGATCGTCTCGCCCAGCGGCCGCTATTCCCTGGTGATGGGTACCGACGGCACCCTGACCTACCAGGACGCACCCAACCGGCTCAACGGTTCACCGGTGTCGCAGCTGGCCGCACACGGCCCGGCCGGGTCGCACCTGGACCTGCAGACCGACGGCAACCTGGTGCTGTCCGGGCCCGACGGCACCGTCGCGCGGTCCTACGGGACAGCTGGCTCCGGCGCCCAGCAGCTGCTGATCCAGGACGACGCCAACCTGGTGCTGTACGGCATGGCCGGCGCTGTCGTCATCGACTTCGCGCCTCGTGCCACGAGCCTGGTGGCCGGCCAGGCCCTGCTGCCCGGGGACCGCGTCCTCGACCACGACGGGACCGAACTCGTCATGCAGACCGACGGCAACCTGGTCCTCTACCGGGGTGGCGCGGTCCTGTTCAGCGCCAGCACCTTCGCCAACCCCGGCGCGGCCGCGATCCTGCAGACGGACGGCAACGTCGTCGTTTACTCCGACGCAACCCCCGCCGTGCCGCTGTTCAGCACCGCCACCAGCAACGCGACCGGCTCCGGCACCACGCTCGAGGTCTTCCAGGGCGAGTTCAAGGTCTTCCTCCCCGACTCCACCACCGTGTACGGCTCCGACTGGGGCTCCGCAACCGTCGCGCCCGGGCAGGCGCTGTTCCGCGGCGACCGACGGGTGTCGCCCGGTGGCGCCTGCAGGCTGATCCTGCAGACCGACGGGAACCTGGTCGACTACTGCGGCGCAGGGGTTGCTTTCACGACCAACGGCAGCGGCGTCACCTTCGGGGTGATGTTCGAGGGCGGCAACTTCCAGCAGCTGGCGTCCGATGGCGCCGGCGGCTTCACCCTGGTGTTCGCCACGGGTACCAGCACGCCACGTAGTCGACTGGTCGTGCAGGACGACCGCAACCTGGTGGTCTACACGCCGCAGAACCGCCCGGTCTTCAGCATCCGCTAGCCGCTACCGCGGGGCCCGAGCGGGCCCCGCGGTCCCCGGTCAGGCCTGTGCGGACTGGTGCGCGTGGATCTCGTCGGGGACGCCGCCGTCGCAGTGTCCAGCCGCACGGCTGACCTTGACCATCGTCTCGCGGTCCACCACCTTGATGCGCGGCCGGCCGGACGGACCACCCAGCGAGATCTCGTGGGCATCCAGCAGGTCCCAGCCCTGCCACGTCGTGTACGGCAGGCCACGTGCCTCCAGCAGCCCGGTGATGGCATCCGGTGACGGGCTCGCCGCCACGGGCAGCACGCCGGCGTCGAGGTCGGTCAGCAGGCTGCCGACAGTCTCGATCGCGTCGCCCTTGGTGTGGCCGATCAGGCCGACCGGGCCGCGCTTGACCCAGCCGTTGACGTACAGACCGGGCACGTACGCGCCATCGAGGTCGAGGACCCGGCCGGCGGCGTGCGGGACGACGTGGTTGCGGCTGTCCCAGGGCAGGCCGGCCAGCTCGGTGCTGCGGTAGCCGACGCAGCGGTACAACGCCTGCACCGGCCAGTCGTGCAGCTCCCCGGTGCCGCGCACGTTGCCGCCGCCGACCAGCTCGGTGCGCTCGGTGCGCAGGCCCTCGACCTTGCCGTCACCGTAGACCTCGACGGGGCTCTCGAAGAAGTGCAGCCACTGCTTGCGGGGCCGCTCCCCCGTACCGTTCTCCGCGGTACGCATGGCGTAGCGCTCGAGCTCGCGGACGACCAGCTTGGTCTGGTTGTCGCTGTTGATCGAGCTGACGCTGCCTGCGTCGAGCTCGAAGTCCTCCGGCGCCATCAGCACCTCGACGTTCGGTGAGTGGTCGAGCTCGCGCAGCTCCAGC
>JBKJQN010000080.1:0-19082 GCA_046593925.1 Mycobacteriales bacterium
CAGGTGGTGGTCGGCTCGTCGGCCAACCCGGGGCTGCGCGACTTCGCCGTGGTCGCCGCGATCGTCCGCGGGCGGCAGACGCACCCCCGGGTGTCCTTCGACATCAACCCGTCCTCACGGCAGATCCTGCAGGACCTGACGAAGATGGGCGCCACCTTCGACCTGATCGCCGCCGGTGCGCGGCTGCACCAGTCCGGCTGCCTGGGCTGCATCGGGATGGGGCAGGCACCGGCGACCGGGGGCAACAGCCTGCGCACGTTCCCGCGCAACTTTCCGGGACGGTCCGGAACGAAGGAGGACTCGGTCTTCCTGTGCTCCCCCGAGACCGCCGCAGCGGCCGCGCTCACCGGGCAGATCACCGACCCTCGCGACCTGCCACGGCTGCTTGGCATCGACTATCCGAGGGTCGAGCTGCCGACCCCATCCAGTGTGAACACCGCCATGTTCGAACCGCCGCTGCAGCAGGCCGGTCGCGTCGAACTCGTCAAGGGGCCGAACATCTCAGCGCTGCCCGACTTCGGGCCGTTGCCCGACCGGATCGAGGCGCCGGTCGCACTCAAGGTCGGTGACGATGTGTCCACCGACGAGATCCTGCCGGCTGGAGCCCGAGTGCTGCCCTATCGCAGCAACATCCCCAAGCTGGCCGAGTTCACCTTCACCCAGGTCGATGAGAGCTACCCGGGACGGGTGATCGCGAGCAAGGACGGCAGCGGACACATCGTGGTCGGTGGCGCCAACTACGGACAGGGATCCTCGCGGGAGCACGCCGCAATCACGCCGCGCTACCTCGGTCTGCGCGCGGTCCTCGCGCTGTCCTTCGCCCGCATCCACTGGCAGAACCTGGCGAACTTCGGGGTGCTCGCGCTGGAGTTCACCGACCCCGACGACCACCGTCGGATCGAGCAGGACGACGTGCTGGTGATGGTGGGCATCCGGGACGCGATCAGCTCCGGCACCGAGGTCACGGTGCGCAACACCACCCGCGACCAGGAGTACACCGCCCGACACCGGCTGTCCGGTCGGCAGGTCGCCATGCTCCTAGCCGGTGGACTGCTCCCCTGGCTGCGCCAGCAGAGGGAGGAGCCAACCACGTGAGCCCGAGCGCCGAGCCGGTCAGTTGAGACGGGCACCGCCCCGCACGTCCTGGACCGCGCAGGTTGCTTTCCGGCGGTATCGCGCAGGTGCTGTGTGCCGGCGGGCCCCGGCCGACGACCCCGCGGCGGCACTGCCCGTCTTCGAGCAGCTGACCGCTGCGTTCGCACCGCCCCCCTGAGCGGGCGCGGGTGCGGTTTGTCACAGTGCCCTGTGGGCTTCCGACATGCCGCAACGCCCGCTCCTCGTTACCCTGAGCCGGGCTAGCAGAATTCTGGCCGGCGGCAGATCCGGAGGGCCCCCACAGCATGGCGAAGGTACCGGCAGGCACCCTGTACCGAGGGCGCGAGGGCATGTGGTCGTGGGTGGCACACCGCGTCACGGGCGTCCTCATCTTCTTCTTTCTGTTCGCGCACGTGCTCGACACGGCGCTCGTGCGGGTCTCCCCCGATGCGTACGACCGGATCATCGACACGTACAAGACGCCGATCGTCAACCTCATGGAGGTCGGCCTCACCGGCGCGGTGCTCTACCACGCGCTCAACGGCATGCGGGTCATGTCGATCGACTTCTGGGAGAAGGGCCCGCGCTTTCAGAGGCAGATGACATACGCCGTCGTCACCGTCACCGGGTTCGTGATGATCCCGGGGGCCTACTTCATGCTCAAGCGGACCGTCGAGCAGATGTTCGGGACGGCCTGATGACCACCATCGCACCCGACGACACCCGGGACCGGCTGGTCATCGAGCGCCCGCGGACCCGCAAACGCTCATCGGCGAACCGCTCCAGGACGAACTTCGAGATGTACAGCTGGATCTTCATGCGGATGAGCGGGCTGTTGCTCGTCGTGCTCGTCCTCGGCCACCTGTTCATCATGAACATCCTCGACGGTGGAGTGCACCGCATCAACTTCGGCTTCGTGGCCGGCCGGTGGGCGTCGCCGTTCTGGCGTACCTGGGACCTCGCCCAGCTCTGGCTTGCCGAGCTGCACGGCACCAATGGGCTGCGGACCGTGATCAACGACTACGCCGAACGAGACGGCTCCCGATTCTGGCTGAAGATGTTGCTCTACACCTCAGCCGCCCTGGTGCTGATGCTTGGCACGCTGGTCATCTTCACCTTCGACCCGAGCATCTGAGGGAGCAGTCATGGTGCAGTTCCACCGATACGACACGATCATCGTGGGTGCCGGCGGCGCCGGAATGCGCGCGGCGCTGGAGGCCGGCCAGCGATCCAAGACCGCGGTGCTCACCAAGCTGTACCCGACGAGGTCCCACACCGGCGCGGCGCAGGGCGGCATGTGCGCGGCCCTAGCCAACGTCGAGGAGGACAACTGGGAGTGGCACACCTTCGACACCGTCAAGGGCGGCGACTACCTCGTCGACCAGGACGCCGCGGAGGTGATGTGCAAGGAGGCGATCGACGCGGTCCTGGACCTCGAGAAGATGGGCCTGCCGTTCAACCGCACTCCCGAGGGCCGCATCGACCAGCGCCGCTTCGGCGGGCACACCCGAAACCACGGTGAGGCCGCCGTACGCCGCTCGTGCTTCGCCGCCGACCGCACCGGCCACATGATCCTGCAGACGCTCTACCAGCAGTGCGTCAAGCACAAGATCGACTTCTTCAACGAGTTCTACGTGCTCGACATGGCGATGACCGAGGTACCGGCCGAGGGCGGCGGCACCGAACGCGCGGTCAGCGGCGTCGTGGCTTACGAGCTGTCGACCGGCGAGATCCACGTGTTCCAGGCGAAGGCGGTGCTGTTCGCGACCGGTGGCTTCGGCAAGGTCTTCAAGGTCACCAGCAACGCCCACACCCTGACCGGTGACGGGATGGGGATCATCTACCGCCAAGGCCTGCCGCTGGAAGACATGGAGTTCTACCAGTTCCACCCGACGGGCATCTGGAAGATGGGCATCCTGCTCACCGAGGGGGCCCGCGGCGAGGGTGGCGTCCTGCGCAACAAGGACGGCGAGCGCTTCATGGAGCGGTACGCGCCGACCATCAAGGACCTAGCGCCCCGCGACATGGTGGCTCGCGCCATCTACACCGAGATCCGGGCCGGCCGGGGCTGCGGGCCGGACGCCGACCACGTCCTCCTGGACCTCACGCACCTCCCGCCGGAGCAGCTCGACGCCAAGCTGCCCGACATCACCGAGTTCGCGCGTACCTACCTGGGCATCGAGCCGTACAACGACCCGATCCCGATCCAGCCCACCGCGCACTACGCGATGGGCGGTGTGCCGACCAACATCAAGGCCGAGGTGCTGCGTGACAACACGCACGTCGTACCCGGCCTGTTCGCCGCCGGCGAGGTGGCCTGCGTGTCTGTGCACGGCGCCAACCGGCTCGGCACCAACTCGTTGCTCGACATCAACGTCTTCGGACGGCGCGGGGGTTTGTCGGCGGCCGACTACGCCAACTCCCACGAGTTCGTCGACCTGCCGCCCACCCCTGAGGCCGGCGTGGTGGCGCTGCTGCAGCGGATGCGGGACGGCAGCGGCACCGAGAACGCCGCGGCCATCCGTAAGGATCTGCAGGAGACGATGGACACCAACGCCTCCGTCTACCGCACCGAGGCAACACTCAAGCAGGCCGAGATCGACCTCGCCGCGCTGAAGGACCGCTACACCCGGGTCGGTGTGTCCGACCGCGGCAAGCGCTACAACACCGAGCTGCTCGAGGCCGTCGAGCTGGGCTTCCTGATCGACCTGGCCGAGGCGCTCGTGGTGTCGGCGAAGGCCCGCAACGAGTCGCGCGGTGGCCACTTCCGGGAGGACTACCCGACTCGCGACGACGTCAACTTCATGCGCCACACGATGGCGTTCAAGGTCGGCGAGGGCCCGAACAGCGAGGTCCGGGTGGACTACAAGCCGGTCGTGCAGACCCGGTACGAGCCGATGGAGCGCAAGTACTAGTGACCGTTACCGAGCAGCGGCCGGTCGTCGACCATCTGCGGACCGTCACGCTCAAGATCCGGCGCTACGACCCCGAGCTCGACGCGGAGCCGCACTGGCAGAGTTTCGACGTACCGGTGGAGAAGGGCGACCGGCTGCTGGATGCCCTGCACCACGTGAAGTGGTACCAGGACGGCTCGCTGTCGTTTCGCCGGTCCTGCGCCCACGGCGTCTGCGGCTCGGACGCGATGCGCATCAACGGCGTGAACCGGCTGGCCTGCAAGGTGCTGGTCAAGGACCTCGGCGACGAGATCCTGGTAGAGCCGATCAAGGGGCTGCCGGTCCTCAAGGACCTCATCGTCGACATGGAGCCGTTCTTCGAGGCCTTCCGCTCGGTGAAGCCATTCCTCATCAACGATGGCCGTGAGCCCACCCGGGAGCGCCTGCAGTCCGTCGAGGACCGCGCCCGCTTCGACGACACCACCAAGTGCATCATGTGTGCGGCCTGCACCACGTCGTGCCCGGTCTACTGGACCAACGACAGCTACTTCGGCCCGCAGGCCATCGTCGCGGCGCACCGGTTCATCTTCGACAGCCGCGACGAGGGCGCCGAGGAGCGGCTGGAGATCCTGAACGAGAAGGAGGGGGTCTGGCGCTGCCGGACAACCTTCAACTGCACCGACGCCTGCCCCCGCGGCATCCAGGTCACCAAAGCCATCCAAGAAGTCAAGCGCGCGCTGATCTTCCGCCGCAGCTGACCCCTGGGGGCCGGTGCCGGATCGGCCCCCTCCCCTTCGACAGTGCACCTCCCCTTCGGGACTGCACTGGACGGTGCCTCACAGTGCACTCCCGAAGGGGAGGTGTGGCTTGGGGTCGGAGCCTCAGGTCGGCCGTCAGCGCAGCGACGGATGGCGTTCCGAGCCGGGCCGTACCGGCGGGACCGCGCGGGGGGCCTGGTGCCAGGCGCGGGCGCCGAGCCATAGCAGCCCGGTGCCGATCATCAGCGCGGGTACGACGATCGCCACGTGCACGAGCAGGAACGCCGTCGGCGCACCCCCGTCGAAGGCCCGCCGGTCGCGCCACACCACCCGCAGGAAGGTCGGCCAGACCAGCCACTGGAACGCACCGGCCACCAGGACGAAGCCGGCCAGGCGGCGGGAGAGCACCATCGGCCCAGTGTGTCCGACCGGGGCTCGCGCGGCTCACCGGGTTATCTTCAGAGACCATGTGGACCGTCCGTCGCCTGCACGCGCTGCTGCCGACGCTGGTCCTTGCCGTGTCCGTGGGCGGGGTGGTCGCGTCGTCGGCGCCGGCCAGCGCCGACCTCGCGCCCCCCGGTCCGCTGGGCGGTCCGCTGCTCACCGGGGTCGACCTGACCAGCGCCGGGCCGGTCGCACCGCCGCCGGTGAGCGCGGCGTCGTACGTGCTCGCCGACCTCGACAGCGGGCAGGTGCTGGCCGCCAAGGACCCGCACGGCCAGTACGCGCCCGCCAGCACCCTGAAGACACTGACCGCACTCACGCTGATCCCCCGGCTCGACCCGGCCACGATGGTCACTCCTACCCGGGATGATATTGCCGTCGACGGCAGCAAGGTCGGTCTGGTCACCCAGCTGTCGTACTCCGTCAAGGACCTGTTCACGGCGATGCTCGTGGTCTCCGGCAACGACGCCGCAGGCACCCTGGCCACGGCCGCCGGGGGTCAGCAGATCGCGACCGGGCTGATGAACGACGAGGCCGTCCGCCTCCAGGCCCACGACACCCACGCGGTCAACACCAGCGGCCTGGACGCCGCCGGGCAAATGAGTTCGGCGTACGACCTGGCGCTGATTGCCAGGGCGGGCATGGCGCTGCCGGACTTCCGGACCTACGTCGCGATCCGACGCACCACGATCCCGGCGCCGGGCGGCGCAACGATCGAGATCGACAACCACGACCGGCTGCTCGGGACGTACGCCGGGGCGATCGGCATCAAGAACGGCTTCACCGAGGCTGCCCGCGCGAGCTTCGTCGCCGCCGCCACCCGGGGCGGCCACACCCTCGTCGTGGCCCTGATGCGCGCCGACCCGGCCGTGTGGAAGGAGGCAGCCGCGATGCTCGACTGGGGCTTCGCGGCCGCGGCCAACGGCGCCCAGCCGGTCGGCCGGCTCGTCGACCCGCTCACGCAGGCACCCGCTGCCGACCCAGCCCAGCCCGCGGGACAACCGGCCGCCGCTGGACCTGCCACCGCGCAGCCCGCTGCCGTCAGCCGGGCTCAGGGCGGATCGTCCCCGTCGCTGCCGGTCGCCGGCGTCATCGGGCTGGTCGCCCTGTTGCTGGTCGCCCTGTTGCTGGTCGGCCTGCGCCGGCGTGCCGTGGTCAACGCGCGCGCCCGCCGACGCGCGTTCGCCCGGCGCCGGTCCATGCCGCCTGCCGACCTACAGCGCCCAGCGGAACTGCCGCCCTACCCGGTGCCGGCTCCGTGCGAACAGGAGCCGCGGGCCACCGTCGGCGGCTGACCAGGATCAGGCCCGCGGGAGCAGCCCGATCCGTTCCCGCACCGCCGCAAGCGTCTCGCGAGCCACGGCCCGGGCCCGGCCGGCGCCGTCGGCGAGCACTCCGTCCAGGTACACCGGGTCGCGTATGAGGTCGGCGTAGCGCTCGCGTACCGGCGCGAAAAGCGCGACGACTGCCGCGGCCACGTCGCCCTTCAGGTCGCCGTAGCCCTTGCCGACGTACGCCGACTCCAGCGCGGGCACAGGGGTACCGGAGGCGACCGACAGGATCGTCAGCAAGTTGGTGACGCCCGGCTTCTCCGGCGTGGCAACGACGTCACGCCCGGTATCGGTGACCGCACTCTTGATCTTCTTGGTGATCACCTTCGGGTCGTCGATGACCCACAGCGTGCCGGGTCCGCCCCGACTGGTACTCATCTTGGCAGTTGGGTTCTGCAGGTCCTTGATGCGCTGGGCGCTGCCCTGTGCGTAGGGTTCCGGGACGGTGAGCGTGTCGCCGTACCGGCTGTTGAAGCGCTGGGCGAGGTCGCGGGTGAGCTCGAGGTGCTGACGCTGGTCCTCGCCCACCGGCACCGACTGCGGCCGGTAGATGAGGATGTCGGCGGCCTGCAGCACGGGGTAGGTGAAGATCCCGACGTTGCCACCGCCCTTGTCCTTGAACTGCGTCATCCGGCTGGCCTCGCCAAAACCGGTGAGGCAGCCCAGGACCCAGGCGAGCTCGGTGTGCTCGGGGACGTGCGACTGCAGGAACAGCGCGCTGCGGTCGGGGTCGACGCCCATCGCCAGCAGCTCGGCGGCGGTGGCGCGGGTGTTGGCGCGCAGGGCCGCCGGGTCGGGCGTGACGGTCAGCGCGTGCAGGTCGGCGACGAAGTAGAAGCACTCCGAGGACTCCTGCAGCTGCGCCCACTGCCGTACCGCGCCGAGGTAGTTACCCAGATGCTTGCCACTTCCGGTCGGCTGGATCCCGGACAGGACACGGGGGCGGGCTGGCATGTCCGCAGTGTCCCAGGCGCAGACGGCCGCCTTCCGCGGCGGCCTGCGCACCGGGCCGGGTGTGCCGGACGGCCCCGGACGGGGCAGGCTGGCGCGGTGCAGACACCTTGGGACCTGATCGTCGTCGGCGCCGGGCCGGCCGGCTCGGCAGCAGCGCTGGGCGCCTTGCGGGCCCGGCCCGGGGCGCGGGTGCTGCTGCTGGACCGCTCGGACTTCCCGCGTGACAAGAGCTGCGGGGACGGCCTTGCGCCACACGCCGGCGACGAGCTGGCGGCCCTCGGTATCGCGCACGTGCTGGCCGACCGGGTCCCGGTGCACCGGCTGCGGCTGCGCGCCCCTGACGGCCGCGAGGTCGCCACGATCTTGCAGCGCCCGGACATCGTCATCCCGCGCACGCTGCTCGACGCCCGACTCGTCGAGGAGGCGGTCCGCGCCGGGGCGGTCCTCGTCCGCCACCAGGTACGCACCCTGGAGGTGCTGGATGGTGTCGTCGTCCTGGACGGCAAGCTGCGCGGTCGCACCGTCGTCGGCGCGGACGGCGCCAACGGCATCGTCCGCCGCCGGCTCGGCCTGCCACGCCAGCCGGAGAGCTGCCTCGCCGTCGCCGTCCGCGGCTACGCGGCCGCGCCGCCCGGGGAGCCCGAGCAGGCGATCGTGATGGACAGCCGGGGCTGGCCGGCGTACGCGTGGTCGTTCGGCGCAGGCGACGGCACCGCCAACGTCGGCTTCGGGATGCTGCTGCCCCGGCTCAAGGCGACCGGGCGCGGCGGCAAGGCCGAGCTGCACGGTCGGCTGCGCGAGCTGATCCCCGGGACCGAGGCCGAGCGCCTCGTGACCCACCACCTGCCGCTGTCGACCTCTCGTCCCCGCCAGCCGGCCGGTCCCGTCCTGCTGGCCGGCGACGCCGCTTCCCTGATCAACCCCTTGACCGGCGAGGGCATCTACTACGCGCTGCACAGCGGCCGGCTCGCGGGCATCGCCGCCGTGACCGAGGCCGACCCCGGCACGGCGTACGCGGCGGCGCTGAAGCGCGAGCTGGGCAGGCACCTGCGGCACACCACCACCCTGGCCCGGCTGACCGCCCGAGCGGGCGTCGTGGACGCCGGCGTCGCCGCGGCCGGCCGCTCACCCGGCGCCTTCGACGCGCTCGTCGAGGTGGGCCTGGGCCGCGGTCTGATCACCGGGCCGCTGGTCCGGGCGCTGGTCGGCGAGGTCGGCCGACGGGCTGTGCAGGCGGTACGTCAGAAAATCGCCGCCTAGCACCCCGTCAGGACAGCTGCGCGACCAGCACCTCGCCCTGCTTGTCGACGAGCCGCTCCACGAGCGGTGCGAGGAAGGCTTCGATCCGGCCGCCCAGCAACGGCACCTTGACCCGGACGCTGCCCTCGACATGCCACCGGCAGCCGGTGGCCGTCGGCTCGATCGTCGTACGCCCCTCGATCGTGCCCGGACTGCCCGGGAACGACGCGTTCCAGGTGCCCCGGCGGCAGCCACCAGAGGCGGGCTCCCAGACGTCGGTCTGAGTGACCCGGCCGTCCTTGGGGGTGAAGGCCTGCATGAAGCCGGGGATGCCGTCCGGTAGCAGCCGGCTCACCACCAGGGTGGCGCCGCCGGCGGGCGTGGGCTCCGAGGAGACCAGCGTGCTGCCGTCGTGCAGCGCCGCGTCCTGGGCCTGCGGCCACGAGGGGCCGGTCATCAGCCGCCACGTCGTCTCGACGTCGGCCGGTACTTCCACGCTCGTCGACAGCGGCTTGGCCATCCTCAGAACTCCGCAAGCGCCGCGTTGAAGGTCGCGCTCGGGCGCATGACCGCGTCAGTCTTGGCCCGGTCGACGTAGTAGTAGCCGCCGAGGTCCACCGGATGACCCTGGACCGCGCCCAGCTCACCCACGATCACGTCCTCGGCGGCCGCGAGGCGCGCTGCCAGCGGCGCAAAAAGCTCGGCTGCGGCGGCGTCGTCGGTCTGCGCCGCGAGCGCCTGCGCCCAGTACAGCGCGAGGTAGAAATGGCTGCCGCGGTTGTCGAGCTGGCCGACCTTGCGCGAAGGCGACCGCCCCTCCGCCAGCACCTTCGCGGTGGCCTGGTCCAGCGTCGAGCCGAGCAGTGCGGCGCGCACGTTACCGGTCTTGTCAGCCAGGAACTCCAGCGACACCGACAGCGCGAGAAACTCCCCGAGGGAGTCCCAGCGCAGGTGGTCCTCCCTCACGAGCTGCTGCACGTGCTTGGGCGCGGAGCCACCAGCACCTGTCTCGAACAGCCCGCCGCCGCTCATCAACGGCACGATCGACAGCATCTTGGCGCTGGTGCCCAGCTCCAGGATCGGGAACAGGTCGGTGAGGTAGTCGCGCAGCACGTTGCCGGTGACCGAGATGGTGTCCTCGCCGCGGCGCGCCCGGTCCAGGGTGTACCTGGTGGCCGCGCCGACGTCCATGACCTCGATCGTCAGGCCGTCGGTGTCGGCTTCGGCCAGGCCCGCGCGGACCTTCTTGAGCACCTCGGCGTCGTGGGCCCGGCTCTCATCGAGCCAGAACACGGCCGGTACGCCGGTGGCGCGGGCCCGCCCCACGGCCAGCTGCACCCAGTTGCGCACCGGCGCGTCCTTGGTCTGGCAGGCCCGCCAGATGTCACCGGCCTGGACCTCGTGGCTCAGCAGCACGTCGCCCGCAGGGTCGACGACGCGGACGGTGCCCGGCCCGTCGATCTCGAAGGTCTTGTCGTGGCTGCCGTACTCCTCGGCCTGCTGCGCCATCAACCCGACGTTGGGGGTCGTCCCCATCGTGGCAGGGTCGAAGGCCCCGTGCTCACGGCAGAACGCCACCGTCTCCGCGTACAGCGGCGCATAGGACGAGTCGGGGATGACGTATTTGGTGTCCTGCTGCTGGTCGTCGGCGTTCCACATCTGGCCGGAGGCGCGGATCGCGGCCGGCAGCGACGCGTCGATGATGACGTCACTCGGGACGTGCAGGTTGGTGATGCCCCGGCTCGAGTCGACCATCGCCAGCGCCGGCCCGCGCTCGTAAGCATCCTGGACCGCCAGCTCGACGGCCGCCCGGGTGCTTGCGGGCAGCCGGGGCAGCGCAGCCAGCACGCTGGCCAGGCCGTCGTCGGGGTCGGCGCCCACCGACGCCAGCTCCTCGCCGTACGACGCGAAGACGGCCGGGAAGAACTGCTCCACGGCGTGGCCGAAGATGATCGGGTCCGAGACCTTCATCATCGTGGCCTTCAGGTGCACCGAGAACAGCACGCCGAGCGCCTTGGCGTCCGCGATCTGCTTGGCCAGGAAAGCCTCGAGCGGGGCCTTGCGCATCACCGCGGCGTCAACGATCTCGCCGGCCAGCACCGGCAGGGCTGCCTTCAGCGTGGTGATCGTGCCGTCGGGGGCGACGTGCTCGATCCGCAGCGTCGTCGCCGCGGGAAGGGTCACCGAGGTCTCGGAGTGCCGGAAGTCGCCGTCGTCCATCGTCGTCACGTGCGAGCGCGAATCGGGTGACCAGGCGCCCATCGGGTGCGGGTGCGCGCGGGCGTACCCCTTGACCGAGGCGGGGGCACGGCGGTCGGAGTTGCCCTCGCGCAGGACCGGGTTGACGGCGCTGCCCTTGACCGCGTCGTAGGCGCTACGGGCGGTTCGCTCGCCGTCGGTCTGCGGGCTCTCCGGGTAGTCCGGCACCGGGTAGCCCGCCGACTGCAGCTCGGCGATCGCGCGCTTCAGCTGCGGCAGGGAGGCGCTGACGTTGGGCAGCTTGATGATGTTGGCCTCGGCTGTCTTGGCCAGCTCGCCGAGCTCGGAAAGCGCGTCGGGCACCCGCTGGGCCTCGGTCAGGCGGTCCGGGAACTTCGCGAGCACCCGCGCCGCCAGCGAGATATCGCGCGTCTCGATGTCGACTCCGGCCTTACCGGCGTACGCCTGCAGGACCGGCAGCAGCGAGTGCGTGGCAAGGGCGGGCGCCTCGTCGGTGTACGTGTAGATGATCTTCACCCGAGCAGCCCGAGCTCGCGGACGGCGTCGCGCTCCTCGACCAGCTCCGCGACCGACGCGCCGATCCTGCCGCGCGAGAACTCGTCGACGGCCAAGCCCTGAACGATCTCCCACTCGCCCCCGCTGCTGGTCACCGGGAAGGAACTGATGATGCCTTCCGGCACGCCGTACGAACCGTCCGACATGATCGCGGCGGAGGTCCAGTCACCCTGCGCGGTGCCGTTGACCCAGTCGTGGACGTGGTCGACGGCGGCGTTCGCGGCCGACGCGGCCGAGCTCGAGCCCCGCGCCTCGATGATCGCCGCTCCGCGCTTGGCCACGGTGGGGATGAAGGTGCCCTCCAGCCACGAGCGGTCGCCGACGACCTGCTCCGCGGGCTGGCCGCCGATCGTGGCCTGGCTCCAGTCCGGGTACTGCGTCGCGGAGTGGTTGCCCCAGATGGTCAGGTGCCTGATGTCGTTGACGGTGGAGCCGGTCTTCTTGGCCAGCTGCGACAGCGCTCGGTTGTGGTCCAGCCGGGTCATTGCGGTGAACCGCGAGCCGGGGATGTCGGGGGCGTGCGAGGCGGCGATCAGCGCGTTGGTGTTGGCCGGGTTGCCGACCACCAGGACGCGAACGCCCGGTGCCGCGCCCGCGTTGAGTGCCTCGCCCTGCGGCTTGAAGATGCCGCCGTTGGCCGACAGCAGGTCGCCGCGCTCCATCCCGGCCGTCCGCGGCCGGGCCCCGACGAGCAGCGCTACGTCGACGCCGTCGAAGGCCGCCCGCGCGTCAGCGGTGATGTCGATCCCGGTGAGCAGCGGGAAGGCGCAGTCGTCGATCTCCATCGCGGTGCCCTCGGCGGCCTTCAGGGCCGGCTCGATCTCCAGCAGGCGCAGTCGCACCGGGGTGTCCGGCCCGAGCAGCTGTCCGGAGGCGATGCGGAAGAGCAGCGCGTAGCCGATCTGGCCGGCAGCGCCGGTGACCGTGACGGTGGTGGGGGCTGCGAGAGGGGTCGTGCTGGCCATCGGGTGGGGCTCCGCTCGTCGACGCGTGGCTGCCGCCCAGAGGGTACGAGCCCGAGCGCTCACAGCTGTCGGCCGGGTGCCGCCGCCGCAGGCCGGTTCTGAACCGGTACGGACCCAGTCGACCGCCCCAGTCCACGAGCAGGACCGGGGCGGTCAGGGGTCACGGACTCACGCAGTCAAGGGCAGGTCACGGTCACCGGCGGGTTGACGAAGAACAGCACCTGGCCACTACCGCTCAGGTACTGCGCGTCCCAGACCGTCCGCCACGAGCGGCCGGTGGCGCTGTGCGTGCCCCTCCATACCCGCGTGAAGAAGAAGTTGCGCCCGTCGTTCGGGAACGTGGTCGAGAGGGCGTTGGTGAACGGGCTGCGGGCCACCCATCGGCCACCCACGAACTCCTGCAGCTGGGTCCGCTGACGGAACCGCTGCACCCCGGAGAAGCCGTTCTCCTGGGTGCGTGCCGTGAACTTCACCTGCGTGGAGGTGCAGGTGGCGTTGAACACCCGGAAGCTCACCGCCGCCGCCGCGAGGTCGGGCGACGTGCTCTGCACCTGGCCGTCGGCGACAGCGGCGGCCGTGGAGGCGGCGGCCGTGGCGGCATCGTCGGTCGCGCCGGCCGACATGCTGGAACTGCTGCCGGCTCCCGCGGGCCCGGCGAACAGGACCAGGACTGTGCCGGCCGCCGTACCCAGCAACGACAAGCGCTTGAGTGCACGAGACATCCGGGTTCTCCTATAGGGATCCGGCCCGGGCCCTCGCCCGCGCTGCGGGGCAGTCTCCGACCAGCTGCACTGCAGAGCAAGGCCGTTCCGCCTCCGCGCAACTGAAGGCACTGTCAGTGACCAGAAGGCGCTACGGGTGCGGGATGGTCACGGCGAGCGCAATGACCGCGAAGGCCAGCAGCAGCAGCAGCGCCGCATCAAAGGCCCGGCTCCGCACCACCAGCCAGCCGGCGTGCTTGGGAGCCAGGGTCAATCGCAGTCCGGCTGCCAGTAGGAGACCGAGCCCGACGACTCCGACGCCGAATCGCCAGTGACTGGTGCCGGCGAGCGCGAGCCCGGCTCCCACAACTGCGAGCACGGCCAGTGCGGGTGTCTCGTTCACCCTCTCACCCGCCCTCCCGCCGGCCGCCTGGTCGGCTATAGCCAAGCACCGGATGCGGGTGCCGTGTCGCGGGCGCGCTGACGGGTGGCGGTCAGGGGGTAGACGGCCTGGCCCCGGGCCCGTCCTCCGGGACACACCCGGCCGGTACGCGGAGGGCGCGCTCATGAGCCGGACACTGTTGAGCCCATCGCATCTCCGGTCTGATCACACGGTGAGACGTTCCCGCTGATGGCCGCGGTGACAGCCCCCGGCCGCGGACCAGGGGGATTGGCATCTCGCTGACAGACCCGAGCGTTTCGTGCCTGCATGCCGGGATCGTCCGGCGGGGCGTGCGCGGGTAGGTCTTCGACCTCGGGCTGTCGGTGGACGGCACCAGGGTCAATGGCCGGCCGGTCGGCCGGCCGGCGGGTCCTGTCCGGCGGGGACGTGCTGTGCTTCGGTGCGCCCGGACCCGGGTCGTGGGGCCGGTGCTGACGCAGGTCCGACACCGGCCACGGGGGCACCAGGAAGCAGCCGGGCGGTCATGGCCGCACGCTGGTCACCATGGACGGCGAGCTCATCGACCAAGGACGTTGGCCCGACGGCTTCTTCCGCCGCGACGACGAGCAACCCGACGCGGACTTCTACGCCTCGCCCCGGTTCGTCACCCACCTCGACGAGGGCGCTGTCGCCGCTGTCGGCGACCTGTACGACGAGCTCGGCGTGAGCGGTGACGTCCTGGACCTGATGAGCAGCTGGGTCAGCCATCTGCGAAGCACGCCGCGGCACCTGACGGTGCTCGGGCTCAATGCGGCCGAGCTCGCCGCCAACCCGCAGGCCGACGTCCGGATCGTGCAGGACCTCAATGCCGAGCCCGCTCTGCCGTTGCCGGCAGCGAGTCTGGACGCCGTCCTCAACTGCGTCTCCGTCGACTACCTCGTCCGGCCGGTCGAGGTGCTGTCCGAGGTGGCCCGGGTGCTGCGGCCGGGTGGCCTGTCGGTGTGCACGTTCAGCAACCGGTGCTTCCCGACAAAGGCCGTCCGAGGTTGGCTCACCGTCGCCGAGCAGGACCGCCCGCTGGTCGTCGCGGAGTACCACCGACAGGCCGGCGGCTTCGACGAGCCGGTCGTCCAGCAGCGGGTCCGTGGCACCTGGCGCGCGGATCCGCTCTGGGCTGTCTGGGCCCGCCGAGCCGCTTCTGTGGACGACACACCTCTGGCGCCTGCGAAGCAGACGTGATCCCCGTCACGTGACAGGCTGATGGCACAGGCATCTCTGACAAGGGGAAACATGTCGTCGAAGCACTCCTGCCAGGGACATGTGCGCACAGGCCTCGTCCTGACCGCTCTCGCCGTAGCCCTGACCACCGCGGCCGCCGGCACGGCCTCGGCGGCGCCGGCCCCGGCCGTCGCCCGCTCCGGCCTGCTCACCAGCGCCACCCACGACCTGGCGCCCGCAATCACCACCAGCTCGCGCCCCCGGATCGTGACCAAGACGCCGCTCTCAGCTGGCGTCGTCGTCGGCTCCGAGCTCGCCCGCGGGGCGTCGCTGGCCCCCGGTGCCTCGCTGCGCTCACCGAGCGGGCGCTACTCGCTGGTGATGGGTACCGACGGCGTACTGAGCTACCAGGAGCGGGCCAACCGGCTCAACCCGTCGCCGGTCTCGCAGAGCATCGCCAGCGGCGACGCGGGCTCGCACCTGGACCTGCAGAACGACGGCAACCTCGTCCTGTACAGCTCCACCGGCGCCGTCGTGCTGAACTTCGGCACCGCCGGCTCGACCGCGGCGCGGCTGGTCATCCAGGACGACAGCAACCTGGTCCTGTACGGGGCCGCCAACAACGTGATCATCGACTTCGGCTTCGCCATTGACCCGCTGCGGACCGCGGGCCAGGTGCTGCTGCCCGGCGACGTCGTCATTGACGTCGTCTCAGGTGCACGGCTGCTCATGCAGACCGACGGGAACCTGGTCGTCTACACCGCCGTGGGCGTCGCGGCCTTCAACACCGGCACCGCCGGCAACCCTGGTGCGGCCGCGATCATGCAGGCGGACGGCAACTTCGTCGTCTACTCCGACGGCGCCTCTCCCGCCGCGCTGTTCAGCACCGGGACGAGCAACCCGACCGGGGTGGGGAGCCTGGGCCTGTTCGGTCCGGAGTTCAAGATCTTCCGTGACGCCACGGTCGTCTACGGGTCGGGCTGGGCAACCGACGCGCTGATCTCCGGCCAGTTCCTGTTCCCGGGCGACCGGCGGATCAGCCGGACCAGCGCCTGCTCCCTGCTCATGCAGACCGACGGCAACCTCGTCGACTACTGCAGCAGCGTGCCCGTCTTCACCACCCGCAGCAGCGGATCCGTCTTTGCGGTGATGAACCCGAACGGCAACTTCCTGGTCAACCAGCTGGTCACCGGCGGGCGGCTCAAGAAGCTCTTCCAGACCAACACGGCGGGCAATGCCGACGCCCGGCTGCTCGTCCAGGACGACCGGAACCTCGTCGTCTACACGACCAAGAACCGGCCGGTATTCAGTCTGTTCTGACCGCACCTGCAGCTGGCAGTTCAGCCTTCGACAAGGGCGCCGAGCGAGCGGGCCAGCAGCACCGCCTGGCCGAGGTCGATGCGTACGTCCTGCCACGACACGGCGGTCACATCGCACCCGTCCAGCCGGGCTCCGCGCAGGTCGGCCCCCCGGAGCTTCGCGTCCCGGAGCCGCGCGTGCCCCAGGTCCGCGCCTGACAGGTCCGCCCCCCGCAGGTCGGCCATCGACAGGTCGCTCTCCAGCAGCCGCAGACCATCCAGGCCGACCCCGCGCAGGTCCTCGCCGCGCAAGGTGACGTAGGACCAGTCGCCGCCGATGACGGTGACGGTGCGCAGGTCCGCGCGCAGAAACGTCGAGCCGGTGAGCTTGCAGTCCGCGAGCCGGGCACCGGACAGCCGTGCCCGCTCGAAGCGGCAGGCCAGGAACGCGCAGCCGCGGGCAACCAGCGCGCCGAGGTCGGCCCCGGACAGGTCGCAGCGCTCGAACACACAGCGGTCGAGCTCGGCCTCGGCGAAGTCGGCGCCGACCAGGCGGCAGTCCTCGAACCGCTCCCCCGAGAGCTGCTCGCGGCACAGGTCGAGCCGGGTGAGGTCCTCGCCGGATCGCACCGTCGCGACTAGTGCGCGAAGTGCCGGGTGCCGGTGAGGTACATCGTCACGCCGGCGGCGGCAGCGGCGGCCACGACCTCGCCGTCGCGTACCGAGCCGCCGGGCTGCACCACGGCACGAACGCCCGCATCGAGCAGCACCTGCAAGCCGTCGGCGAACGGGAAGAATGCGTCCGAGGCCGCGACCGACCCGGCCGCGCGGTCGCCGGCCCTGGCCACCGCCAGCCGCGCCGAGTCGACCCGGTTGACCTGACCCATCCCGACGCCGACCGTCGCGCCGCCAGCGGCCAGCAGCACCGCGTTGCTCTTGACAGCGCGCACCGCCCGCCACGCGAAGGCCAGATCGGTGAGGTCTCGGGCAGGCTCCCCCGTGGCCAGTGTCCAGCCGGCCGGGTCGTCGCCGGGCGCCTGCAGCCGGTCAGCGACCTGCATCAGCAGGCCGCCGCTGATCGGTCTCATCTCGACGCTGCTCGGCGCGCCGTCGGGCACGACCAGCAGTCGGACCGACGGCTTGCGGGACAGCAGCTCGACCGCGCCGTCCTCGTAGCCCGGCGCGAGGACGACCTCGGTGAACACGTCCTTGACCTGCTCGGCCATGGCCAGCGACACCGGCCGGTTCGTGGCAATCACACCGCCGAACGCCGACACGGGGTCGCAGTCGTGCGCCCGGCGGTGCGCGTCGGCGACGTCGACGCCGATCGCGATGCCGCACGGGTTGGCGTGCTTGATGATCGCCACCGTGGGCTGGTCACCGTGGTCGTGCGCGGCCCGCCACGCGGCATCGGCATCGACGTAGTTGTTGTACGACATCTCCTTGCCGTGCAGCTGCTCGGACGCCGCCAGCCCGCCGAACTCGTTGAGGTACAGGGCGGCCGGCTGGTGCGGATTCTCCCCGTAGCGCAGCACGGCCCCGCGCTGCCAGGTGCCCCCGACCCAGGCGGGGAAGCCGTCGACCGCGTCGGCGGCGTCGTAGGAGGAGCTGAACCACGACGCGACGGCCATGTCGTACGACGCCGTGTGCCGGAACGCGACGGCGGCCAGCGTGCGGCGCTGGGCGAGCGTGAAGCCGCCGGCGTCGACCGCCTCGAGGGCCGCGCCGTAGGAGCCGGGGTCGACGACGACCGCGACGCTCTGGTGGTTCTTCGCGGCGGCGCGCACCATCGTCGGCCCGCCGATGTCGATCTGCTCGACGCACTCGTCGGGCGCCGCGCCCGACGCCACGGTGTCACTGAACGGGTAGAGGTTGACCACGACGAGGTCAAAGGGCTCGATGCCGAGCTCGGCGAGCTGCCGCTTGTGGTCGGGGAGCCGCCGGTCGGCGAGGATGCCGGCGTGGACATGCGGGTGCAGCGTCTTCACCCGACCGTCCAGGCACTCGGGAAAGCCGGTCAGGGCGTCGACGGCCGTGACGGGGACACCGGCCGCGCGCAGCCGCGCGGCCGTCGAGCCGGTCGAGACGACCTCGACGCCGGCGGCGGCGAGGCCGCGACCGAACTCCTCCAGGCCGGTCTTGTCGTAGACGCTGACGAGGGCGCGCCGGACGGGGATCGAGCTCACAGGCGGACGGTCCTTCCTTCGACGGTCCAGCCGCTGCGGGCCAGCCGGCCGACAGTCTCGACGTAGAGCGGGTGCTCCACGTCCTGGATGCGTGCGTGCAGGGTGGCCTCGGTGTCGCCGGGCAGCACCGGCACCGCGGCCTGGGCGACGACCGGCCCGGTGTCGACACCCTCGTCGACCAGGTGGACGGTGACGCCGGTCACCTTGACGCCGTACGCCAAGGCGTCGCGGACGGCGTGCGCACCGGGGAAGGCCGGCAGCAGCGCGGGGTGGGTGTTGGTGACGCGGAACCGGGCCAGGAACGACGGCGCGAGGATCCGCATGAAGCCGGCGCAGACCACCAGGTCGGGGGTGTACGCACCCACCGCGTCGGCCAGCGCGACGTCCCACGCGGCGCGGTCACCGATCACCGGCACCGCGAAGCCCGGGACGCCCGACCGGGCGGCCCGCCGCAGCGCCTGGGCAGCCGGCCGGTCGGAGCCGACGGCCACCACCTGCGCGCCGTACGCGGGCTCCGCCGCGGCCTCGAGCAGCGCCTGTAGCGTGGTCCCCTCGCCGGACGCGAGGACGACGAGGCGGGCGTACAGGGCTGCTCCTGGAGGACGTGACGCGCGGGGGTGCCCAGGCTATCGGGACCCGCGACCGACCCACAGTGCCTCCACAGCGGACATGGGGGCCGATTGCCCGGCTCACCGTCACCTGCGAGGGTATGGCGCCTCCAGCCGGGGCCCGCGCTACCCGAGGAGGATGTGTGAGCACACCCGAGAAATCGTCCGACCCGCACCGCCCTGCGCAGACCCCGCCACCCGGCTACGGCCCGCCACCCGGCTACGGCCCGCCAC
>JBKJQN010000019.1:0-50161 GCA_046593925.1 Mycobacteriales bacterium
GGGAGTCGATCTCCTTGTTCAGCGGGAGCCCACGGCGCAGCTGGTGCAGGAAGGCCAGGGGGGAGGCCTGGGCATCGGCGGATCCGAGAACATGCAGGACCATCGCGCGCACGTCCCAGCCGACGCAGTCGGTGGCGGTTGCCCACTCCGTCGGGGTCAGCGAGGCGGTCAGCGCGGCGAACCTGTCGAACTCGGCTGAGGCGAGCACTCGGGCCTGGGTGCGGTGGATGCGGGCGACTGCGGTGGCGCTCGTGGTGCTCATCAGGATTCCTCTTCGGTGGCGTTGTCGAGCAGGATGGTGATCATGCGGTTGAGGTGCCGGAGCCAGCGGTCGCCGCCCGGGTCGTTGCTCAGCTGGGCCTCGATCAGACCGGCGGTCATCGCGACGAGGCAGTCGATGTCGCCGGGATCGGTCACACCGGCCGCGTTCATCACGCTCACGACGCGGCTGAGCGCCTGTTGCGCCACTGCGTAGGACTCGACGCTCGGCTCGAAGCCCGGGATCACTCGACGAAACAACAGAGAGTTGCGCGCCGGATCCGCGACGGCGAAGGCGGCGAAAGCACCGAGGTAGGCCTTCAGCGCCGCTGGTGGGTCCACGGGAAGCACGATCGAGTCGAGCGTCTGCAGCAACTGCCGGTTCCCGTCGGCGAACATCGCGTCATACAGGGCGTTCTTGGAGTCGAAATAGGCGTACAGCGAGGGCTGCTGCATCCCAACCTCCTTGGCCAGATCCCGCAGCGAGACCAGCTGGATCCCGCTCTCGTGCGCCAAGCCCCACGCCGCCTCAACGATTGAGGCAATCTTGGCCTCCCGACGCTGCGCGACCTTGCTGACGGCCACAGGACTTCCTCTCTGTATCAACTATCGGTGATAGGCATCCTCACTATCGCCGATAGTTTTGTCAAGCCCCGACGAGGTCGAGCTGAGACTTCAGTACCGCCTCGCACGCATCTACGCGGTGGGACACGGCTGCGCGGCCGACTGGTCAGCGGCGGACGGTGAACCGGTCGTGCACGTCCGGACGGAGGTGATGCCGCACCAGCAGGTACCGGTCGTGAGCACCAAGACCCGTGTGGGCACGACCGGGCCACCGCCCCCGTCGAACGTCCTGAGCCCTCGCTGGCTCGCCGACCCGGAGGTACCCCGACAGGCCCGGAACACTGAACTCGTCGCGTTCGTGGACGGATACGCAGCGTGGGTGCAGGAGGCCCGGGGGTGCGTGGAGGGGCTGCCTTCGTGGGGGCCCGCCGCTGTGCTGCGGACCCTGGGACGCCTGGAGACGGCCGTTGCACGGATGCGCGCGGGAGTGGCCCTTCTCGGCGAGTACCCCGACGAAAGGCCTCTCGCGGCGTTCCGGCTGGCGAACCGGGCGATGGCGGTGCAGATGAGACGGTCCGAGTCGGACCTCGTCGGCACTCGATCGGGGAGGGTGGGGCCCTGTCATACGGCCTGGGCGGTGGGGAGAGCGGCTGCGGCCCATTCCGGGAAGCCGTCGACGAGTCGAAGTGCGGTGTGACCCGCGGCTGAGAGCTGGCGTACTGCGTTGTCGGCGTAGACGCAGTACGGCCCGCGGCAGTAGGCGACAACGGTTCGGTCTGCTGGGAGGTCGCGCAGTCGCAGTTCCAGCTCGCCGGGTGGCACATTGACGGCGCCGGGGATGTGCCCAGCGTCGTACTCGGCGAGCGGCCGCACGTCCAGGACGACGACGTCCCCCGCCTGGAGGCGGGCAGCCAGCTCATCGCGTCCGATGGTGGCGAGTTGCGTGCGGTCGCCGAGGTATGCCTCGGCGAGCTCGTCGAGCTGCGCGACGTGCTCGGCCGCCACGTCTCGCATGGCCCGCCACAGCGCGCCGACGTGATCGCTGGCTAGCGCGTAGAACACACGGGTGCCTTCCCGGCGGGTGCGGACGAGCCCGGCGCGTAGCAGCAGCTGCAGGTGCTGGGAGGTGTTGGCCACGCTCTGGTCGATCTGCCCAGCCAGGTCCTCGACCCGGCGCTCGCCCTGGGCCAGCACGTCGATGATCTCCGCCCGCCGACCGCTGCCCAACGCTTTGGCTACCCACGCGAGCCCGTCGTACAGAGCATCTTTGGCGTCCCGGTCTCCCACCTTCGCCTCCTCAAGTGATCGCTTGACAATGTACCCGAGGAACCGCACTATTCAAGCATCTACTTGAGCATGGAGGCGGCGTGATGGCAGTGGACCTGATTCCAGTGGTCGACGACGGGCTGGGCAACACGACGTGGCTGGTGGACCTAGGGGACGGGCGGGCGCTGGCGGTCGACGCATCACGCGACTTGCGGGGGGTGCAGCAGGCCGCGCAGACGCGGGGGCTGGTGGTCGCCGTCGCTGCGGACACGCACCTGCATGCCGACTTCCTGACTGGCGCTGTCGACCTTGCGCGGTCCGGGGCGACCCTTGTCTGTTCGGCCGCAGGCGGCCGGGAGTACCCGCACACCGGCCTGCATGACGGCGACGAGGTCGACCTCGGTGGCCTGATGCTGCGGGCGCTCGCCACACCGGGTCACACCGACGAGCACCTGTCATTCCTGCTGTTGGACGGCTCCCGTCCGCTGGGAGTCTTCACAGGGGGCTCCCTCATCGTCGGTGCCGCGGCGCGCACCGACCTGGTGAGCCCGGAGCGGACCGAGGAGCTGGCGCGGGCGCAGTGGCGTTCGCTGCAGCGGCTGGTCGCGCTCCCGGACGCCGTGCAGGTGTGGCCGACACACGGCGCCGGGTCGTTCTGCTCGGCTCCGCCGGGCGCCGAGCGCAGCAGCACGATCGGGCAGGAGAAGGCCAGCAATGCGCTGGTTCTCGCCGGTAGTGAGGACGCATTTGTCGCCGCGCTGCTGGCCGGGCTTGGCTCCTACCCCTCCTACTTCCGCCACTTGAGCGAGGTAAATCGGCGCGGCCCTGACCCCGTGGACCTCCCGCCGACGCTGACGGCGCTGACACCGCAGCAGGCGGCCACAGCCATCGACGGCGGCGGCCGGGTCATCGACGTCCGCCCGGTCGCGGCGTTCGCCGTTGGGCACATCGATGGTGCCCTCTCGATCCCACTGCGGGACGTGTTCGCCACCTGGCTCGGCTGGACGACCGACCCGCAGACGCCCCTGCTTTTCGTCCGTGACACCGACCAGGACCCCTCTGAGATCGTCTGGCAAGCGCTGAAGATCGGCTACGGCAACGTGGCCGGTGAACTCACCGACGGGATGGTGGCCTGGCAGGCCGAAGGTCTGCCCATCCGACGTACGGCCCTGCTGGATTCCGAGCAGCTCGGTGCACGGCCGGTCATCGACGTCCGCCAGCGCAGCGAGTTCTCCGGCGGGCACCTGCCGGAGGCCGTGAACATCGAACTCGGCGCGCTGGCCGAGGGTGCATCCGCTGACGTCGGGGCCGGTGCGGTGGTGATGTGCGGGCACGGTGAGCGGGCGATGACCGCCGCGAGCCTGCTCGAGCGCCACGGCCATCACGACCTGGCCGTGCTCGTCGGCGGCCCGCAGGACTGGGCGCAGGCGACCGGCCAGACACTGGCGCACTCATGACGACCCCGCCCCCCGCGGCCACGAAGGCCGTCGTGCGTCAACTGGGGCTACGTGCGAACGCCGCTCAGTTCGCACTGCTGGTCGCGGTCAACGCCCTGGTCGGCGGCATGCTCGGCCAGGAACGCACCGTCCTGCCGCTGCTGGCCAAGCGGGAGTTCGGGCTGACCGGTTTCACTGCGGCCACCACGTTCATCGTCGCGTTCGGCGTCACGAAGGCGATCACCAACTTCGCCGCCGGCGCCCTGTCCGACCGTTACGGTCGTAAACCGGTCCTGGTCACCGGCTGGGTCGTCGGCCTGCCCGTCCCGCTCCTGCTCATCTTCGCACCCAGCTGGGGCTGGGTCGTGTTCGCCAACGTGCTGCTCGGTATCAACCAGGGCCTGACCTGGTCCACCACTGTCATCATGAAGATCGACCTCGTCGGACCCGCCCGCCGCGGCCTGGCAATGGGCCTCAACGAAGCCGCCGGCTACCTCGCCGTCGCTGCCACTGCACTGGCGACCGGCTACCTCGCCGCTCAGTACGGACTACGCCCGGTCCCTTTCTTCCTCGGCCTGGCCTTCGCCGCCCTCGGCCTGGGACTGTCGGCGACCGCCGTGCAGGAGACCCGCGAGCACGCCCGCCTGGAAGCCGCGAACCACCACCCCGCCGCACGCGAGGACGGACGCGCACAGCAGCCCGAGCACCTGAGCACCCGGCAAGTCTTCCGACGCACGACGCTGCAGGACCCGGCGCTGTCCTCGGTGAGCCAGGCCGGCCTCGTCAACAACCTCAACGACGGCCTGGCATGGGGACTGTTCCCCCTGCTGTTCGCCTCCGCCGGCCTGTCGGTCACACGCATCGGCATACTCGCCGCCCTCTACCCAGCCGTGTGGGGAGTAGGTCAGCTCCTCACCGGCGCCGCATCCGACCGGCTCGGACGAAAAGCTCTCATCGTCGCGGGCATGCTGCTGCAAGCCGCGGCCCTCACTCTCATCGCTGTCGTCGACAGCTTCGGACTGTGGGCGGTGGCTGCCGTTGCGCTCGGCGCCGGAACGGCGATGGTCTACCCGACGCTGCTGGCCGCAATCGGCGACGTCGCTCACCCGGCCTGGCGCGCCCGGTCCATCGGCGTCTATCGGCTCTGGCGCGACGCCGGATTCGCCGTCGGCGCGCTACTTGGCGGCATCGTCGCCGACCTGTACGGCCTACGAGCCGCCATTGCCGTCGTCGCCGCCATCACCGCCGCCTCCGGACTACTCGTCGCCGTGCGGATGTACGAGACACACCCCCCCATCGCGAACCGCAGCAACCGCGTCGGGTCCGCGCATCGCCCATGAGGTCGCCCGAAGGCACGACAACCGTTGACGACACCGTCCAGGTTGATCGAGCGGATCCCCTCCCGGTCCCCAGGGGCGTCGAGGACGTCGCCCCCGAGACCGACTCCGGCGTTGTTGACCAGGACATCGACGGCGCCGTGGACTCTCGTGCTCTCGCGCCAGCTCCTCGACGCGGTCAGCGTCGGCGACGTCGCACTTGTACCCCTCCGAGCCCGGCCGCACGGGCTCGCGGTCTCCGTGGCTCCGACGCATCGATGTCGAGGCACATCAGCTGAGCCCCGCCATCGCTGAACGCCAGCGCGGTCGCCCTGCCGATCCCGCTGCCTGCGCCGGTGACGACGACGACGACGGCGACGAACGATGGATCGGTGATGCCTCTCATGCTCCTGATCCTTTCGTTCAGCGAGCTGCGCCCCCGCTCGCCCTCTGGTCGTTGTTCGCGGTGCTCGGCGCCGCCTGCCGACGGGGTGTCCTTCGGCGAGCGACGACTCGGATGCCGTGCTTGGGCCGCAGCGTCATCGACTGCTCGATCTCGACCGGGTGCCCGGGCTCGAGGTCGAAGACGAACTCCTGGGTCATGGTTGCGACGACCGCCACCATTTCCATGAGGGCGAAGGTCTGGCCGATGCAGCGTCGGCGGCCTCCACCGAAGGGCAGATAGGCCGATCGGTGTTGCTTGGCGCCACCTGGCAGGAACCGCTCGGGGAGGAACTCTTCGGGCTGGTCCCAGAACCGCTCGTCGTGGTGGATGGCGTAGATCGGGATCACCACGTTCGTGCCACGGCGTACCCGGTGGCCGTCGATCAGGTCGTCCACGATCGCGGTGCGGGTCAGGAGGGACGCCGCGGGGTAGTAGCGCTGAGCCTCGTCGAGGCTCGCCGTTGTCCACGGCAACGAGGCCAGGTCGTCGGCCTGGATCGGCCGACCGGCCAGCACTGTGTCGATCTCATCGAGCATCCGTGCGCGGGCGTCGGGGTGCAGGGCCATCAAGTACCAGAACCACGACAGCGAATTGGCGGTGGTCTCGTGCCCGGCGAGCAAGAAGGTGAGGGCCTCGTCGCGCACGCGCTTGCGCGGCCAGGGTTCGCCCTGTGCATCGAGCATCATGTTCAGCAGGTCGACGTTCTGGGTGGGGTGCGCGATGCGCTCATCGACGATCGCGTTGACGCCGCGGTCCAGGCCCGACACGACATGGTGAAGCACGGACAGGGGAGGCGGGGGTGGCTTCTCGGCGAACGCGACTTTGGCAAGGACGGCCCACACCGGCGGGGGGAGGGCCCCGACCAGGCCGAGCCGATTCAGTGAGCTCGCCGCGCGGACGCCGGTCGTGGCCAGCCCATGCATCTGGTCGATGAGCTCGCCGAAGTCGGAGTTGAACAGCGCCTTCGCGATCACGCGCAGGGTCATCTGGACCATGGATTCGTGGATGTCGATCACGACCCGCCCTTCGTCGCGGTCGCGGGCGAGGAGATCCTGCGTCATCGCCTGGATCGGCACACACATCGAGGCAAAGATCTCGTCGAGCCGGCGCTTGGCAAAGAGCGGGTTGAGACGGCTGCGGTGGGTCGCCCACGAGTCGCCCTCGTCGGTGAGCAGGTTGAGACCCGCGGCCTGGCGGATCGGCTCGTACTCCGCGGACTTGACGTAGTTGAGACGACCTCGGTGGAACACGTGGTCGGCGTGGTCGGGGTGGGCCAGTGCGACGTAGCGGCGGGTCCCGAGCCGGAAGCGGACGACGTCGTTGTCGCGCGACGCCGCGAGCACCCCCCGGTCCGGGTGCAGGCCGCAGACCAGGGTCTGCATCGTCGTCCGGACCGTGCTCAGGCGTGTGCTGGGGCCGGCGGTAGGCCGGGGGAAATCGCTCTCGGGCGCTCGGTAGGCCGTGTCGGCCATGACAGCTCCTCGTGATCCAGCGGTGCGACGGTGGCACCACCCTGCAGGACGCGCGCCACGCACTGAATGGGCTACGGGGACATTCGTTTGTTAGCTTCGGACAGTGGAGACGGTGCGCACGACGGCCGACCGGGGCTTGGCCAGGCACGGGCTCAACGGCGTACGTCATCTCGCTGCTGCGGCGAGCGAGCGCGGGATCCCCGACGCATTGGCCGGGCTCGGGGTCGTGGTCGACGACCTCGATGACTCGCATCACGACGTCAGCGCCAGGGAGCACGTCGCGGCGGTGCGCGGCGTCCTGAGCCACGGCATCGACCCGACCGAGCTCGGCATAGATGTGGGTCGTCGCGTCAACCTCGCCCAGCTCGGTCTGTTCGGGTTCACCGCGCTCGCCTCGGGATCCCTGCGCGAGCTCCTGGACGTCAGCCTGCGCTACTACACCCTGACCTCCATGGTCATGGGCGTCACGGTCTCCGAGGACGACACCGAGTGCGTGGTCTCCCTCCACAGCGACCACCTTCCGGCCGACGTGGCGCCCTACTTCGCCGCACGCGACCTGGCCGGCATCGCCGCGGTGGCGCCGACCTTCCTGACCTCGACCTTCTCGGCGTTCCAGGATGACGTTTGCCTCGACCTCGTCGAGGGCGACGAGCTCATCTTCGCGTTGGCCGAGGTGCTCCCGGTCGGACGGGTGTCGCTAGGCCCCGAGCCCCGGAAGGTCCGCTTCCCGCGCGGCCTCATGGACGAGCCGCTGCCCCAGGCCGACCGGGCTACCCAGGAGGCCTGCCTTGCGCAGTGCGAGGAGCTGCTCCGGTCCCGGGCGGCCCGCCTCGGCCCAGCTGCCCGCGTGCGCACACTGCTCCTGTCCGACACGGTGGCGCCGCCGACGTTCGAGGCCGTCGCCGCGTCACTGCTCACCCATCCACGGACGCTGCGCCGACAGCTGGTGGCCGAGGGGACGTCGTACCGCGGCCTGCTCAACGAGGTGCGCAGCGAGCTGGCGATGGAGCTGATCAGCGAGGTGGGCCTTAGCGTCGAGCAGACCTCGCGGCGCCTGGGCTATGCGGACATGGCGTCGTTCACGCACGCCTTCACCCGGTGGTACGGCGAGCCGCCCTCGCGTTTTCGCGGGCGCCACTGGCACCGATCCGTCAACAGCGGGTGAGCGCGCCGCACCGGCTCGGACGCACGGCCCCGGGTCGGGTCACGGTGCGGAGACCTGCTCGGGGCAGTTGATCTTGTCCAATTGTGAGCGTCGGCTTGTGGTTGCTGTTCGGGTTTGTTGATCCAGCGGGAGCGCGGGTGGGTGGGGCGGGCGTCGGAACCGGTTGCCGTGTCGGGCGTGCGCATCGGTGGGGACCAGGTCACGGGCGGCCCGGACGGTTTGGGCCTGGCCGGTGTGCACGACCTGGGGGTGAGCAGCCCGAGGCCGGGGTGCCGGTGATGATGGTTGCAGGTGTGGAAGAACTCGGCGCAGAACACGCGGGCGTCCTGGATCGAGTCGAAGCGGCCGGGGAAGCTCGGGCAGTACTTCAGGGTCTTGAACTGGGCTTCGCTGAACGGGTTGCTGACCCGGGGTAGGCCGTGGTCTTGGTGACCCCGAGGTCGGCCAGCAGCAACGTGACGGGCTTGGAGGCCATGCTGGCGCCCCGGTCGGGGTGGATCGTGAGCTGTCCGGCCGGGACGCGTTCCGTGCCGATCGTGGCGGCCAGCAGCTGCTCGGCCAAGGTGGCGGACTCCCGGCTGGCGACCATCCAGCCGACGGTCTTGCGGGAGTACACGTCGATGATCGCGTAGAGGTAGAAGTCGGTCCACTTCGCCGGGCCATGCAGTTTGGTAATGTCCCAGGACCACACCTGGTTCGGGGCGTGCGTGACGAGTTCGGGATTGACCTTCGCCGGGTGTCGAGCGTCAAGTAACTCTCTACCTGGCGGCTGGTTCCGTCACGTAGTTCCCTGGTCGTCGGTCACGTAATTCCCTACCTGTGCGGTGTCCGTGAGGACGGCGTGTCGGTGGGGTTTGCCGGGTCTGCTGTCCCAGAGGCACCCGCTCGATGTCGTGTCGACTTTAGGGCGGGCGGATGGCGAGGAGGCAGTTCCAGGTAATTGATGTTGTTGAGGTGTTGCAGCACTGGTACGCCGGGCGGCCCAAGACGGTCGTCGCGGCGAGCTTGGGGGTGGATGTCAAGACGGTCCGCAAGTACGCGGCGGCGGCTGAGGGGGCCGGGATCGTGCCGGGTGACGCTCACGCGGCCGATCAGGCGGGCTGGGCTGCTCGGGTCGCCGGCTGGTTCCCGGAGCTGTGTGGACGCGCGGGCCCGGTCGCGGTCCTGGCCGGCGCTGAACGACCAGCGCGCTTTGATCGAGGCGATGCTAGCCACGAGCACGCTGGCGACGGTCCACCAGCGGTTGCGCGACGAGCACGGCGTGACGGTGAGCGAGTCGAGCCTGCGCCGCTACGTCGGCTTGGAGCTGCCCGAGCGGTCGCTGCGGAGCAGGGCGACGGTGCTGCGCCCTGACGTGCCGCCCGGTGAGGCGCAGATCGACTACGGCTACCTGGGGAGCTGGGTCGATCCGGTTGGCGGTCAGGTCCGCCGGGTGCAGGCGTTCGTGGTGGTGCTGGCGTGCTCGTGGCACATGGTGGTGGCTTCGGCTTGGGTGAGCGAGGCGAGGCTGCCGGCGGCGCGGAGCAGGTTGAAGGCCATCGCGGCCAGCACTCGCCAGGCGGAGTTCGCGGCGAACTTCCCGGACAGCAGGTGCGGCAGTGGGCCGTTCTTCAGGTCGGCGTGGACCTGTTCGGTGATCGCGCGGCGGCGATGGTCGGACTCGGCCTGCATGAGCGGCGCGGCGAGTCTGTGAACCCGCCATGGTGACGCCAGACCCGAAACAGTTCGCCTTGGGCGTTGACCTGAACGTGGTCGGGGTTCTGGTCGCGGACGCGCCGCACGATCAGGCGTGCGGTGACGGCGTGCTTGCCGCCGCGGGAGGCGAAGGCGGTGAACGGCACTTCGGCGACCTCGGCGTCACTGACCCACTGCTGCAGCTGCTCGTCGAAGACCGCGCGGTACTCGATCGTGATCCACGCATCGTCGGGAATCGCGGCGGTCACGGCCTTGTCCTTTGCGGGCGGTGATGCTGAACCGGATACCGTGGCGGCGGGCGGCGGCGATGACGTCGCGGGTGGAGTAGGCGCTGTCGCCGCGCAACACCAGCAGACCGGCCACCCCGCACGACCTGGTTGTCTTGATCGCGTCGGTGACCAGTCGGGTAGCGCCCGGGCCGAGTTCGCCGATTCCTTACGCAGCCGGGTCGCGACGATCACCGGCGCGGTCGTCGCGGTGGAGACCGTGGCCAGCAGCGCGTTCAACCCTTTGACGCCGGAGTAGCCGTATGCGCCGCCTTGCTTGGCGTAGCCGAACGTCAAGCGCACCGTGTCGTCGATGTCGAGGAAGCTCCCCTCGGCGCCGGTGGCGATGATCGGCGCGTGCCGCGCCAGCGCGGCGGTGGACCGGGCCGCGACAGCGTCGAGTTGCCGCACGTGCCTCATGCCGTGGCAGGTCCATGTCATCGATCGAGTCCGCCCCGGCGACCATGCCCGCCACCAGCGCCGACACCGTCGACCCCGCCGCGCAGCCCGGCCCGCCAGGCACCGTCAGATGCCGCCCGGCCAGCTCGCGGAGACCGGCCCGCTGGCCCAGCGCCGCCACCGGCACCAGCCCGCCGGCCGACTGACCGACACGAGATTCGGATTAAATAACACCACGTGCCGCACCGGAGCGACGTGAGATAGTTGGATCTGTCAGATGCCCTTCGTGACAGCCAGAATCGGTTCCTTGACTGCTCTGATTCTCTTGCTGCACAGGGGCATCTCGGCGTTACGGCACGCTCAATACCTCAAGATCCGCGGTGGATCGAGGCTGAACGACATCGGGCCGGCAGCAGGATCGCTGCCGGCCCGATGCGGACGTGTCTCGGTACTACGGGAGGGCAACGAAGATCGGCGGGCAGTTCACGACGATGCCGGCGGCGCGCAGACCGTCGATCTCAGGATCGTGGTTGACGGCGCCGTCGGGTGCGGCGTTGACCACCTCGCCGGCGTTGAACAGCGATTCGACGTCCTGGTGTGAGGTGATGCGGGTCCGCAGGCCGGCGTCGATCGCGGCCTGGGTCCACGCGACCGGGTGTACGTCCCACAGCGGGCTGTACTGCAGCGCCGAGCAGTTGGCCGGGCTGGTGGGGTCACTGCACTCGGGCTCCTCGCGGATGATGTTGAGCGGGTCCCCCTGGCCGGCGACCGCCGACTGCAACCCCTGCCGCTGCGGGTTGTCCACCCCGAGCGGTCCGTTGACCACGGGAATGATCGCCTCACGAGCCGACAGCGACGGGTCGTCGCTGCCCACCTGGGGAGCCGCGGCGAGGTTGGGTGCGTAGGTGGCGTTCTCCAGGGCCGCGGTCTGGTTGTCCGAGGACTCGCTGCTGAGGTACAGCACATTGCGGTGCAGGTAGAAGCCCTGGGTCAGATGGACGACGACCTGCTCGTCCTCGACGTCCAGGGACGCCACCTTGGGGTGCACGCCGGTGGAGTTCGCGACTTCGGCGCCGTTGTAGACGATGCCGTTGCCGAAGGTGAACAGCGGGCTGTACGCGGCGTCGGCGATCGGGCCGGCGTGGGTCGCCGGAGCGACCGGGAACAGGTCCGGTCCGGGCACGACGGCGCGGGTGCCGCTGAAGTCGACTCCACCGGCGAAGTCGACAAGCGAGCCGGCACCGAGACGTTTGTGCTGACCACCGTGGACGTCCAGACGGGCGTTCTGCACCGCGGCGGTGCCAAGAGCATGGGTCAGCTTCGGTGCCCAGTTTACCCCGAGTCGGTGCGCCTCATCGAGGTCGCTGCTCTCGGTGATGATGAACCACACCCTGCCCTCCTGTGTGGTCTGGCCGCGGTAGAGCGGAAGGGTGGCGGTGTGTGACACCTGATCGATGTTGGTCGCGCTGGCCAGGTAGTTCGGGATGCCGGTGCTCGTGCCAACCGGACGGATGGGCGCGGCGGCGGCCGCCGAGCCGAGGCCGATGAAAGCCGTGCCGAACGTCGCCGCGGCGAAGGCCGCTGCGAGCAGGCGGGTGCGTGCCATGGAAGTCCCCTCATGGATGGAAGTGCATGATGGATGTGCGCTGGCGCGCTGCGATCGCAGACGCGCACCCTGGCCAGGCGCCGTTCAGTCCTCGCGAGCGCCCTGTTCGTTACACCTGCCGCGTGATGTTCATCCGAAGGTCACTCGTCATTAACTGGCCGGCGCGGCGGGCCGAGGCACGAGCCAGCCAGCGCGGCAGCCGTCTTAGCCCAGGGATGCACCGTGAGGTGACGTGACGGCGGGTTGATCTGAGCCCGGGTCACGGGTTCGCGGTGGGGCGTGCTGAAGCGGCCGGGCTGGCCGGTGGTCTCCACGTGGTGTTCGGTCGGGTCCTTGTTGGACGGGCGGATTGGGTCAGGCCGCCAAGGGTGGTCCGTGGCGTGCTCGGTCGAAGAGCTCCTCGAACGCGGACTGCCAGGGCCAGCCGGTGGGGAGGTGCAGGACGAGTTTGCGGGCCGGCCTGGCGAGGTGGCCTGGGATGGTGACGAGTTGCGGGCGGATCGTGCCGGTGGTGGCTCGGGCATAGAAGGTGGAGGCGAGCATGCCGGTGTTGCGGGTCAGGTTGAAGGCCATGGCGGCGCAGACGTGCCAGGTGTTGTTGGCCCAGAACTTCCCAGACGGCAGATGCTCCAGCGGGCCGCTTTTGAGGTCGGCGATGACCTGCTCACTACCGCGGGGGCGTGAGATACCCGCACCTACCGGATGCCTTTCTGCGCAGGTGGATCTTTCCCTAGAGAAGATCGATTCTTCTGCACCAGAGGGGCATCTCGGCTTTACAACCCGCCCCTCACACCACGACTACCGGTGGATCCGGGGTTAGTCGTACTGGCAGAGGCTGGTGGTGATCTGGTCGGACCCTGGTTGGAAGTCGGGGGTGGAGCGCGCCCACCCGGGCAACGGCTTCAGCCAGCCAGATGACGGACAGAGCACGGTCGTCGTCGGCTTTCCGTACCTGCAGCAGTCCACGCCGTGCAGCCTCGGTGAGAGCATGCCGGTGCCAGTTGCCGTAGTAGTGCCTGTGGGGTGCTCAAGCACGTGCCACTGCGAACTTGCGGTGACATGGCGCGTTGCAACGTGGGCACGTGAGGTACGCGATTCCTCCTTCTCAATACCAGTGTGACGGGACCGCCGGTGGAAGAGAGCGCTACCGGATCGCCGCGATCCGGTCCTGATACCGGCCCTTCGTGCAAGTCATGGTTTAACCTTGCCGGCGACCTCCGACAGTTTGCTGCTCGGAGTAGTTGTCCGAGTTTGACCCAATGGCCCGGACGCGGCACAGCAATGTCCGTGAGAGGGGTTTCGACCTTGGCGTGAGTGGACGTCAAGACCCTTCGCTCTCGCCCGCCAGACTTTCTCGGACGTCGTCCGGACTCTCGTGGATGATCCGCTGGAACGCCGCGAGGGCCTTCTTGTCTCCGCCGGGCAGGGCATGCAGATATCGCTGCGTGGTCTGAATCTGGCTGTGGCCGAGGCGCTCGATCACCGCCTTGAGGTCCGCTCGGCCCGCGAGCAGCCACGAGGCATGCGCATGGCGCAGGTCGGGCATCCTCACGTGGAAGCCGAGTTCGGCCTTCGCCGGTGCCGGTAGCCACACCCGCGTCCGGAAGGTGTTGCGACTCAGCGGCTTACCGCCGCTGGTCCCGGTCGAGGGGAAGATCAGGTCTTCACGGGTCAACCGAAGGCCTGGATGCGCGCGGCGAGGAGGTCGAGCAGATCCTGTCCCACTGCGAGTGCCCGGGGCTCGTCGTCCTTCGGGTAGGCCTTGACGATCATGCGCTAGCCGGTGGGGGAGACCTTCCCGGACACCTCCACGATCGTCTCCTCCACCGTCATGATGCGTCGCAGGAAGTCGAGGTGCCTGGGTCGGAGCGCGATGAGCTTGCCCCAGCGCAGCCCGGTCTCGATCTCTGTCAGCACCAGCAGCCTGTACCGGTCAGGGATGCAGGCCAGCAACCGCCAGAACTCGGCCGGCGGCGGGATGCGCGGCTTCTTGTTGATGACCTTGGGCAGTTCGGTGTCGGCGCACGGGTTGTAGGCGATGACGCGGTCCCGAACCGCACGCTTGAAGACGCCGTGCAGCATCACGTGATAGGTCACGACGCTGCGGGCCGACAGGCCGCCGGCCACCGCCTTGGTGACCCAGCCCTGCGCCGTCGACGGCAGAATCTCGGCCATCGGGAGTTCCGCGAAGTACGGGAGGAAGTGCTTGTCGAGGTAGGACCGGTAGCCGGCTTTGGTGCTGACCTCAACGTGCCGGTTGGGCCACCAGACCTTCTCGACGTAGTCCTTGAGAACGGTACGACCGGAGACCGGTTCGACCCAAGTCCCGGCCTCGAGGCGGTTCTCGGCCCGCCTGCCGGACTTCTCAGCTTCTCGCCGGGAGGTGAACGTCCCTGCGGCGCGTTGCCGGCCCGATGCGTCTCGATAGAGCGCGGTGTACTCGGGGCCGTCGCTGGGATTCGCTTGCGGACCGATGGCATGGGGAGCTGCTCTCGCCCGCCTTGGTCAACCGGCGGTTCGGCGGTCAACGAACTATGACCAACTCTGGTGGACCTCGGCGTACTGTCGCGGACACGAACATAGACTCTGAGCTGGGGTGATGTACAACTACTCCACGTAGATGTGTGCACGACCTAAGGGGAAGATTCGTCTCATGACCCGGAGGTCGCAGGTTCAGATCCTGCCCCCGCTACAACGCAGAACCGCAGGGCAAGGGCATGGTCGTCATTATGGGTGACCATGCCCTTGGTCGTTTCGAGGAACTAAATGTCCGCCGTATGTACGCAGACTCGGTCGCTGGGGTGGAAATCCCCGAGGTCGGGGTGCACGTGCTGCGATATGACCGGGCGCACCGAGATCGTCATGGTGGCCCGCGACTCGGCGGTGGCCGCTGGGTCGACGATGGGCGGTCGGAGTGGTCTGCGATCTGCCACACCGGCCGGCTAGGTGCGGAGGCGCCCGTGAGCTGGAGTGGCGGACCCGTTGACCGAGGAGGGCGAGGTGGGGGCCGCGCGCCCCAGGAACATCCCTGCGCCCACCAGCCCGGCGGCGACGATCAGCCGGGCTGACAGCGGCTCGCCGAGCAGGGCGACCGCACCCACGGTGGTCAGCACCGGGATCACAAGCTGCACCAAACCCGCTTGCGCCCCGGTGAGGACGCGCTGGCAGGCGTACCAGGCGACGTAGGCGAAGGCGGTCGTGCCGGCTCCCATCACGACCGCCCACCCGATGCCCTCGGCAGTCACCGGCAGACCCGTCGCCAGACCTGCGACGGCCGGCAGCAGCAGCACCCCCGCGAGCAGCGTGAAGTGCCCGGTCGTGGCAGTGCGCGGGTCATCGGCGGCGCGACCCGCCACGGTGTATCGGCCCCAGGCCACCCCGGTCGCGACCAGCAGGCCCACGCCGAGCGGAGTCACCGTGTCGACCGAGGCCGACGCCAGTACCGCGATGCCGGCCAGCGCCACTGCGGCGCCCACCAGCCGGCGAGCCGGCAGTCGGATCCCGCGCCGGCGGTCGTCGATGACCAGGGTCAGCAGCACGGCGGCGTAGAAGATGAAGGTACCTGCGGCGGCTCCGATATGTCGGTAGCCGTAGGAGATACAGACCGCATAGATCCCGAGCCACAGCGCCGGTCGGAGATTGGCCCTGCCGGCCCGGACGCGCTCGTGTCGGGCGATACTCAGTAGGACCAGGGCGGCCGCCCCGGCTACGAATCGGACCGCAGTGAGCAGGCCGGCGTCGAGCAGGTCGTCGCGTACGACGTAGCGGGTAATCAGTGAGTTGGCCGCGAAGGACACCAGGACGAAAGGAAGCAGGAGCGAAGCCGCCGGCGTGCGCTCTACCGCGCACATGAGGACGTCCCCACCAACCGCGTACGTGTCTGTGTGTCGACGCCCGGCAACAGGGCCACGCTGTGCGGGCCGCCGTCGTCCCGTCTGGGCGTGCTGGACCAGGCGTTCGTCATGCCGACTGCCACGGCGCCGTGCAGGTCCCACCGACGCACCGCGACCCTCGAGCACGGTTTCCAGCGATGCAACGCAGGAGTACGTGACGGTAGGCGTTGTGGTGCGACGGCCACCAGCCTCGCGACGAGGCCGGCGGTGACGAGTGTGCCGCTGCCGAGCAGCGCGCCTGCGCCGGTGAAGGTGCCGGCGGCCACAAGTACTGGCTGGCTGCAGCACAGGACCTGGAGCACGACGAAGCCGGTAAGGACCTGGCCGCTCATCGCTGGCCCTGCGCGTCGATGCGCATGCATTCGCTGAGTGCGGCGACATTGTCGGCCGCCACGGCCCGGGCGAGCAGGACCAGTTCGGCCACGCGTGGGTCGGTCACCCTGTACCGGGTGAAGCGGCCGTCGCGGCGGACCTCGACGAAGCCGCAGTCGGCGAGGCAGGCAAGGTGCGTCGAGACGCGGCCTTGCGCGAGCCCGATGTGCCCGACGCAGTCCGACACGCTGCGTTCCTCGTGCAGGACGAACTCCAGCAGGCGTAGCCGGTTCGGGTCGCCGAGGGCGCGGAAGAACTTCGCGATCACGGCTCGGCCCGCCGGCTCGGTCGGTAGCAGGGTGTCGGCGCGGCGCTTGTCGGTCATGGTCCCTCTTTGTCTTGGTGCAACGGAACCTCACTTCTGGGTATCCGGATGGGCTCCCAGGCACCAGGCACCAGGCACCAGTGCGCTGAGTCCGACCGCAACGCCCTGCTCGGGCCGACGTCGAGTGCGAGCCGCCCGGCCGAGGGTCGATCTCCTCCAGCAGGACGTCGTCGCGGCGGACGGCGCAGCATCCGTCGCGAACCGGCGGCCCGGGCAGGCCCGGGACGGAGGGAACGACCCCGTCGGCCACCGGGCTCATGCGCAGCAGCTCGTCGGCATGTCTGACCGGAACAGCCGGGCGCAGATGCGCAGGGCTTCGGCCATCGTCAGATACGGCGCCCAGGTGTCGGCGAGGTCGTCGACGGTGAGGCCGAACTTGATCGCGTATGTCGCGGCGAGCATCACGTCCCCCGCGCCGTCGAGGGCGGCGTGCACGCCGAGGACCTTGCGGGTGTCGGCGTCGATGACGAGTTTGAGCGCACCGCGGGTGTCGCGGTTCGCCAGCGCCCGCGGGATCTCCTGCGCGCCCAGGACCCGGCAGTCGCAGGCGTGCCCGGCGGCCAGTGCCTGCTCCTCGGTCAGCCCGGCGCTGGCGAGTTGCGGGGTGGTGAAGTTGACGGCTGGCAGGCCGCGGTAGTCGACAGTGGCCGGGTCGCCGAGCGCGCCGGCGGCGGCGGCATGGCCGGTCTGCGCGGCGACGTACACGTACTGCGGCGCCCCGGATACGTCTCCGGCGGCGAAGATGCGTGGGTTGCTGGTGCGCTGGTGGGCGTCGACGACGACGAAGCCTCGCTCGTCGGTCGTGACGCCCGCAGCGTCCAGGCCGAGATCCCTTGTGTCGGCGAACCGGCCCGTTGCGACCAGCAGCCGTTCGCCGCTGACCTCGCCGCCCCCGGCGGTGTGGACTCGTAGGCCCGCTGCGGTCCGCTCGACGGAGACCGCACGCTCCTCGATCACGCCGATGCCGTCGTCGGCGAACACGCCGCGGAGCACGTCGGCCAGCTCGGGCTCGGTGTGCGGGGCGAACCGTCCGACGACGGTCACCTGCAGGCCCAGGTGCGCCCAGAGCTGGGCCTGCTCCAGCCCGACGTACCCGCCGCCCATCACGACCATCGACGCCGGGAGCTCGGTCAGCTCCATCGCCGTCGTCGACGTGAGGTGGTCCACGGCGTCGAGTCCGGGCAGGTCGGGGATGTACGGCGCGGCCCCGGTCGCGACGAGATACGCCGGCGCGACCAGCGGCTCACCGTCAACGGTGAGAGTGGTCGAGTCGGCGAAACGGGCGTGGCCGTACCGGATGGGAAAGCCGTGCGCGTCGGCGACGTCGGCGTACTTAGCTTGCCGCAGCGTGTCGATCAGGTCCTGCTTCTGGGCCATCAGCGCTGGCAGATCGACACCGCCCGCGCTCGTCGGCACCATCGGGAACGGGTTGTTGGCGGCCCTGTGCCGCTGTCCGGCGGCGGCGAGCAGGTTCTTGCTGGGGACACAGCCGATGTTCAGGCAGGTCCCGCCCAGTACTCGGTGCTCCACCAGCAGGACGCGCATGCCGCGCGAGCGGGCCTCGATGCCGGCCGCGAACGCCGCGCCACCCGTACCGATCACCACCAGGTCGTAGTTCTCGCTCATCAGGCGCCGTCCGTTTCCGATGGCGGTCATGGGCAGGTCGAGGTGGCAACCATACATAATCGGATAAGCGAATGCGACAGGCGGTCAGGACCTGAGCGCCGTGAAGGCCTGCAGCCAGCCCTCGTTGCACGTCGGGAACTGCGCGACCTGGTCGCGCGGTCGGTCCAGTGGGTTCTGCTCGCGGACAGCGAGCGCCGCCGTGTGGATCCACTCGCTCGCCTGCGGCACGACGGCCCAGGCGCCGACGAGGATCTGCCGCTCGGTGTCGGCCAACGCGCCGAGGTGACCGCGCGGGTCACGCTCGTACGTCCACGGCCTGGCGATCGCGTCGGCGAGATTCACCTCGGCGTGCGAGACCGCGAGCCCCTGCTGCTGGGCCTGCCGCCGGGTCAGGCCGACCGCGGCGACCTCGGGGTCGGCGAACACGACGCGCGGGATCCCGGCGTACCGGGCGGTCCTCGCGGTGCCAGGGATGTCCTCCGCGACCACCCGCGCCTGATACTCGGCGACATGTGTGAACGGCATGATGCCGGTGACGTCGCCGATCGCTCAGAGCCCGTCCGCGGCGCGGCAGCGGTCGTCGACGACGACTTCGCCCCGGTCACCGCACGCCGCGCCGGCACGCTCGAGCCCGAGCCCGTCGGTGCGGGGGGTACGGCTGGTGCCGACGACGATCACGTCGCACCGGATCTCGCCGCCACCGTCGAGCTCGACGACCGTGTCCCTGGCGTCCCGCCGCACCCGGGCTCCTCTGTCACCGTACGGACGTCGACGCGCCCGTCGCGCAGGTATTGCTCGGAGAGCTCGCCGACCCGGTCGTCCTCGCGCGACAGCAGCCGCTCCGAGCGCTCGAGGATCGTCACCTGCGCGCCGTACCGGCGCAGGAAGAGCCCGAGTTCGACGCCGACGACGCTGCCGCCCAGCATGACCGCCCGGTCCGGGATTTCGGTGAGGGTCGTCGCCTCGCGGTTGGTCCACACCTGACCGTCGGCCAGCCCCGGTATCGGGGGCAGGTAGGCGCCGGACCCTGTTGCGACGACGAGGTGCTCCGCGGTCAGGACCTGCCCGTCGACCTCGACGCGGCCCGGGCCGGTGACGCGTGCGTCGCCTTTGACAACGGTCGCCCCTGACCGCACATAGCCCTGGACCTGCGCGGTGTCGTCGAGGTAGCGGATCATGTAGTCGCGGTACTCCCGCGTCAACGGCCAGTCCAGCTTTGCGCCGCCGCCGCCCCCCGCCGCGCGGTCGGTCTCGGTCTTCGCCCCGGCCGGGCGTAGCAGTGTCTTCGACGGGATGCACGCCCAGCTGCCGGAGGTCTGCGCGCATCGTCGTGAACGGGCAGTCTGCGCCTGTTCACGGCTCGACTCGGCACGACTCAGGAGGCTCGGTGTCCCCGGCGCGGCTGCAGCCCTGGGTTGAGTCACGCCACGCCTTTCGGCAGTTGTCGCGGGGAGCGACCTTGCGGACCCGCGCTCCGGTCGCCCTGGTCGTGGGCTCGTTGCTGAGGGCTGTGAACGAGGGTGACGTACTCATGTCGGGCACGGTGACCAAGCGTGTCGTTGTCAAGCTCGCCGCGAACCTGCTGATCCCGTTCCTGACGTCCAGTACCGGCGCGCTGTTGGCCGTCCGGACCAGGCCTGAGGTCGGGAGGAGCGCGGTGTCCGGTCGGTGAGCCTTCCCGTGCGGGCGACCTGACGGCCGCTCAGGATCTGGCGCGGGACATCTGCAGCCGGTCCCACCCCCGCGGTTCACCGGGTCGCCGCCCGCCACCGGGATGGTGTCGGTACAGGGCATGATCGACGGGTGCCCGCCCCCACACCCGCGGCCGTTGGGCGTTCGATGCGTCCCTCCACCTCCGTGGAGGCGCTCGGGTTGTTGCGAGCCGGTGAACTGACTCTGCTGCGCACGATCGGGATGGTCCGGTACGTCGTGGCCGGCACCCTGGTCGCCGCGGCCGGCTCGATGGCGACGCACGTGCAGGTCGTCGGGGGCGGCGAGCTCGAGCTCATGGCCCGGCAGGAGGGGGGCCGAGCCACGATGTCGGTGGTCCGCACGGGCGGGGTCATCCTGGACATCCCCCTGCTGCTGGGCAACCCCATGCCGTTCGATGCCGTGGCCAGTCGCGACACCGAGATAATCTCCCTGTCACGGCAGCGGTGGACCCAGTTGCTGGCGGGCTCGCCGTCGCTGTCGCTGCGCTGGATGACGTCGATCGCGCGGCGGCTGGACGACGACCGGCGGCGGCTCGTGGTGGTGACCAGCAAGCCGCTCGTCTCTCAGGTGGCGTACCTGCTCCTGGATCTGGCCGAGTCGGGTGCCGGCCAGCAGCGGGTGGTCCGTCTGAGCCACACGACCATGTCTCACCTGCTTGGTGCCCGCCGGCAGTCGATCACCCGGGTGATCGCCCAGCTGCGCCAGAGCGGCCTGGTGTCGACCGCCTACGGGTCGACCGTGCTGCTCGATGAGGGCGGCTTGCGCGACGTCATGGGTTCTGATCCGCTGCCCTGACCTTGCGGCACCCTGCGGCGGCACATCGTTGACCATGACCTGGCAGGGGCAGCCGGCTGCGTCACGGCGACGGTGTCCCGAGTCCGGCTCAGGTAGTGGGCCACCTGTCGGCGGCGAGCGTGCGCGCCAGGTCCTCGACGCCCGACGCCGTGAGGCCGGGCTCGGGGGTACGGAGCTGCACGGGAGCGGTCGATCCACGCGGTCTGCAGGCCGGTGCGGGCGGCGCCGTCGATGTCCCAGGGGTGCGCACCGCGACGAGCAGCAGCTCCGCGGGCGGCACGGCGCCCTCCCGGGCGGCGTACGCGTAGGACTCGGGGGCTGCACGTGCCGCACGGCCTCGTCCGGGTCTCGGTCGGGAGCGTGCTGCGGGAACAGGCTGCGCAGTACGCCCTGGGCGATGGTCGAGAACGTCGCCTGACCTCCGGCGGAGCCAGCGCGAAGCCATCGCGCAGCACCTGGGCGAACCACGTCTGGGCGAGCTGAGCCGGCAGCCCGTTGACAGCAAACCGCTGCGACATCGGCTCCAGGTGCGACAACGTCCCGTTGACGTCGAGCACGATCACACTGGGCGCTGGACTGTCAGCATCCGGTCCTGCTCGTCGTGCCGCCAAACGCTCACAGGTCGCGGCGCGTCGCCGGCGCCCGCGCCTCGACGAGCAGTCGCAGCGCCGCTTCGACGACCTCGCGTTGCCGCGCCCGGTCGCCGACGGGACCGATGGTGCGGCCCATCAGGTGCGGTGCGACGAGCACGCGCGGTACCCGCAGCCGGCCGGCAACATGGGCGAAGGCCCGGATGAAGACCGAGACGGTGGGGACACCCTGCTCTTCAAGGGCCCGGCTGACGAGTCCGACCGACCCGTGGCAGACCGGTCAAGTGGCGACGAGTAAGCAGGCGTCGACCCCTTCGGCACGCATCTGCCGGGCCCACCGCGGCGCTGCCTGCTCACGCAGCCGGACCTGTGAGGTGGCGCCGGTGAAGCTGTAGTGGGTGTCGGCGAGCCCGACCGCCCCTTCCGCTGCCAGCTCCCTCAGCACGGCGAGGGGAAAGACGGTCCCGGGGTCGCGCTGCGCTGTTCGCGCGTCGTAGCCGGGATGCCGCGCCGTGAGCATCTCGTCAGGCGTGCCGCGAGGGATCTCGGACAGCGTTGGCGCACCGCGCAAGAAGTCCTTGATCATCAGCAGAGACTCCTGCTGCGTGGGCCCGTCCAGCCCCATCGGGTCATCGCCAACCTGGAAGACGCCGCCGGCGGAAATCAACGCAAGGCGTCGATCCGCCAGGTTCCCCGTGAAGGGCGTGAACGGTGCGTCCTGCACCGTCGGCGCGTCGCCCTCACGGTAGGCATCGACCTGGGCCCGGTACACCGCCTCGCGCACGGGCTCCAGGGCACCCGTGTCGAAGGCCTCGCCCAGGGCAGCCATGATGTGGGCGAGCGCGTCAGCGGCCTGCTCGTCGGTCATCGCGGCCAGGAACTTGGCCTGCATGTCGCTTCGCGCGCCGTAGTAGAAGGACTTGCGAAAGCTCTCGAAGCTCACCGGCTCGTCGACCATGGTCCCTCCCCACCCAGGTAGCCGCCCGGCCACCTATGCCCCTTGGAGACTGCCGTACGCCCGCCACCTGTCACCGCGGACGGCGGCTCAGGATGCGATGTCCACCTCCTGCCACCGGGGCGAGACCACGATTGTCAACTCGCGCCTGAGCCACGAGGCTGCGTGCCGGGTTGACCAGCTGGTGCCAAATGCGACGCCTGTCACGAACACGGCACAGGGCGCAGCGGCAAGGAAGTGGCGACGCCAGCCGGACCGCTCGTCGAGGAGCAGGCGGTGCGCGGCCGACGCCACCGCGACGAGTGCGCACGAGCCGACCCGGACCGGCTGCGCCCACCCGAGCGTGACGAAGGGATCCGCACCGGGCGTCTTCGGGGGAGCTGGCGGCCTGCCCGGACGCCAGCTCGAGCAGGACCGCCAGCAGCACCAGCGCGGCACAGCCCGTCGCGGCGGCCAACCGACGACCGCTCGCGCCCACCTCCGACGGGTCGTTGCCGGGCACCGTCACAGCCCGGCGTTGGAGTCGGTGACACCGGGCGGGCCGCGGTCGTCACAGCTGCTCCCTCCTCACGATGGTCATGGGTGCGGCCCGGTCGTCCCTCCCGCCCAGGACGACACAGCGAAGCCCTACCGAAGGCGGGAGGCCAAGGGTCACTCAGGTGACCGTGCGGGCAGGCCAGGCAGGCCGTTGGGCGTTGCGCAACCATCTGGCCCCGTCTTTTGGAGAGGACTCCCATGACCCGCATCCCCGTCCACACCGTCGACTCAGCTCCCGAGGGCAGCCGCGACACGCTGAAGGCGCTCGGCGCCCGGTTCGGCAAGGTTCTGAACATTCACGGGGCCATGGCCCACTCACCGGCCGTGCTGGAGATGTACGCCGCGGTCCAAGAGGCGCTGCAGGACACCGGGACCTTCGACGGCAGGACACGCGAGGCGATCGCGCTCGCGGTCGGCAACGTCGATGAGTGCTCGTACTGCCAGGCCGCCCACACCGCCGGCGGCAAGGCAGCCGGGCTGAGCGAGGCCGAGACCGTCGACATCCGCCGCGGGTCGGTCGCCGACCCCAAGCTTGCCGCGCTCCTGGCGCTGGTCCGGGAGCAGGCGGCGCACGTCGGGCACGTCCAGGACAGCACCTGGCAGGGCGCCCTCGACGCCGGGTGGAGCGACGTCGAATTGACCGAGACCGCTGCCTTCCTGGCGCTCAACCTGTTCACCAACTACTTCAACCACCTGGTGCAGACCGAGCTGGACCTGCCTCCTGCGCCATCCCTGTGACCTGACCTGCTCACGGAACCGTCCGTCACCGTCCCCCGGGGCTGACTCGCTGCAGGGGTACACACCCGCTGGTTGCCCCTGCAGCGAGGAGTGCGATGAGCCCGGCGCGGTCGCCGACGTCGTCAATGCAGGGAAGCGACCACCACCAGAGCCCGGCCGCGGGCTTGACCGGCCGGACGTCGACGCGGGTCCCCGCGCAGGTTGCGGAGCCCGGCACGCCGGGGCGCCGACGGGGACGTGATGACCAGGCCGTAGCACTTGCCCCACCAGCGGCGCAGCCTTCAGGGTGTCGTGAGGAAAGCCTGGAGCGCGTCGGCGACGCCGGTGGCTGCCCGCTGACGCCAGACCGGTGACGTCACGTGCGCGGCGTCGGTGTCGTTGCGCATGTTGCCGCACTCGATGAACACCGCGGGCAGCCGGGCGAGGTTGAGCCCGGCGAGGTCGGAGCGCCGGTCCAGACCGTTCTGTGCGACGTAGTTCGCGGTCGGCTCCGCTGTCGCGGCCTGGAAGGCGGTCCGTACGGAGAGCGCCAGCCGGTACCCCGCGTCGAGGAAGGCTGCATTGCCGCCGTCGGGCGCCAGCGCCGGGGCGATGACGTGGAAGCCCTGTCCGGAGGCCGGCCCGCCGTCGGCGTGTACGGACACCGCCGCGTCAGCGTGGGCGGCGTTGGCGATCGCGGCGCGCTCATCGACGCACGGCCCGAAGCCGACATCGTCGTTGCGGGTCAGGACGACGGTCGCGCCGCGAGTGCGCAGGAGCGCCGCGGTGCGGTTCACGACGTCGTAATTGAAGGCGTGCTCGGCGTACCCGGCGTTCGTCGAGGTGCCGCTGGTGTTGCAGGCCTTGCGGAACCCGCCGGCCTCGACGAGGGCGTTCGCCCGGGCGGGGTCGGCACCGGTGCCGCCGTCGTGGCCGGCATCGAGCAGGATCGTCCGGCCGGACAGGGCCCCGGCGGACGGCACGGTCGGAGGCGGTGTGGTCACAGCAGCCGGGGGCGTCCTGGGGGCTGCGGGCGACGGCGCGGCGGGCGGCTCCGTGGAGGAGGCGCTGCCGGCATCGGTGCTGCCCGTGCCGCTCACGGTGGGGCTGGCAGTGCTCGCAGCAGCAAGGGCGGGCGGTTGCCCGGACGTGCCGTCGCATCCTGCGGCGCCCACCAGGATGAGGAGCGCGCTGAGCGAAAGCAGTCGGCGACGGCGCCGTCCCGGCCACCAGGTTTTCGTCTGCACGCGCGCCTCCATCGGGCTTCCTGGCGGACCATACGCGGCGCTGGCGCCCGAGACGTGCCTGCCCGAGCTACGGCCCAGCTGTCACGGCGCCCAAGACGTTGGTCGGCGCGCGCTGCGCCGCTCGAGCAGCGAGAAGGGGACCCCGGGGTGCACCCCTTTCGACGGACGTCGACGAGCTGCCGGAGGTACGGGTGCACAGCGGCGACGGCAATGATGATGAAGACCTGGCGGCCGGCCACGCGGGGCTGGCTGGTCTGCCCCGCGGCTCCGGCGAGCCGGGGGAGACGATCGCACGCCTAGCGGGCTCCGCGGTGCAGGCGATCCCGGGCGCCGCCGGCGCCGGCCTGACGATGCTGGAGTCCGACCGGCCGCAGACGGTGGTCGCCACCGGCCCCCGGGTGACCGAGGTCGACAACGACCAGTACGGGCTGTCGGAGGGCCCATGCGTGAGCCCGGGTGGGGCGCCCCGATGTGCACAACGCCCTGTCGTTGCCGCTGCTGACGGGGAACGGCAAGGCGCTCGGCGCCCTGAACGTGTGCGCCCACCATCGCGACGCCTTCGACGACCGCGCGGGCACGTTCGGGGTCCCCTTCGCCAGTGCACCTCCCCTTCGCCAGTGCACTGCAGGAGCCCCTCGAAGTGCACTCTGAAAGGGGAAGTGCACTCACGAAGGGGAAGCGGGGGCTCAGCGGCCGGACAGGTGGGACTAGCAGGACGGCAGCAGCACCCCGTCCGGTCACCCGCGAGAACGCTCAGCGGACCCGGTAACCCGCCTCTCCTAGGTTCTGACGGGCAGCGCGAAGACCAGGTCACCGGTGAGGACCGCGCCCTGCGTCCGCAGGGCCTCGGCGTGCGTACGACCGTGATGGCCGCACAGTGCCAACGCCGAGCCATTGGTCAGGCGCACCCGGACGACAGCGGGGGCGAGGCACCCGTCGCAACGACGGTCGACGGCGTCGGCCGTCGCCGGGTCGTCGTCCGATCCGCGTGTCAGCCCCGCGGGGACCGGGGGTGCGTCGGTGCGCCGACGCCTAGGGAAGGCCACCGACCTGGCCGTTCGGGTGGCTGCCGAGGACGGCTTGCCCAGGGGGCGTGGTCGCGGCAGCGGCCGGACGCGCTTGCGGCAACGCTGCGGTAGCGCTCCGTTCGCAGCGGGGGGCCACGAACTGAACGATCGGTGGGTAGGCGTTCCCGGTCGTCATCATCGACGTCCTGCGTCGGTGATCACGGGCGCCTGCCAAAGGAGTCATGCAGTGCCTCGCAGGGACGAAACGGAACGCTCCGGCATCGAGCGCACTGCTCCCGGGAGGCGGCGGGCGCGGCGATCCCGTTCCGGACTGGCTGATCTCCAGCACGCCGAGCATGCGCGCCGGTGGCGCCCGGTGTCAACGTGGCCGCCGGTCGCCGCAGACGTCCGGGTCGGCCGCTTCGAGCAGCAGTTCGGCGGCGTCCTCGACCATCTGCAGATCTTCACGGGCCTCGACGACAAGCACATGGACAGCGGCCCCCGACGCTGCGTCGGACGACAGACCGACGCTCACGTCGGCCTCCCCGCCGGACGCGGCGACCCCGAGCCAGCCGAGCCGGTCGGTCACCAGCTGGCGCAGCTCGGCGGAGTGCTCGCCGGCGCCCCCGGTGAACACCAGCACGTCGAGCCCACCGAGAGCGGCCGCCATGGCCCCGATCGACGTCACAAGCCGGTGCAGGTACACCCCCCGGGCGAGAACGGCGGCCGCGTCGCCGAGAACGGCCCGGCCGAGCACCTCGCGCAGGTCAGCCGTCCCGCACAGCCCGAGCAGCCCGCTGTCGCGCTCGAGCACGCCCTCGAGGTCCTCGCCGGTGACCCGGGCCAGCCAGAGCAGCGCACCAGGGTCGACCGAGCCGCTGCGGGTGCCCATCACCAGGCCGTCCAGCGGCGTGAAGCCCATCGTCGTCGCGACGCTGCGGCCGTCCAGCACGGCGCACAGCGACGCGCCACCGCCGAGATGCGCGACCAGCACCCGGCGCGCAGCCGGGTAGGTGGCGACGGCTCGGCCGGCGCCCCAGGCATGTGAGAGGCCGTGGAAGCCCACCACGTGCACCAGCTCCCGCAACCGCGCCGGCAGCGCGTACGTCCGCGCGGCGGCCGGGATCGTGACGTGGAAGGCCGTGTCGAAGCAGGCCACGTGGCGCGCGTCCGGGAGGGCCTCGCGGGCCCGTTGCAGCGCATCCAGCGCCGGTGGCTGGTGCAGCGGCGCGAGCTCCGAAAGGGCCCTCAGCGAGGCCATGACCGCGTCGTCGACCACGACCGGGCGCAGCCGGTCGCCGCCGTGCACGACCCGGTGCAGGACGTACGACACCCCGGCAGCGGCGGAGAGCGCGCTGGCCAGGCTGGGGTAGCGGTCCACGGTCGACCACCCGTCGCGGTCCCGCGAGAGCAGGCTGGCCTTCACCGACGTGCTGCCGGCGTTGACGACGAGCGCGAGCGTCATGCGTACGGCCAGGTCCAAGCCGCGACCTCCGGGACATCCTCACCGTGCTCCCGCGTCCAGGCCCGGGCCCGGGCCCGGGCGTCCGTCATCTGCTGGCGCAACCGGGCGGCCCGGGCCCCCAGGCCCGGCACCCGGTCGATGACGTCCATCACCAGGTGGTAACGATCCAGGTCGTTGAGCATGACCATGTCGAAGGGCGTGGTGGTGGTGCCGTTCTCCTTGTAGCCACGGACATGCAGGCCGTGGTGGTTGTGCCGGCTGTACGTCAGGCGGTGCACCAGCCACGGGTAGCCGTGGAACGCGAACACCACTGGCCGATCGACCGTGAACAAGGCGTCGAACTCCGCGTGCGAGAGCCCGTGCGGGTGTTCGCTGTCCGGCAGCAGCCGCATCAGGTCCACGACATTGACGAACCGGACGCGCAGGTCCGGCAGCTCGCGCCGCAGGATGTCCGCCGCGGCGAGCGCTTCCAGGGTGGGCACCTCGCCGGCGCACGCCAGCACGACGTCGGGCAGCGCACTGGAGCCACCGAGCAGCGCCTCGGTGCCGGCCCAGTCCCAGATCCCGATCCCGCGGGTGCAGTGCAGCACCGCCTCGTCCATCGGCAGGTAGTCCAGCTGCGGCTGCTTGCCGGCGACGACGACGTTGACGTAGTGCCGGCTGCGCAGGCAGTGGTCCATCGTGCTCAGCAGGGTGTTGGTGTCCGGCGGCAGGTAGACCCGGACGATGTTCGGCTTCTTGTTCATCACGACGTCGAGGAAGCCCGGGTCCTGGTGCGTCGAGCCGTTGTGGTCCTGACGCCAGACGTGCGACGACAGCAGGTAGTTCAGGCTCGCGATCGGCCGTCGCCACGGCACCTTCGAGCTCGCCTCCAGCCACTTGGCGTGCTGATTGAACATCGAGTCGACGATGTGGATGAACGCCTCGTAGCAGGTGAACAGGCCGTGCCTGCCGGTCAGCAGGTAGCCCTCGAGCAGGCCCTCGCACAGATGCTCGGACAGCACCTCGACGACGCGGCCGTCGGGGTCGAGGTGTTCGTCGTACGGGCCGACCTCCCCGTACCAGTCGCGTCCGGTGACCTCCAGCACGTCGCCCAGCCGGTTGCTGGCGACCTCGTCGGGCCCGAACAGCAGGAAGTTGCTGCGGTTGCGGTCGACGACGTCGCGCAGCCAGCTCCCGAGCACCCGGGTCGCCTCGTGCGAGCTCTGGCCCGGCGTGGGTACGTCCACGCCGTACGCCCGGAAGTCCGGGAGCTCGAGGTCGCGCAGCAGAAGCCCACCGTTGGCGACCGGGTTGGCGCTCATCCGACGGTCACCGGTCGGTGGCAGCTCCAGCAGCTCACGGACGGGAGTGCCTGTGGCGTCGAAGAGCTCCTCGGGACGGTACGAGCGCAGCCAGGTCTCCAGCGCCGCCAGGTGGCCGGGGTCGGTGCGGACGGCGGACAGCGGGACCTGGTGCGACCGGAAGGTCCCCTCGACCTGCTTGCCGTCGACGACCGAGGGCCCCGTCCAGCCCTTGGGTGTACGCAGGACGACCATCGGCCAGGCCGGTCGGGCGGCGTGATCGCCCGAGCGCGCGTCGCCCTGGATCTCGGCGATCCGGTCCAGGCAGGAGTCGAGCACCCCCGCGAGCGCCTGGTGGGCCAGCGCCGGGTCGCTGCCCAGCTCGGCGCGGACAACCTGCGGCTCGTAGCCGTACCCCCGCAGCAGCTGCAGCAGCTCCGCCTCGGGGATGCGGGCCAGCACCGTCGGGTTCGCGATCTTGTACTGGTTGAGGTGCAGCACCGGGAGCACGGCGCCGTCGCGGCTGGGGTTCAGGAACTTGTTGACGTGCCAGCTGGCCGCCAGCGGGCCCGTCTCGGCCTCGCCGTCACCGACGACGCAGAAGGCGACCAGGTCGGGGTTGTCGAAGACCGCGCCGAAGGCGTGCACCAGCGAGTAGCCGAGCTCGCCGCCCTCGTGGAAGGAGCCGGGTGTCTCCGGCGCGCAGTGGCTCGGCACGCCGCCGGGGAAGGAGAACTGGTGGAACAGCCGCGCCATCCCTTGCGCGTCACGGGTGATCGGGGAGCTGAGCTCGGAGTAGGTGCCCTCGAGCCACGCGCAGGCATTGGGTCCCGGGCCGCCGTGACCGGGCCCGGCGACGAACACCGCGTCGAGGTCCCGGGCCCGGATGACCCGGTTGGCGTGGGCGTAGAGCAGGTTCAGCCCGGGCGTGGTGCCCCAGTGGCCCAGCAGCCGGGGCTTGACGTGGGCGGGGGCCAGCGGCTCGCGGAGCAGCGCGTTGTCCATCAGGTAGATCTGGCCGACCGAGAGGTAGTTGGCCGCCCGCCACCAGGCGTCCAGGCGCGCGAGCTCCCCGGCACCCAGCGGTCCGGCGCCACCGGGGGTTCCGGGCGGGGTGCTACGCGTGGTCGTCATAAGGGCCTCTCCTCGGTGCCGGCGTCCAACAGGCGCAGGGCGTGGTCCAGGGCCGTCTGCACAGGACCCGCAGTGTCGATGACGTGCGCGGTCGGCCACGGGTCGGCCCGGCTGCGCATCTCCCTGCGGACGTCGGCATCCGCGTCCGAAGGATGCGTGGGAAGTCGCTGCCCGAGGCGGATCTCGGCCACCGGGTCGGGGACCTGGCAGTCCAGCTCGACGAGCTCGCCGCAGGTGTCGCTCGCGAGGTCGCGGGCGGCCTGGCGCTGCCACGCGCGGCTCCAGGAGGCGTCCAGGACGACACTGCTGCCGCGTTCCAGCTCGGTGCGGGCGCGCTCGAGCAGGACGGCGTAGACGCGGCGGGTCGGTGGGGCCCCGTACATCGGTCCTTCGTAGGGCTCTGCAGCGGGCGCGGCGCCGAAGAGCTCGTGCCGTACGAGATCGCTGCTGTGCAGCAGGAGCCCCTGGTGGTCGGCGAGCGCCGCAGCCAGGGTCGAGCTGCCCGAGGCCGGCAGGCCACCGACGAGCACGAGCCGCAGGCGAGTGCGCTCCAGGTGTCGCAGGGACAGGCCGAACAGTGCTGCCGCCCGGTCCAGATGCTCAGACCGTTCCGATGTCGGCAGCTGCTCGGCCCGTACGCAGGCCACCTTGGCCCGTACCGCAGCGCGGTAAGCCGTGTACAGGTGCTCCAGCGTTGCCGGGTGGGTCTCGCCGGTGAACTGGCGGTAGCGCGTCCAGAGCCGCCGCGCGACTGCCGGTGCGCCGAGGTGCTCGAGGTCCATCGCCAGAAAGGCGACGTCGCCGACCACGTCCCCAGCACGCAGCTCGGGCGCAAAGTCCAGGCAGTCCAGGATCCGTGGGCCGTCCGGCAGGCAGAAGATGTCGTCGGCCAGGAGGTCACCGTGCCCGTCGCGTACGCAGCCCCGGTCGGCCCGCTCAGCCAGCAGGGGCGCCCGGCCCGCCAGGTAGCGCTCCAGCATCGCGACGGCGCGGTCGACGTCGCGCAGCGGCAGGTGCCGTGCCAGGACGACGAGCGCGTCGTCCCAGAGCTCGCGCAGCCGCCGCGGGGAGGCGACGTCCCGGGCGTCCGCGGGCACCTCGCAGCGGGCATGGAAGTCAGCCAGGGTGCGGGCCACGGCGTCGACGTGCGCGTCGACGTCCTGGTCGTCGCGGACCAGCGTCGACAGGCGGAGCGCAGCGGGCATCCGGCGCATCAGCACGTACGGCTCGTACGGGCGCCCCTCGGGGTCACGCACCTCCCCGACACCGAGATAGACGTCCGGCGCCAGCCGGCTGTTCAGCGCCACCTCTGCGCGGCAGGCAGCCAGCCGGGCCTCGCGACCCCGGAAGTCCACGAAGCCCAGATCGACCGGCTTCTTCCACTTCAGCACGCGCGACCCGGTCAGCAGCAGGCACGCGGTGTGCGTCTGGACCAGCTCGGTGTCCGGCGGATCCACGTCCGCCGTCAACCGGCGACGGTGTGCAGCCGCGCTGCGGTGCGTAGCCGGGTGGCGGCGTCCGACCCGGCGGGTGGCTCGAGCCGTTCCTGCCCGTCGCGCACGATCACCACCGTGCTCGAAGCGTGCTCGGCGCACTGGCTGGCGACCGAGCCGAGCACGAGGCTGGCGATGCCCCCGCGACCCCGCGAGCCGACGACGAGCACGTCGTCCGGGGTCGCCGTGTCCACCAGACCCCAGGCCGGGCTGCTGTGGGTCAGGGCCGGGATCACCTCGACCCCGTTGTCGGCGGGCAGGGTGTCCTCGAGCTCCTGCAGCAGCCAGGTGCGTGCTGCCTCCGCGTAGGCCGGGAGGCCTGGTGCGGCCGGCACCGGGGCCGGCAGGTCGGTGCTGAGCCAGGCATGCGCGGCGACGAGGGGGCAGCCGAGGGCGCGGGCTGCGTCCAGGCCCCAGCGCAGCGCGGACCGCGAGCTTGGCGAGCCGTCGACACCGACCACCACGCGTCGGAACGCAGCGACGGCCGGGCCCTGCGCCGGGACGACCATGACGGGGCACTCGGCGTGGTGCAGCGCGTACTCGGTCGCGGAGCCGAGCACGGCGCGCACGATGGCGCCGTGGCCGTGGTTGCCGACGACGAGCAGACCGGCGTCGACCGAGGCTCGGACAAGTGCGCGGCCGGGGTCGCCCTCGACCGCCTCGACCCGCACGGCGTCGGTGCCGCCCGGATGTCTGGAACGGGCCTGCGCCAGCAGGTCCTCGGCGACCACCAGGGCCACCGCTTCGCTGTCCTGGACGATCGTCGCAGCGCCGTAAGGGATTCCCGGCGTCCCGCCCAGCCACACCGAGGAGGTCCAGGCGTGCACCGCCAGGAGCGGCCGGCCACTCGCCTCGGCCTGCATCAGCGCCCGCTCCAGCGCGCGCCTCGAGGACACCGTGTCGTCGATCCCGACCACGATCTTGCGCATGGGGCACGTCCTTCCAGGTGTACGAGTACCTGAAGCATGTGGGCAGACGACGGGGCCGGGCAGAGGCGAAGGGCCGCGCAGCCCGGGACCAAGGTCCCTCGCTGGTTCGTCAGCAGCCGAGCGTGACGTCGTCCACGACGCGGCGAGGAGTCGGGGCGACCGTGGCGCCGGCGCCGATCCGCAGGATGAGCTGCGGCATCCCGGCCAGGTCGAGCTGCTGGCGCAGTTGGTGGCGGATGGCCGGCTCCTCGACCGGCTGGTCCAGGTAGGAGGCGTTGGCGCCGGCGACGTTGGCTTCGAGAAGGACGGCGGCGAGGGCCCGGCCGGCGCGCACCCGGTCGGTCACGGTGTCGCCCGGGCTGCACAACACGCCGACGAGCGGGTGGTCCGGCCCGGCGCGGTCCTGCGCCGGCCGTGAATGCGCCGAGGAGAAGTCCCTCTGGACGAACTCGGCTCGGTACGAGGCGGCCGCCCCACGGGTGTGGTCGGTGGGAACGCCGTCCAGCCGGTCGTCGCCCGGTTCGCGCAGCCACGGCGCGAGTTCCTCGTCCGCCCCGCGATCACGTGCGAGCAGCCGGTCGGCGCGGGCTACCAGGTCCGCCAAACTGGTGCGGTCGCCGGGGGTGATGACCAGCCGCAGGATCGCTCCTTCGGATCGCGCCGCGTCCTGCAGCCGGAACGACAGGCCGGGGTCGAGCGCACGGCTGTCGAGTGGCCCGCGGTCGGTGCGTCGCCTGGGCACCGCGGCGAGCAGGGCCCGGTCGTGCGAGCAGGTCGGCCAGGGCCCGCGCTCCGTGAGCCGGGCCAGCCGCGCGCCCGATCCGTCCGGGAGCAGCTCCACAGCCGGCTCGCGACCAGCTCCGCGCGCGGCGACGCACGCCAGGTGCACCGCAGCGCCGCAGGCCAGCACCAGCTCCCGGCGGTGCGGGTCGGTGCGGATCAGCGTCCGGGCGGGGTCGGCCCACACGTCAAGGCAGTGCTCGCGCACGACGAAGCGCCACGGCTGGCTGTTGTGTTTGGACGGGGCCCAGCGGGCGACCGCGGCGTACCAGGCCAGCCGGGCATGCTCGTCGGCCCCCGCCATCGGGAGCGGTGGGAGCGCTGGTGCGGCGACGTCAGGCACGGGGTCCTCCTCAGGCCCGGGCCGGCGGCGCAGAGCGGCCGTGCTGCTCCCCTGGTCCGACCGGCACCCACCGTGCCCTTCCCGGGCTCAGCCGGGTAGGGCAGAAGGTCCCGCGCGGCGCCCGTGCTGCTGCGTTGATCCGGGGGAGCGTCGTGTCGCCCCAGCGACGCTGGCGCCCACCGGATCACCGGGGCGCACCAGACGGGGGACCAAAGGCCCTGCCGGCTGTGCCCGGCCACACCTAGCGTCCCGGAGCATGGGTGAGCTGAGTGGGTGGACGTCGTGGTGACTGCGGCAGGGGACCGTGCGGGGCCGGTGGACGTCCTGCTGCGTGACGGCCGGATCGCCCAGCTGCGCCTGGCGTTTCCCGACGACGTGGGCGCGCTGCGGGAGCTGAACGCCCGGCTGTCCCCACGGACCCGGCTGCTGCGCTACTTCAGTGCCCAGGAGCCCAGCGGTGACTGGTACGTCGACCGGGTCGTCCGGTCCGCGCCCGACCAGGGCACGCTGCTCGCCGAGGTGAACGGCGTCGTCGTCGCGGTCAGCAGCTTCTTCCGGACCGAGTCCGACCCCGCGGTCGCGGAGGTCGCCTTCCTCATCGACGACGAGCACCACGCCATCGGTCTCGGGACCCTCCTGCTGGAGCAACTCGCGCAGGCGGCGCGCGAGCAGGGCATCACGACGTTCGTGGCGGACGTGATGACCGACAACGCCGGGATGCTCGACGTGTTCACCCACAGCGGGCTGCTGGTACGCCGGACGTCCTCGCGCGGCCTCACCCGGGCCGAGATCGACCTCGCCGCGCCGCGGGACTTCCAGGGCATCGTCGAGGCTCGCGAGGGCGAGGCCGAGCACGCGTCGCTGCTGCCGGCCCTGGCCCCCCGGTCCATCGCGGTGGTCGGCAGCAGCCGCGGCGACAGCATCGCGCGCACCGTCCTGCGGGCCGTCGTCGACGGCGGATTCCACGGTCAGGTGCACGCGGTCGGCCGGCGCGCGACGGCCAGCGGCGCCTGCCCGGGGCACGAGCGGGTCAGCGAGGTCGGTGAGGCCGTCGACCTGGTGGTGATCGCCGTACCGGCCCAGCAGGTCCTGGCCGTCGCGCAGGACTGCGCAGCGGCCGGCGCCCGCGCGTTGCTGGTGCTCAGCGCGGGTTTCGCAGAGACCGGCCCCGAAGGTCGTGTCATGCAGCAGGACCTGGTTCTGCTGTGCCGGGAGCACAGCATGCGGCTGCTCGGCCCGAACTGCCTCGGACTGGTCAACACCGACCCGCTGGTGAGCCTGAACGCGACGTTCTGCGACGCCGAGCCACAGCCCGGCTCGATCGCGTTGGTGTCGCAGTCCGGTGCGGTCGGGGTCGCTGCGCTGCGCCGCGCCGAGTCCTCGGGCGTCGGGTTGTCGCTGTTCGTCTCGACCGGCAACAAGGCCGACGTCAGCGGTAACGACCTGCTGGCCTACCTCGAACGCGATGACCGGACGTCGGTCGTCGCGCTGTACCTGGAGTCGTTCGGCAACGCCCGCAGGTTCGCCAGGGTGGCGGCCCGGGTGGGTCGCAGCAAGCCGATCGTGGTGGTGAAGTCCGGCCGCTCGACAGCGGGCAGCCGGGCCGGGACGTCGCACACCGCCGCCGCAGCAACGCCGGATGTCGCCGTGGACGCACTGTTCGAGCAGGCCGGGGTGCTGCGCGCCGACGACCTGCCGGAGATGTTCGACATCGCGCTCGTGTTGGCGACGGCGCCGCGGCCGCGCGGTGGCCGGGTCGTCGTCATCGGCAACAGTGGAGGACCGGGCGTCCTCGCGGCGGACGCCTGCGAGCAGGCCGGGCTGTCGGTTCTCCCGCTGGGGGCATCGACCACGGCCGCGCTGCGCGCGCTGCTACCGCCGGCGGCAGCCGTCGACAACCCGGTGGACGTGCTTGCGACGGCGACCCCGCAGGACTACGAGCGGGCGGTCGCCCTCGTGCTGGCCGATCCGGACGTCGACGCGGTCGTGGCGATCTACACCCCGCTCATCCGCGGCAGCGAGAGCGCGTACGCCGCCGCGCTGCGCCGGTGCGCAGGCGCTGCGTCCGAAACCCCTCTGCTGGCCTGCTTCCCGGGCGTCCCGCAGCCACCCGCGGAGCTGCGCGACGAGGCCGGCCGGTTGACGTCGCCCTGCTTTGAGTTTGCCGAGCGGGCGGCCAGGGCGCTGGGCAAGGTCGTCGCCCATGCGCGCTGGCACGCCCGCCCGTTCGAGCCCCAGCCGGTCCCGGCCGGCGTGGACCGGATGCTCGCGCGGTCTCTTGTCGAGGCCGCACTCGAGCACCCCGGGAGTGGCGGCTGGCTCGACCCGGAGGCCGCCGCGGGGGTTCTCCGGGCGTACGGGATCGACTGCCTGGCCAGTCGGCTGGTCACCGGCGCCGACGAAGCCGCCCACGCCGCACTCGAGTTGGGCCTGCCGGTGGCACTGAAGGCCGCGGGGCCCGGGCTGGTGCACAAGAGCGATGTCGGGGGTGTCCGGCTGGGGCTCGCGACGGCCGTGGCGGTCCGGGGCGCCTTCGAGCAGATGCAGGACCGGCTGGGGCCGGCCATGACGGCGGCGCTCGTGCAGCCGATGGCCTCGCACGCCGACCGGGTGGAACTGGCCGCCGGGGTGGTCGTGGACGACACGGTCGGCCCGCTCGTGCTGGTGGGCGCGGGCGGCATCTACACCGACGTCCTGGCCGACCGGGCGCTGCGGCTGCTCCCGCTCACCGCGGAGCGGGCCCGCGAGCAGGTGCTGTCGCTGCGGTGCGCGCCGATGCTGACGGGGGCCCGCGGGTGCCCGACCGCCGACCTCGCGGCGGTCGCGGACACCCTCGTGCGGCTGGCGGTGCTTGCCGCGGACCTGCCCGAGATCGCGGAGCTCGACGTCAACCCGCTGCTCGCCGGGCCGACCGGCGTGGTCGCGGTCGACGTCAAGATGCGGGTGGCGGCGGCCGCGCCGCAGCCGTCGCCGTCGCTTCGGAGCCTGCGTGCGACCTCGCCCGCGGGGGTCGGCTGAGCAGTTCGGGCGGGGCGGCTAGCCGACGGCCGCGCCGACGACGCTTCCGACGACGTACGTGATGCCGGCGGCGCCGAGCCCGATCGCGAGCTGTCGCAGCGCCCGCGCCAGCGGCGGCCCACCGGAAAGGACCCCGACGATCGCGCCGACGAACAGCAGCGCGACCCCGACGAGAGCGCTCGCCACGGCCAGCGCGGCCACCCCCGACAGGCCGACGGCGTACGGCAGGACCGGCAGGGCCGCGCCGGAGGCGAAGAAGCTGAAGCTCGAGACGGCCGCGCCGAGGTCGGAGCCAACGGCCTCCAGGGCGTCGGTGGAGTGCGTCTCCTGGGCCGGCTCCTGGTGGCGCAGCACCGCGTCGGCCCGGCGCTGCGCCTCGTCCTGCGGTATCCCGCGGGCCCGGTAGACCAGGGTCAGCTCGTTGGCGTTGACGTCGAGGTTGGCGATCAACTCCTGCGTCCCCATGCTGGGCGCCGAGGCGGTCAGCAGCTCACGCTGGGAACGCACCGAGATCCACTCGCCGGCACCCATCGAGAGCGCCCCGGCGAGCAGCCCGGCCAGCCCGGTGAGCAGGACCGTGCTCGTCGCGACGCCACCGCCGCTGACCCCCAGCACGAGCGCAAGGTTGCTGACCAGACCGTCGTTCGCCCCGAATACCGCGGCCCGGAAGGTGCCGGAGACCCGGGCCCGGCCGCGCGCTGCCAGCCCGCGTACGACCTCCTCGTGGACCCGCTCGTCCGCCGCCATCGTTGCGGTGGCGTCGATGTCTGCGTCGTACGGCGTGCGGCTCTCGGCCAGCTGGACCAGCGCCAGCACGAACACCGAGCCGAAGCGGCGCGCCAGCACGACCAGCGCCCGGGTCCGCAGGCTGCCGTGCCGCGGCCGGCCGACCTCGTCGCCGAGCAGCCGCTCCCAGTGCCCGGCGTGCCGTGCCTCTGCGTCGGCGATCGCCAGCAGGATCTCGCGGTCCTCGCCGAGCCGCCGGGCCGCGAGCGTCCGGTAGAGCTCTGCCTCGAGGCGCTCGTCCGCCAACCGCTGCCGCCAACGGCGCAGCGACGCTTCCCGGGTCCCGCTCGCCGTGGTCACCCCACCAGGGTGCCGGACGGGCTGCGCCGGGGCAGTTCGGCGGCCAAGCCCGCGAGCCCGTCGAGACGGTCGGGTCCGAACGAGCCGAGCTCTTCGTCAACCCGGCCGCCCATCCCTTCCCGCCGACGGCCGCAACGCGTATCCGGCGACGGGACCTTTGACCCTGTTCCGGCACGGCCCCGGCCCCCGATGGTGTGTAGGACGCGCAGCAGCGCGCCCGACGACGCAGGGAGACGCCTTGACCGCCGAGAGCCTGGCGCGGTGGCAGTTCGCCATCACGACCGTCTACCACTTCCTGATCGTGCCCGTCTCGATCGGCCTGGCGTTGCTGGTGGCGGGGTTCCAGACCGCCGCGTACCGCACCGGGCGCAAGGACTGGGACCTCGCGGCGCGCTTCTACGGAAAGCTCCTGCTGGTCTCGTTCGCCATCGGCGTCGCGACCGGCATCGTGCAGGAGTTCCAGTTCGGGATGAACTGGTCGGAGTACTCGCGGTTCGTCGGTGACGTCTTCGGGGCGCCGCTGGCGATGGAAGGCCTGGTCGCGTTCTTCCTCGAGTCGACCTTTCTCGGGCTGTGGGTGTTCGGGCGCGACCGGCTCTCGCCGCGCCTGCACCTGCTGAGCATCCAGCTGGTTGCCGTCGGCAGCATCGCCAGCGCGTACTTCATCCTGGCCGCAAACTCCTGGATGCAGCACCCGGTCGGCTACCACCTCAATGCGCAGACCGGCCGGGCCGAGCTGACCAGCATCTGGGCGCTGCTCACCAACTCCACCCAGCTCGTGACGTTTCCGCACACCGTGTTCGCGGCCGGCATGACCGGCGGCGGCGTCGTGCTCGCCATCAGCGCTTGGCACCTGCGCCGGGCCGGCGGCGAGCACCGCGACATGCACCGCAGCACCCTGAAGGTTGCCGGCGCGGTCGTGCTGGTCTGCGGGATGCTGACCAGCGTCGTCGGCCACCTGCAGGGCCAGATCATGACCAGCCAGCAGCCGATGAAGATGGCCGCCGCCGAGGCGTTGTGGCGTACGACGGACCATGCGCCGTTCTCGCTGTTCGCGGTCGGCGACGTCAGCAAGGGCGAGAACAAGGTCGACCTGACGATCCCGGACGGGCTGTCGCTGCTGGCCCACAACCGGGCGTCGTCCACCGTCGAGGGTGTCGTCGACGTCCAGGCCGACTCGGTCGCGAAGTTCGGGCCCGGTTCGTACGTGCCGGTCGTCTGGCTCGCGTACTGGTCCTTCCGACTGATGATCGGCTTCGGGGTTCTCTCGGCCCTGGTTGCCCTGTTCGTCCTCGTGCAGGCCCGCCGCCGCAAGCTGGTCCCCGGTTCGCGGCTGCTCCGGCTGACCTGCTGGGCCGCGCTGCTGCCGCTCGCCGCCAACAGCGCCGGCTGGATCTTCACCGAGACCGCCCGGCAGCCCTGGCTGGTGTACGGCGTCCTGCGTACCCGTGACGGCATCAGCGTCGGGCCGGGCAGCGGCAACGTCCTGGCCACGCTGATCGGCTTCACGCTGCTGTACGCCGGTCTCGGCCTGGTGGCGGTCCGGCTGTTCCTGCGGATCGGCCGCGAGGGCCCCGTCGAGTCCGACGACCCCAACTCCGACCCCTGGCTCGACACCGGGCACGACGGCGACGGCGGCACGGACCGGCGGCCCGAGCCCGCGCTCGTCGACTGACCAACCCGCGCACCCCGAGACGAGGAAAACATGCTCCCCGAGTTCTGGTTCGGCTTGATCGCGGTGCTGTGGGCGGGTTTCGTCCTGCTCGAAGGCTTCGACTTCGGGGTCGGCGTGCTGCTGCCCGTCCTGGGGCGTGACGAGGCCGACCGGCAGCTGGTGCTGCGCACGATCGGCCCGCACTGGGACGGCAACGAGGTGTGGCTGCTGGTCGCCGGTGGCGCCACCTTCGCCGCCTTTCCCGAGTGGTACGCCACCGTCTTCAGCGGCTTCTACCTGCCGCTGGCCCTGCTGCTGCTCGGCCTGATCCTGCGCGGTGTGTGCCTGGAGTACCGGCACCACGTCGAGACGGGCAGCGCCCAGCGCTGGTGCGACCGCGGCGTCACCGGCGGCAGCGCGCTCGTCTCGGTGCTGCTCGGCGTGACGCTGGCGAACTGGGTGCGCGGCGTGCGGATGGACGCGACGTTCCACATGACCGACTCGCTCTGGCAGCTGCTGTCGCCGTACGCCCTGCTCGGTGGGCTCACCACCCTGCTGCTGTTCAGTTTTCACGGCGCGGTCTTCATCGCCCTTCGTACGACCGGAGAGCTGCGCGTCCGGGCGCTGGGACAGGCCCGCCGGCTCGGGGCGCCGGCGGTGCTCGCCGCCGCGGCCTGGCTGCTCTGGTCGCTGCAGCTGCGCGGCAGCGCCGTCGCCGCGCTGCTCGCCCTGGTCATCGCCGTCGCGGCGATCGGCGCCGTCCTCGCCGCCCGCGCCGGCTCGGAGGTACGGGCGTTCGCCGGTACCGCCGCCGCCACCGTGCTGGTCCCCATCTTCGTGTTCGCCTGCCTGTACCCCGATGTGCTGCCGGGGCGCGGCACGACCGGGCTGAGCATCAGCGACGCGAGCTCCTCGCCGTACACGCTGAAGGTCATGACCGTCGTCGCCCTGCTGGTCACCCCGGTCGTGCTGGGCTACCAGGGTTGGACCTACTGGGTCTTCCGCCAGCGGCTCACCCGGCCGCCGGTGGTCAGCGCGCCACTGACCACGGTCTGACGGGTGGCCGGAGCAAAGGCCGGCCGTCGGGCGCCCACCGGAAGGCTGCGGCCGCTCGACCCGCGGCTGCTCGCGGTCGCGCCGGCGCTGCGCAGGCAGGTCGGCCTGCTCGTGCCGCTGCTACTGGCCAGGGCGCTGTGCACCGTGGCCGTGGCGGGCCTGCTCGCGCAGGTGCTCGTCGTGGCGTGGCGGGGCGCGGACCCGATCGCCCGGCCGTTGCTGCTGCTCGGCGCGGTGGTCGCCGTCCGGGCCGCGGTCGACGCGCTGGTGGAGCTGACCGGCAGCCGGGCCGGTGAGCGGGTCCGTGGCGAGTTGCGGGCCGCCCTGTTGCACGGGGTCGGCGGCGCCGGCCCGCGCTGGGTCGGTACGCAGGACACCGCCCGGCTCGCGCACACCGCTGGTTCCTCGCTCGACGCGGTCGACGGGTACGTCACCAGGGTCGTCCCGGCGCTGGTCGGCGCGATCGTCGTACCCCCGGTCGTGCTGGCCCGGATCGGGACGCTCGACCGGCTGTCGCTGGTCCTGCTGGCAGTCACGCTGCCGCTGGTCCCGCTGTTCCTGGCGCTGATCGGGCTGACGACCCGCGACCGCACCGCCCGGTCGTACGCCACCCTGGCCGTGCTCGCTGCGAAGGTGCTCGACCTGCTGCAGGGGATTCCCACCCTGAAGATCCATGGCCGGGCCGAGGGCCAGGTCGCTGCGCTCGGCCGGGTGACCGAGCGCTATCGCACGCAGACCCTGGCGGCGCTGCGCTGGGCCTTCCTGTCCGGGCTCGTCCTGGACCTGCTGGCGACGTTGTCGGTGGCCCTGGTCGCGGTCAGCGTCGGGCTGCGCCTTCAGGGCGGGCAGGTGGCGCTGACCGCCGGCCTCACCGTGCTGCTGCTGGCACCGGAGGTCTACGCGCCGCTGCGGGCCGTCGGGGCGACGTACCACGCCAGCGCCGACGCCCTGGAGGCCGCGACCGCGGTGCTGGAGCTGGCAGCGGCGCCAGTGCAGGAGCCGGGCAGTGCGACGGCGACCGATGAGCCCCTCGTCCGGCTGACCGACGTGAGCGTCCAGCACCCCGGCCGTGAGGGACTCGCCCTCGACCGGATCTCGCTGGTGCTCGCACCCGGCGAGGTCGTGGCGGTAGAAGGGCCGAGCGGCGCCGGCAAGAGCACGTTGCTGGCGCTGCTGCTGGGCGCCGTCCCGCCCGACAGCGGAACCGTCGTCACCGCGGATCAGGGCCCGGCCTGGCGCGACCGGCTGGCCTGGGCCCCGCAGCGGCCGCGCAGCAGCCGCGCGACTGCGGGTGCGGAGGCCCGCCTCGGCGACCCCGCCGCCGACGACGAGCAGGTCGCCGCCGCGCTGGCCTGGTGCAGCGCCCCCGCCGCGGCGACCCTGCTGGGCGAGGGCGGCAGCAGCGTGTCCGCCGGGCAGCGCCGCCGGGTCGCGCTGGCCCGTGCGCTGCTGCGCGCACGGGCCGTCGCCGCCCGGGGCCAGCACCCGCTGGTCCTGTTGGACGAACCCAGCGAGGACCTCGACGAAGGCGGTGAGCAGGTCGTCGCCCGGCTCGTCGACAGCCTGCGGGGGACCGCGGCCGTCGTGCTCGTGACGCACAGCGCCACCCTGGCGCTGGTCGCCGACCGCCGGCTCCGGCTGCGCGACGGCCGGCTGGTCGCCGACCGCCGCGCACCCGCCGCGCACCCGGACCCCTTTGCGGTGCCCGTACCGCCGCCGCGCCCGGCGCCCGCGGTGCCCGCGGAGCCGGAGCCCGCCCCCGGCCTGCTCGCCACCTTTCGGCCCGATGCGGCGGGGCTACGGGCGCGCACCCTGGGCGTACTCGGACTCGGCGGCGCCGGCGCGCTGGCGGCGCTGGCGCTGACCGGCTGCAGCGCCTGGCTGGTCCTGCGCGCCGCGCAGCGCCCAGAGGTCCAGGCGCTGGCACTGGCCGTCGTCGGGGTGCGCACCTTCGCGCTGGCGAAAGCGCTGCTGCGTTATGGCGAGCGGCTCGCGGCCCACGATGTCGCCCTCCGGCTGCTCACCCGCACCCGCACCCGGGTGGTCGCGGCCCTGATCCCGCTGGCGCCGGGCGGGCTCGACCTGTGGCGCCGTGGCGACGTCCTGCGTCGGTTCACCGCGGACGTCGACGCCGTACAGGACTCGCTCGTGCGAGGGATCCTGCCGCTGGCCGGAGCGGTCGTGTCCGGGGTAGCCGCCGTCGGAGTCACCGGATGGCTGGTCCCCGAGGCCGCACCGGCGCTCGCCGCCGGGCTGCTGCTGACCGCTGCGCTCGCCGCCCTCGCGGCCCGGGCCGGCCGCACCGGGGCCGACCGGGCAGCCCGGCTCGCGGGGCTGCGCGACCAGGCCGCGGTGTCGTGGGTGGAGGCCTACCCGGAGCTGTGGGCGTACGGCCGTGACACCGAGCGCGCCAGCGAGGTCCTGCAGCTCGACGTGGAGGTGGCCCGGGCCGGCCGTCCGGCGCGCTGGGCCGCTGCCGGGGCGACCGCGGCCGCGTCGCTGTGCGTCGGTGTCGTCCCGCTGCTGGTGCTGGCCGCGGCTGGAAACCACGCCTCCGGTGTCACCATCGGGGTCGTGACGCTGCTCGCCGCCACGGCGGTCGAGCCGGTCGCCGCGCTCGGCGCCCCGTGGGCCGCCCTCGGCGCGACGGCCAAGCGGGCCGCCCGGGTCGCCGCCCTGCTGGGCGCCCCGGTGCCGGTCCCCGAGCCCGCCCACCCCCGGGCGGCCCCGTCCGGACGGGTCGGCCTCGCCTTGCGCGGCGCCGACCTCGGGTACGGGCCGGCGGTGCTGCACGGCGTCGACCTGCAGGTCCGGCCGGGTACCCGGGTGGGCGTTGTCGGGGCCAGCGGCAGCGGCAAGTCGACGTTGGTCGCCGCCGCGCTCCGGTTGCTGCAGCCCAGCGCCGGCACGGTCGGGGTCGATGACGGCCGGTGGTGCACTGCCCTGGCAGACCTGCGCGCCAGCGACCTGCCGCCGCTGGTGTCGGGCTGCCTGCAGGACGACCACGTCTTCGCCTCGACGCTGCGCGAGAACCTCCGGGTCGGGCGGCCGGGTGCTACCGACGACGACCTCGACGTCGTCGCCGGCCGGCTCGGCCTGCTGGAGTGGGTGCGCAGCCTGCCGTCCGGCTGGTCGACCCGGGTCGGCGCGGACGGCGACCGGATGTCCGGTGGGCAGCGCCAGCGGTTGCTGCTGGCCCGCGCGCTGCTCGCCGACCCCCAGGTCCTCGTCCTCGACGAGCCCACCGCCCACCTCGACCCGACGACCGAGGCGCTGGTCGTGGCCGACCTGCTGCAGGCGACCCGCGGCCGGACCGTCCTGCTGTCGACGCACCGCTCAGGCGTGCTGGCCGGCCTGGACGAGGTCGTACGGGTGGACGCCGGCGCCGGGCTCAGCCCGCTCGGGCTGCTGTCCGCTCCCGAGCCGGCTGCTCGCTCCGGCGGCACGACCAGAAGTACAGGTGGATGAGCAGCAGCCCGACGGGGGCCTCCTGCGCCCGGGTGATGTACTCGATGACGGCGTGCAGGCTCGGACTCGTCATCACGTGCTTGAGGGCGATCGCGACGAGCGGCAGCAGCGCCAGCGCCACCCACCAGGCCCGGCGCAGCGGGGCGGCGGTGGGCCGGGTGGGCTCCAGGATCCCGCGGTCACCGACGTCGAGAGCGAGGGGTGCGAGCGTCAGCATCACGACGCCCTCGGCGAGCTGGGTGCTGAGGTGGTGCAGGCCGGTGTGCTGCGCGACGACGGTGAGCAGCACGACGGCGACCGATATCAGGGCAGGCAGCCGGCGGGGGAGTGGGCGCCGGAGCTGGACGAACGGGATCAGCAGCGTGAGGGCGAAGAACGTCTCGTTGAGCGTCCGCACGCTGCTGACGATGGACGAGTTGTACAGCACGACACCGGTCAGCAGGCAGCTCAGGGCAGCCAGGCCGGTGACCGGCCACTGAGCCCGGCTGCCCGCGAGCCGCGGCCGCGCGACCTGTATCCACAGCGGCAGGATCAGGGCGAGGACGTACCCCTCGCTGTCGTTGGAGATGTGTCTGGCGATCGGGTGCGGGAGCAGGTGACCCAGCAGACTGAACAGGATCAAGGTCATCAGCACGCAGAGGGCGCCGTAGTAGGCCAGTGCGGTCTTGCGGCTGGCGGTCGTCACGGCGGCTCCGTCGTACAGGGAGCCGCCAACGTACGTCGCCAGCGGCTCCGACCGACAGGCGGCCCGCGCAGGCCGTGCGGCGGCGCCCCCCGGTACGGCACAGTGGGCGGTTCCCACCCACTCGCATGACGAGGTCGACTCCATGACCCAGCCGCCCGACACCGCCGAAGGCGTCGTCGCGCTCGTGGCGCGGGCCCGCTCGCATGCGCTCGGCGACATTCCGCGGCGTACGGCGCAGCGCTGCCCCGACAAGGTCGGCCTCGTCGACGGTGGGGTGCGCCTGACCTACCGCGAGCTCGACGCCACCATCGACCGGGTCGCGGCGGCGCTGTCCGACCGCGGCCTCGGGCAGGGCGATCGGCTTGCCCTGCTGTCGCACAACTGCTGGCAGTACGTCGTCCTGGTGTTCGCGACGGCGCGCCTCGGCGTCGTACTGGTACCCATCAACTTCATGCTCGGCGCGCAGGAGGTGGCCTTCATCCTCGAGCACAGCGGCGCGGTCGCCCTGATCGCCGAGGACGCCCTCGGCGACGTGGCCGAGCAGGCGGCGCAGCTGTCGGGGACCACCCTGCGGGTGCGCGGTCGGATCCCGCTCGCGGGCTCGGGCCTGGCGGACTGGGAGGACGTCCATGTCTGGGCCGACTCGGGCGGCGTGCCGCCGGTGGTGCACGTCGGCGACGACGACCCGCTGCGACTGATGTACACCAGCGGCACCGAGTCCAGGCCCAAGGGCGTCCTGCTGTCCAGTCGGGCGCTGATGTGGCAGTACGTCAGCTGCGTCGTCGAGGGGGGCAACGAGGCCTCGGACGTGGAGCTGCACGCACTGCCGCTCTACCACTGCGCGCAGCTCGACGTCTTCCTCGGGCCCAATATCTATCTTGGCGGTACGAACATCCTGCTGCCCGCGCCGGACCCCGCGGCGATCCTGCGGGTGGTGGCGCGCGAGCGCGTCACGAAGTTGTTCTGCCCCCCGACGGTCTGGATCGCGCTGCTACGTCACCCGGACTTCGACAGCACCGACCTGTCCAGCCTGCAGAAGGGCTACTACGGGGCGTCCCCGATGCCGGTGGAGGTGTTGCGTGAGATGCGGGAGCGGCTGCCCCACGTGCGGCTGTGGAACCTGTACGGCCAGACCGAGCTCTCGCCGCTGGCCACCCTGCTCCCGCCCGAGGAGCAGCTCTCGCACGCCGGGTCGGCAGGCCGGGCGGTGCTCAACGTCGAGACCCGGGTCGTCGACGACGACGACGTGACCGTCCCCACCGGGGAGGTTGGCGAGATCGTCCACCGCAGCCCGCAGGCGACCTTGGGCTACTACCGGGACCCGGCAACGACCGCGGTGGCGTTCCGGGGTGGCTGGTTCCACTCCGGCGACCTCGGCACGATGGACGCCGAGGGCCGGGTGACCGTCGTCGACCGCAAGAAGGACATGATCAAGTCCGGTGGGGAGAACGTCGCGAGCCGCGAGGTCGAGGAGTGCGTGTACGCACTGGCCGGCGTCGCCGAGGTTGCTGTCTTCGCGGTGGACCATCCGCGCTGGGTGGAGGCGGTGGCCGCCGTCGTGGTGCCCAAGCCTGGCGCCGAGCTGACCGCCGGGGACGTCGAGGCCCACTGCAGGGCGCACCTCGCGGGGTACAAGCGCCCGAAGTACGTCGTCCTCGCCGCCGCGCTGCCCAAGAACCCCAGCGGGAAGATCCTCAAACGGCAGCTGCGCGCCGCGCACGCCGGTCTGGCTGCCCAGGACTGAGCGCCCGCCGAGGACCGACCGCCCGAAAGGGTGGCGCAATGGCACTGCAGGCTGCTGTCGCGGCGGCCTGCACCGCGGATCGGGCCGTGCGGGTGGTAGCAGGGTTGGGATCCGCCGGGTCGGGACTGGCAGTGTCGTCGTCACGGGGCGGCACCGGCGGGCGGCGTCCGTGAGCAGCAGATGGCCCGGGCTTTCGTCGAGCTGGTTCAGATCCATCGTGCTCGCGCAGCCCTGCTGGCTAGCGTGGTCCGGGTGATGCCCCTCGAGCCGCTCGTGCTGTCCGGAGACCTGGTACGGCTGGAGCCGCTGCACCCCGACCACCACGACGGCCTGGTCGAGGCGGCCCGCGACGGCGAGCTGTGGAAGCTCTGGTACACCTCGGTGCCCCGGCCCGAGCTACTTCGCGCCGAGATCGAGCGACGACTGGCGCTGCAGGCCGCGGGGACGATGCTGGCTTTCACCGCACTGCGCCACGACACCGGCCGGGTGATCGGCATGACGACGTACCTGGACGTCGACCTCGTCAACCGCCGGCTCGAGATCGGCTCGACCTGGAACGCCCGCTCGGCGCAGCGCACCGGCACCAACACCGAGTCCAAGTTGCTCCTGCTGGGGCACGCCTTCGAGGAGCTGGGCTGCATCGCGGTCGAGTTCCGGACAGCCTGGATGAACCAGCAGTCGCGGGCGGCGATCCGGCGCCTCGGCGCCAAGCAGGACGGCATCCTGCGCAGCCACCGGCTGCTGCCCGACGGCTCGCTCCGCGACACGGTGGTGTTCTCGATCATCGCGTCCGAATGGCCTGCGGTACGCAACGAGCTTCGCCGCCGGCTCGCGGCCGGAGCTGACCGGTGACCGACCCGGCTTCGGCTGCCGCGGCCCGGCTGGCCGAGCTGACCGGAGTCGCGTCGCACGACGTCGCCGTGGTGCTCGGCAGCGGCTGGGCCCCGGCAGCTGACCGGCTGGGGGCTGCGGAGGTCGAGCTGTCTTTCACCGCGCTGCCGGGTTTCCTGCCGCCGGCGGTCGACGGACACGCGGGCCGGCTGCGCTCGGTCGTCGTACGCGGTCGGCGGGTGCTGGTCCTGCTCGGGCGCACCCACCTGTACGAAGGGCACGGCACCGACGCGGTCGTGCACGGCGTACGCGTCGCGGCGGCCGCCGGCTGCCGTGCGGTGGTGCTCACCAACGCCGCCGGGGGAGTTCGGGAGGGGCTCCGGGTCGGTCAACCGGTGCTCGTCTCGGACCACCTGAACCTCACCGCGTGCTCGCCGCTGTCCGGAGCGCGCTTTGTCGACCTGGTCGACCTGTACTCCGCCCGCCTGCGCGCCCTGGCCCGCGAGGTCGACCCCGACCTCGAAGAAGGTGTGTACGCCGCCCTGCCCGGCCCGCACTACGAGACGCCCGCCGAGGTCCGGATGCTGCGCGGGCTCGGCGCCGACCTCGTCGGCATGTCGACCGCCCTGGAGGCGATCGCCGCCCGCGCGGAGGGTCTCGAGGTGCTGGCCCTGTCACTGGTCACCAACCCCGCGGCCGGGGTGACCGGGGGGCCGCTGGATCATACGGAGGTGTTGGCAGCGGGGGCCGCCTCGGCCGAGCGGGTCGGCGACCTGCTCGCAGAGGTCGTGGGGCGAGCCCTGGTGTGGCTGTGAACCCTTCGCTCGCCTCCGAGGTGCGTGAGTGGATCGCCGGCGACCCCGACCCGGTGACCCGTGCCGAGCTGCAGCGGCTGCTGGACGCCGGCGACACCGAGGAGCTGTCTTTGCGTTTCGCCGGGCCGCTGCGATTCGGTACCGCGGGGCTGCGTGCGCCGGTCCGCGGCGGGCCGCAGGGGCTGAACCGGGCGGTCGTCCGGCGGACCGCCGCCGGGCTCGCTGCGCACCTCGGTCCGGACGCCACCGTTGTCCTGGGGCGCGACGCCCGGCACGGCTCGGCGGAGTTCTGTGCCGACGCGGCGGCCGTCCTGGCCGGTGTTGGAGTGCGCGCACTGGTGCTGCCCCGACCGCTGCCGACCCCGGTGGTGGCGTACGCCGTGCGGCACCTGGGGGCGACCGCCGGGCTGATGGTCACGGCGAGCCACAACCCGCCCGCCGACAACGGCATCAAAATCTTCCTTGCGGACGGGGCGCAGCTGCCCTCGCCCGACGATGAGCAGCTGGAGGCGGCCATCGCGGCGGTCGGGCCGGCGGTCGGCCTGCCGCTCGGGCGGCCGGAGCGGCTCGGTCAGGACCTCGTCGACGCGTATGTGGCGGCGGCCGCGGGAGTTCTGTTGACGTCCTCCCGCGAGGTGTCGGTGGCGTACACCCCTCTGCACGGGGTTGGGCTCGAGACGCTGGAGGCGGTGTTCGCAGCCGGCGGCTTCGCTGCACCGGAGGTCGTCGCCGAGCAGGGCGCGCCGGACCCCGACTTCCCGACGGTGGCGTTCCCCAACCCGGAGGAGCCCGGGGCGCTGGACCTGCTGCTGGCGCTGGTGTCGCGAACCGGCGCCGACGTCGGTATCGCGTCCGATCCCGACGCCGACCGGACGGCCGTCGTCGTCGGCGGACGGGCCCTGCACGGCGACGAGATCGGCGTGCTCGTCGCGGACCACCTGCTCAGTCACGGTGTCCGCGGCCGCGTCGCGACCACGATCGTCAGCTCCAGCATGCTGCTGCGGATCGCGGAGTCGTACGGCGTGCCGTGCAGTCAGACGTTGACCGGCTTCAAGCACTTGGCCCGCGCCGGCGACGACCTCGTCTACGCGTACGAGGAGGCGCTCGGACTGTGCGTCGCGCCCGCTACCGTGCGCGACAAGGACGGCATGACCGCGGCCCTGCTCGTTGCCGAGCTGGCGGCGCAGGAGCGGGCCCGGGGTCGCACGCTGCTCGACCGGCTGGCGGACCTGGCGGCTCTGCACGGTCGACACGAGACGCGGCAGCTGTCCTACCGGGTGGACGATACCGGGCTGATCTCCCGCGCTACCGAGTCCCTCCGGGCCGTTCCGCCTGCTGCGTATGGTGAGTTCGCGGTTCTTGCCGTCGAGGCGCCGGCGCCCGATGTCCTGGTCCACCGGCTGGTCGGCGGCCGGGTCGTCGTCCGGCCGAGCGGCACCGAGCCGAAGCTAAAGGCCTATCTCGAGCTGGTGGACCCCGCACCCGGGGCGATGGACGCACTGGCCGCTGCGGTGGGTGCCCGGCTGAGGCTGGCGGGGACGCTTGCCGCACGTCCTCCCTGCGTCTGATGCGCTGCGTCCCGCAGTCAGTCCTCGACGGCTTCGTCCTCGTCATCGAACAGGCTGCTCCCACGGACATCCTCCGCCGTCAAGGTGACGAGGTCCCGCTTGCCGAGCGGACGGTCCAGCGCAACCAATCGGCGTGCCTGGCGTAGCCGGCAGCGCTCGATCGCGTTGCGCACGCTGCGGGCATTGGAGAAGTTCGGCCGCGCCATCCGACGGGTGAGGTACTCGCCGAACATCTCGCGGGCCCGCTCGTCGAACTGGAAGTTCTCACCCGTGACCATGAGCTCGGCGATCTGCATCAGCTCGTCGCGGTCGTAGTCCTCGAACTCGATGTGGTGCGGCACGCGGGAGCTCAGGCCGGGGTTGGCCGAGAAGAACGTCGCCATCCGGTCCGGGTAGCCGGCGAAGATCACCACCAGGTCACCCCGCTCGTTCTCCATCTCGGTGAGCAGGATCTCGATGACCTCCTGCCCGTAGTCACGTTCGTTCTCGGGACGGAACAGGTAGTACGCCTCGTCGATGAACAGCACCCCACCCGCCGCCCGCGCGAGCGCCTCCTTGGTCTTGGGGGCCGTGTGGCCGATGAACTGCCCGACCAGGTCGTCGCGGGTGACTGTGTGCACCCTGGGGGTCCGGGTGTAACCGAGCGCGTGCAGGATCTCGGCCATCCGCAGGGCGACCGTCGTCTTCCCGGTGCCCGGCCCCCCGGTGAAGCTCATGTGCAGCGTCGGTGGGGAGGACGCGAGACCGAACCGGCGCCGGGCCCGGTCCACGAGGAGCAAGGAAGCGATCTCGCGCACCCGACCCTTGACCGGGCCGAGCCCCACGAGCTCCGAGTCGAGCTTCGCCAACGTCTCCGTCACCCGGGTCGTCGCCTCGTCGTGGTCGAGGTCGAGCTCCGCGTCGTCCGCGAGCAGGGTCTCGGGGTTCGTCGCCTCGATCGCCTCGATCGCCGCGATCGCCTGGGGCGCCTGGGGCGCGGTCACGGGTAGCGCGTCCCGCTCGGCCGCGTGGTCGCGTAGGACTGCACGGCGTAGCGCTGGGTGCGGTTCTCGCCCTCGGTCCGGGTCAGCAGGAAACCCGGCTCGTCGTCGGGCGCCTGCACGAGGAACGACATGGCAGTGGTCTGCCTGCCCAGCCGCGCGTC
>JBKJQN010000032.1:0-47713 GCA_046593925.1 Mycobacteriales bacterium
CCGGACAGGTCCGAGCCCCAGGTCGGCATGGGCTTCTTCTCGAACAGCCGCAGCCCCTTCAGGCGCATGTCGAGCATCCACTGCGGCTCGGACTTCAGCCGGGAGATGTTCTCAACGACGCCGGTGTTGATGCCGCGCACCGCGGTCGAGCCCGCGATGTCGGAGTCGGCCCAGCCGAACTTGTACGTACCGATGCCCTCGAGCTGCGAGGCGGTGGTGTCGGCGGTGGTGGTCATGAGTGGGCCTTCCCGGTCGAGGGGCGTGGGTTCGGGGAGTCGGAGCTGTCCGGTGCCGAAGGCGCGGCTGCGGTCGGCACGTAGGTGGTGCAGACGCCGTCGCCGTGCGCGATCGTCGCCAGGCGCTGGACGTGCACGTCGAGCAGTCGCCCGATCGCGGCGGTCTCGGCGTCGCACAGCTGCGGGAACTGCTCGGCGACGTGCTGGACGGGGCAGTGGTGCTGGCACAGCTGCACGCCGCGGCCCTGGTCGCTGGTGCCCGCCGCGTACCCGTCGGCAGTCAGGGCCGCCGCGAGGGCAGCCGGTCGCTCGCCGGCGGGCAGCACGGCCACCCGGCTGCGGTAGCGGGCCTCCAGCTCGTCGGCGCGCGCGCTGGCGAAGGCCTGCACCGCACCCGCACCACCGTGGGTGTCCAGGAAGCGCAGGGCGGTGGCGGCGAGATCGTCATACGCCGACGGACCGGCGGCGTGGCCGGCGTCGGTGAGCGCCCACAGCCGGGCCGGCCGGCCACGACCGCGCAGCGAGGTCAGGACCCGGGGCTCGCGGGAGGACACCGTGCCTTCGGTGAGCAGGGCGTCCAGGTGCCGGCGGACCGCCGCCGGGGACAGCGCGAGACGCCCGGACAGGGCCGTCGACGTCGACGGGCCCAGCTCGAGCAGCAGGGCCAGGACGCGCTCACGGGTGCCGGACCGCTCGGCCCTGTCACCCGGCGCTGGCCCGACCGGCTTCGGCTCGACCGGCGGCGAGGCCGGCCTGACCTCGGTTAAGGTTTTCACCACGTCAGTGTGCCCTAATACAGCTCGCACCGCGAACCGGACTCCGCCGGGCGCGGCAGCCGGGCAGTCCCTACCCTGATGAGGTGTCCGTTCCTGCGCTCGAGGTCGACGGGCTGGTCAAGCGCTACGGCACCCGCACCGCCGTCGACGGCCTGTCGCTGGTGGCCCGCTCCGGCACCGTACTCGCGCTGCTCGGTCCGAACGGCGCGGGCAAGACGTCCACGGTCGAGGTCTGCGAGGGGTTCCGGCGCGCGGACGGCGGCTCGGTGCAGGTCCTCGGGCTCGACCCTCGCGACCCGGCGCTGCGCCCCCGGGTGGGCGTCATGCCGCAGACCGGCGGCACCTACCCGGGGCTGCGGGCCGGCGAGGTGCTGCGGCTGTTCGCCTCGTACAGCCGCGAGCCGTTGGACCCCGCCGACCTGCTGGACCGGCTGGGCCTCGGCGGCGTCGAGCGCACCGCTGTACGCCGGCTGTCCGGTGGCCAGGCTCAGCGGCTGTCGCTGGCGATGGCGGTCGTCGGCCGGCCCGAGTTGGTCTTCCTCGACGAGCCGACCGCGGGCCTGGATCCGCAGGCCCGGCTGGCGACCTGGGACCTGGTGGAGTCGCTGCGCCGCGACGGCGCCACCGTCGTGCTCACCACCCACCTGATGGACGAGGCGGAGCGGCTCGCCGACGACGTGGTCATCGTCGATGCCGGCAAGGTCGTCGCGGCAGGCACCGTGCAGGACCTCACCCGGACGGGCGCCACCGGTCAGCTCCGCTGGCGGGCCCGCCCCGGCCTGGACCTCGACCAGCTGCTGCTCGCCCTGCCCGAGGGCTCCTCGGCCAAGGAGTCCCCCGCCGGCCAGTACCTCGTGGAGGGTGTCATCAACCCGCAGCTGCTCGCGTCCGTGACGTCCTGGTGCGCGGGCCACGGCGTGCTCGCCGAGGACCTGCGCCTGGAGCGGCGCACGCTCGAGGACGTCTTCCTCGAGCTGACCGGCCGCGAGCTTCGGTCGTGACGACCTCCACCCCGAGCTCGTGGGCCGAGGGGGCGCTGGCGCCACGCCCCGGCGGCGCCCCGCGGATGGCGATGCTCGCGGCCCAGGCCCGTACCGAGCTGGTGCTGCTGGTACGCAACGGCGAGCAGGTGCTGCTCAGCCTGGTGCTGCCGGTGGGGCTGCTGGTCGTGCTCTCCACGCTGTCCTTTGTCGAGATCAGCTACCCGAGCAAGCCGGACGTGGCCCGGCCGGATTTCTTCACCCCCGGTGTCATTGCGCTGGCGGTGATGTCGACAGCCTTCACCGGCCAGGCCATCGCGACCGGCTTCGAACGGCAGTACGGCGTGCTGAAGCGGCTCGGCGCCACGCCGCTGCCGCGCTCGACACTGCTGCTGGCCAAGACACTGTCGGTGCTCACCGTCGAGCTGCTGCAGCTGCTGCTGATCGGCGCGGTGGCGTACGCCCTGGGCTGGCACCCGCAGGGCAACGCCCTGTCGGTGCTCGCCCTGATGGTGTTGGGCACCGCGGCCTTCAGCGGGCTGGGGCTGCTGCTGGGCGGCACTTTGCGAGGGCTGGTGTGCCTCGCGGTCGCCAACATCGCCTGGCTCCTGCTGCTCGTCCTCGGCGGGGTGATGTTCGACCTGAGCGCGTTCGGGCCGGCCGAGCCGGTGCTCCGGCTGCTGCCCAGCGCCGCGCTCTCGGACGGCCTGCGCTCGACGCTGGTCGGGGGCCACCTGGTGGGCAGGGACGTGGTGACGCTCGCGGTCTGGGGCGCGGGCAGCCTGCTCGCGGCCAGCCGCGCCTTCCGCTGGGAGTAAGAGTGCGCGTACCCCGTCGCCCGCTGGGACCGTGGCGGCGCCGCCGGCTGGCGCGATCCACCGCAGGGCCGGTCGGGCCGGACGTGGTCGTTGCAGACGACGGCACCCGGCTGCACGTCGAGATCGACAACGTCCCCGGGGCACCGGTGACCGTCGTGCTCGTGCACGGCTTCACCGCCCGGCTGCAGGAGTTCGCGCTGCAGCGCGAGACATTGCGCGGCCGGGCCCGCGTGGTGCTGTACGACCAGCGCGGCCACGGCCGGTCCGGCTGGGGCGACGTCCGGCACGCCACCATCGACCAGCTCGGGCGCGACCTCGCCACCGTCCTTTCCCGGCACACGCCGACCGGCCAGGTTGTCCTGCTCGGCCACTCGATGGGCGGGATGACCGTCCTGGCGTACGCCCGGCAGCACCCTGAGCAGTTCGGGACCCGGGTCCGCGGCGTCTTCCTGCTGGCCACCTCCGCGGGCGACCTGGTCGTCGGCGGCCTGGTCGGGCGCTTGGCTCGGGTCGGCAAGCGCCTGGGCCTGCTACCGCTGTGGCTGTGGTGGCTGCGGGTGCTCGCACCGCTGCTGCAGCGCCTCAATCGGCCGGGCACCCGGCTCGGCCGGGCGATGATCCGCCGCTATCTGTTCGGCAGCGACGACGCCGACCCGGCGACCGTCACGCTGGTGCAGGACCTGCTGGAGCAGGCGCCGCTGACGATCAGTGCGGCGTTCTACCCGACCTTCCTAGCCCACGACGAGACCGCTGCGCTACCGGTCCTGCGAGCCGTGCCGGTGACCGTGCTGGTCGGTGACAGCGATCGGCTGACCCCGGCGCCGCACAGCCGGCGGATGGCCGAAGCCATCGGCCCGGGCGCCGAGCTGGTCGTCGTGCCCGGCGCCGGCCACAGCGTCAACATCACCCGGCAGTCGATCGTCGACGAGGCGCTGCTGCGGCTGATCGACCGGGCCGCCACCTCAGCGGTGGCGTGACGTCACACCTGGAGCGACGTCACACCCTGACGAGTGCCTCCCGGGCGGCGACGCGGCGCTCGACCAGGAAGGACACCACCGGCACGGTGCCACCGAGCGCGACCAGGACGATGCGGCGGACCGGCCAGCGGTGCGCCCGGCCAAGCAGGACGACACACACCACCAGCACCATGTACAGAGCCCCGTGGATGGGGCTGACGGTCTTGCTGAGCGCCGGGTGACCACCGGCGTAGCGCAGCGGCACCGCCACGAAGACCAGCACGAGCAGCACGACGCCGACCACGTTGGCCATCACCCGGTAGCGCAGCAGCGGGTCCCTCACGGTGTGGCGTCGCGGCGGGCGAGCTCGGCGAACCGGGCGTTCCAGGCGGCGAGCTCCGGGTCCTCCTCGACGCTCACCGCCCTCGCGACCGGTAGCGGCGGGGGTGCCGGCGCCACCGCGGGCGCGGCACCGGCCGGTGCGGTCTCGTCCAGGCAGAACTTCGTCCAGCCGGCGACGGTCAGCGCCAGGAACGCCCACCACTCCAGGCCGTAGCTGTAGTTGCGGATCGACCCGGTCTGACCGCCGCGGCCCCACTGCCAGATCCCGAGCCGCAGCAACGCGTACAGCGCCAGCACGACGAGCACGTGCGTCAGCAGCCACGACGGGCGCAGCAGGCGGGTCCTCACGTGACCGATCGTACGAGGTCCGGGCAGGCCCGGCCTGCCGCGCGACCGTACGATCGAGGTGTGGATGTCCGTGCCCTGCTTCGTCCGAGGCCGGTCGTGGTGCTGCGCCTCGCGGTCCTGGCCCTGGTCCTCAACGTCGTGCTCGTGGCCACCGGCGCGGCCGTCCGGCTGACCGGTTCGGGCCTTGGTTGCCCGACCTGGCCGCGGTGCACAGGTTCCTCGGTCGTCAACACCGCCGAGCTCGGGGTGCACGGCTACATCGAGTTCGGCAACCGGCTGCTCGCGGTGGCGCTCGAGGTCGTCGGGGTGCTGCTGCTGCTCGCCGTGCGCCGCAGCGCGGTTCGCCTGCCGCGGTCCTGGAGCCGGCTGGCGGCGGTGCAGGTGCTGGTGGTGCCGCTGCAAGCCGTCATCGGCGGGGTCCTGGTGCTCACCGGGCTCAACCCGTACGTGCTGATCGGGCACTTTCTGGTCTCGTTCCCGCTGCTGCTCGCGGCGGCGGTCCTCGTACGGCGCTGCCTTGACGGGCCGGCTGAGCCGCGCGGGCCGCTGGTCCGCCCGGAGCTGCGGCTGCTGACCGGTGCGCTGCTGCTGTGCACCACTGTCGTGCTGGCCCTCGGCAGTGTCGTCACGGGCACCGGCCCGCACGCCGGCAGCAGCGACGTCGCGCGGCTGCCCTTCGACCCGCGCAGCGTCACGCAGCTGCACGCCGACGCCGTCTACCTGCTCGTCGGGCTGACCCTCGCCACGGCCCTCGCCGCGCGGGCGCTCGGGGCCCCGCGAGCGGTCCGCGGCTCAGTGCGCGTCCTGGTGCTGCTCGAGGTCGCGCAGGGCGCGCTGGGCTATGTCCAGTACTTCTCCGGCACCCCGCCGCTGCTCGCGGGGATACACGTCCTGACCGCCGCGACCATCTTTGCGGTCGCCGCCTGGGCGCACGTCTCGACGTCCGGCCCCCTCCCGGTGGCGACCAGGCCCGCCGCCGGGTCCGACAGCGCACCGTCCCGTACCCCCGCCCCCGTCTGACCCCCAGCCCCCTCCTCCCCTTCGACAGTGCACTTCCCCTGCGTCAGCTCACCGAGCGGGCCCCTCTGGATGCACGAAGTAAGGGGAAGGGGACCGGCGCGACGGGCCAACTCGAGGCTGGGCGCAGCTTCCTGCCCGGCTCGTGGGAGCACCGCTGGCCAGTCGAACTGCCTGTCCTGAGCAGGTCGTACGAACGAGCAGCCCGTTGTCAGCCCAGTTCGTGTGTCAGCCGGCCGACGCCCACACACAATGTCGACGTTGAGGTGGCGCGTCGTGCGGAGCTGAGGCCAGTTCAGCGGGACTTTGTGTGCTTAACCTCGGGATTAAGCACACAATGTCCTGGGTCAGCCGTCCGGCGGCGGGTCAGCCGTCCGGCGGGGGGGCGGCCCATCCACCCTCCACATCAGCGAAAGGATGCGGTCAGACCAGCTGGTCGACGGCCACGGCGAGGAACAGCAGCGCCAGGTAGGTGATGGACCAGTGGAACAGCCGCATCGGGGCGACGTCGCCGCCGGCGCGGGCGCGGCCGGCCAGCAGGTGCGCCTCGCGCAGGAACACCCCGCCGGCCACTAGGGCGGTCACCAGGTACAGCGCCCCCGAGACACCGAGCGGCCAGACCAGCAGCATCGAGACCGCCACCATCACCCAGGAGTAGGCGACGATCCGCGACGTCACCACCCGATCGGACGCCACCACCGGCAGCATCGGTACGTCGGCGCGCGCGTAGTCGTCGCGGTAGCGCATCGCGAGCGGCCAGTAGTGCGGCGGCGTCCAGAAGAAGATCACCGCGAACAGGACGACCGGCGCCCACGCCAGCGATCCGGTGACCGCCGCCCAGCCGACCAGCACCGGCATGCAGCCCGCCGCGCCGCCCCACACGATGTTCTGAGACGTACGTCGCTTGAGCAGCATCGTGTAGACGACGACATAGAAGGTGATCGCCGCGACGCCGAGCACGGCCGCCAGCAGGTTGGTCGTCACGGCCAGCTCGACGGTGGCGAGCAGCCCCAGGACCAGCCCGAAGACCAGGGCCGACCGGGGGGTGACCGCGGCCCGGGCCAGCGGCCGGCCCTCGGTGCGGTGCATCAGGACGTCGATGTCCCTGTCGTACCAGCAGTTCAGCGCATTGGCCGAGGCGGCGGCGAGAGTGCCGCCGACCAGCGTGGCGACGACCAGGTCGAGCGAGGGCAGGCCCCGCGCGGCGAGCACCATGGTGGGCACGGTCGTCACCAGGAGCAGCTCGATGATGCGCGGCTTGGTCAACGCGACGTAGGCAGCCATGACCGTGCGGAGCGAGTGCTGCGCCGCTGCGGCCTCGGGATGCGCAAGCGTCGTCACGGGAAAACTCTACCGGCGGGGCGCGGCCCGGGCCTGCCGGGGCGAACGCCGTTCCGCACCGGCACGGGTGGGGTGGTGCCCGAGGGGGAACGGCCCGGGTCGAGCGCGCAGAACGTCCCAGCCCGGGACTAGTCTCGGGCCTCGATCTTCGCCGGTCGGCATGGGCACCCACGATCACCACGAGAGGCCGGACGCCGCGTGACCAACGAGCAGCAGCTGGACTGGACCGACCTCGACAAGGTCGCCGTGGACGTCTCCCGGGCCTTGGCGATGGACGCCGTCGAGACCGCCGGGAACGGCCACCCCGGTACGGCGATGAGCCTGGCGCCGACGGCGTACCTGATCTACCAGAAGCTCCTCCGGCACGACCCGACCGACCCGACCTGGACCGGACGCGACCGCTTTGTGCTGTCCTGCGGTCACACCAGCCTGACCCTGTACGTCCAGCTGTTCCTGGCCGGCTACGGCCTGACCGTCGAGGACCTCGCGCACCTGCGGCAGTGGGGCAGCCTGACGCCCGGGCATCCCGAGCACGGCCACACACCCGGCGTCGAGGTGACGACCGGCCCACTCGGCCAGGGGGTCGGCAACGCGGTGGGGATGGCGATGGCGTCGCGCCGCGAGCGTGGGCTACTCGACCCGGACGCCGCGCCCGGGCAGAGCCCGTTCGACCACACGGTCTGGTGCATCTGCTCCGACGGCGACCTGGAGGAGGGCGTGTCTGCGGAGGCCAGTTCACTCGCCGGCCACCAGCGCCTGGGCAACCTCGTGCTGCTGTACGACGACAACCACATCTCCATCGAGGGTGACACCGAGACGGCGTTCAGCGAGGACGTCGTCGCCCGCTACGCCGCGTACGGCTGGCACGTACAGCGGGTCGAGGACGGCAACGACGTCCACCAGGTGCACGCGGCGCTGGTTGCCGCACGGGCGGTGACCGACCGGCCGTCGTTCATCGCGATGCGGACCATCATCGGCTACCCGGCGCCGAACCTGCAGAACAGCGGCAAGGCGCATGGCAGCGCGCTCGGCGCCGCCGAGGTCCGGCTGACCAAGGAGGCGCTCGGCTTCGACCCCGACAAGAGCTTCTTCGTCCCCGACGACGTCCTCGCGCACGCCCGCGCAGTCGTCGACCGCGGCCGGGCGGCGCATGCCGCGTGGCAGGAGGGCTACGACACCTGGGCGACGGCCAACCCCGAGCGCAAGGCCCTGCACGACCGGCTGACCACCCGCACGCTCGCCACCGGCTGGGAGCAGAAGCTGCCGGTCTTCGAGGCCAGCGACAAGGGCGTCGCCACCCGGGTCGCGAGCGGCAAGGTGCTGAGTGCTCTCGCCGACGTCCTGCCCGAGCTGTGGGGGGGCTCGGCCGACCTGGCCGGCAGCACCAACACCACGATGGACGGCGCCGACAGCTTCCTGCCGGTCGGCAACCCGCTCAAGGACGCCAACCCCTACGGCCGCACGCTGCACTACGGCATCCGCGAGCACGGGATGGGCGCCGTCATGAACGGCATCGCGCTGTCCGGCGGCACCCGCGTCTACGGCGCGACGTTCCTGGTGTTCAGCGACTACATGCGCGGAGCGGTACGGCTGGCCGCGCTGCAGCAGCTGCCGGTGACCTACGTCTGGACGCACGACTCGATCGGGCTCGGCGAGGACGGCCCCACCCACCAGCCGGTCGAGCACCTGGCCGCGCTGCGGGCCGTGCCGGGGCTGGATGTCGTACGCCCCGCTGACGCCAACGAGGTCACGGTGGCCTGGCGGACGATCCTGGACCGCGCAGCGGGCCCGGCCGGCCTGGTGCTCAGCAGGCAGAATCTCCCCACCTTTGACCGCACCGTCTGCGGGTCCGCCGAGGGCACCGCGAGGGGGGCGTACGTGCTGCTGGACTGCGCGAAAGGCACTGCGCAGGTGGTGCTGCTGGCCACCGGCAGCGAGGTGCAGATCGCGCTCGCAGCCCGCGAGCTGCTCGAGGCAGAGGGGATCGGCACCCGGGTGGTCTCGGTCCCGTGTGTCGAGTGGTTCCGCGAGCAGGACGTGGCGTACAAGGACACCGTGCTGCCCCCCGACGTGCTGGCCCGGGTGTCGGTCGAGGCCGCCGTGGCGCAGGGCTGGCACGAGTGGGTCGGCTCCTACGGTCAGTGCGTGTCGCTGGAGCACTTCGGGGCCTCGGCGCCGTACGACGTGCTGTACGAGCAGTTCGGCTTCACCGCTGAGCGGGTGGTCGCGGCGGCCCGCGCGTCGCTGTCCCTGCTCGGCAAGACCTCCGGCTCGACCACCGGCAACTGACGGGGACCCCATGACCGACGCACTCACTGACCTGTCCGCCGCCGGCGTGGCGGTCTGGCTCGACGACATGTCCCGTGAGCGGCTCCACTCGGGCAACCTCGCCGAGCTGATCAAGACCCGCTCCGTCGTCGGCGTCACCACCAACCCGTCGATCTTCCAGAAGGCGCTGTCCTCCGGCGCCGCGTACGACGGGCAGATCCGCGATCTCGCGCTGCGCGGCACCGACGTCGGCGAGGCCGTCCGGGCACTCACGACGTACGACGTGCGCTGGGCGTGCGACGTCCTGCGCCCGCAGTACGACGCCAGCGACGGCGTCGACGGCCGGGTGTCGATCGAGGTCGACCCGCGGATCAGCCACGACGCGGACCGCACGGTCGCCGAGGCCAAGGCGCTGTGGTGGCTGGTGGATCGGCCCAACCTCTACATCAAGATCCCGGCAACCCGCGAGGGCCTGGCGGCCATCACCCGCACCCTCGCCGAGGGCATCAGCGTCAACATCACACTCATCTTTTCCCTGGCGCGTTACGACGAGGTCATCACGGCCTTCCTGGCCGGGATGGAGCAGGCCAGGGACAACGGTCACGACCTGTCGCGGATGGGATCGGTCGCCTCATTCTTCGTGTCCCGCGTCGACACCGAGATCGACAAGCGGCTCGGCAAGGACTCGACATTGCGGGGCAAGGCGGCAGTCGCGAACGCCCAGCTGGCGTACAAGCACTACGAAAGGGTTTTCAGCGGCGACCGCTGGCAGGCCCTCGAGCGCGCCGGCGCCAGACCTCAGCGGCCGCTGTGGGCCTCGACCGGCGTCAAGGACCCGTCCTACGACGACACGCTGTACGTCGTGGAGCTGGTCGCCGCGGGCACGGTCAACACGATGCCCGAGGCGACCATGCAGGCAGTCCACGACCACGGCGTGGTCCGCGGCGACACCGTGACCGGCTCCTACGCCCAGGCCCAGCAGGTGCTGGACGACCTCGCGGCGGAAGGCGTCGACTATGACGAGGTCGTGCAGCTGCTGGAGGACGAGGGGCTCGAAAAGTTCGAGCAGGCCTGGGGCGACCTGATCGAGTCGGTCACCGAGCAGCTCGAGAAGGCCGGCGCCGAGGTGATGCCGGCCGGGGCCAGCAAGCCGGCCGGGAAGGGCCCGGCGGCTACCTCACGCGAGGACAGCGGCCGGTGACGGGCGAGCTCCCAGGAAGAGGCCGCGCGTGAGCGCGAACCCGCTGCGCGACCCGCGTGACCGCAGGCTCCCCCGGGTCCCGGCGCCGTGCTCGCTGGTCGTGTTCGGCGTCACCGGAGACCTCGCCCGCAAGAAGCTCATCCCGGCCGTGTACGACCTCGCCAACCGCGGGCTGCTGCCGCCCGGGTTCGTGCTGCTGGGCTTTGCCCGCCGCGACTGGGGCCACGGCGACTTCGAGCAGGTCGCGAAGGAGGCGGCGCGCAAGGGTGCCCGTACGGAGTTCCGCGAGGAGACCTGGCAGCGCCTGGCCGAGGCGATCCGCTTCCTACCCGGCTCCTTTGATGACGACAACGCCTTCGACCTGCTGGCCTCGACGCTGACCGACCTCGACGCCAGCCACGGCACGCAGGGCAATGCCGCGTTCTACCTGTCGATCCCGCCGGCCGCGTTCCCGACCGTGCTGGCGCAGATGCAACGCACCAAGATGGCGGACAACTCCGCCTCCGGTGGCTGGCGCCGGGTCGTGGTGGAGAAGCCGTTCGGTGAGGACCTGGCTTCGGCCAAGGCGCTGAACACCTTGGTCGACGACGTCTTCACCGCCCAGGATGTCTTCCGGATCGACCATTACCTGGGCAAGGAGACCGTCCAGAACCTGATGGCCCTGCGCTTCGCCAACGAGCTGTTCGAGCCGATCTGGAACCGGCAACACATCGACTCGGTGCAGATCACCATGGCCGAGGACGTCGGGATCGGCGGACGGGCCGCGTTCTACGAAGAAACCGGTGCCGCCCGCGATGTCCTGCAGAACCACCTGCTGCAGCTGCTCGCGCTGACCGCGATGGAGGAGCCGGGCAGCTTCGATGCCGAGAGCCTGCGCAGCGAGAAGCGCAAGGTGCTCAGCGCCGTCATGCCACCCACCGACCTGGCCCGCTACGCCATCCGCGGGCAGTACGACCAGGGCTGGCTGGCCGGCGAGCGGGTCAAGGGCTACCGGGCCGAGGACGGCGTCGACCCGGCGAGCCGCACCGAGACGTACGCCGCGGTGCGCCTGGAGGTGCAGAGCCGGCGCTGGGCGGGCGTGCCGTTCTACCTGCGTACCGGCAAGCGGCTGCCCCGCCGGGTCACCGAGATCGCCGTGCTGTTCCAGAAGGCCCCGGTGCTGCCGTTCATGCAGACCGACACCGAAGAGCTCGGCAGCAACCAGCTGGTCGTCCGCGTCCAGCCCGACGAGGGCATGACGCTGCGCTTCGGCTCCAAGGTGCCCGGTACGCAGATGGAGGTCCGCGACGTCGCCATGGACTTCCTGTACGGCGAGGCGTTCACCGAGTCCAGCCCGGAGGCGTACGAGCGGCTGCTGCTCGACGTGCTGCTCGGGGACGCTTCGCTGTTCCCGCGCAACGAGGAGGTCGAGCAGAGCTGGCGGGTCGTCGACCCGATCGAGCAGCACTGGGCCGAGCAGGCCCAGCAGGGCCCCCACCTCTACCGCGCCGGCAAGTGGGGGCCGCAGGCGGCCGACGAGATGCTGGCCCGCGACGGGCGCGCCTGGCGACGACCGTGACGACCACCACATCGGCTTGTCACAGAACAGCGAGGTCGGCATGACCACTCTCTGGGACACCACCGGCACCGCCGTCGTGAAGGCGCTGGCCGCCGAACGGCGGTTGGCCGGTGCCGTGTCCTCCGGCCTGGCGCTGACGCTGGTCGTCGTCGTGGATGAGAAACGGGTCGCCGAGGCCGAGGCCGCAGCCACCATGGCCGCCGCCCAGCACCCCTGCCGGCTGCTGGTGGTGGTCCGCCGCCGCCCCGACGCGCCGGAGGCACGGCTGGACGCCGAGGTGCTCATCGGCGGCCGGCTCGGCCCCGGCGAGGCCGTCGTCATGCGGATGTACGGCCGGCTGGCGCTGCACGCCGAGTCGGTCGTCCTGCCGCTGCTCGCGCCGGACGCCCCCGTCGTGACGTGGTGGTACGGCGAGCCGCCGCACCTGATCGGCCACGACCCGCTGGGGGTGTTCGCCGACCGCCGGGTCACCGACTGCGCGCTCGGCAGCGACCCGATGCAGGCCCTGCGCCAGCGGGCCGCCGACTACTCCCCGGGCGACACCGACCTGACCTGGACCAGGACCACGCTGTGGCGGGCGCTGTGCGCGTCGGCGTGTGACTCCGCCGAGCAGGCGCCTACCAGCGCCCGGGTCGCCGGCGAGGCCGGCGATATGTCGCGCGAGCTGATCGCCGGCTGGCTCCAGAGCCGGCTCGGGCTCGTCGTCGGCATCGAGGACTCCGCGGGGCCAGGCATCACCGAGGTGGAGATCTCACTGCCCGACACCACCATCCGCCTGGTCCGTGGGGAGGGTCGGACTGCGGTGCTCTCGCACACCGGCCAGCCGGACCGCACCCTGCCGCTGCCCCGGCGCGAGCTCGGTGACCTGCTCGCCGAGGAGCTGCAGCGACTCGACGCCGACGAGACCTACGCTGAGGCGCTGGCCTCGGTCACCGGCACCCACGACCTGTCCGCACGGACGCAGCCCCGGACGCACGTCTGGGTCGACCCCGCTCAGAACATCGCGGAGAGTTCCCTGGTCGAGGGTGTGGCCAAGACCGCCGAGGGCGAGTGACGCGGCCGGAGCCGACCGTGGTCGTGCTGCCGGACCCGGAAGTGCTGGCGGCGTCGGTGGCCGCCAGGCTGGTGACCGCGCTGGTCGATGCCCAGTCGCTGCGCGGCGTCGCTTCGGTCGTGCTCACCGGCGGGACGATCGGCACCGCGGCGCTGCGCGCGGTCCGCGACTCACCGGCCCGGCCGGCCGTCGACTGGGGGCGGGTCGACGTGTGGTGGGGAGACGAGCGGTGGGTTGCCGCGGACTCGCCGGACCGCAACGACCGGCAGGCCCGTGAGGCGCTGCTCGACGTGCTCGACCTGGACCCGGGCCGGGTGCATCCGTACTCCTCGCCGAGCGCCATGAGCGGCGACGCCGAGGCCGCCGCCGCGCGCTATGCCGATCAGCTTGCCGCGGCCGCCCAGGCCGGTTCCGATGTGCCGACCTTCGACGTGCTACTTCTCGGGATGGGCCCGGAGGGACATACCGCCTCGATCTTCCCGGGGTCCCCAGCGGCGTACGACGAGCGCGCGGTCGTTGCCGTCCACGGCTGCCCGAAGCCCCCACCGACCCGGATCAGCCTGGGCTTTCCCGCGCTCACCGCCGCCCGCGAGGTGTGGCTGGTCGTCGCCGGAGCCGAGAAGGCGCCGATGGTCGCCATGGCCCTGTCCGGCGCGGACCGCAGCCAGGTGCCTGCGGCCGGGGCGCTCGGCCGCGTGCAGACGCTGTGGCTGCTCGACGAGGCCGCCGCCGGGCAGCTGCCCAGCGACCTCCGCCGTCGCTGACCTGCCCGACTCCGCCCCCCTCAAGACGGTCCGACCACCCGCCACCTGTACCGGTGATCCAGGTCCGCGCACTCGGATCCCCACCCGGCGCCCGCTGGTCCGTCCGAGCGCTGTCAGCTCAGCCCGCGCATCGGGTTGTTGCGCGCATCGCGGGTCAGCTCGGCCAGCTGGAACGATGCCGTACGGGCAAGGTCGGCGAAGCCGAGCCGGCGGTACAGCTCGGCCGGCCGGTCATCGGCGTCGGCGACCAGGAACACGACGCCGGCCCCTGCCAGGCGCCCGCCTCGCGTACGAGCGCGCCGGCGTGCCCCTGCCGCCGGGCCGCCGGGTCGGTCATCGCCTCCTCGACCTGCGCGGTCCCGTCGCGGACGTACAGGTCGGCGCGCGCGACGACCCGGCCTCGGGCGCGGATGCCCAGGAAAGTCGCATCGACCGCGGCGGCCAGCGTGCGGGCCCGCTCACCGAGCTGCCCGCACACCTGCGGCGACCAGTCCGGCCGTTCGTCACGCCAGCCCGCCGTCGCCACGGCGACCCGCTCGTCGAGGTCGATCTCGATGACCCCGGCCTGCACGGAGGGCGGCGGCCCCCGGTGGATCATCACCAGCTCGTCCTCGCGGGCGTAGCCGCGAGCCAGCAGCCCAGGGCCCAGCGCGTCGGTGAGCCCGATGTCTGAGACGGCCATCCGCCGGTGTTCCAGGCCCGCGCCGCCGAGCACCCGGTCCGCCTCGTCGGCGGCGGTCGTAGCGTCCACGGGACTGGCCAGGAGCAACCGATGATGGTCGTGTGCCGCCGGATAGCTGCTGTGCAGCACCGCGACGCCGCCGGCTACCGGTACCACCCGCTCGGAGCGCGCCTCTGCGACCTCTCTGAGCCAGCGCAGCACCCGCGCGGACCCGGTCTCGGCCGCGGCTATTTGCCGCGCAGCTTGGCCAGCGCCTCCGCCAGGATCGCCTCGCCGTCCTCGGCGTTGCGCCGCTCCCGGACGTACGCGAGGTGCGTCTTGTACGGCTCGGTCTTGTGCGGCGCCGGCGGGTTGTCCCTGTCCTGCCCGGCCGGGTAGCCGCAGCGCGGGCAGTCCCAGGTCTCGGGGATGGCTGCCTCGTCGGCGAACGACGGCCGGGTCTCGTGCTTGTTGGCGCAGTAGAAAGCAATCCGCTTGCGCGGTGCGGCTTCCCCGCGCTCGGCCTCGCCCATCGGTCCAGCGCCGACTCGGCTGCCACGGATCGCGTTGCCGCCTGCCACGGTGCTCCCTTGCCTCAGGTGTTGCTCACGTCGTGCGGGCCGAGCCCGGCGGACCGCTGGAGTGCAGTCTAGGCCGCGACGGGGCTGCTCAGGTCTGTTTCAGCAGCAACCCGAGCGCCACGATGCAGACCGCCCAGACCACACCGCAGATGATCGTCAGCCGATCGAGGTTCTTCTCGACCACCGCGCTGCCCCCGAGCGAGGACGACACACCGCCCCCGAACAGCGTCGACAGACCGCCGCCCTTGCCGCGGTGCAGCAGCACGAGCACGACCAGCAGCAGGCTGGTGATGATGAGCAGGACGTCGAGCAGCAGGACCACGGGGCTCCGTTCGGGAAGGGCAATGTTTCAGAGGTGAGCGGCCGCTCAGGACAGCCGGACGCGGGCGTCCAGCAACGCGTAGGTGATGTCAACGATGATGTTGGCAATGACGATGAACAGCGCCGCGACCAGCACGGTTCCGAGAACGACCGGCAGGTCGCTCTGGGCGACCGCGTTCAGCGCGCTCTGCCCGATCCCCTGCAGGCCGAAGAGCTTCTCGGTGACCACCGTACCGCCGAGCAGCGTGCCGACGTCGATGCCGAGCAGCGTCACGATCGGGGTCAGGGCGCTGCGCAGGCCGTGCTTGTAGATGACCTTGCGCTCGGACAGGCCCTTGGCGCGGGCCGTCCGGATGTAGTCCTCGCCCAGCACCTCGAGCATGCTGCCGCGGGTCAGTCGGGCGTACGACGCCGCCGTGATGAAGGCCAGCGTGAACCACGGCAGGATCAGGTGCCGGGCCCACTCGAACGGACCCTGGCTCAGCGGTGCGTAGCCCGACGGCGGGAACCACCGCACGCCGCGGATGGTGAGCTGGTAGAAGAGCAGGTTGAGCAGGACCAGGCCCACCACGAACGACGGCAGCGACAGGCCGGTCAGGGCGAACACGGTGGACAGCCGGTCCCGCACGCTGCGCGGCTTGGTCGCGGCCGTGATGCCGATCGGGACGCCCATCAGCAACCACAGCACCGCGGAGCCCAGCGCCAGCGAGGTCGTCGCGGCGAGGCCACCGGCGATCTTGCTGTTCACGGACACCTGACTGGCAAAGGAGTAGCCCAGGTTGCCGTGCAGCAGCTGCCACACGAAGGAGCCGTACTGGGCGGCGTAGCTGCGGTCCAGGCCGAGTCGGCTCTTGATCAGCAGCAGCCGCTGCGGCGTGCAGGTACGGCCGCAGAAGGCGGCGGCCGGGTCACTCGCCACGAAGAACAGGATGAACACGGCCAGGCTGACGATGAGCATGACCATCGCGCCGAACAGGATCCGACGGATCAGGAAGCGGGGCATCGTCGGCTCCTACTTCTTGGCGAGCACGCGGTCGGCGCGCGGGTCGAGGGCGTCGCGCAGGCTGTCACCGAGCAGGTTGAAGGCCAGCGTGGTGGCCAGCAGGGCGAGCGAGGGGAACAGCAGATACCACCAGGCCACCTGGTACAGCCCGCCAGCGGAGTTCGACAGCATCTCCCCCCAGGTGGCGATCGGGATCGGCACGCCGAGGCCGAGGAAGGACAGCGTCGCCTCCGAAACGATGTTGACCGGGATGAGCAAGGTCGAGTAGACCAGCAGCGGCGCGACCAGGTTGGGGAGGATGTCTACCCGCATGATGCGCAGGTCGGTCGCCCCCAGGGACCGGGCCGCTTCGACGAACTCCCGTTCGCGCAGCGACAGGACCTGCCCGCGGATGATGCGCCCGACGCTGCTCCAGGTGAAGAACGAGATCACCAGGATGGTCACCCAGAGACTGGGTCCGGTCACCGACACGACGCTCAGCGCCGTGAGGATGAACGGGAAGCTCAGCACGACGTCCATGAAGCGCGAAAGAAAGGTGTCCGTACGACCGCCGTAGTAGCCGGCGAGGATGCCGATCACCAGCCCGAGCAGGACCGAGAACGCCGTGGCGAGCAGCCCGACCTCGAGGCTGATGCGGGCGCCGTAGATGATGCGGGCGAGTACGTCGCGCCCGACCTGGTCGGTGCCGAGCCAGTGCGCGGCGCTCGGGCCGACCGGGATGCCGTCGGACGTCAGCCCGGTCCGGGTGCGGTCCTGGGTGTAGGGGTCCTGCCCGATGAGCTTGCAGAACAGCGGCGCGAAGACCGCCACCAGGATCAGGAACATGATGAAGACGACGCAGGTGAGCGCCACCCGGTCGCGGCGGATGCGGCGCCAGGCCAGTTGCAGCGGGGTGCGGCCCTCGATCCGCTCCCTGGAAACCGTGTGTACCGGTTCAGACTCCTCGTGGGGGCCCATCACGTCGGTCAGGGTCTGCGTCATGGCTGTTTCCTCACGGTCTGGTCCGGCTGCTTCCCCACGGTCTCGTCCGGCTGCGCGATCTCGGGTTCGGCGAGGGCGAGGTCCTCGCCCTCGGCTACCGGGTGATGGCACGCGGTCACGTGGTCCGCGGCGTCGCCGAGCACCGGCGCGAGCTGTGGCTCGGCGTCCACACAGTCCTGGCGGGCCTTGGGGCAGCGCGGATGGAACCGGCAACCCGACGGCGGGTTGATCGGTGAGGGCACGTCGCCGCGCAGCCGCACCCTGAGCTTGCTGCCCGCGGCGTCCGGGTCCGGCAGCGGCACCGCGGACAGCAGCGCACCGGTGTATGGGTGCCGCGGGGTCAGATAGAGGTCGTCGGCGGGCGCCTGCTCGACGACCTTCCCGAGGTACATCACGGCGACCCGGTTGGAGACGTGCCGGACCACCGACAGGTCGTGCGCGATGAACAGGTAGGTCAGCCCGAACTCGCGCTGCAGATCGGCCAGCAGGTTGATGACCTGGGCCTGGATGGACACGTCCAGCGCAGACACCGGCTCGTCGCAGACGATCAGCTTGGGCTTGAGCGCGAGCGCCCGGGCCACCCCGATGCGCTGCCGCTGGCCGCCGGAGAACTCCGCCGGAAAGCGGTTGTAGTGCTCGGGGTTGAGGCCGACGACCTCCATCAGCTCCTGCACCTGACGCTTGCGGTCGTCGCCGTCGGCCACGTGGTGGATGTCGTACGGGTCGCCGATGATCGACCCGACCCGCCGGCGCGGGTTCAGCGAGCCGTAGGGGTCCTGGAAGATCATCTGGATCTCGCGGCGGAACGGCTGCATCTGCCTGCGCTTGAGCCGGCTGATGTCCTGACCCTCGAACGTGATCGTCCCGGCGGTGACCGGATAGAGGCCGGTGAGCAGCCGGGCCAGGGTCGACTTGCCGCAGCCACTCTCCCCCACCAGGCCGAGCGTCTCGCCGCGCCGGATCTCCAGGTCGACGCCGTCGACGGCGTGCACCTGACCCACCTCGCGCTGCAGGATGAGGCCGCTCTTGATCGGGAAGTGCTTGACGACGCCCTGGATGCGGACCAGCACGTCGGATCCGGTGGACGACGAGGCGGACGGGGCCAGCGGCGCGGTCATCGACCGGCCTCCTCGGGAGCGAACGGGCTACGGACGCCGCCGCCGGCCTCGTGCGCGGGCAATTCCACGGCCTCGGCCTGCCTGACCAGCGCCTCGACGACGGAACTGTCCGTCACGGCCGCAAAGCCGACGAGCTCCTGCTCCGGGGTGTCCCCGACCGCCGCGGCCGCCGCAGCGAGGTTCGCGGCGGTGGGTCGCTTGGCGGCCGCCTCGCGCTCCCGGCGCTGCTCGACGTCGGCGCCGAAGCCGACTTCGCCCGTCGGCAGCCAGCAGGCCGACCGGTGCCGCTGGCCGGCCGCGACGTCACGCAGCGGAGGTACGTCGGTCAGACACTGGTCCATCACGTAGCCGCACCTCGGGTGGAACGAGCACCCGGTCGGCAGCTGGATCATCGACGGCGGCGTACCGGGGATCGGCTTGAGCCGCTCGCGCGCTCCGCCGTAGGACGGGATCGACTCGATCAGCCCCTTGGTGTAAGGGTGGTGTGGTTCGTAGTAGGTGGAGTGCCGGTCGGCGAACTCGATGCTCTTGCCCGCGTACATGATCATCACGTCGTCGGCGATCTCGGCGATGACCCCAAGATCGTGGGTGATCATGACCAGGGCGGCGTTGTAGTCCTTGCGTAGCCCTGCGAGCAGGTCGAGGATCTGCGCCTGGACCGTCACGTCGAGCGCGGTCGTCGGCTCGTCCGCGATGATCAGCTTGGGATTCAGCGTCAGAGCCATGGCGATCATGGCGCGCTGACGCATCCCACCGGAGAACTGGTGGGGACGGTCGTCGACCCTGCGGTGCGGCTCCGGGATGCCGACCCGGCCCAGCAGGTCGATGGCCAGCGCCCGGGCCTGCTTGCGGCTCTGGTCGGTGTGTGCGCGGACGACCTCCTCGATCTGCTTGCCCACCGTGTAGTGCGGATGCAGGCTGGACAGCGGGTCCTGGAAGATCATCGCGATCTCGTTGCCGCGGAGCTTCTGCAGGTCGCTGTCGGCCATCGTGAGCAGGTCGCGGCCCTCGAACAGCGCCCGGCCGGTGATCTGCGCGCCGCGTGTCAGTCCCATGATCGTCTGCGTGCTCACGCTCTTGCCGGAGCCGGACTCGCCGACGATGCCCAGCGTCTTGCCCGCATCCACCGAGAAGGACAGGTCCTGCACGGCGCGAACCACGCCGTCATCGGTGCGGAAGGAGACGGAGAGCCCGTCGACCTCGAGCAGAGCCATGTCACCTCTGGTGCCAGGTCCGGTCAGACGGATCGCGTCTTCACGAAGCGGTGGGCGCGTCCCCTGTCGGCGACGCCTGAGCCGTCCAGATGCGAGTCAAGCACAGCGTGCACCTGCGGGAACGCGGCTTGGAGCAGCCGGTGAACAGGTGTCGGCGACGGCCCTGGCAGGGCCGCCGCCGACACCGATCTCGTCCGGGTGGAGCGTGGGGCTACTGGACGCCGACGCTGTTCATGTCGGCGTTGCCCGGGCCTGCCACGTACACGTAGTTCTTGATGCGGGTACCGACGAAGTTCGCCTGGATGTTCGCGGCAATCGGCACCCACGGCGCGTCAGCCATGATCATCTTGTCGATGGCGTTCCACTGCTTGGCCGCATCGGCCGCGTTGGTGGTCGCCAGCGCCTTGTCGGCGGCAGTGTTGACGGCGTCGTTGTTGTAGCCGCCGTAGTTGGTGCTGCCGTCGCCGTAGGCCCGGCCGTCGAGCAGCGGGGTGAAGAAGGAGCGCTCAGCGGCACCCTCCCAGTCCGGGAACCAGCCGGGCAGCGAGAGGTCCCAGTCGCCGGCCTTGGTGATCGAGGTCTTCTGCAGGTACTTGGAGTAGTAGTCCTTGGCCGGGATCGGCTTCGGGGTGATCGTGATGCCGCTGGCCTTCAGGTCCTGGACCAGGGTGTCGGCCCACTTGGGGTTGTTGCCGTTGGTGCGGTAGGCCAGCGTCAGCGTCAGGCCGTTCGGGTAGCCGGCCTTCGTGAGCAGGTCCTTGGCCTTGGCCGAGTCACCCGCGGAGTCCGGCGAGGAGTACATGTCCTGCTTCTCGAAGCCGGCCCCGACCACGGACTCGGTGAAGATCTGGCCGTTGGGCTGCTCGACCTTGTCGCCACCCGCGACCTGCGACATGTTGCGCTTGTTCACGGCGTAGTTGATCGCCTGGCGCACCTCGAGCTTCTTCAGGGCCGGGTTGGGGCCGACCGTGTTGAAGACCATGTACGGGCTCTGGCTGCCATTGGGGTTGAAGTGCAGGCCAGGGTCGTTGCTGCGGGCCAGCGTCGCCAGGTTCGCCGCCGGAACGGCCGTGGTCGACAGCCCCATGTCGGCCGTACCCGCCGCGATCTGCTGCTGGATCGCGTCGTTGGCGACCCCGAAGGTGATGTCCATCTCGTCGACGTTCGCCGGCCGCAGGGTGTCGGTCTTGGGATCCCAGGCCGGGTTCCGGGTGAGCTTCATGCTCTTGTCCGGGTCGTAGGAAGCGATCTGGTAGGGGCCGCTCTCGATGATGTCCTGCTTGGACTGCGGGCTGTCGATGAGGTACTGCATGGCCTCGATCGGGCGCGGCGAGAGGGTCGGCAGCTCGAGCAGGTGGATGAAGTCGGCCGCGGGCGCCTTGAGGTCGATCGAGATCGTGGAGGCATCGACGACCTTGACGCCGGAGATCTGGGTGTTCTCGGTGTAGTCCTTGATGGCGGCGACGTCGGTCTGGCTGACCTTGGCGAACCCGTCGCAGAACTCCTTCATGCCGGCCATGGTGTCGGTGAAGTAGCCGATGGCCCCGAACGGCGAGACCGGGTTGCAGCCGAACTTGATGCCGCGCACCGCGTCCTCCGCGGTGATCTGGCGGGCCGGCGTGGTGTTCCACTTGACGCCGCTCTTGAGCTTGATCGTGTAGGTCTTGTCGTCGTTCGACAGCTTCGGCAGGCCGTCGGCGAGGTCGGGGACGTTCTCGACCCGGTCCTTGACCGAGTTGCCGGCGGGGTTCTGGTAGAGCTGGCGTGAGATGGAGCGCAGGATGGCGTACGACGCCGTGTCGTACGCGTCCGCGGTGTCAAGCGTGGTGACGTCCTCCTCGCTGAGCACCTTGAGCGTGCCGCCCTTGGCGACATCCGCCTTGGCCGGGCCGGTACTGCCGCCGGTGGAGGCGCTGTTGCCGCCGCCGCACGCCGACAGCGCGAGCGCCAGCCCTGCCGTGAGGGCCGTGGTCGTCAGCCCTGTGCGCTTGCTGAGCATCTTCCACCTCTCCGGGGCCCCGTGAAGGACCCGAGAACATGAGCCGGGTGTTACCCGGGCACACCGCGCCTGAGTGACGCGCCGCTGCGACGTTAGGTCCGCCCGTCGGCTTGCGGAAGCCGCGCCACAGACGGCGGCGCAATCGTGACCATGCCGTGACGTCTACGGCGGTGAGGACACCGCACAGGTAGTCGGACGTAGCGCTGCGCTACCGCTGATCCTGCGGTCCCGGCACAGACCCGCTACCGGTCCTCCTGGCCGAGCCGGCAGATCCGGGCAAAGTCGTCGGCATCCAGGCTCGCACCACCGACCAGGGCGCCGTCGACATCGGGCTGGGTGAGCAGATCGGAAACGTTGGCGCCCTTCACCGAGCCGCCGTAGAGCACCCGGACCCCATCGGCGAGCTCGCCCGGGTGCAGCTCGGCCAGGGTCGTCCGCAGCGCTGCACAGACCTCCTGGGCATCGGCGGGGGTGGCCACCTCGCCGGTGCCGATCGCCCACACCGGCTCGTACGCTATGACGAGCGTGCGCACGGCCTCGACCGGCACCGTGTCGAGCGCCGCCCGGAGCTGGGCGGTGCAGTGCTCCACGTGCGCGCCGGCCCTACGGACGTCCAGGCCCTCCCCCACACACAGCACCGGTACCAGGCCCGCACGGACGGCGGCCTGCACCTTGCTGCGGACGACCTCGTCGGTCTCGCCGTGGTCGGCCCGCCGCTCGCTGTGGCCGACGACGACATAGTGGCAGCCGAGCTTGGCCAGCATCGGCCCGGACACGTCACCGGTGTGCGCGCCGGCGTCGAACGGCGACAGGTCCTGAGCGCCGTAGCCGATGGCCAGCCGGTCACCGTCGATGAGGGACTGCACGCTGCGCAGGTCGACGAACGGCGGCAGCACGACGACCTCCACGGCGGCCAGCTCGTCAGCCGAGAGGCTGAAGGCGAGCTTCTGGACCAGCGCCAGCGCCTCAAGGTGGTTGAGGTTCATCTTCCAGTTGCCCGCCATCAGCGGCCGGCGGGTCACGCCAGCGCCTCGATACCGGGCAGCGGCTTGCCCTCGAGCTTCTCCAGGCTCGCGCCGCCGCCGGTGGAGATGTGGGTGAACCGTGCCTCGTCGATGCCCAGCGCCCGGACGGCCGCTGCGCTGTCGCCGCCGCCCACCACGGTCAGCGCGCCCTGTGTGGTCAGCGCGGCGACCGCCTCGGCGACCCCGCGGGTGCCATTGGCGTACGGGGCCAGCTCGAACACCCCCATCGGGCCGTTCCAGAACACCGTGCGGGCCCCGGCCAGCGCCTCCGTGAACACCCGTACGGACTCCGGACCGATGTCCAGGCCCATCCGGTCGGTCGGGATCGCCTCGGCCGGCACGACGTCGTGGGCAGCGTCGGCGGAGAACGCGTCGGCCGCCACCACGTCGACCGGCAGCACCACCTTGCCGGTGGCGAGGAAGCCGCGGCAGACGTCGAGCTGGTCTCTCTCGAGCAGGCTGGAGCCGACGTCGTGGCCCTGCGCGGCCAGGAAGGTGAAGCACATCCCGCCACCGACGAGGAGCACGTCGACCTTGGGCAGCAGCGCCTCGATGACCTTCAGCTTGTCACTGACCTTCGAGCCGCCGAGCAGCACGGCGTACGGCCGCTCCGGGTCGGCCGTGAGCCGATCGAGGACAGCCAGCTCCGCGGCGACCAGCGGACCGGCGGCGTGCGTCAGGCGCTGCGCGACGTCGTACACGCTTGCGTGCCTGCGGTGGACCGCGCCGAAGGCGTCGTCGACGTAGACGTCGGCGAGCGCGGCCAACCGGTCGGCGAGCCCCGCTCGGACCGCCTCGTCCTTGCTGGTCTCGGCCGGATCGAAGCGGACGTTCTCCAGCAGCACGATGTCCCCGTCGGTCAAGCCCTCGACCAGCGCGCGACTGGCCGGCCCGGCGACGTCGCCGGCCAGCGGCACCGGCCGGCCCAGCAGCTCGGCCAGCCGGGCGGCGACCGGGGCCAGCGAGTAGGCCGGGTCGACCGTGCCGCCGGGCCGGCCGAGGTGCGCGGTGACGACCACCCGCGCGCCGCGGGCCAGCAGGTCCTGCAGCAGCGGCAGGCTCGCGCGGATGCGGCCGTCGTCGGTGATCCGGGTGCCGTCCAGCGGCACGTTGAGGTCGCTCCGGACCAGGACCCGCCGGCCGGCGACGTCCAGGTCTGCCGCCGTCCTCACGCCAACGAGCTGCCGACGAGCGTGACGAGGTCGACGAGCCGGTTGGAGTAACCCCATTCGTTGTCATACCAGCCGATGACCTTGACCTGGTCGCCCTGCACCATCGTCAGGCCACTGTCGAACGTGCAGGAAGCCGGGCTGGTGACGATGTCGGAGGACACGATCGGGTCCTCGGTGTATTCCAGGAAGCCCTTCAGTGGGCCGTCGGCGGCGGTCCGGAACGCGGCGTTGACCTCGTCCCTGGTGGTTTCCCGGCTGACGGTGACGACCAGGTCGGTGAGCGAGCCGGTCGGGATCGGCACCCGCAGCGCGAAGCCGTCCAGCTTGCCCTTGAGCTCGGGGATGACCAAAGCTGTCGCCTTCGCCGCGCCGGTGCTGGTCGGCACGATGTTGAGCGCGGCGGCGCGGGCCCGGCGCAGGTCCTTGTGCGGCATGTCCTGCAGGTTCTGGTCGGCCGTGTAGGCGTGGCAGGTCGTCATCAGGCCGCGTTCGATCCCGAACGCGTCGAGCAGCACCTTCGCCATCGGGGCGACGCAGTTGGTGGTGCAGGACGCGTTGGACAGCACCGTCTGGCTGCCGTCGTACGCACTGTCGTTGACGCCCATCACGATCGTGAGGTCCTCGCCGGTGGCCGGCGCGGAGATGATGACCTTCTTCGCGCCGCCCACGTCGACGTGCTTGCGTGCATCGGCGGCCTTGGTGAAGAAGCCGGTCGACTCGATGACGACGTCGACGCCGAGGTCCCCCCAGGCCAGCGCCCCCGGGTCGCGCTCGGCAAGCACCGTGACCTTGCGGCCGTCGACGTGCAGGCCGCCGTCGGCTGCCGAGACGGCACCGGGAAAGCGGCCCAGGATGGAGTCGTACTTGAGCAGGTGCGCCATCGTGGCGAGGTCGCCCAGGTCGTTGAACGCCACGATCTCGACGTCCTGGCCGCTGGCCTGCACAGCTCGGAAGAAGTTGCGGCCGATCCGGCCGAAGCCGTTGATGCCCACGCGGACGGTCACTGGGGTCCTCTCGTCGCTGTGTCCGGCTGGTCGCCCCACCGAACCTAGCGTCTCCGCCCAGCCGCTCGGAGCAGGTGTCAGCCGGTCCGGACCAGGGAGCCGGTCCGGGCCGACTCCCGGAGTGCCTGGAGCACCCGCGCGGCGACCAGCAGGTCACCCAGGTCGGCGGCCCACGGCCAGTCGCCGATGGGGACGTCGACCCCGCCGACAGCGCCGAGCAGGGCGTGTGCGGTGGCGACCAGCCCGGCGGGGGTGCCGGGTGGTGTGGGTAGTGGCCGCTCCCGGCGGTCGGTCGTCCGCGGCAGTGGCAGCTCGGCGCCGCCGAGCCAGCGGGCACCGAGCGGGCCGGCCTCCAGCCGCGCGGTGGCGAACGACAGCCGGACCAGCGGCGGCGCGTCGTCGTTGCTCACCAGCACCGTCGCGCCGCCCGCAGTCAGCAGTGCCCAGGCGACCTCGGCGCCGCCCGGCAGCGTGCGTGCCGGCAGGGCCTCGGGCGCAGCCGCGACCGCGACGACGTCGCCGCACCAGGACGACGCGAGGTCGACCAGCTCGGCAGCGGCCACCGGGCCGCGCGGCCAGCCGCGCACCGTCACCTGCAGCGGCGCGCCACCCGCAAGCGGGAGCGCCGCCGCGACCGTCACCGCCCACGGCTCCCACCGCTGCAGCAGCCCGACGGCCACCTCGGCCCCGGGCAGGGCGCGCAGCTCGCGGACGGGCTCGACGTCCAGCGGCGCGGCGCCGACGAGCAGCAGGAGCAGGCCGGCGCGGCGCAACGCCGGCAGCGCCTCGGCGACCCGCGGGTCGTCGCCGTCGACCGCCACCGCGTCGACCCGGGCGTCGGCGAGCAGCTCGTCGAGGTCCACGTAGGCGGGGGCGTCCCGCGGGTCGTCGTACGGCGTGGTCGGTAGCCGGCCGGCGATCCGCCAACCGGCCGCCCGCGGCGCGCCCGAGTCGACGTCGCCGAGCAGCGCGAGCGTCGGCAGGTGCGCCGGCCCGCGGTCCTGGCGAGCCACCCGTGCCACCTCGGTCACCGGGCGCCCGTCACGACCCCTGCTCTCACGGACCGAGCATGTCCTGCGTGACGCTGTCCTCGGTGCCGGGGATACCGAGGTCGTAGGCGCGCCGGTCGGCCATGGTCAGCAGCCGCCGGATGCGGCCCGCGACGGCATCCTTGGTCATCGGCGGGTCGGCGAGCGCGCCGAGCTCCTCCAACGAGGCGTTGGCGTGCTCGCGACGCAGCCGGCCGGCGACGAGCAGGTGCTCCGGCGCGTCGTCGCCGAGGATCTCCAGGGCCCGCTCGACCCGCGCGCCGGCGGCCACTGCGGCCCGGGCGGAGCGCCGCAGGTTGGCGTCGTCGAAGTTGGCCAGCCGGTTTGCGGTTGCCCGGACCTCCCGGCGCAGCCGGCGGTCCTCCCAGGCCAGGACGGCGTCGTGCGCCCCCAGCCGGGTAAGCAGCACGCCGATCGCGTCGCCGTCCCGCACGACGACGCGGTCGACGCCGCGCACCTCGCGGGCCTTCGCCTGTACGCCGAGCCGGCGGGCTGCCCCGACCAGCGCGAGCGCCGCCTCCGGCCCGGGGCAGGTGATCTCCAGCGAGCTGGAGCGGCCCGGCTCGGTCAGCGAGCCGTGTGCCAGGAAGGCGCCGCGCCAGGCGGCCGCCGCGTCGCAGACCGCCCCGCTGACGACCGACGGGGGCAGTCCGCGCACCGGCCGGCCGTGGCCGTCGACCAGGCCGGACTGCCGGGCCAGGCCGTCACCGTCCTTGCTGACGCGTACGACGTAGCGGTTGCCCTTGCGCAGACCCCCGGATGCCAGCACCTGGACGTCGCTGGCGTGGCCGTAGACCTCCGCGACCTCTTTGCGCAGCCGGCGGGCGGTCGAGCCGGTGTCGAGCTCGGCCTCCACGACGATATGGCCGGCCACGAGGTGCAACCCCCCGGCGAACCGCAGCAGCGCCGCCATCTCCGCCTTACGGCAGCACTGCTTGCTTACCGTGAGCCGTGACAGCTCGTCCTTGACCGCCGAGGTCATCGCCATGCTGCTCCTGAGAAAATGGTGTGGTAAGCGGCGCCGAGACGTGCGGGGTCGTGCCTGGCCGTGTCGTCCCCGAAGGCGACGGGGGCCAGTACCAGGCGGGCGCCGGCCGCCTCGACGGCGGCCCGCAGGCCACGGGTGTCGCGGACCGCCGCGTCGTCCGCGAGCACCACGTCGAGGGTCAGGGACGGGGCGTGCGCGAGCAGGACGTCGAGGTGGGCCTCCGGCGAGAAGCCGGCGGTCTCACCGTCCTGAGGTACGAGGTTCAGAGCCACGAGCCTACGGGCCGCCGTCTTCTCCAGCGCCGCTCGCAGGTCCGGGATCAGCAGGTGGGTGAGGACACTGGTGAACCACGAGCCCGGTCCGAGCACGACCCAGTCCGCCTCGAGGATGGCCTGGACCGCCTCCTGGCAGGCCGGCGGGTCGTGCGGGCGCAGCCAGACGGCGCTGACGGTGCCGGCGGTCGTCGCGACCGCGACCTGTCCGCGTACCTCGACCGGGGCGTCCGGGTCGGGCAGCAGCCCGGTGACCTCCGCGCAGATCTCCAGCGGGCTGCAGCTGGCGGGCAGCACCCGGCCGCAGCTGCCGAGCAGCCGTCCGACCAGATCCAGGGCTGCGACGAGGCCGCCCTCGGTCTCGGTCAGGCCGGCGAGCAGCAGGTTGCCGACCGCGTGACAGCCCAGCGGGCCGTCCCCGGGGAAGCGGTGCTGGAGCAGCCGCTGCCAGCTCTGCGCCCAGGCGTCGTCACCCGCCAGGGCTGCCAGCGCCATCCGCAGGTCGCCAGGCGGCACGGCGCCGAGCTCGGCACGCAGCCGGCCGCTGGACCCGCCGTCATCCGCCACGGTGACGACGGCCGTGAGGTGCGGCGTGACGGTGCGCAGCGCCTGCAGGGACGCCGCGAGGCCATGCCCGCCGCCGAGCGCGACGACCTTCGGCCGCTCCTCGCGCGGTCGCGTGGTCACTCGCGTCCTGCGTCGCGGTGGACGATGCCCACGTCGACGCCGGGGCCGGCGAGCCGGCCGGCCAGCTGCTCGCTCATGGCCACGCTGCGGTGCTTGCCCCCGGTGCAGCCGATCGCGAGCAGGGCGTAGCGCTTGCCCTCCCGCGCGTAGCCCGCGAACAGCAGCCGCAGCAGACCCTCGCTGCGCTCGAGGAACTCCTGCGCACCGTTCTGGGCCAGGACGTAGTCGCGGACGGCCGGGTCGAGCCCGGTGCGCGGGCGCAGCTCGGGCACCCAGTGCGGGTTGGGCAGGAACCGGCAGTCGATCACCAGGTCGGCATCGACGGGCAGGCCGTACTTGTAGCCGAACGACAGCACTGTCAGCTTCAGCCCGGCAGCGGCGCCGCGCTCGCCGAAGGCGCTGATCACCTTGGCCCGGAGCTCATGGACGTTGAGCAGGGTGGTGTCCAGCACCAGGTCGGCCTCGCCACGCAGGTCGCGCAGCAGCCCCCGCTCCTGCTCGATGCCATCGACGAGCCGCCCCTCGCCCTGCAGCGGGTGCGGCCGTCGGACGCCCTCGAAGCGCTGGACGAGCACCTCGTCGGACGCCTCGAGGAACAGCACCCGCGGGTGGACGCCGAGCCGCTCGGTCTCGCCGAGCGCGGTACGCAGATCGGAGGTGAAGGCCCGGCTACGGACGTCGGCGACGACCGCGATGCGGTGGACGGCCCCTTGGGACCGCGACCCGAGGTCGACCATCGTCGGCAGCAGGCCGGGCGGCAGGTTGTCCACGACGAACCAGCCCAGGTCCTCCAGGCACTTCGCGGCGGTCGAGCGGCCGGCGCCGGACAGCCCGGTGACCACGACGAGCTGGAGCGGCGACGTCACGCCATGACCTCGCCGGTCGCCGGGTCGAACGCCGGCACAGGCGCCTGCTCCGGCGTCCCGGCAACGTCTGGTCTGCCGACGCCGAGCGCGGCGACCACCGCCTCGGCGGTACGGCGACCGACGCCGGGCACCTCCATGACCTCCGCGACGGACGCGGCGCGCAGCCGCTTCAGGGAGCCGAAGTGCCGCAGGACGGCCCTGCGACGGGTGTCCCCGAGCCCGGTGACACCGTCGAGCGCCGACTCGAGCATGGAGGTCGAGCGCTTCTGCCGGTGGTAGCCGATCGCGAAGCGGTGCGCCTCGTCCCGGACGCGCTGCAGCAGATAGAGGCCCTCGGAGGTGCGCGGCAGGATCACCGGGTCGTCCTGACCGGGCAGCCACACCTCCTCGAGGCGCTTGGCCAGCCCGCACAGCGCGACGTCGGTGATGCCGAGCTCATCGAGGGCAGCCTGGGCGGCGGCGACCTGCGGCCGGCCGCCGTCGACGACGACGAGCTGCGGGGGGTACGCGAACCGCCGGGGCCGGCCGGTGTCCGGGTCGATGCCGGGCCGCCCGTCGACGGGCTGCCCGCCGGCCGACCTTTCGACCGGCTCGCCGGCCTGCTCCCGGTCGACATGGCTGTCGGTCTCGTCGGCCTGCTGCGGGGCGTCGCTGCGCTCGTCGAGGTAGCGGGCGAAGCGCCGGCGGACCACCTCGCGCATCGAGGCCGTGTCGTCGATGCCGTCGACGCCGCGCACCGCGAAGCGACGGTACTCCGACTTGCGGGCCAGGCCGTCCTCGAACACCACCATGCTCGCGACGACGTTGGTGCCCTGCACATGGGAGACGTCGAAGCACTCGATGCGCAGCGGCGCCTCGTCGAGCTCGAGGGCGTCCTGGATCTCCGACATCGCCTTGCTGCGGGCGGTGAGGTCGCTGGCCCGACGGGTCTTGTGCAGCGCGAACGCCTGCTTCGCGTTCTTCTCGACGGTCTCGAGCAGCGCCTTCTTGTCGCCGCGCTGGGGCACCCGCAGCGAGACGTTGGTGCCGCGCAGGCCACCCAGCCACTCGATCAACGCGTCCGCATCCGGTGGCATCGCGGTGACCAGCACCTCGCGCGGTACGTCGTCGGCGTCCCGGATCGTCACGCCCGCACCCGGGACGGCCCGGCGCTGCACGGTGACCTCGTCGCCGTCGGGGTCGTCCTCGCCGTACGCCTGGAGCAGGAACTGGCCGACCAAGTCGCCGGTGCTGAGGTCCTCGACCTTGTCGACGACGAAGCCACGCTGACCGCGCACCCGGCCGCCGCGGACGTAGAAGACCTGGATGGCCGCCTCGAGCTGGTCCTCGGCGATGCCGATCACGTCGGCGTCGGTGGCGTCGGCCAGCACGACGGCCTGCTTCTCCATCGCGCGGGTGAGCGCGCCGATGTCGTCGCGAAGCCGGGCGGCCCGCTCGTACTCCTGGCCGCGGGCGGCCTCGGCCATATCGCGCTCCATGCGGCGCACGAACCTGGTGGACTGGCCCGCCATGAAGTCGCAGAACTCGTCGACGATCTCGCGGTGCCGCTCGGGGGTGACCCTGCCGACGCACGGCGCCGAGCACTTGTCGATGTAGCCGAGCAGGCAGGGCCGACCGACCTGCCCGGCGCGGACGAAGACCCCCTTGCTGCAGGTACGGGCCGGAAAGACCCGCAGCAGCAGGTCGAGCGTCTCGCGGATCGCCCAGGCGTGCGCGTACGGGCCGAAGTAGCGCACACCCTTCTTCTTCGGTCCGCGCATGACCTGCAGCCGCGGGAACTCCTCACCGATGGTGACGGCCAGGCTCGGATAGCTCTTGTCGTCGCGGTACTTGACGTTGAAGCGCGGGTCGTACTCCTTGATCCAGGAGTACTCCAGCTGCAGCGCCTCGACCTCGGTGGACACGACTGTCCACTCGACCGAGGCTGCGGTGGTGACCATCTGGCGGGTCCGCGGGTGCAGCGCACCGAGGTCCTGGAAGTAGCTGTTCAGCCGGCTGCGCAGGCTCTTCGCCTTACCGACATAGATCACCCGCCGGCGCTCGTCGCGCCAGCGGTAGACCCCCGGCGCGTCCGGTATCTCCCCCGGCCGGGGCCGGTAGGAGGAGGGGTCTGCCACGCCCGGCAGCCTACGTCCGGCCCCCGTCAGAACCGGGTGGTCCCGGGGGCGGGTGGCGGCGGCCTGTGGCGGGTGCCACCCTCGGGGGACATCCTGGTGGGAGGGAGCGCCGCGTGCACCCGGACGACCACGCTGCTGGTGACGGGATCGCCGTGGCCCGCGACGGGGAGGTCACCCTCGACGTCGTGATCGAGGACGCCGGGCACAGTGGCCGGGGTCGGCTGACCGTCCTGCGCTTCGGCTGGCGTCCCGACGACCCGCTCGCGGTGGGCCTGCTGCTCTCGGCCCAGCCCGACCATCCGGCGCTGCCCCGCGGCTCGTGGAGCGTGCTGCGCGACTTCCTGCGCTACGGGCTGTCGGAGCCGACCGGGGACGGGACGGTACGGATCTGGCCGGACGCGCTGCGCGACCGGGTCTGGTTCGAGCTCGAGCGGTACGGCCGGCCGGCGTGCGTGTCGGTGGCCCGCGGGCGGGTGCAGGCCTTCCTGGACCGCACCGACGAGCAGGTGCCGTGCGGCGGCGAGCGCAGCGACGCGGCGATCGAGGACCTGCTGAACCGGCTGCTGCAGCGCTGACCGGCCGGCCGGACCCGAGGCATCCATGCAGGGATGTACGCACCGGGATGCTTACCAGCTGACAAGGCACCCGCCGGCGACCCGCCTCAGACGGTCGCGGGCGTACGGCGGCGCGACCGGGCGGGGACGGCGCCGGGGGCCTTCTGCGCCGTACGCCCCTTCAGCACGTCGGCCAGGAAGCGACCGGTGTGGGAGGCCGGCACCTTCGCGACCTGCTCCGGGGTGCCCTGCGCGACGACCAGCCCACCGCCGGAGCCACCCTCCGGGCCCAGGTCGATCACCCAGTCGGCAGTCTTGATGACGTCGAGGTTGTGCTCGATGACGATCACCGAGTTGCCCTGGTCGACGAGCCGGCCGAGGACGATGAGCAGCTTGCGGATGTCCTCGAAGTGCAGGCCGGTCGTCGGCTCGTCGAGGACGTAGACGGTGCGCCCGGTCTGCCGCTTCTGCAGCTCGGCGGCCAGCTTGACGCGCTGCGCCTCGCCACCCGACAGCGTCGGGGCCGGCTGGCCGAGCCGGACGTAGCCGAGCCCGACGTCGACCAGCGTCTTGAGGTGCCGGCTGATCGCCGGGACGGCCTCGAAGAAGCTTGCGGCCTCCTCGATCGGCATGTCCAGGACCTCGGAGATCGTCTTGCCCTTGAAGTGCACCTCGAGCGTCTCGCGGTTGTAGCGGGCCCCGTGGCAGATCTCGCAGGGCACGTAGACGTCGGGCAGGAAGTTCATCTCAATCTTGATCGTGCCGTCACCGGCACACGCCTCGCAGCGACCACCCTTGACGTTGAAGGAGAACCGCCCGGGCAGGTAGCCGCGGACCTTTGCCTCCGTCGTCTCGGCGAACAACTTGCGCATGTGGTCGAAGACGCCGGTGTAGGTCGCCGGGTTGGACCGCGGTGTCCGTCCGATCGGCGACTGGTCGACCCGGACGACCTTGTCGAGGTGCTCCAGGCCGTTGATGCGGGTGTGCCGGCCGGGGACCTGCCGGCTGCCGTTGAGCTGGTTGACCAGCACGGCGGCCAGGATGTCGTTGACCAGCGTCGACTTGCCCGAACCGGAGACGCCGGTGACCGCGACCAGCTGGCCCAGCGGGAAGCTGACGGTGACGTCGCGCAGGTTGTGCTCGCGTGCGCCGACGACCTTGAGCTCTCGCCCGGGGGTACGTGGTCGGCGGGAGCCCGGCACCGCCATGACGCGACGCCCGGACAGGTACTGCCCGGTGATCGAGTCCTCGCTGGCCAGCAGGTCGGCGACGGTGCCGCTGACGACCACCTGGCCACCGTGCTCGCCCGCGCCGGGGCCGATGTCGACGACCCAGTCGGCGGCCCGGACGGTGTCCTCGTCGTGCTCGACGACGATCAGCGTGTTGCCGAGGTCGCGCAACCGGACCAGGGTGTCGATCAGCCGCCGGTTGTCGCGCTGGTGCAGCCCGATCGAGGGCTCGTCGAGCACGTACAGGACGCCGACCAGACCGGAGCCGATCTGGGTCGCCAGCCGGATGCGCTGAGCCTCGCCGCCGGACAGCGAGCCGGCGGGTCGGCCGAGCGAGAGGTACTCCAGCCCCACGTCGAGCAGGAAGCCCAACCTGGCGTTGACCTCCTTGAGCACCCGCTCGGCGATCATCGCCTGCCGGGCGTCCAGGTCGAGGCTGCGCAGGAACACCGCACAGTCGGCGATCGACAGGTCGGCGACCTCGCTGATCGACCGGCCGCCCAGGGTGACGGCGAGCACCTCGGGCTTGAGCCGGGCACCCTTGCAGGTCGGGCAGGGCACCTCGCGCATGTAGCCCTCGAAGCGCTCGCGGCTGGCCTCGCTCTCTGCCTCGGCGTGCCGCCGCTCCAGGAACGGGATGACGCCTTCGTACGCGGTGTAGTAGCTGCGCTCGCGGCCGTAGCGGTTGCGGTAGCGGACGTGCACCTCGGTCTCGTGGCCGGACAGGACGGCCTTCTGCTGCGCCTTCGTCAGCTTGCCGAACGGCGTCCGCAGGGTGAAGCCGAGTGCGTCACCGAGCGCCTGCACGAGCCGGCCGAAGTACTCCTGGTTGTGGCCGCTGCTCCACGGCGCGATCGCGCCCTGCTCGAAGCTCTTCTGCGGATCGGTGACGACGAGCTCGGGGTCGACCTCCTTGCGGGTACCGAGACCGTGGCAGTCGGGGCAGGCGCCGTACGGCGAGTTGAACGAGAAGCTGCGCGGCTCCATCTCCTCGAACGACAGGTCGTCGAACAGGCAGGCCAGGTGCTCGGAGAAGGTGCGCTCGCGGTGCGGGTCGTCCTCGGGCAGGTCCACGAAGTCCAGGATCACCAGGCCGGCGCCGAGTTTGAGGGCGGTCTCGACGGAGTCGGTGAGCCGGCGCTGCGCGGTGGCCTTCACCGCAAGCCGATCGATGACCACCTCGATCGTGTGCTTCTCCTGCTTCTTCAGCGTCGGCGGGTCGGCCAGGCTGTGCACGACGCCATCGATCCGGGCCCGGCTGTAGCCCTTCTGCTGCAGGTCGGCGAACAGCTCGACGTACTCGCCCTTGCGCCCGCGGATCACCGGCGCCAGCACCTGGAACCGGATGCCGTCCTCGAGCGCGAGGATCTGGTCGACGATCTGGCCGGGCTGCTGGCGGGCGATGACGCGGCTGCAGACCGGGCAGTGCGGAGTGCCGGCCCGGGCGAACAGGACGCGCAGATAGTCGTACACCTCGGTGACCGTGCCGACCGTCGAGCGTGGGTTGCGGTTGGTCGACTTCTGGTCGATCGAGACCGCTGGCGACAGGCCCTCGATGAAGTCGACATCGGGCTTGTCCATCTGCCCGAGGAACTGCCGGGCGTACGAGCTCAGCGACTCGACGTAGCGGCGCTGGCCCTCCGCGAAGATCGTGTCGAAGGCCAGGCTGGACTTGCCCGACCCGGACAGCCCGGTGAACACGACCAGCGCGTCACGCGGCAGGTCGATCGAGACGTCCTTGAGGTTGTGCTCGCGCGCGCCGCGCACGACCAGCCGGCCGGCCGCGTGGTCGGTCCTGGCAGCCATGAGTTCCTTCGGTCGAGACAGGTGAGCCGGTCCTCAGAGGCTAACGTCGGGCACCGACAAGACGCTTCCTGAGGAGTGCTGTGACGTACACGGGTGTGGTGGAGCAGGGCGGTCCGGCCGACGTCCGGGAGGTGCCGGGCCTGGTGATCACCAAGGTCTGCACGCCACCGTTCACGAACAACTGCTACCTGCTGCGCTGCACGGCTACCGGCGACACGCTGCTCGTCGACGCCGCCGGCGACGCGCCGCGGCTGCTCGAGCTGGTCGGCGACGGTCGGCTCGTCGGCGTGCTCGAGACACACGGGCACTGGGACCACGTGCAGGCGCTCGCCGAGGTCGTCGGCGCCAGCGGTGCCCCCGTGCTCGTGCACGAGGGCGACGCCGCGGACCTGCCGGTGCCGGCGACCCGGCTGGTCACCGACGGCGACACGGTCCAGGTCGGCGAGGTCACCCTGTCGGTGGTGCACCTGCTCGGCCACACCCCCGGCTCGGTGGCGCTGGTCTACCGCGGCGACCCCGAGCGGCCGCACGTGTTCTCCGGCGACAGCCTGTTCCCGGGCGGGGTCGGCAACACCGAGCAGGATTCGGTTCGGTTCGGCACGCTCGTCGACGACGTCGAGCGCAAGCTCTTCAGTCAGCTGCCCGACGAGACCTGGGTCTACCCGGGCCACGGCACCGACACGACGCTCGGCGCGGAGCGGGGCTCGTTGCCGGAGTGGCGCGCGCGGGGCTGGTAGCCCCCCGCCCTAGCGCCCGGTGAACACCGCTTCGCGCCGCTCGACGAAGCTCCGCAACCCCTCTGCGGCATCCTCGCTGCGCAGGATGCCGGGCAGCAACCCAGCCAGGTGCTCGCGGGCTCCGGTCAGCTCCCGTGCCGCGACGCGGGCGCTGGCCAGCGTCCCCTGCACACCCATCGGAGCCTGCGCCGCGACCAGCCGAGCCAGCTCGACGGCCCGATCAAGCTGCCGGCCGGCCGGTCGCACCTCCTGCACGAGCCCGATCCGCAGCGCCTCTGCGGCCCCGAACTCCTCGCCCGTCAGCAGGAAGCGCATCGCGTTACCCCAACCGAGCTGCACCGGTGCCCGCAGGGTCGCCCCACCGAATGGCAGGATGCCACGCCCGACCTCGAGCTGCCGGAACCGGACGTCGTCAGCGGCCACGACGATGTCGCTGGCGAGCGCCAGCTCGATCGACAGCGTGTACGCGATTCCCTGGACGGCCAGGACGACCGGCTTGGGCACCGGCTGCCCCCACAGCCCGAACGGGTCGTGCCGCCCAGGGCCGGCGATGACCTCGACCCCCCGCGCCGCCATCGCCGGCAGCACCTCGGCCAGGTCGAGCCCTGCCGAGAAGTGCTCTCCGTGGCCGTACAGGACGCCTACCCGCAGGTCATGATCGTCAGCGAGCAGGTCGTACGCCGCCCCGACGTCCGCGATCGTCTGCAGGTCCCAGGCGTTGCGCTTGGCGACCCGGTCGACGCCCATCAGCAGGACGTGTCCGTCGCGGTCCAGGGTGACTGTCATGCGCGGGACGGTACGGCCGGCCTGCGACAGTGGGCGGGTGAGCCTGCCCTCCCCCTACGCCGACGTCGCCGCCACCACCAAGGGCTTTCTGCCCGAGGATGAAGGGCTGGCGCTGTACGACGCCGCCCTGGCGGCCGGACCGGGGCTGTGGCTGGAGGTCGGGACATACTGCGGGAAGTCCACCGTGCACCTCGGCGCCGCCGCCCGCGCCGCGGGAGCCCATCTGGTCACGTTGGACCACCACCGCGGTTCGGAGGAGAACCAGCCCGGCTGGCAGTGGCACGACACGTCGCTGGTGGACGCGCACACCGGCCGGCTCGAGACCCTGCCCAGCCTGCGGCGCACCCTTTGGGATGCCGGTCTCGACGACGTCGTCAGCGTGCTGGTCGCGACGACTGAGCAGGTTGCGTCGTGGTGGGCGAGCCCGCTTGCCCTGCTGTTCCTGGATGGCAACCACACCGAGCAGGTGGCGCAGCACGACTACGCCGCCTTCGCGCCGCACCTGCTGCCCGGCGGTCTGCTGGCGGTGCACGACGTGTTCCCTGACCCGGCCGATGGGGGGCGACCGCCGTGGCACGTCGTCCAGCGGGCGCTCGGCGAAGGCTTCGACGCCGTATCGGTGCACGGCTCGCTGAGGATCCTCCGGCGACCGTGACCGATGAACCGGACGCGCTCGCGGCGGTCCTGCTCTCCGCCGACCCGCGCACGGACCTGGCCCGGCTCGTGCTCACCGACCCAGCGCTGCTGGCCGTACGACGGGCCGCGCAACGTCAGCTGGGCGCCGTGCGCCTGGAGCCCGGCTCGCCGGCGGCCGTCCTGCTGCTCGCCATCAGCGGGCACCCAGGACTGTCAGCGGCCGAGCTGGCCGCGGTCACCGGGCTCGACGTCACGTGTCCAGGACGGGAGCTGCTGGACGCCGGCCTGGTCACCAGCTCGCGCTTCGAGCGCAGCGACTGCTGGGCCCGGACGGCCAGCGGGGCGCAGGAGGCAGCCCGGTTGCGGTAGTCCTTTGGCCGATCAGGACCTGGCGCAGGCCGCGCCCTCAACCCGGCACGCGTCGACCGGCAGCACGATGCCGGTGGGCAGGCCGTCCCCGACGAACAGCGCCCTCGTCGTCCCGCCCGCCAGCGCGTCGTTGGCCAGCACCATCGCGGCCGCGGTCCACGCGGAGCACTCGGCGGGCCAGTTGACGCCCTCGTCGAACACCAGCCCGGTCCAGTACGACCCGTCGTCGTGCCGTAGGTGCTGCACCTCGGCGAGCACCCGCCGGGCCCCCGCGGCGTCACCGACGGCCAACAGCGCGAGCGCCAGCTCTGCCGTCTCCGCGCCGGTCACCCAAGGCCGGTCCGCGACGCACCGCACGCCGTGGCCGGCCACCACGAACGCGTCCCACCGCGACGCGAGCAACTCGCGTCCTGCGTCGCCACGGACCGCGCCGCCGAGCACCGGGTAGTACCAGTCCATTGAGAACCGGCTCTTGTCCAGGAACGCCTCGGGGTGGTGCGCGACGGCGTGCTGCAGCAGCCCGGCAGCGACCTCCCACTCCGGCCGAGGCTCCCCCACCAGCTCGGCGAGCGCGACCCCGCAGCGCAGCGCCTGGTACACCGACGCCGACCCGGTCAGCAGCGCATCCGGCGAGCGGGCCCCCGCCGGGTCGCGGGACCAGCTGATCTGCCCACCCGGCAGCTGCATCCCGACCACGAGGTCCAGCGCGCGGACCACCACCGGCCACAGCTCTGCGACCGGCCGGCGGTCATGCGTCTCGAGCCACCACTGCCAGAGGCCGACGGCGACATACGCGCACTGGTTGGTGTCCACCGTCGCGTCGAGTACGACCGTCCCGTCGTACGATGTGGCCCAGCCGCCGTCGGCGCCCTGGGTGATCCGCAGCCAGTCGTACGCCGCCCGCGCCTCGCCGAGCCGGCCACCGAGGACCAGCGCCATCGCGCTCTCGACGTGGTCCCACGGGTCGGTGTGGCCGTCCGCCCAGGGCAGCGCTCCGCACGGCTGCTGTGCGGCGGCGATCGACTCGACCGTCTGGGCGACCTGCGCCGCGGACAGCACGTCAGGCAGCAGCGGCACGGACCCGTACCGGCTTACGCAGGTAGACCACCAGGCTCTTGCCGATCACCGGGTCCAGAACGCGCTCGAGCGCGCGGGTGAGCAACGGCTTGCTCGTCATGTCCCAGACCAGGAAGCGGTGATACGCCTTGACCAGCGGGTGGTCGCCCTTGTCGAGCCCGACCGCGCACTTGAGCCACCAGTACGGCGCATGCAGGCCGTGCGTGAAGCCGGTACCGACAGGCTGGAGCCCGGCGCGGCCGAGCCGCTCCACGATCTGGTCGCCCCTGTAGATCCGGACGTGGCCGCCCTCGACCTCGTGATAGGCGTCGGACAGCGCCCAGCACACCTTCTCCGGCCCCCATCGCGGCACCGTGACGGCGATCTGCCCGCCCGGCTTGAGCACCCGGCAGAGTTCGGCCATCGCGCGCTCGTCGTCGGGCAGGTGCTCCAGCACCTCGGCGGCGATGACCGCGTCGAAGCTGTCGTCGACGAACGGCAGGGCGTACGCGTCGCCGCGCACCGTCCGCGCCGACGCCCCGGCCGGCACCTCGCCCTCGTCCAGCATCGCCGCGAACATCGTCTTGACGTCGAACAGGTCGCTCGCGCTGCGGTCGAGCGCGACCACGTCGCAGCCCCTCCGGTACAGCGCGAACGCGTGCCGCCCGCCGCCGCAGCCCATGTCGAGGACCCGGTCGCCCGGGCCGACCGGGAAGCGCTCGAAGTCGACGGTCAGCATGATGCGTCCTCCAGGGTGGTGCGGTACCAGGCGACGGTCTGCTCGGCGACCGCCCGCCACGTGAAGAGCTCGGCGACCCGGGCCCGGCCGGCGGCGCCGAGCCGGGCGGCGAGCTCGGGGTCGTCCATCAGCCGGCCGACGGCGGTGGCGATGGCCTCGTGGTCGCCGGGCGCGACGTGCAGGGCGGCGACGCCGTGTGGGCCGACGACCTCGGGCAGCGCGCCGGCGGTGGTGGCGACCAGCGGGGTCTCGCAGGCCATCAGCTCGATCGCCGGCAGGCTGAACCCTTCGTACAGGCTGGGCACGACGCCGACCTCGGCGGAGCCGAACAGGTCGACGAGCTCGGTCTCGCTCAGGCCGGTGACGAAGCGGACGTGCCCGGCCAGGCCCAGCCGCTGGATCGTGGCGGCGGTCCGGCCGCCCTCACGGGCCTTGCCGACGACCAGGAGCTCGACGTCGCGTTCGGTGCGCAGCTTGGCGACGGCCTCGAGGAGCGGGACGAGCCCCTTGAGCGGCACGTCCGCGCTGGCGGTCGCCACGACCCGGCCTTTGACACGGGGCAAGACCGGCGGGACGAAGACCTCGGCGTCGACACCGACCGGGACGACGGTGAGCCGGTCGGCGGGCACCCCGAAGTCGCGGACGATGTCGACGGCCGAGGTGCGCGAGACGGTCAGCACCGCGGGCAGCGCGCGCAGCACCCGGCCCTGCATGCGCAGGAAGGAGTACCAACGGCGGGTGCTGACCTGCCTTCGCCAGCCCTTGGCCGCTTCCAGGTCGTGCAGGCGGTCGACGGTGATCGGGTGGTGGCAGGTCGCGACGACGTGCAGCCCGGCGCGCTGCAGCGCCAGCAGCCCGTATCCCAGCGTCTGGTTGTCATGGACGACGTCGGGCCACTCGGTGCGCCGGCGGAGTTCCCGCCGGGCTCGGATCGAGAACGTCAGAGGCTCGGGGAACGCCGCCGTGCACATCAGCAGGAACTCGAGAAGGTCGACTGGGGACCGGAACTCACGAAGTCGCGGCACCCGGAACGGGTCGGGCTCGCGGTAGAGGTCCAGGCTCGGCAACATGGTCAGCGTCAGCCCGGCGACGTCATCGAGTTCGGGGTACGGCGGGCCGCTGACGACCTCGACCCGATGGCCGAGCGCGACAAGTTCGCGCGACAGGTGCCGGATGTACACACCTTGGCCGCCGCAGTGCGGCTTGCTGCGGTAGCTCAGCAGTGCGATGCGCAGCGGGCGGTGGACCGCGGTGGGGGCAGTTGACGAACCCACCGACGAGACCTCCGGAGATGTGGGGCTGGAGAAGTGACCTTACCGGCGGGTACGCCCGTACAGCGGCAGGGCCTTCGTCGGGACGCGAGGTCGACGCTGCACGTGTGCCCTGCTCGACGGGAGGGCAGCCGGGTCAGCAGCACCGGGGACGACCCGCCGCGCTCGGGGCAGCCGGCCCGCACCACCGACGCTGAAGCTGACGCTGACGCTGACGAACGACGGCCCGGCACGCCGTGCGCCCGGCCGTCGTTCGTGCAGGGTCAGCAGCGAGCTTCGCTGTTCTGGCAGTTGTCCGCGATGGTGACGCTGAAGAGGTAGATCGTGCCGAGGGCGATCGGTTCGACCGAGTAGGTCCCCGCCTCGTCCTCGACCAGGAAGGTCGTCGCGACCAGCCGTGTCGGGTTGGCGGCCGCGGAGACCCCGAACGCACTCCTGGTCCCGTCGGCTGCGTAGCTGATGCTCATCGGGGTGCCGTCCGGCGCCGTGCTGAAGACATCGAACCGGCAGTTCGAAGGCGCGTCGGTGAAGTCCGAGCGGACCCAGTCCCACCGGAGACGGCGATCGGGTTGAAGCAGCCGGGAGCCGGTATGCCACCGTTGTTGAAGATCACGCTGATGCGGGGCGCACCGCCGATCGTGTGGCCGGGCGGGTAGACGTCGAAAAACAGGTCCCTCGGCGCGGGCGCCTTGACAGCGAGGTTCGTGGAGTGGGGGTGAAGGCCGCCGCGTAGCCGTCCGTAGAGACGCCCGCGTTCAGCGACGTGTTGTCGGTGTCCAGAGGGCTGTCGGTGCCGCTCGTGGTGGTCGCGCCCGCGTGCCAGTTGATCGCGGCCTTGCTGCAGGTCTCGAACCTCATCTGGTTGACAGCTGTCACGGCCGAGCCGTTGCCCTCGGCGCAGGCCGGGGCTGCGAAGGCCAGCGTCAGGACCCCGACCGCCAGGCCCGTCAGGACTCACGTGGTGTTCTTCTTCGAGCTCCTTCGGTGGGAGCACCCGAGGGCTGAGCGCCCGCTGCGGTTCACATCTGTCGGGCCGAAGGAACGTCACACCGCAGCAACGTCTATCACCCTAAACTATCTCAGTACCGTGCAAGACATTACAAAACACGTAGCGGCGTCGACGTCCGATGTTCGACGGGTCAGCGGTGCCGCGTGCTGTGCAGCCAGAAACCGCCGGCCAGGGCGCAGGCAAGGGACGGCGTGATCGCCAGCACGGCCGCCCCGCCGCCGCGCAGCCCGAAGCCGAACGCGACGGGCAGTGTCACGAACCCGAAGACGAGCAGGGCGCCCCCGACCTTTCCGGAGGCGCCCGAGTCCCTGCCGGATACGCGACCACCGCGCGGTGAGCCGAGAGCAGCGCGGCCAGTCACCCCCACCGAGCCCACCACCACGACGAGGCCAAGGAGCAACAGGAGCACCAGGACCCGCTCAACCTCCACCACCGAACCATCGTGCACCCGTCGGCGCACCGCCCCCCCCTCAGAGCCCTTTCGTCAGCGCACCGCTCCCGTCTGCGCACTCCCCTCAGCGCACGCCAGCGGCGTCCATCCCGCGCAGCTCCTTCTTCAGCTCGTTGACCTCGTCCCGCAGCCGGGCGGCCAGCTCGAAGGACAGTCCGCGCGCGGCCTCGTGCATCTGGTCGGCCAGCTGCTGGATCAGCTGGGCGAGCTCGGCCCGCGGCAGGCCGGCCAGCTCTTTCGCGTGCTTACCCACGGTGCCGCTGCGGCTGGACATCCCGGGCACCGGGGCCTTGCCGCGGGACTGCTGCCGTCCGGCGCCGCCCACGAGCTCGCCGTCGGCGCCCTCGCGAACCAGATCGTCCAGGATGTCGGCGACCCGCTTGCGCAGCGGCTGCGGGTCGACGCCCCTCTCCAGGTTGTAGGCGACCTGCTTTGCGCGCCGCCGGGTCGTCTCGTCGATGGCCTTCGCCATGCTCGGCGTGATCCTGTCGGCGTACATGTGGACCTGGCCGGAGACGTTGCGGGCGGCCCGGCCGATGGTCTGGATCAGACTGGTCCCGCTGCGCAGGAACCCCTCCTTGTCGGCGTCGAGGATGCTCACCAGCGACACTTCGGGCAGGTCGAGACCCTCGCGCAGCAGGTTGATACCGACCAGCACGTCGTACTCCCCCTTCCGAAGCTCCTTGAGCAGCTCGATGCGCCGGATGGTGTCGACCTCGGAGTGCAGGTAGCGGACCCGGATGCCCAGCTCCAGCAGATAGTCGGTGAGGTCCTCGCTCATCTTCTTGGTCAGCGTCGTCACCAGGACGCGCTCGTCGCGCTCGGCCCGCAGCCGGATCTCGTGGACGAGGTCGTCGATCTGACCCTTCGTCGGCTTGACCACGATCTCCGGGTCGACGAGCCCGGTCGGCCGGATGACCTGCTCGACGACGTCGTTGCGCACCCGCGACAGCTCGTACGGTCCCGGGGTCGCGGACAGGTGCACGGTCTGGCCTACCCGCTCCAGGAACTCCTCCCACTTCAGCGGCCGGTTGTCCATCGCGCTGGGCAGCCGGAAACCGTGGTCCACGAGGGTGCGCTTGCGGCTGCGGTCACCTTCGTACATCGCGCCGATCTGCGGCACCGTCACGTGGGACTCGTCGATGACCAGCAGGAAGTCATCGGGGAAATAGTCCAGCAGCGTGTGCGGAGCGGTGCCCGGCGCCCGGCCGTCGATGTGCCGGCTGTAGTTCTCGAAGCCGTTGCAGAAACCGACCTGGCGCATCATCTCCACGTCGTACGTCGTCCGCATGCGCAGCCGCTGGGCCTCGAGCAGCTTGCCCTGCGCCTCCATCGCCGCGAGCTGGTCGGCCAGCTCCAGCTCGATGCCCGCGACCGCCCGCTCCATCCGCTCCGGCCCCGCGACGTAGTGCGTCGCCGGGAAGACGAAGACCTCCTCGTGCTCCTCGACCACCTCGCCGGTCAGCGGGTGCAGGGTCATGACCTTCTCGATCTCGTCGCCGAACATCTCCACGCGGACCGCAAGCTCCTCGTAGACCGGGAAGACCTCGACCGTGTCGCCGCGCACCCGGAAGGTGCCGCGGGTGAAGGCCAGGTCGTTGCGGGTGTACTGCACGTCGACGAGCTGGCGCAGGAGCTTGTCGCGCTCGATGCTGTCGCCGACCCGCAGCCGGACCATCCGGTCGACGTACTCCTGCGGCGTGCCCAGACCGTAGATGCAGCTGACCGACGCCACCACGATCACGTCGCGCCTGGTCAGCAGGCTCATCGTCGCTGAGTGCCGCAGCCGCTCAACCTCCTCGTTGACGCTGGAGTCCTTCTCGATATACGTATCGGTCTGCGGGACGTACGCCTCGGGCTGGTAGTAGTCGTAGTAGCTGACGAAGTACTCCACGGCGTTGTGCGGCAGCAGCTCGCGGAACTCGTTGGCCAGCTGCGCGGCCAGGGTCTTGTTGGGCGCCATGACCAGGGTCGGGCGCTGCACCTGCTCGACCAGCCAGGCCGTCGTCGCCGACTTGCCGGTGCCCGTCGCGCCGAGCAGCACGATGTCGGGCCGGCCGTCCCTCAGTCGCTTGGTCAGCTCGACGATCGCAGCCGGCTGGTCGCCGGCGGGCTGGTAGTCCGAGACGACCTCGAAGCGCCGTTTCGTGCGGGCAAGATCGGTCGCGAGCCGGGGAACCGTGGGCCGGTTGGCATGTGCCGGGGGGGCTGTCGTCGTCACACAGCCACGGTACGTCCGGGGTCCGACAGAAACGCTCTGAGCGTGGGCAGGACGGTTCTGTCGGACCCGTGGCCCAGGATGGCGGCACGACCCCGAGCACCCGGAGCATCCGTGACCCGTCGCTGCACCATCATCCCGCCGCACCTGCTGCGTGCTGTCGCCGAGCACGGCACACGCCGGCAGCGCGACGGTGCCCTGCGCACGCTGGCGGTCGACGAGGCCATCCGGGAGGTCCGTGCGACGCGGGCCGTACCCGCCCATCCGGCCGATGACGGCCGCGGCCCGCGACGGACCATCGCCGACGCGGGGCACGCTGAGCAGCTGCCCGGCCGTACGGTCCGCGCCGAGGGGGCGCCCGCGTCGGGGGACCCGGCGATCGACGAGGCCTACGACGGGCTCGGCCTGACCTGGGCGCTCTACGACAAGGTCTATGCGCGCGACAGCCTCGACGGCAAGGGGCTCGCGCTGCTCGGGTCCGTGCACTACTCAACGGACTACGACAACGCCTTCTGGGACGGCACCCAGATGGTGTTCGGCGACGGCGACGGCGAGCTGTTCGGCCGCTTCACTGCCTCGGTCGATGTCATCGGTCACGAGCTGACCCACGGCGTCACCGAGCTCGAGGCGGGCCTGGTCTACAGCGGACAGCCCGGCGCACTCAACGAGTCGATCAGCGACGTCTTCGGTTCGCTCGTCAAGCAGCGCGCCCTCGACCAGAGCGCCGACGAGGCCGACTGGCTGATCGGCGCCGAGCTGCTGCGGCCGGGGGTTGCCGGGGTCGCCCTGCGTTCGATGCGCGCCCCGGGCACAGCCTACGACGACCCGGTGCTCGGCAAGGACCCCCAGCCGGCGTCGATGTCCGGCTACGTCGTCACGTCCAACGACCACGGCGGCGTGCACCTCAACTCGGGCATCCCCAACCGGGCGTTCTTCCTGGCGAGTGCCGCGGCGGGCGGAAACGCCTGGGAGGGCACCGGCCGGATCTGGTACGCGGCTCTCACCGATCCCGCCCTGCAGCCCGACACCGACTTCGCCGGCTTCGCGGCGATCACCGTCCGGCTGGCCGGTGACCTCGCGCCGTCCGTCACGGACGCCTGGCGCACGGTGGGTGTCACCATGGGGGCATGAGACTGGAGGTCGAGCGCACCGGAGGGTTCGCTGGGCGCACGCTGCGCTGGTCGCTCGACGTCGACGAGCTCGATGCCGACAGTCGGGCCGAGGTGCACGACTTGCTGGCGCAAGCCCCCGAGTGGGGGTCGGGCGCCGGCGCCGACCGCTTCAGCTACCGGCTGGTCGCCGACGTCGCAGGTCCGGAGCAAGTCGAGGTCCGCTTCGGCGAGCCGCTCCCGGAGCCCGCGCAACGTCTGTTGACCCTGGTGCGGTCGGGTAGGGCTTGAGTTCTCAGGCTCGCAGGTCACGCCAGAGGGCCTCCACCTGAGGTGCAAGCTGGTCGAGCGGGCCGTCGTTGTGCACGACGTACGTCGCCACCGCGAGCTTGTCTGCCAGCGGGACCTGTGCCGTCATCCGGGCGCGCGCATCGCCCTCGTCCATGCCCCGCAGCCGCACCAGCCGGTCCAGCTGGGTCTGCGGATCCGCGGCGACGACGACCACGACGTCGTACGTCGCAGCCAGGCCGTTCTCGACCAGTAGCGGTAGGTCATGGATGACGACCCGGGCTCCGGACCGCTCGGCCTGGTCGATCAGCTCCAGCGTCCGTTCCCTGACGAGTGGGTGGACGATGCCGTTGAGCTCAGCCAAGGCAGTCGGGTCGGGGAAGACGAGCCGGCCGAGGGCAGCCCGGTCCAGTGAGCCGTCCGGCAGCAGCAGCTGGTTGCCGAACGCCTGAACCACCCGCGCAAGGCCGGGGCTCCCCGGCGCGACAACCTCCCTGGCGATGAGGTCGGCATCGATGATCGCCGCGCCGTACGACGCGAGTAGGGCGCTCACCGCAGACTTACCGGACCCGATGCCTCCGGTGAGGCCCACCTTCAGCACGGCGTCGACCGTAGCCCGCAGCACGAGGACACGTCCTGCCACCCCAGCGTGAAGCGGCGCCCCGCTAGCCGGCGGACCGCGGTGTCGACCGGGTGGTGCACGTGGTTGAGGCCACTGCGGCGTCCAGTGCGGCGATCACCTGCCGGACGACCTCGGCGTGACCGTGGACGACCTCGGACCAGCTGTAGCGCAGTACCCGCCAGCCGAGCTCGACGAGGGCGTTGTCGGTGTGCCGGTCGCGGGCGGCGTCGGGATGCCAGCGGGCACCGTCGACCTCAACGACCAACCGTGGCGCGGGGAAGCAGAAGTCGGCTCGGAGGACATGCCGACCACGGCCGTCGCGCAGCACCACCTGCGTCTGGACGTCGCCTACGCCGGCAACCGCCAACCGGACCCGCAGCACGGACTCGAGCACCGATCCCGAGTCGGGGTCGCACAGCCCGACGACCCGCAGCGCTCGCGCGGCTCGCCGCAGGCCCGTCAGGCGACCAGCCGAGCGGCGCAGCTCCTCGACCGTCACATCTCCGGCACGCAGAGCGCTGTCACAGACCACGACGGCTTCGACCAGCGCGAGCCCGAGGCAGCAGGTCAGGACCGTCGTGACGGCGTCGGTCACCGGCAGCGCTGCCTGACCGGGACCCGTCGCCACGAACTCGACGACCAGCCCCCGCACCTGAGTGAGTCGGGTCCCGGCCGGCGGCACCCGCTTGCCGCCATTCGGCAGCACCAGGTCGATCGAGCGACCGGGCTCAACGAGCATTCCCCAGCCGCGTAGGGCCGCGGCGGTCCGCCCGGCCGCGGCGCTCGACGCCACCGACAGGAGCACCGCCCGGACATGGGCGACCCAGGCAGGCGCCGGACCGAGCTCGGTGCCGGGCTGACGGGGCGGCACCGGCAACGCAGCCAGCGCGTACACCTTCGGCTGTGGCTGGACGAGCTCGCCGCGCAACAGTGCGCGCGACATCGTGGACCGGCTGACCAGCCCGGCCAGCTGCGCCGCCGTCACCAGCCCCTGCTGGCGCCGGCCGAGCAGCTCGACGGCCTCGTGGATCTGCACCCTCGAGAGAGTGCGCCTGACGCCGCGGCACGTCGTGACCCCTGTGGACAACCTCGAGGAGGCCCGCGTGGGCGCCGAGGGCTCAGCTGACCGGGACGACCCGGTCGGCGCTAGCCGGTGGGCCGGGACAGCGGGACAGCGGGACAACGGGACAAACACCTTGCACCTTGCAACATCACCGCCTCGGCCGAGCGTGGCGTCGAGGATGATGTCCCGAGGTGCAAGGCTTCTGTCCCGCAACAGGCGCGTACGGCACCCCACGGGCGCACAACCGCCCGGGCGCACGGCGGCCCCGAACGCAGGGGAGCCCCTCGCCCCGCGGACGGGTGAGGGGCTCCGGGCCAGCAGAGCTACGCGCCGCCGCCCGAGAGCTTCTCGCGCAGCGCCTGCAGCGCTTCGTCGGAGGCGAGGGTGCCACCGGTGGGGGCGGGTGCGGCGGCGGTTGGGAGAGCCGCAGCAGCGGGCGGCGCGACGGGCTCCTTGCCCTCCTCACCCTCCTCGCCCTCGGCCCCGGTTGCCGAGGTGTACGAGGTCGGCACGGCCGCCTCGAGGTCCGCGGCCGCCATCCGCTTGATCTGCTCCTGGTGCGCCTCGAAACGCTTCTGGGCGTCTGCGTACTGCTTCTCCCAGGCGTCGCGCTGCGTCTCGAAGCCCTCCTGCCACTCCCCCGTGTCAGCGTCGAAGCCCTCCGGGTAGATGTACTGGCCGGCGTCGTCGTAGGACGCCGCCATGCCGTACTGGGCGGGGTCGAACTCGGCGATGCTGGTCGCACCACCCTCGTTGGCCTGCTTCAGCGACAGGCTGATGCGGCGCCGCTCGAGGTCGATATCGATGACCTTGACCAGCAGGTCGTCACCGACGTTGACGACCTGCTCGGGGATCTCGACGTGGCGCTCGGCCAGCTCGGAGATGTGGACCAAGCCCTCGATGCCCTCGTCGCCGCGCACGAACGCACCGAACGGCACGAGCTTGGTGACCTTGCCCGGCACGACCTGCGCGATGGCGTGCGTGCGGGCGAACTGCTGCCACGGGTCCTCCTGCGTCGCCTTCAGCGACAGGGAGACGCGCTCGCGGTCCAGG
>JBKJQN010000076.1:0-37658 GCA_046593925.1 Mycobacteriales bacterium
CGGCGGTCCTCCGGCGCCATCCCGGCCAGCACCGCGAACAGCTTGCGCGCATGCGCGCGGTCGGCGGCGGTCTTCTCCGAGCGCGCCGACGCGACGACCTCCACGACCTCGACGACCTCGACGACCTCGACCGCCAGCGATGCGGCCTCGACGACCTCGACGACCTCGACCGCCAGCGATGCGGCCTCGACCGGCTCGGTACGGGACTCCTGGGCGGGCACGTGCGTGACCAGCGTCTCGGTGGGCTCGCTCATGGCGTGGCGCCCTCGCGCTCGCCGCGGTGCTTGCGCAGCGTCAGGGTGACCCGGCGGTCGGCATCGACGGAGCTGTCGACCTCGCCCGCGAGGGCGGTCAGCACTGTCCAGGCGAAGGTGTCGCGGGAGGGCTGCTCCCCGTCCAGCGTGGGCACGGTCACGGACACGTCGATGGCATCCCCGGCCAGCTCGAAGGAGCACTCCAGGTCGGCATCCGGGACGGCCTGGACGAGCAGCATCGCGCAGGCCTCATCGACCGCGATGCGGAGGTCCTCGATGTCGTCGATGGTGAAGTCCAGTCGCGAGGCCAGGCTGGCGGTTGCGGTCCGCAGCACCGACAGGTACGCCCCGACGGCCGGCAGCCGAAGCGTGACCACGTCGCGTCCGGATCCGGACAGCACGCTGCCGGCGGGCGTGGTGCCGGTCTGCTCCACCCTGCTCCTCCTCCGACCGCGCGAGCGGGTCCTCGCGGCTGGACAATCGTAGGGCTGCGGCCGCCCGGCGGGTCGCGTCCCCCCGGGCAGCCCCGAACTCAGCTGTCGGCTAGCGCACGGAGGGCGTCGCCGTCGACCCGGAAGGTCGTCCACGCGTCCTGCGGCACCGCGCCGAGGCCGGTGTAAAAGCCGATCGCGGGGGCGTTCCAGTCCAGGACCCACCATTCCAAGCGCGGCCACCCCCGCTCCAGGCAGACGTCCGCGAGGGCGCGCAGCAGGGCCCGGCCGAGGCCCCGACCGCGGGCCGACTCCCGGACGAACAGGTCTTCGAGCCACAGACCCGGGCGGCCGGTCCAAGTCGAGAAGGTCGGATACCACAGGGCGAAGCCGACAATCTGGCCGCCGTCCTGCGCCACGTGAGCGGAACAGGTCCTGTCGACGAACAGCCCACTGTGCAGGTCGGCCTCGGTCGCCACGACCGCCTCGGGCGCACGCTCGTACGCCGCCAGCTCGTGGACAAGTTCCAGCAGCACGGGCACGTCGGCAACCACCGCGGGCCGGATCACTCCAGCTCGGCCGGGTGGGCGCCGACGTCGTTCCAGCCCTTCACCACGCGGTGGCCGTGGTAACTCCCCAGTACCGACAGTGAGCCGGCGTCCTGGGTGAGGACTCCTCCCTGCCAGGCCGGCAAGCCGACCCACACGGCGGCCAGCGCTGGCAGCGTGTGCCCGTGCCCGAACAACGCGACGTCACCGCTGTCCAGCTGCGGCGCGACCCTGGCGATCGTCCGGGCAACCCGCACGCCGACGTCCTCCCAGTACTCACCGCCGGTCGCCCCGTCCGTCCAGAGCCACCAGCCCGGCCGGGCCCGGCGGATATCGGCCGTTGTGCGGCCCTCGAGCTGGCCGTTGTCCCACTCGACGAGATCCTCGTCGACCAGTGCGACCACCCCGGCGAGTTCCGCGGTCCGCCGCGCCCGGATCAGTGGCGACGTCCACGCGGCAACGAGGTCGCGCCGGGCGAGCAGCGGTGCCAGCGACGCGGCCTGTCGTTCGCCGTACGACGTGAGCGGGACATCGGTGCGTCCGGTGTGCTGGTGCGCCCGCGACCAGGCGGTCTCGCCGTGGCGTACGAGCAGCAGGTCTCCCATGTCCCGTTGTGCGGCAGGACTACGCCGACTGCGGCTTCACGTAGTCCTTGCCCTTGGTCTCCCAGAAGATGGTGGCGATCTCGTCGATCCCGTCCAGCAGGGCTTGGCCGCTCGCCGGATCCACGCTCTGCTTGGCGCCCGTGCCGCTGGCCTTCTTGATGACGTCGTTGAACAGCATGTGCAGCTGCGGGTACTTGTTGAAGTGCTCGGCCTTGAAGTAGTCGTGCCACAGCACAGCAAGGTGATGCTTGGCCAGGTCGGCGCGCTCGCCGATGATCACGATGGCACGGGTGCGGAAGACCGGGTCCTCGTTCCCCTGGTACTTCTCCTGCATGGCCTTGACGGACTGCGCCTCGATCCGGGCCTGAGCGGGGTCGTAGACACCGCACGGCAGGTCGCAGTGCGCGGCCGCAACGGTCGAGGGGGTCAGGAAGCGGGGGAGTCGCACGGGAGAGTCCCTTCGTCGGTGGATGCTTGCCCAATCCTATCCCTGGAGGTCGGAGGGTGCGGCTCGGCCTGGGGCTGACGACCGTCCTGGTCCGCGGCCGCTCGATGGAGCCGGTGCTGCGCGACGGCGACTGCCTGCTCGTGCGCCGGGGGGGCCGGGTCCGCGCCGGCAGCGTGGTCCTGGCCCGCTTCCACGACCGGCCCGGTCTGCTCGTCGTGAAGCGGGCCGTCCAGCCGGTGCCGGGTGGCTGGCTGCTCGCCTCGGACAACGCCACCGCCCCGGGCGCGACCCACGGCCCGGGCGACGTCGAGGCCGTGGTGGTGCTGCGCTGGTGGCCCCTGCACCGGTCCGGCTCGGCCGTGCGACGCTGGACATCCGGGTGATCCCCGTCCGACGCCGCTCCGCACCGGGGGCAGGAGCCCTACCCCGTCGAACGCCCTGCCGGCCCCCGAGGAGCACCCCGTGAGCGCAGCACTCCAACCGACCCCGACCCCGCCCGACCTCGACGCAGACCCGGTGTTCGCGCTGCACCGCGGCGGCAAGGTCGAGGTCGTCAGCAGCGTCCCGCTGCGCACCCGGGAGGACCTGGCGATGGCGTACACGCCCGGAGTCGCGCTGGTGTGCACGGCGATCGCCCAAGACCCGTCCCTGGCCTTCGACTACACCTGGAAGTCGCACACCGTCGCGGTCGTCACCGACGGCACGGCCGTGCTCGGGCTCGGCGACATCGGGCCGCTGGCGGCGCTGCCCGTCATGGAGGGCAAAGCGCTGCTGTTCAAGCACTTCGGTGACATCGACGCGGTGCCGATCTGCCTTGACGTCACCGACCTCGACGAGCTGGTCGAGACCATCGCCCGGCTCGCACCGGCCTTCGGCGGGATCAACCTCGAAGACATCAGCGCGCCGCGCTGCTTCGAGGTGGAGCGCCGGCTTCAGGAGCGGCTGGACATCCCGGTCTTCCACGATGACCAGCACGGCACCGCCATCGTGGTGCTCGCCGCCCTGCGCAACGCGGCACGGCTGACCGGTCGGCCCCTGTCGGACCTGCGCGTGGTGTGCAGCGGAGCCGGCGCGGCCGGCATCGCGGTGTCGCGGATGCTGCTCGACGCCGGCGTCGGTGACCTGGCGATCGCCGACACCCGCGGGATCGTGCACCGCGGGCGCACCGACCTGAACGCCGCAAAGGCGCAGTTCGCGGGCCGGAGCAACCGCGCCGGACTCACCGGCTCCTTCGTCGATGCCCTGCGCGGCGCCGACGTGCTGATCGGGCTGTCCGGCGGCACCATCGCGCCGGATGCCGTGGCCTCGATGGCCCCCGACTCGATCGTGTTCGCCATGGCCAACCCGGTGCCGGAGGTACTGCCGGACGTCGCGCACGCGGCCGGGGCGCGGGTCGTTGCCACCGGGCGCAGCGACTTCCCCAATCAGATCAACAACGTGCTGGCCTTCCCCGGGGTGTTCAAGGGCGCCATGGCAGTGCGGGCCGCCCGGATCACCGAGGGGATGAAGCTGGCTGCGGCCGACGCGCTCGCCGCGGTCGTCGGCGACGACCTGTCCGCGGAGCTGGTCATCCCGTCGGTCTTCGACCCCCGGGTGGCGCCCGCAGTGGCCGACGCGGTGGCCATGGCCGCGCGGGCCGAGGGCGTCGCCCGGCTCTGAGCCTCGGCTGGCTAGGGTGCTCAGGTGATCGCCGCCTCCTGCGTCTCCCAGTCCGCCGACGACCCGCTGGCCGGGCTCGAGGTCGGTGAGCGCGCCGACCCGCAGGTGCCCGTCGGCTGGGCCCGGGTACACGTCAAGGCGGCCTCCCTCAACCACCACGACCTGTGGTCGCTCAAGGGGGTCGGCCTACCCGCCGACCGGCTGCCGATGGTGCTGGGCTGCGACGCCGCTGGCGTCACCGACGACGGGCACGAGGTCGTCGTGCACGGGCTGGTCGGCGACCCGGACTGGGATGGCGACGAGACCCTGGACCCCAAGCGCAGCATCCTGTCCGAGGTGCACCAGGGGACCCTGGCCGGGCAGGTCGTGGTGCCGCTGCGCAACCTGGTGCCCAAGCCCGCTTCGCTGAGTTTTGAGCAGGCCGCCTGCCTGCCGACGGCGTGGCTGACTGCGTACCGGATGCTGTTCACGCAGAGCGGGCTGCGACCCGGTGGCCGGGTGCTCGTGCAGGGCGCCGGCGGCGGCGTGGCGACCGCCGCCATCACGCTCGCCCGGGCGGCCGGGATGGTGGTCTGGGCCACCAGCCGCGACGGGGCCAAGCGCGACCGGGCGCTCGGGATCGGTGCCCACGAGGTGTTCGAGAGCGGGGCGCGGCTGCCCGGCAAGGTCGACGCCGTCCTCGAGACGGTCGGCAAGGCGACCTGGAGCCACTCGATGCGGGCGCTGCGACCCGGTGGCACCCTGGTGGTCTCGGGAGCGACGTCCGGCGCCGACCCGTCCGCCGACCTGAACCGGCTGTTCTTCCTGCAGCTGCGGGTCGTCGGCTCGACGATGGGCACCCGCCGCGAGCTGCAGGAGCTGCTGTCGTTCTGCGAGGCCACCGGCGTACGCCCGCTGGTCGACGAGGTGCTGCCGCTGGTCGCCGCCCGGCGGGGCTTCGAGCGCCTGGCCGCCGGAGACCTGTTCGGCAAGCTCGTCCTCATCCCCTAGCCGAGAGGAGCGAGACCGTGGTGCTGCCGGTACACGACGTCAACCCGCACCGGCGCACGCCTGTCGTCACGTACGCGCTCATCGCGATCAACATCGTGGTGTTCCTGCTGAGCCCGATCGCCTCCACCGTCACGGGCGGCGGGAGCGCCTCGTCGCAGTGCCGGCAGGTCGCCTTCCTTGACCACTACGCCGCCAAGCCGGCCGAGGTGATCGGCCAGGACCAGCCCACCGAGGTGGCGACCGGTGCAGCCGTCACCGATGCCGCTGGCCGCACCGGTTGCGTCAGCGAGGCGCCGCCGCCGTACGTCAAGAACGCGGCTCTGTCGGTGCTCTTCGCGATGTTCCTGCACGGCGGCTGGCTGCACCTGCTCGGCAACATGCTTTTCCTGTACGTGTTCGGTGACAACGTCGAGGACCGGCTGGGCCGGCTGCGGTATCTGGTCTTCTACCTGTTCTGCGGCTACGCGGCGACGTACGGCTACGCGCTGGTCGACCCGTCGTCCACGCAGCCGCTCGTCGGTGCCTCCGGCGCGATCGCCGGCGTGCTGGGCGCGTACCTGGTGCTGTTCCCGAGGGCACGGGTCTGGTCGCTGCTGACGTTCTTCTTCTTCCTGCCGGTACGGCTGCCCGCCTGGCTGGTGCTCGGCAGCTGGTTCCTGCTGCAGGCGGCCTACTCGGCGGGGGCCGGCATCACGGCCGCGACCGGCGGCGGGGTGGCATATGTCGCGCACGTCGTCGGCTTCGTGATCGGCGCCCTGCTGGTGCTGCCGCTGCGCGGGAGCGGCCGGGACCGGCCGATCGCCGACCCGCGCTTCGGGCCCTACGCGCGGCGCTGACGCCGGTCGCGAACGAGGTCGAGCTCGTCGTGTGCCACCTCTGCGAAAGCCGGGAGGTCAGCCGTCCGGGCGACCGCAGGGCCACGCCGCTGCGTCGGACACCGCGTCCGGGTCGTGCTCGACCCGGCGTACCAGCTGGTCTCTACTCGTCGTCGTCCAGCCGGGCCAGCCAGGTAGCCAGCCGGTCGACGGCCACCTCGAACTCGGGATTGAGGTCGACGAACTCGACCATCCGGCCGGCCAGCCAGGCCAGCGCCACGGACTCCTCGCCGCGCCGCTCCGCCAGCTCCTCGATGCCTCGGTCGGTGCTGTACATCAGCCCTGCAGCGCGGCCTGCACCAGCCCGGCCTGCTCTGCCTCGTGCACCTTGGACGAACCGGCGGCCGGCGAGGCGGCGTGCCGGCGGGAGACGCGGCGCAGCACAAGCCGCTCGGGCAGGTGCTCCGGCAGCGACAGCGCAATGTGCGACCAGCCGCCCTGGTTGGCCGGCTCCTCCTGCGCCCAGACCAGCTCGGTGGCCGACGCGTAGCTGGCGAGCGCGTCCTGGACCTCCTCGGCGGGCAGCGGATAGAGCTGCTCCATGCGGATCAGCGCGACGTCGGTCAGCCCGGCCTTGCGGCGGCCGGCCAGCAGGTCGTAGAAAATCTTGCCGGAGCACAACACCACGCGCCGTACGGCCGCCGGGTCCGGCCCGTCGGGGTCGTCCAGCACTGGCTGCCAGCGTCCGGTCGTGAAGTCCGCCGGCGCACTGACCGCGGTCTTCAGGCGCAGCATCGACTTCGGCGTGACCACCACCAGCGGCCGGCGCACCTCGACCAGCGCCTGCGCGCGCAGCAGGTGGAAGTGCTGAGCGGGCGTCGTCGGGTAGGCGACCGTCATGTTGTCCTCGGCGCACAGCTGCAGGAAGCGCTCGATGCGCATCGAGCTGTGGTCGGGGCCCTGACCTTCGTAACCGTGCGGGAGCAGCAGGGTGACACCGCTGCGCTGGCCCCACTTGGCCTCACCGGAGGAGATGAACTCGTCGACGATTGTCATGGCGCCGTTGACGAAGTCACCGAACTGCGCCTCCCACATGACCAGCGCCCCGGGGCGCGCCACGGAGTAGCCGTACTCGAAGCCGAGGGCGGCGTACTCGCTGAGCAGGGAGTCGTAGAGGTTGAACGGGCCGCTGCCTGCGCCGAGGTGACGTAGCGGGGTGTACTCCGCGCCGGTCTTGCGGTCGATCAGGACGGCGTGCCGCTGCACGAACGTGCCGCGCCGGGAGTCCTGGCCGGCCAGGCGCACCGGCCGGCCCTCGATCAGCAGCGAACCGAGCGCGAGCAGCTCGCCCATCGCCCAGTCGATGCCGGGACCGGTGTCGTCGCCGGACACCATGGCTGCCCGGCGCTGCATCAGCGGCACGAGCTTGGGGTGCGGCGTGAACCCCTCCGGCAGTTCGACGTGCGCCCGGCCGATCCGGTCGAGCACCTCCTGGGTGACGGCGCTGTCCACCGAGGACAGCGCCAGGTCGTCGTCCATCGCCGGCTCGGCGGCGCTGCCCGGGGTGACCTCGCGGGTCTCCTTGAACACCCGCTCGAGCTGGGCCTGGTAGTCCTTGAGGGCGTCCTCGGCCTCCGCCAGCGTGATGTCGCCGCGGCCGACGAGCTGCTCGGTGTAGACCTTGCGCACCGAGCGCTTCTTATCGATGACGTCGTACATCAGCGGCTGGGTCATCGAGGGGTCGTCGCCCTCGTTGTGGCCGCGCCGCCGGTAGCAGACCAGGTCGATCACGACGTCCTTCTTGAACTCCTGCAGGAAGTCGAAGGCCAGTTGCGCGACGCGTACGCAGGCCTCGGGATCGTCGCCGTTGACGTGCCAGATCGGCGCCTGCACCGTGCGCGCGACGTCGGTGGAGTAGACGCTCGAACGGGACTGCTCGGGGGCCGTGGTGAAGCCAACCTGGTTGTTGATGACCACATGGAACGTGCCGCCGGTGCGGTAGCCGCGCAGCTGCCCCATCTGCAGGGTTTCCGCGACCACGCCCTGACCGGCGAAGGCGGCGTCGCCATGCAGCACCACCGGCATGACCGTGAAGCCGGCCGACCCCTTGTCGATGATGTCCTGCTTGGCGCGCACGATGCCCTCGATCACCGGGTCGACCGCCTCCAGGTGCGAGGGGTTGCTGGTCAGCGAGACCCGCGTCGTGCGCCCGTCGGTCGAGGTGAAGGTGCCCTCTGCGCCGAGGTGGTACTTGACGTCTCCGGACCCCTGCACCGTCCGAGGGTCGATGTTGCCCTCGAACTCGCGGAAGATCTGGCCGTAGCTCTTTCCGACGATGTTGGCTAGCACGTTGAGTCGACCGCGGTGGGCCATCCCGATGACGACCTCGTCAAGCCCCCGCTGGGCAGCACCGTGCAGCGTCGCGTCCAGGATGGGGATGACCGACTCGCCGCCCTCGAGCGAGAACCGCTTCTGGCCGACGAACTTCGTCTGCAGGAACGACTCGAACGCCTCGGCGGCGTTCAGCCGCTCGAGCACGTGTAGCTGCAGCGCCCGGTCCGGGGCCTGCGACTTCTTCTCCACCCGGGACTGGATCCACTGCCGCTGCTCGGGGTCCTGGATGTGCATGTACTCGATGCCGACGTTGCGGCAGTAGGAGTCGCGGAGCACCCCGAGCACGTCGCGCAGCTTCATGACGCGCTGGCCGGCGAAGCCGCCGACCGGGAACTCCCGGTCCAGGTCCCACAGCGTCAGGCCGTGGTTCACGACGTCGAGGTCGGGGTGGGTGCGCACCTTGAACTCGAGCGGGTCGGTGTCGGCCATCAGGTGCCCGCGTACGCGGTAGGCGTGGATCAGCTCCATCACCCGGGTGGCCTTGTCGAGGTCGCCCTCGTGGCTGGTCTGCACGTCGGGCACCCAGCGCACCGGCTCGTACGGGATGTGCAGCGCGCGGAAGACATCGTCGTAGAAGCCGTCCGCACCCAGCAGCAGCTGGTGCATCCGGCGCAGGAACTCCCCGGACTGCGCGCCCTGGATGACGCGGTGGTCGTACGTGCTGGTCAACGTGATGGTCTTGCTGATGCCCAGGTGCGCGAGGGTCTCCTCCGACGCACCGGAGAACTCCGCGGGGTACTCCATCGCGCCGACGCCGATGATCGCGCCGGCGCCCTGCATGAGGCGGGGGACCGAGTGCACGGTGCCGATCCCACCCGGGTTCGTCAGGCTGATCGTGGTGCCCTGGAAGTCCTCGGTCGTCAGCTTGCCCTGCCGGGCGCGCCGCACGATGTCCTCGTACGCCGCGAGGAACTGTGCGAAGTCCATCCCGTCGGCGTCCCGGATCGCCGCGACGACAAGGGAGCGGCTGCCGTTGGGGTTCTGCAGGTCGATGGCCAGGCCCAGGCCGGTCTGGCCGGGGGTGATCACGACCGGTTTGCCGTCGACCTCACCGAAGGCGACGTTCATCACGGGAACACTGGCCACCGCGCGGATCAGCGCGTAGCCCATCAGGTGGGTGAAGGAGACCTTGCCGCCGCGCGAACGGCGCAGGTGGTTGTTGATGACAGTGCGGTTGTCGGCCAGCAGTTTGGCGGGCACGGCCCGCACGCTGGTCGCGGTCGGGACGGTCAGCGAGGCGTTCATGTTGGCCACCACGCGGGACGCCGCACCCTTGATCGGCGTGCTCGTCGGGCCCGTCGGTGGCGCCGGCTCGGGCTGGGGAGCGGCCTGCTTCGCGCCGGCCGCCGGCTCGACCTTCGCAGCCGGCGAGGGGGAGGGGGCCGGCGTGGGCGCGGTCGGCACGCGGGCTGCGGTCGGCACGCGGGCTGCGGCTGCTGGCGCGGCCGGCGACTCCGGGGCCCTCTCGATCGTCGCGGGGCCGCCGTTGCCGTTCACGGCTGTAGCCCGACCGGGGGAGTAGTCGGACAGGAACTCCTGCCACTGCGGCGACACGCTGTCCGGGTCTTTCAGGTACTGCTGGTGGATCTCGTACACCAACCACTCGTTGGCGCCGAAGTCGGTCTGCTGTCCCGGCGTCGACACGCGACCCGCCTCTTCCCACGTCTGGGGGCTGTGCGCCCGTGCCGTGAGGTTACCCGCGCCCGTAGGCGTGCGGGCCGGGTCAGTCGGCCGTACGAACCCCGGGCGGCGCCGGCGGGTCCACCTCGTACGGCTGCACCTGCTCGACCAGGCGGCGCTGCGGGGAGCCGGCGGGCTCCCCGCGGTCGGTCGGGCCTGAGGCGTCGGTGTCGGGCTGCTCGCTCACGGCCGCTGCCTGCCCCGGGTGGCGCCGAGCGACCGACCCCGGCAGGGTGCCGGTGTGCTGGTTCTGGAGGGACGCGTCGCGCTGGTGACCGGTGGCAGCAGGGGCATCGGGCTGGAGGTGGCGCGCGGCCTGGGCCTGCAGGGGGCGACCGTGGTGCTCGTGGCCCGCGACCCCGACCGGTTGGCCGGCGCCGTCGAGGAGCTCGTCGACGAGGGCCTGGACGTCACCGGGCATCCGGTCGACGTCGCCGATACCGCCGCGGTACGGGCCTTGCCGGGCGCCCTCGGGCCACTCGCGGCGGTCGATGTGCTGGTCGGCGCCGCCGGCGTGATGAGCGACCGCACCGCCAAGACGTTGCGCACCACCGACGAGGAGTGGCATCGGGTGCTCGGCACCAACCTCGACGGCGCCTTCGCCGTCACCGCCACCTTCGTGCCCGGGATGGTCGAGCGCCGGTGGGGCCGGGTCGTGCACCTGTCGGCGTGCCTGGGGCGCATGTCGGGGCCCGGTACTGCCGGCGGGCTCGCGCCGTACCGGGTGTCCAAGGCCGCCCTCAACGCCCTGGTGAAGAACCTGTCGGCCGAGCTCGGAGACGGCCGACGGGGCGTGCTCGTCGATGCCAGTTGCCCCGGCCACTGCCGTACCGGCATGGGAGGTGGCGCGGCGCCGCGCAGTGCTGAGCAGGGTGCAGCGACCGCTGTGTGGCTGGCCTGCCGCGAGGCGGGCCCGACCGGGTTGCTGTGGGAGGACCGCGAGGTTGTGCCGTGGTGACACTGCCCCGCTGACAGGTCAGTCGAGGTCCCCGCGGCCGGTGCGGCAGGGTCGCAGCGTGCGCCGGACCGTTCTGCTCGCCCTGGCCGGGCTGCTTGCCGCGGGCTGTTCCGCCGCGTCTGCTCCGACATCCCCCAAGCCGCCGCCCCCTCCGGCGTCCGCGGCCGGCGTTGCGGGCACGCTCGACTGGCGGCCGTGCGAGCGCGGCTTCGAGTGCGCAGCGCTGAGCGTGCCGCTGCGCAGCGGCCGTATGACGGACCTGGCGGTCACCCGGCACCGCGCGACCGGTCAGCGGGTCGGCTCGCTGGTCGTCAACCCGGGGGGCCCCGGCGCGGGTGCGGTCGACAGCCTCCAGCGGTCGTCGGGCTCGCTGACGGCGGCGCTGCGCGAACACTTCGACCTAGTCGCGTTCGACCCCCGCGGGGTCGGTCGCAGCTCGCCGGTGAGTTGCGGCAGCACGGCTGAGATCGATGCGTACTTCGCGCTCGACCCGTCACCCGACACCCCGGCCGGGCTGGCGGCGTACGAGGCGGGGAGCGCCGCTCTGGCGATGGGCTGCCAGCGGGAGTCGGGCGCGCTGCTGCCCGAGGTGTCGACCGTCGACGTGGCGGCCGACCTCGAGCGGCTGCGCGCGGCGCTGGGCGACGAGCGGCTGACCTACCTCGGCTACTCGTACGGCACCGCGATCGGCGCGGCCTACCTGGATGCCTACCCGACGCGCGTACGGACGATGGTCCTCGACGGCGCGCTGGATCCGACGCTGTCCTGGGACGCCCTGCTGGCCGGCCAGAGTCGCGGCTTCGATGCTGCGCTGCTCGCTTTGCTGACGGACTGCGAGCGCACCGGCTGTGCCTTCCGGCAGGCCGTGACCGGCGACCTCGGTGCGGCGTACGACGCCCTCGCCGCCCGGATCGAGGTTGCGCCGCTAGCCACGACGGGCAGCCGCACCGTGGGCCCCGGTGAGCTCACCCTCGCGGTAGGCGCTGGGCTGTACGACCGCGCCGCCGGCTGGCCGGCTGTGGCAGCGGCGCTCGCCGCCGGGCAGCGCGGCGACGGCCGGGCCCTGCTGGCGCTGTCCGACGGCTACCTCGAGCGGACCGCCGCCGGCTACGACCCGCTGATCTCGGCCAACACCGCCGTCAACTGCGTCGACCGGCCCTGGCCCCGCGACCCGCAGGCCTACGTCGACCTCGCTGGGCGGGTGCGCACAGACTCGCCACGCTTCGGCCCGGCCATCGCCCTGTCCGGCCTGCCCTGCGCGACCTGGCCGGTGCCCGCGACGTCCACGCCGCACCCGGTGCACGCCCCCGGCGCCCCGCCGGTCGTCGTCGTCGGCACCACCGGCGACCCGGCGACGCCGTACGCCTGGGCGGTGGCGCTGGCCGGGCAGCTGCAGTCGGGAGTGCTGGTGACGCACCGCGGCGACGGCCACACGGTGTACCGGGCCGGCGCGCCGCGCTGCCTCACCGACCCGCTGGACACCTATCTCGTGACCGGGCTCGCCCCGCCGGCGCTGATCTGCTGACCGGCGGCCGACCTCGAGCCCCTGGCGACCGGCTGCCGGCCCGCCGTGAGCGGCCCGGCTCTCACCGGACAATCCTTGGGCGTCGGCCTCAGCGCCGGTCCCGGACCCTCGGCACAATCCCGGCACCCCCGGCAGCACTTCCCCGGACTTCGTGTGTCGGGGGCGCGGACCAGACACACAAACCACCTCGCGCCTGGCCGCCAGCACGCCCAACGACCCCCGCGCGACGCCGACATCGTGTGCTTACATACTTAAGCAAGCACACAATGTCCGGGTGGCAGGGCTCCGAGAAGTCACGACACGCCACATGCCCCAGGTCAGCCGGCGTGCCCCCGGCAGGATTCGAACCTGCGCTTCTACCTCCGGAGGGTAGCGCTCTATCCCCTGAGCTACGGGGGCTCGGGTCGAGCGCCGACGCTACCAGCCGGACCGTCGCCACCCGGGGCTGCGGGCCGGCCGCGGATAGCCTGCGGTGGTGACGAGCAGCCTCGGTCGGGTCCTGGTTGTCGACGACGACGACGTGATCCGTCAGCTCATCACGGTCAACCTTGAGCTCGAGGGATTCGAGGTCGCGACGGCGGTGGACGGCCAGGACTGCCTGGACAAGGTGAAGGCCTTCGACCCCGTCGTGATCACCCTCGACATCATGATGCCAAGACTGGACGGCTGGGAGGCGGCCAGCCGGCTGCGGGACGACCCGGACACCGCGGCCGTCAAGGTCGTGCTGCTGTCGGCGCGGGCTCAGGAGGCAGACCTGCAGCGTGGTGATCGGCTCGGCGTGGACGCCTACTTGACCAAGCCGTTCGATCCGGACGACCTGATCGCGACGGTACGACGGCTGGCCGGGCTCCCAGCGGCCTGACCGGTCGGCTACGGGCTCGGGACCGGCGCCGGCGCGCCACCCGGCACCGCGGCCGGGCCTGGGGCCGGCTGGCCGGCCCCGCCGGGTACGAAGCTCTGCCCGTCGCTGCCCAGCGTGAACGGCACCGTCCCCGGCTTGTCGACACCGGAGCACGACGCGCCCTTCTCCTGCGTCTGCGGTCCGTTCGTGTAGGCGTCCACGAACTTGGCGACCAGCGGATCAGTCGCCGACGGGGCGTCCAGCCGCCGGCCCCACGACTGCATCGACACGGGCGACGTCTGGCCCGGGTACGGGCTCAGGAGCCGGTAGGAGTTGCCCTCCACCAGCGCCTTCAGGACCGCCACCTGGTCGGCGGGCAGGTCGGGCCGGTAGGTGACCCAGACCGCGCCGTGCTCCAGCGAGTGCACGGCGTGCTCGTTCACGATCGGCGCGTCGTACACGGCGCAGGTCTGCGGGTTGGGGTTGTGGTTACCGGAGTCCGGCGCGGCAGTGGCCGACCCCTGGTAATCCACCCGGGAGGTCACATGGGTGGCCGAGGTCTTCTTCGTGACCTGGATACCGGGGAAGGTGGCGTCGAGCTTGTCGAGCGCGGTCTTGTAGCCCGACCCCTTGTTGACGACAGCGAAGCCCAGAATCAGGCCCAGCACCAGCACGAGCACAACACAACCGATGGCGAAGCCCCATGGGAAGGGCTTCTTGATCGGGGCTGAGCTGACCCGCCGGGAGGAGCCGCGGGACGCGCCACTGCCTTGGCCGCCAGTTCCCGAACGAGAGGTGCGCTGTGCCATGCGGGGGGTTCCATCCTGGTGCGGGCTTGCGCGGAACGTGCTGTGCAAAAAGACGCGCGGGGCACAGGGTGCGTTCCACCCCGGCCGGTTCCCGGTCGAGCCCAAGTCTACGGCCGTCCAGGCGATAGCCTCGGCGGGTGACACCCTCCGAGCTCGCCGCGTCGGTACGGGCCGTCGTGGCCGCGGCCGTCCAGGCCGGCGAGCTGACGGTGGCTGTACCGGCCGAGGCCGCTGTGGAGCGCCCGCGGAGCAAGGAGCACGGCGACTACGCCACGAGCATCGCCCTGCAGCTCGCCAGGGCCGCCGGCCGGCCGCCCCGTGCGGTCGCCGAGCTGCTCGCCGCCCGGCTGCGCGAGGTCGAGGGGATCAGCGGCGTTGACGTCGCCGGGCCCGGCTTCCTCAACATCCGGTTGGCCCAGGCAGCGCTCGGTCGCATCGCGGTCGACGTGGTCACCGCCGGCCCGTCGTACGGCCGGGGGGAGGGCGCTGCCGGCGAGAGCATCAACCTCGAGTTCGTCAGCGCCAACCCGACCGGGCCGGTCCACATCGGCGGCGTGCGCTGGGCGGCGGTCGGCGACGCACTGGCCCGGCTGCTCGAGGCCAGCGGCGCGAAGGTCAGCCGGGAGTACTACTTCAACGACCACGGCACGCAGATCGACCGGTTCTCACGCTCGCTGCTGGCCGCCGCGACCGGGCAGCCGGCGCCAGAGGACGGCTACGGTGGCGCGTACATCACTGAGATCGTCGACGAGGTGCTGCGCCGGGTGCCGGACGCGCTGTCGCAGGCCGACCCGCAGGAGGTGTTCCGGCGTGAGGGCGTCGACCTGATGTTCAGCGAGATCAAGGAGTCGCTGCACGAGTTCGGGGTCGACTTCGACGTCTTCTTCCACGAGAACTCCCTGCACGAGTCCGGCGCCGTGCAACGGGCGATCGAGCGGCTGCGCTCGGCCGGCCGGATGTATGAGTCCGAGGGCGCCCTGTGGCTGCGTACGACGGAGTTCGGGGACGACAAGGACCGGGTCGTCGTCAAGAGCGACGGCGAGCCGGCGTACATCTCCGGCGACCTCGCGTACTACCTCGACAAGCGCGAGCGGGGTTTCGACCGGGTCGTGATCATGCTCGGCGCCGACCACTCCGGCTATGTCGGCCGGCTGATGGCGATGTGTGCGGCGTTCGGCGACATCCCCGGCACCAACCTGGAGATCCTGATCGGGCAGCTGGTCAACCTGCTGCGCGACGGCGTGCCGCTGCGGATGAGCAAGCGGGCCGGCACCGTGCTGAGGCTTGAGGACCTGGTCGAGGCGATCGGGGTCGACGCCGCGCGCTATGCGCTGGTGCGCTCGTCCGCGGACAGCCAGCTCGACATCGACCTCGAGCTGTGGGCGCGGCGGACCAGCGACAACCCGGTCTTCTACGTGCAGTACGCCGCGACCCGCGCGGCCAGTGTGCTGCGGCACGCCGCCGACCTCGGCATCGCCGAGCCCGACCCGGCGAGCGTCGAGCTGTCGCTGCTGAGCCACCCGCGCGAGGGCGAGCTGCTGCTCGCCCTCGCCGAGTTCCCGCAGGTCGTCGCGACCGCCGCGGAGCTGCGCGAGCCGCACCGGGTGGCCCGCTACCTGGAGGAGAAGGTCGCGAAGTCCGCGCAGCGCTTCTGGGACGAGTGCAACGTGCTGCCCAAGGGCGACGAGCCGGTCGCGGCGACGACCGCCCCCCGACTGCTGCTGTGGCGGGCGACCCGCACCGTGCTGGAGAACGGCCTCGCCCTGCTCGGCGTGCAGGCGCCGGAGCGGATGTGAACGGCACCGACCTGGACCCGGTCGTGTGGCCGGTCACGGCGCGACGGGTCGACGGCGCGCTGGAGGTCGGCGGCGTCGACGTTCGCGACCTCGTCGCCGAGCACGGCACCCCTGCCTACGTCCTGGACGAGGACGACTTCCGCGGCCGCTGCCGGGCCTGGCGTGCCGCCTTCGCGCACGGGGACGTCTACTACGCCGGCAAGGCCTTCCTGTGCACGGCCGTCGCCCGCTGGGTGGCCGAGGAGGGCCTGTCGCTGGACGTCTGTACCGGCGGTGAGCTCGCAGTCGCCGTGCGCGCGGGCTTCCCGGTCGAGCGATTGCTGTTCCACGGCAACAACAAGTCGCTGGTCGAGCTGACCCGGGCCGTCGAGGTGGGCGTCGGGCGGATCGTCCTCGACTCCGCCGTCGAGCTGACCCGCCTCGCCCGGGTCGCGGCCGCTGCCGGTGTGCGCCAGCGGGTCTACGTCCGGGTGACGCCGGGCGTGGAGGCGCACACCCACGAGTTCGTCCAGACCGGTCAGGAGGACCAGAAGTTCGGCTTCTCGCTGGCCTCCGGGGCGGCTGCGGTCGCCGTCCGGCAGGTGCTGGCCGAGCCGTCCTTGGAGCTGGTCGGGCTGCACTGCCACATCGGCTCGCACATCTTCGACGTGCACGGATTCAAGCTCGCCGCGCACCGGATGGTGACGCTGATGGCCGCCGTACGCGACGAGCACGGCCTGGTGCTGCCCGAGCTCGACCTCGGCGGCGGGCAGGGCATCGCCTACACCGCGGCCGACGACCCGATGGACGTCGCGGAATATGCCGAGGGACTGCAGGCGATCGTCGGCAAGGAGTGCGCGGCCGTCGGGCTGCCCGAGCCCCGACTGGCGGTCGAGCCCGGTCGGGCGATCAGCGGACCGACGACCGTCACCGTCTATGAGGTCGGCACCGTCAAGGAGCTGCCGGGCCTGCGTACCTATGTCAGCGTCGACGGCGGCATGAGCGACAACATCCGCACCGCGTTGTACGACGCCCGCTACACCGCCGTGCTCGCCTCGCGCACCTCCCAGGTCGACCCGCGCACCGTCACGCTGTGCGGAAAGCACTGCGAGAGCGGCGACATCGTCGCCCACGACGTCCCGCTGCCCGGCGACCTGGCGCCCGGTGACCTCGTCGCGGTGCCCGCCAGCGGCGCCTACCACCGCTCGATGGCCAGCAACTACAACCACGTCGGCCGGCCGCCGGTCGTGGCGGTGCGGGCCGGGGCGAGCCGCGTGCTGGTCCGCCGTGAGACCGAGGACGACCTGCTCGCCCTGGACGTCCCGTGACCCGACGGCTGCAGGTCTTGTTCCTGCTGGCACTGCTCGGGGTGCTCGTCGTGGTCGGGCTCGTGGTGTCCTCGCTCACCGGGCCGGTGGGGCTGCTCGCGTACGCGGTCCTGGCGCTGGTGGCAGTGGGGCTCGTCGCACGCCGGGCCCGCGCTGCGGCCGTCCCGGTCGGGCGCACCTGCACGTGCTGCACCAGCACCGTCCACGACCCGGTCGAGGTGCGCTGATGGCGCCGCCCGCGGCGCTGCGCGTCGCGCTGCTGGGTTGCGGCACCGTGGGCGCGGAAGTGGTCCGGCTCCTGCACGGCAGCGCCGAAGACCTCGCGGCCCGGATCGGCGCCCCGCTCGAGCTGGTCGGCATCGCCGTACGCCGGCTCGGCAAGGCCCGTGACCTCCCGGTCGACGCAGCCCTGTTCACCACCGACGCAGCCGGGCTGGTCGCCCGAGACGATGTCGACCTGGTCGTCGAGGTGATCGGCGGTATCGAGCCGGCCCGCACCCTGCTGCTGACCGCACTGCGGGGGGGTAAGGGCGTGGTCACGGCCAACAAGGCACTGCTCGCGGAAGACGGCGCCAGCCTGCACGACGCCGCCGCCCAGGGCGGCGCCGACCTCTACTACGAAGCCAGTGTCGCCGGGGCGATCCCGCTGCTCCGACCGCTGCGCGAGTCGCTCGCCGGCGACGACGTGCGTAAGGTCATGGGCATCGTCAACGGTACGACCAACTTCGTGCTCACCCGGATGGACGAGACCGGTGCGGGTTTCGCCGAGGCACTGGACGAGGCCACCGCCCTCGGCTACGCCGAGGCCGACCCGAGCGCCGACGTCGAGGGCTTCGACGCAGCGGCCAAGGCCGCGATCCTCGCGTCGCTGGCCTTCCACACCCGGGTCACCGCCGCCGACGTGCACCGCGAGGGCATCACCGAGGTGACCGCCGCCGACGTGGCCAGCGCACAGGCGATGGGCTGCGTGGTCAAGCTGCTGGCGATCGCCGAGCGTGACGGCAACGCGGTGGGCGTGCGCGTGCACCCGGCGATGATCCCGCGCAGCCACCCGTTGGGAGGCGTGCGGGAGGCCTACAACGCGGTGTTCGTCGAGGCGGTCTCCGCCGGCCAGCTGATGTTCTACGGACGTGGTGCCGGTGGCTCGCCGACCGCCAGCGCCGTTCTGGGCGACCTCGTCGCGGTTGCCCGCAACGCGCTGTCCGGGGCTCGCGGCGCAGGTGAGTCCTCGTACGCCGACCTGCGGATCAGCCCGATGGGCGAGGTGGTCACGCGTTACCACGTCAGCCTGGACGTCGCGGACAAGGCCGGCGTGCTCGCCGCCGTCGCGGGGGCCTTCGCGCGGCACGATGTGAGTATCCGCACCGTGCGCCAGGAGGGGCACGGCAGTGACGCGAGCCTGGTCGTCGTGACGCACACCGCGACCGACGCCGACCTGCAGGCGACCGTCGAGGAGCTGCGCGGGCTGGACGTCGTCCGGGCTGTCGCGTCGGTGATGCGGGTGGAGGGGCAACCATGAGGCAGGGGTCAACGGGGACCGGTGCGCAGCCATGACCGCCGTCCAGGCGCGGCCGCTGGCCCGCGCGGGCTGGCGGGGGCTGATCGAGGAGTACCGCGATCGGCTCGACGTCACGTCAGCGACTCCCGTCGTCACCTTGCACGAGGGCGGCACCCCGCTCGTCTACGCCTGCCAGCTCTCCGAGCTGGTCAACGCGAAGGTCTGGCTCAAGGTCGAGGGCGCCAACCCGACCGGGTCGTTCAAGGACCGCGGCATGACGATGGCAATCAGCAAGGCGGTTGAGGCGGGCAGCCAGGCCGTCATCTGCGCCAGCACCGGCAACACCAGCGCCAGCGCTGCCGCGTACGCCGCGAAGGCCAACCTGACCTGCGCCGTGCTGGTGCCCGCAGGCAAGATTGCGCTCGGCAAGCTTGCCCAGGCGCTGGTGCACGGCGCGCGGCTGCTGCAGGTCCAGGGAAACTTCGACGACTGCCTCGAGCTGTGCCGCGAGCTTTCCGAGCACTACCCGGTGACCCTGGTCAACTCGGTGAACCCGCACCGGATCGAGGGCCAGAAGACGGCGGCCTTCGAGGTCTGCGACGTGCTCGGCGACGCGCCCGACATCCACTGCCTACCGGTGGGCAACGCCGGCAACATCACGGCGTACTGGAGGGGCTACGTCGAGTATGCCGGCGACGGCGCCGCGACGAAGCGGCCCCGGATGCTGGGTTTCCAGGCAGCGGGGGCGGCCCCGATCGTGTCCGGCGTACGGGTGGCCGAGCCCCAGACCATCGCCACGGCCATCCGGATCGGCAACCCGGCCTCCTGGCAGCAGGCGCTGGCCGCGCGCGACGAGTCCGGCGGCGACATTCAGGCCGTCACCGACCGGCAGATCCTGTCGGCGTACCGGCTGCTGGCAGCCAAGGAGGCGGTGTTCGTCGAGCCTGCCTCTGCCGCCAGCGTCGCCGGCCTGCTGCAGGCCCACGCTCAGGGATTGGTGCCGGCTGGTGCGAAGGTCGTCTGCACCGTCACGGGCAACGGCCTGAAGGACCCCGAGTGGGCGATCGCCGGTGCCCCGAAGCCGGTCACCGTCGCAGCCGATGTCGAGGCGGCCGCGACAGCGCTGGGCCTGGCCTGAATCCCTGAATGGGCGCCGCCCTCGCTCTGCTTCGTCGCCGCGGTGACTTCCGGCGTACCTACCTGGCGACGCTCGTCAGCCTCGGCGGCGACTGGTTCGCCGTCGTGCCGTTGCTCGCCCTGCTGCCCAGGCTGACCGGTGGCGGCCTCGCGGGCGCACTGGTGCTGGCCGCCGACACTGCCGTGTTCGCCTTGCTTTCGCCGTACGCCGGCACGGTCGCCGACCGGGTCGACCGGCGGCGGCTCCTGGTGGGGTGCGACCTCGCCAGCGCCGGTTGCGCGCTGTTCCTGCTGCTCGTGGACAGCGCGGGCACCGCCTGGGTGGCAGTCGCCGCCATCGGTGGGGTGGCCGCCGCGAAGGCGTTCGCCCAGCCGGCGGCGCAGGCCGCGCTGCCCAACCTCGTCGAACGTGGCGAGTTGCGCACCGCGAACGTGCTGACCGGGACCGCCTGGGGCTCGATGCTCGCCGTCGGCGCGGCACTGGGTGGCTTGGGAGCGGCGGTGCTGGGCGAGCGGGTCTGCTTTGTCGTCGACGCCCTGAGCTTCGTGGTCAGTGCCATCCTCATCGCGCGCTGTCGGCAGCCGTTCCAGCAACCCCGCGAGGCGCGCCCGCACGCGGGCTTCCGCGCCGACGTCGCCGAGGCCGTCCGGTACGCCAGGAGCGAGCCCGGGGTGCTGGCCCTGCTGACGGCCAAGCCTGGAATCGGCTTCGCGAACGGCGCCCTCGTGCTGTTCCCGCTGCTGGCCACCGAGGTGTTCGGGGTGGGCGGGATCGGCATCGGCTTGCTGTTCGCCGCACGCGGGCTCGGTGCGCTGCTCGGCCCGCTCGCGCTGGCCGGGCGGCGCCGCAGCGACGCCCACCTGCACCGGCTGCTGTTCCTGTGCGTGGCCGGCTGCGGCCTGGGCTACGTCGGGGTGGCGCTGGCCCCGTCGTTCGCGCTGGTCCTGGTGCTGGTCACGGTCGCCCACATCGGCGGTGGCGCCAACTGGGTCGTGTCGACGTACGGGCTTCAGGCGGTGGTGCCGGACGCCGTGCTCGGCCGGGTGTCCAGCGCCGACTTCATGCTCGTCACGCTCGCGGTGGCCGCCAACCAGGTGGTCGCCGGCCTGCTGGCGGACGCCGTCGACACCCGGCTGCTGATCGGCTGCTTCGGGGCGGCGTCGGTGGTCTACGCATCGTTCTGGTGGGCGGCTACCCGAAACGTCCGACTGCCCGCCCGCTCCCTGGAGACACCGTGACCGCGTACGTCTCCCACCCGGTACGCGTGCGCGCCCCGGCGACCAGTGCCAACCTGGGACCCGCGTTCGACACCGCCGGGCTGTGCCTGGCGCTGTACGACGAGATGTCTGCCGAGGTGACGCCCGGGGCCCTGGTCGTGGAGGTGACCGGCGAAGGGACCGGAACGCTGCCGCTGGACGAACGGCACCTGGTCGTGCGCGCGCTGCGGGCCACCCTCGACCGGCTCGGCGGCCAGCCGGCTGGGCTGCGGCTGTCGTGCACCAACCGAATACCGCAGTCGCGGGGTCTGGGTTCGTCGTCGGCTGCGATCGTTGCCGGCGTCCTGGCCGGCCGGGCGCTGGTCATCGATGGTGCCGAGTGTCTGGACGACGATGCGGTGCTCGCGCTCGCCGACGAGATCGAGGGCCACCCCGACAACGTCGCGGCCTGCCTGCGCGGCGGCTTCACACTGGCCTGGCGCGACGCGGCCGGAGTACACGCGACACGCCGCGATGTGCACCCTGACCTGATGCCGGTCGTGTTCGTACCGCGGGAGCGCTCGTCAACCAGGGAGGTACGCGGCCTGCTGCCCGAGGCCGTGCCGCATGCCGACGCGGCCGCCGGGGCCGGGCGGGCTGCGCTGCTCGCGCTCGCCCTCACCGATGAGCCCGGCCTGCTGATGGCGGCGACGGAGGACCGGCTGCATCAGCCGTACCGCGCGACCGCGATGCCGGCAACGGCAGCTCTGGTCGCGGCGCTGCGCGCGCAGGGCGTGCCGGCGGTCGTCAGCGGGGCGGGCCCGACGGTGCTCGCCCTGACCCTTCGGGGGGGCGCGAAGGCGCTGCTGGGCCGCGCACCGGAAGGCTGGGCCGCCCATCTGCTCGAGGTCGATCTGAACGGTGCGGCCGTGCTGTCGCGGGGTCTGGCCATGTCGTGAGGCCCGGCGATATCGAGGGGTCCGGCGCTGAAGCGGCGTCGGGCCGGTCGTTTGGTCGACGGGCTCGCCGTGTGCGAGTCTATTCTCTAACAAGCTCCCTCTGAGCCGGGTAGCGTGTCGTTGCCGGTGAGCAGCTGTACCGCTCCGGACCCACCTTCCGCCAGCGGGTCTTCCGCCCGTTGACCGGGGGAAGCGGTCCGCGAGAGCTCCGACGCCGCCCACGGGTGACACCACATTCCACCTCGTCCAGACGAGGCCACCGGCCGCTGGCCGGAGTACTCCGCCCTGCCGCGTCCGCGGCGGGTCGGCACCACGGGAGGACCCTCCTTGACCGACAAAACCGACCTGCTGGTGGACGACCGGCCCACGAAGGGCCCGGTCGCCGCGCAGGACACCGCCGGGCAACACGCCGGCGCGCACGGCACCGCCTCGGACGGCACCGCCTCGGACGGCGCCGCCTCGCAGGTCATCCCCGCCGCAGCCCCCCGCACCCGCCGCCGGGCCGCCTCCGGTGGCTTGGCCGCCATGGTGCTACCCGAGTTGCAGGCCCTCGCCGGCGATCTCGGTATCAGCGGCACCACGCGGATGCGCAAGAGCCAGCTCATCGAAGCCATCCAGGACCGGCAGGCCACCCGCGCGGGAGATGCTGCCGGCGGCGCCACGTCGGCTGCGGCCGCGAAGACCCCGGCGGCCAACACCGCTGGGGCCAGCGCCCCGGCGGCGAGTCCCTCGGGGGCCAGCGCCCCGGCGGCAGCGGCGGGCGATTCCGGTCCGGCCGCGGCCCGCAACGGCGGGCGCCGGGCGGTTGCTGCTCAGCGAACGCGCACCGCCCCCGCCACGCCGACGACGACAGCGCCGCCGACCGCGACGACAACGACGACTCAGAGCGCGGACACCACTGACGAGCGTCCGCTGGACGACACCCCGGTCGCCGAGGCACCGCCCGCCACCGCGGTCGACAGTGGCGGGTCGGCGCCGGACGGTGTCGCCGAGCGCGTCGACCGAGGCCGCGAGCGCTTCCTCGAGCGTGAGGCCCGCCGCCAGGAGCGGATGGCACAGCAGGGTGGCGACGGCGCAGACGCCGCCCGCCCGGCCGGTGCCCGCTCCGACGTCGAACGTCCGACGGCCGGCTGGACGACGCAAGACGCCACCGGTGACCGGGCCCAGGGCGACGACCGGCCCCAGCAGGACCGTCAGCAGGCCCAGTCTGGTCAGAACCGCCAGCAGCTCCAGCCCAGCCAGGGGCGCCCGCAGCCGGATGGTGGTGGCCCGCGACTTGATGAGGACGACGAGGCCGGCGGCCGGCGCGGCCGGTTCCGCGAGCGCGGACGCAACCGCAACCGCAACGCCCGCGGCACCGACCGCTTTGGTGCCGGCGAGGCCGAGCCGGTTGTCGGCGACGACGACGTCCTGGTGCCCATCGGCGGCATCCTGGACATCCTCGACAACTACGGCTTCGTGCGTACGTCGGGCTATCTCACCGGCCCCAATGACGTCTACGTCTCCCTGCAGCAGGTCCGCAAGTACGGCCTGCGTCGCGGCGACGCCGTGACCGGAGCCGTCCGGCTGCAGCGGGAGGGCGAGCGCAAGGACAAGTACAACGCCCTGGTCCGGCTCGACAGCGTGAATGGGCTGGACGTCGAGGAGGCCAAGAATCGCCCCGAGTTCACCAAGCTCACTCCGCTCTACCCGCAGGACCGCCTGCGCCTGGAGACCGAGCCGGGCATCCTGACCACCCGTGTCATCGACCTGGTGATGCCGGTGGGGAAGGGCCAGCGCGCCCTGATCGTCAGCCCGCCGAAGGCCGGCAAGACGATGGTCATGCAGGCGATCGCAAATGCGATCGCGACCAACAACCCTGAGGTCCACCTCATGGTTGTGCTCGTCGACGAGCGGCCGGAGGAGGTCACCGACATGCAGCGCTCGGTCAAGGGCGAGGTCATCGCCTCGACCTTCGACCGGCCGCCGCAGGACCACATCACGGTCGCGGAGCTGTCCATCGAGCGCGCCAAGCGCCTCGTGGAGCTCGGCCACGACGTGGTGGTCCTGCTCGACTCGATCACCCGCCTCGGACGTGCGTACAACCTTGGTGCCCCGGCCTCCGGACGCATCCTCACCGGTGGTGTCGACTCGGCTGCGCTCTACCCGCCGAAACGGTTTCTCGGCGCGGCCCGCAACGTCGAGAACGGCGGCTCGCTGACGATCTTCGCCACCGCCCTCGTCGAGACCGGCTCGGCGATGGACACAGTGATCTTCGAGGAGTTCAAGGGCACCGGCAACGCCGAGCTCAAACTGGACCGTCGCCTCGCGGACAAGCGGATCTTCCCGGCCATCGACGTCGACGCGTCCGGCACCCGCAAGGAGGAGATCCTGCTCGCCCCCGAGGAGCTGCGGATCGTCCTGCAGCTGCGCCGGGTGCTGCACGCCCTGGACGCCAGCGCCTCGCTGGAGCTGCTGCTGGACAAGATGAAGTCGACCCGGACCAACATCGAGTTCCTGATGCAGATCCAGAAGACGACGGTGAACCAGGACTGAAGCGTCGTACGACCCAGAGCTGGGGTTGGGTCACGTGACCGCGCGCCGGAGGGTCGGAGTCCGTGCGCGAGGTCAGGCCGCCAGGGTCACCGCGTGCAGGACCTCCGTGACGACCGTGGCACGCCGGTGCAGGAGGTCGTCCGCGGTGTCACGCCACACGACCCAGCCGGCCGCGACGAGCTGGTTCCTGTCGCCGCCTGTCGCGGGTGAACGCGTGCGCCTGGGAAGGGCCGGCAAGGCCGTCGCACTGACCGCGACGCGCCGTTCCGCAAGGGCTGGGTCGACGTGTGCCAGCCAGACGCCGAGGTCGGGCGGGGAGCATTGTGCGGATGCCCCGTCCAGCACCCGCACCCAGCACCTTGCCGGACGGCAGCCCGGAGCCCTCAGTCCCCGCCGCACTCCCTGAGCAGTTGGTCGCAGCGGGCACACGGATGGGCACGGTGCGCGGACTGCCGTCCGACGCCGTAACGGGTGGCCGGTCGTCCACAGCTCCGGGACCCCTTCACTGCTGTCGCTCGGCCGCTGCCGCCGATCATGCAGCTTTTAGGCGACGGACCCCGCAAGACGAACCCCGCGCCGGCAGCGGGCGGGCGGGCAGCCGGGAAGGGCAGCCGTACGGGCAGCGTTGAGCCCGGCAGTGGGCCGTTCTGGCACACTGGTCCCCTCCGAGCACCGGTTCCGCGCCGAACGACCCGCACCCGGCGGCTCTCCGACCGAAAGGCACCACCGTGAAGACCGACATCCACCCCGTGTACGCCGAGACACACGTCTCCTGCACCTGTGGCAACACGTTCACGACCCGCAGCACCAAGGGCGGCGACATCCGCGTGGAGGTCTGCGCGGCCTGCCACCCCTTCTACACGGGTAAGCAGAAGATCCTGGACACCGGCGGCCGGGTGGCCAAGTTCGAGCAGCGCTTCGGCAAGCGCGCCGGCAAGTAGCTCCCCTGCGGCGCCCGTCCCCGACCGGGGCCGGGCGCCGCGGCTGTGCCCGCCCCGAGCAGCCCAGACCCAGCCCGACAGGAGCACCCGTGGCCGATCCGCTCGACGACCTGCTCGCCGAGCACGCCTACCTCGAGCAGCGGCTCGCCGACCCGGCCGTCCACGCCGACCAGACGGTTGCCCGCCAGCTCGGCCGCAGGTACGCCGAGATCGGGCCGGTCGTTGCCGCTGCACATGAGCGCGACGCACTGCGCGGTGACCTGCAGGCCGCCCGCGAGCTGGAGATGGCTGACGAAGTTGCCGAGGCAGAAAACGGTATCGCCGCGCTCGACGAGCGGATCCGGGCCATGCTCATCCCGACCGATCCGGCCGACGCCAAGGACGTGATCCTGGAGGTCAAGGGCGGTGAGGGCGGTGACGAAGCTGCGCTGTTCGCCGGTGACCTGGTCCGGATGTACATGCGCTACGCCGAGCGGCAGGGCTGGAAGACCGAGCTGGTCAGTGCCACGGAGGGCGAGCTCGGCGGCTACAAGGACATCGCGCTGGCCGTGAGGAGCCGCGACCCGGCGCACCCGGTGTTCGGGCGCCTGAAGTACGAGGGCGGCGTCCACCGGGTGCAGCGCGTGCCGGTCACCGAGAGCCAGGGCCGCATCCACACCAGCGCGGCCGGTGTCCTCGTGCTGCCCGAAGCCGAGGAGGTCGACGTCCAGATCGACTCGGGCGACCTGCGCATCGACGTCTATCGCAGCAGCGGCCCCGGCGGGCAGAGCGTCAACACCACCGACTCGGCCGTACGCATCACGCACCTGCCGACAGGTGTCACGGTGAGCATGCAGAACGAGAAGAGCCAGCTGCAGAACCGCGAGGCCGGGATGCGGGTGCTGCGGTCCCGGCTGCTGGCCTTGGCGCTGGAGGAGCAGGCCGCCAAGGACAGCGCCGTCCGCGGCTCGCAGATCCGCACGATGGACCGCAGCGAGAAGGTTCGGACGTACAACTACCCGGACAACCGGGTCGCCGACCACCGCAGCGGCTACAAGGCCAACAACCTCGGACAGGTCCTCGACGGCGACCTCGACGCCGTCATCCAGTCACTGGTCGACGCCGACGATGCACGCGCGCTGGCGGGAGGCGCATGACCCCCCTGCAGATCGCGGTGCGCGCCGCCGGCGCCCGGCTCGCGGCAGCGGGTGTCGACTCGCCCCAGCACGACGCGCGCGCCCTGGCCGTCCACGCTCTCGGCCTGCCCGGACCCGGCGACCTCATCCTGGTCGACGACCTCGGTGGGCACGCCGACAGCTACGACGAGCTGGTGGCCCGCCGCGCGACCCGGGTACCCCTGCAGCACCTGGTGGGCACCGTCGGCTTCCGGTACATCGAGCTCGAGGTCGGGCCGGGGGTGTTCGTGCCCAGGCCCGAGACCGAGGCGGTCGTGCAGTGGGCCGTGGAGGCGCTGCGCGGCGTTCCGGACCCATTGGTCGCCGACCTGTGCGCCGGGTCCGGAACGATCGCCCTGGCCATCGCCAACGAGGTGCCCGGCAGCACCGTGCATGCCGTCGAGCGTGATCCGGATGCGCTGACCTGGACGCGACGCAACGCCGCCAACCGGGTGGCAGCAGGCGACCCGGAGGTCCAGCTGCACCTGGGCAGCGCCGAGGACGCGCTGCCCGAGCTCGATGGCCAGCTCGACCTGATCGCCAGCAACCCGCCGTACGTCGCCACCACCGAGGCCCACATCCCCGATCCCGAGGTCCTGGAGCACGACCCGGGCATCGCGCTCTGGGCGGGCGAGGATGGACTGGACGTCATCCGGCTGGTGGAGAAGGCCGCCCGACGGCTGCTGAAGCCCGGCGGCCGCGTCGTCGTGGAGCACTCCGACCGCCAGGGCCTGAGCTGCCCGGCCATCTTCCGTCTGCAGGACGGCTGGGCCGAGGTCGAGGACCACCGCGACCAACTCGGCCGCGACCGCTTCGTCAGCGCGCGCTGGGTCGGTACGCCATGAGCACCACGTACGACGTCCGCGAAGGCGCCGACGCGACAGCCGGTGTCGACGCGGCCGTCGGCGCGCTGCAGCGCGGCGAGCTCGTCGTGCTGCCTACCGACACCGTCTACGGGCTGGCCGCCGACGCGTTCTCCCCGGGCGCCGTCGCTTCGCTGCTGGAGACCAAGGGCCGCAGCCGCGACATGCCCGTCCCCGTGCTCGTGGGCGCGTGGACCACGCTCGACGGGCTCACCGACGAGGTCAGCGACCGCACCCGTGACCTCGTGCAAGCGCACTGGCCCGGCGGCCTGACCCTGGTCCTGCGCGCCGCGCCGACCCTGTCCTGGGACCTCGGCGAGACCCGTGGCACGGTCGCCGTGCGGATGCCCTTGCACCCGGTCGCCCTGGCCGTGCTGGCCCGCACCGGCCCGCTCGCGGTCAGCAGCGCCAACCGCAGCGGCCTGCCGGCTGCGCCCGACGCGGCAGAGGCGGCCCGCCAGCTCGGCACGGCGGTCACGGTGTACCTCGACGGCGGCACCAGTAACGCTGGGCCGGCCAGCACCATCGTGGATCTCACCGCCGAGCCGCCCCGGCTGCTGAGGGCCGGCGCGGTGAGCGAGAAGCTCCTGCTCGAGCTGCTGCCCGACCTCGAGCTGCTCCCGTGACGGGTCCGGTGTTCCGGGTTCTGCACGTCTGCACCGGTAACATCTGCCGTTCGCCGATGGCCGAGCTGCTCAGCCGGGCCGGCTTGACCGCCCGGCTGGGCGTCGACGCCGGGCGCGTCGTCGTAGAGTCCGCCGGCACCTGGGGGCACACCGGCAGCCCGATGGAGTCCGAGGCGCTCGCGACGCTGGCCGCGTACGGCGTGGACGGCGCTGACTTTCGCGCCCGCGAGCTGGTGGCCGAGCAGGTGGTGGCCGCCGACCTGGTGCTGGGAGCCACCCGTGAGCACCGCGCGGCCGTCGTCGTGCTGCAGCCGCGCGCCGCCGCCCGCACCTTCACGCTGCGGGAGTTCGCCCGGCTCACCGCCTCGGTCGACCGCTCGTCGCTGCCCGAGCGAGATGTGGTCGTTCGCGGACGCGCGCTGGTACGCGCCGCCGCCGCCGAGCGCGGCCGGCTCGCCCCCCACAGCCCCCACGACGACGACGTCGCCGACCCGTACCACGCACCGCTGGCCTCCTTCGCGGTCTGCGCGGCACTCATCCAGGCCGCCATGGCCGGCGCGCTCGACCTGCTGGCGGGCGTCCCGGCGGGTCACCGGCGGTAGGCTCGCCCTGCCGTCCACGCCTGCCAGGGAGCTCCAGATGACGACGTACTACGGCCCCGACTTCGACGCCCTCGCGGCGCAGGACCCCGAGATCGCGGGGGTGGTCATCGACGAGCTGGCGAGGTTGCGCAGTGGTCTGCAGCTGATCGCGAGTGAGAACTTCACCAGCCCGGCCGTGCTCGCCGCGCTGGGCTCCACGTTGTCCAACAAGTACGCCGAGGGCTACCCCGGTAAGCGCTACTACGGCGGCTGCGAGGTGGTCGACGTCGCCGAGACGATCGGCATCGAGCGGGCCAAGACGCTGTTCGGCGCCGACCATGCCAACCTTCAGCCGCACAGCGGCGCCAGCGCCAACATCGCGGTGTACGGCGCCTTCCTGACCCCCGGCGACACCGTGCTGGCGATGTCGCTGCCGCATGGCGGCCACCTCACGCACGGGAGCAAGGTCAGTTTCTCTGGCAAGTGGTTCAACGCCGTCCACTACGGGGTCGCCAAGGACACCGAGGACATCGACTACGACCAGATGCGCGACCTGGCCCGGGAGCACCGGCCCAAGATGATCATCGCCGGTGGGTCAGCGATTCCGCGCACCATCGATTTCGCGGCGTTCCGCGAGGTCGCCGACGAGGTTGGCGCGGTGTTCATGGTCGACGCCGCACACTTCATCGGCCTGGTCGCCGGCGGCGCCATCCCGAGCCCCGTGCCGCACGCCGACGTCGTCACCTTCACCACCCACAAGGTGCTGCGCGGGCCGCGCGGCGGCATGCTGGTCTGCAAGGCCGAGCACGCCGCCAAGCTCGACAAGGCGGTCTTCCCGATGATGCAGGGCGGCCCGCTCATGCAGGGGGTCGCCGCGAAGGCCGTCGCCCTCAAGGAAGCCGCCACGCCGGAGTACGCCGCGTACGCCCGCCAGGTCATCGCGAACGCGCAGGCCCTCGCCGAGGCGCTCGCGGCCGAGGGCATGCGCCCGGTGACAGGCGGCACCGACACCCACCTCGCGCTGCTGGACCTGCAGGGCATCGACGTCACCGGCAGGGACGCCGAGGCGCGCTGTGACCGCGCGGGCATCGTGCTGAACAAGAACGCCATCCCGTACGACCCGCAGCCCGCGTCGATCGCCAGCGGCATCCGGGTCGGCACCCCGAGTGTGACCACGCAGGGGATGGGCGAGGGGGAGATGAAGGAGATCGGCAACCTGATCGGCCGTGCTGTCCGCGATGCGGACGGCTCGGCGGCCGCCGAGGTGCGCGAGGCGGTGACCTCCCTCGTCACGGCCCACCCGGCCTACCCCCGGGGCTAGCCTGCGGTCGTGCGGGAGTACCTGCTCGTCCTGTTCGTCGCCGCGGCGGTCACCTACCTGCTGACCCCTGTCGCGCGCCGGATCGCCGTGCGCATCGGCGCGATGGCCGAGCCGCGCGACCGCGACGTACACGCGATCCCCACCCCCCGGCTCGGCGGTCTGGCGATGTACGGCGGGGTGTCCGCGGCCTTCCTGGTCGCCCACCAGCTGCCTGCGCTGCACCGGGTCTTCGCCTACTCCGACATCCAGGCCGTGCTGGTCGCCGGTGGCGTCATCGTGCTGCTCGGGGTCGCCGACGACATCTGGAGCCTGGACGCGCTCACCAAGCTCGCCGGCCAGGTGGTCGCCACCGGGGTCATGGTGCTGCTCGGGCTGCAGCTCATCACGCTCACGCTGCCCGGCATCGGCGCGATCTCGCTCGGGCCGGAAGGCGTACCGCTCACGGTGCTGCTCGCGTTGCTGACAATCAACGCGATCAACTTCGTCGATGGGCTGGACGGGCTTGCGGCCGGCGTGGGGGCCATCGCTGCCCTGTCGTTCTTCGCGTTCTCCTACTCCCTGTCGACCGGGCAGGTCACCTCCGGCATCCTGCTCGACCGGATCAGCTCGCCGACGCTGATCGCCGCCGTCCTCGCCGGGGCGTGCCTGGGCTTCCTGCCGCACAACTTCAGTCCGGCCCGGCTGTTCATGGGGGACAGCGGCTCGATGCTCGTCGGGCTCATGCTGGCGGGCTCGGTGACCAGCCTCACCGGGCAGTTCAACTTCGCCACCCTGCCGGCCTCGACGACCTTCCCGGCGTTGCTGGTGCTGCTGCTGCCGCTCGCCGTGCTGGCGGTCCCGTTCGTCGACCTGCTGCTGGCGGTCGTCCGCCGCACCCGGTCGGGCCGCTCGCCGTTCTCGCCGGACAAGGCGCACCTGCACCACCGGCTGCTCGAGATCGGTCACAGCCACACCCGGGCAGTGCTGATCATGTATTTCTGGACCGCGCTGCTCGCTTTCGGCGCCGTCGCGGCGGCGGTCAGCGGCGGACCCCTACGGGTGCTGTCGGCGGTAGCCGCGCTGGGCTTGGCAGGCCTCGGCGTGCGGGTCGTCCCGCGCCTGCGGGCCCGGGTCCGTGGCTGAGTCCGAGCCGGTGACAGTCGGGCGCAGCGGCCCGGGTCCGGTCCTGCTGACGCTGCTGGCCGGTGCGGTCTGCGCGGCGGTCGCCGTCCCGCTGGTCGGCGCGCGGGGAGCGCCCTCCGCAGCGCTCGCCGCGGTGCTGGTGATCGGCTTCTTCCGGTCCGGCCGGCTGCCGCTGGCGCTGGCCGGCGGACCGGTAGGTGGTCTGGCGGTGGTGGTGCTGCTGACCAACTACGTCCTGCGCCTCGCCCTCGCGCTGCTCGTGCTGGCTGCCGCCGTCACGGTCGGCTGGGTCGACCGCCGGGCCCTGGGGATCAGCGTGATCGTCTGCTCGCTGGCCTTCGTCAACGGTGCCGTGCTGCAACTCGTCCGGGCCCGCTGAGGCCGACCGACAACCGGTTCAAGGGCTCGCGGGAGCGGCCCAGCCGACCGGGTACGCTGCCCGGACCATGCCCCCTATGACGTCCGGAGAGCCTTCCGGCGCCACCGGTCGGCAGGGTGAGCAGGACGCCTGGGCGGCACTCGGGCTGGTGATCTCCGGGGTGCTCGTCTGGGGCCTAGTCGGAGGTCTGCTGGGTGCCTGGCTGCACAGTGGCATCCCTGTCATGGTCGGGCTGCTGCTGGGGATGTCGGCCGGGCTGTACCTGGTCTGGTTTCGCTACGGTAGATCGTGACGCCGCCCCACCCGGCCCGTGCTCGTGAGGGAAGGACACCGTGACCACCTGGCTGCTGGCCGAGGGCAAGACCTTCGAGAGCCCCGGCCCGAAGGACTTCGTCTTCAACGGCGTCCTCGGCCCGCTCAACAAGCCGATGCTCATCACGATCTTCGGCACCGTGCTGGTGGGGGTCTTCTTCTACCTCGCCGCCCGCAGGGCCGCGCAGGTGCCCGGGAAGTTGCAGTACGTGGGTGAGTCGCTGTACGGCTTCGTGCGCAACTCGATCGCGATCGACTCGATCGGCAAGGAGGGGATCAAGTACGTCCCCTACCTCGCCACGGTCTTCTTCTTCCTCGCCACGCTGAACATCGCAGGCATCGTGCCTTTCGCGCAGTTCCCGGCGACGTCACGGATCGCGCTGCCGCTGTTCATCGCGGTCATCAGCTGCGTGATCTACAACGCCGTCGGCATCAAGCGGATGGGTGGCCTGAACTATTTCAAGGCAATGATGTTCCCGCCCGGGATCCCCAAGCTGGTGTACGTCCTGCTGGCACCCATCGAGTTCGTCTCGACGATCATCATCCGGCCGCTGACGCTCACCCTGCGACTCACCTTCAACATGTTCGCGGGCCACCTCGTACTGCTGCTGTTCGTGCTCGGTGGGGAGTTCCTGGTGTTCACCAAGGGCGGCCTGGTCGGCATCCTCGCCGGGTCCGTCGCCTTCCTCGGCAGCATCGTCCTCACCTTCTTCGAGGGCTTCGTCCAGCTTCTCCAGGCGTACGTCTTCACCCTGCTCTCCGCGCTGTACATCGGCGGCGCGCTCGTCGACGAGCACTGACGCGCCGACCGCGTGCGTCATCACCTCTGAAAGGGAAGTCCATGCTGCAAGGCAACCTCAACGGCAACCTCAACATGATCGGGTACGGCCTCGCGGCGATCGGGCCCGGCATCGGCATCGGCCTCATCTTCGCTGCCTACATCAGCGGTGTGGCGCGTCAGCCCGAGGCGCGCGGCGTGCTGCAGAGCATTGCCATCCTCGGCTTCGCCCTCGCCGAGGCGCTCGCCATCATCGGCATCGGCCTCGCGTTCGCCCTCAAGTAGCCGTGCCCGCCATCCTGGCCGGCGCCCCGCTGCTGGCTGCATCGGACAACCCGCTCCTCCCGGCGACGCCTGAGCTCGTCGTCGGGATCATCGCGTTCGTCCTGCTGTACCTGTTCCTGCGGGCGAAGGTTTTCCCGGTCTTCGAGAAGACCTTCGCGGACCGCACCGAGTCGATCGAGGGAGCGATCGCGGCGGCCAAGGCCGAGCGTGAGCAGGCCCATGAGCTGCTGGTCCGTTACCAGGCGCAGCTGGCCGAGGCCCGCGACGAGGCCGGCCGGATCCGCACCGAGGCGCAGACCCAGCGGGCCGAGATCGTCGAGGAGGCCCGGGGTGAGGCGCGGGTCGAGGCGCAGCGGATCCTGGACGCCGGCACCGCGCAGATCGCGTCGGAGCGTCAGCAGGCGCTGGCCGAGCTGCGCCGGGAGGTCGGCACGCTCGCGGTCGACCTCGCCTCGCGGATCGTCGGGGAGTCCCTGGCCGACGACGCGCGCCGTCGGGGCACGGTCGAGCGCTACCTGGCCGAGCTCGAGGGCACCGCCGTCGTCGACCCGAGCCCGGTCTGATGGACGGCAGCAGCCGGGAGTCGATGCGGGCCGCACTGGCCCGCTTCGAGGAGCAGGTCGCCGGCCAGCCCGGCGGCTCGGGCAGCGAACAGACCAGCGAGGGCCTGTACGCCGTCGCCGGTCTGCTCGACCGTGAGCCGTCGCTGCGGCGGGCCTTCACCGACCCGGCGTCGAGCCCGGACGGTCGGCGCGGCCTGGCCGAGGCGCTGCTCGACGGGAAGCTGGCTGCCCTTCCGCTGCAGGTCTTCGCCGACCTGGTCGCCTCGTCCTGGCACAGCCCCACCGACCTGCGCGAGGCCGTCGAGACGCTCGCCGCGCAGGCGGCGCTGGTGGCCGCCGAGGGCGACGGCGTGCTCGACGACGTCGAGGACGAGCTGTTCCGGTTCGCCCGGCTGCTCGAGCGCGAGCCCGAGCTGCGCGCAGCGTTGACCGACCCGGGGCTGCCGGACGACCGCAAGAGCGGCCTGGTCCGCGCACTGCTCGGCGACCGGGCCCGGCCGGCGACCGTGCGGCTGGTCGAGGTCGCGGTCACCCGCCCCCGCGGCCGCTCGCTGGAGACCGTCCTCGAGGAGCTGAGCCGGCTCGCCGCGGCCCGCCGGCAGCGGCTGGTCGCCCAGGTCCGGGTCGCGGCCCCGCTCGACCAGCAGCAGACCGCCCGGCTGACCGCCGCGCTCAGCCGCATCTACGGCCGCCAGGTGCAGCTCCAGGTCGACGTCGACCCGGACGTCCTCGGCGGCGTCCAGGTCCGGGTCGGCGACGAGGTGCTCGACGGCACCGTCGCCCGGCGCCTCGACGACGTCCGGCGTCACCTGTCGCGCTAGCCGCGGCTCCACACTTGCGCCGTCCCGGAACCCACCGCACCGCACGACACCACGAAGCAGGAGACACCAGATGACGGAGCTCAGCATCCGCCCGGAGGACGTCCGGTCGGCCATCGAGCAGTACGTCACGTCGTACACGGCGGAGACGACCCGCGAGGAGGTGGGCACCGTCACCGAGGTGGGCGACGGGATCGCCCGGGTCGAGGGCCTGTACTCCACGATGACCAACGAGCTGCTCTCCTTCGAGGGCGGCGCGCTGGGCCTCGCGCTGAACCTGGACACCCGGGAGATCGGCTGCGTGATCCTGGGCGACCCGAGCGCCATCGAGGAGGGCCAGTCGGTTCGTCGTACCGGCGAGGTGCTGTCGGTGCCGGTCGGCGACGGCTTCCTCGGCCGGGTGATCGACCCGCTGGGCACCCCGATCGACGGCAAGGGCGAGATCACCGCCGAGGGCACCCGCATCCTGGAGCTGCAGGCTCCCAACGTGATGGGCCGCCAGCCGGTCGGCCAGCCACTTCAGACCGGTATCAAGGCGGTCGACGCGATGACCGCTATCGGCCGCGGCCAGCGGCAGCTGATCATCGGCGACCGGCAGACCGGCAAGACCGCGGTCGCCATCGACGCCATCATCAACCAGAAGGCGAACTGGGAGAGCGGCGACCCGCAGAAGCAGGTCAAGTGCATCTACGTCGCCATCGGCCAGAAGGGCAGCACCATCGCCTCGCTGGTGGGCCGCCTCGCGGAGGCCGGCGCGATGGCGTACACCACGGTCATCGCCGCCAACGCCAACGCCTCGGCGGGCCTGAAGTACCTCGCGCCCTACACCGGCAGCAGCATCGGCCAGCACTGGATGTACGCCGGCCAGCACGTTCTCATCGTCTTTGACGACCTGTCCAAGCAGGCCGACGCCTACCGCGCCATCTCGCTGCTGCTGCGCCGGCCGCCAGGCCGCGAGGCCTACCCCGGTGACGTGTTCTACCTGCACTCCCGGCTGCTCGAGCGCTGCGCGAAGCTGTCCGATCAGCTCGGTGGCGGTTCGATGACCGGCCTGCCGATCATCGAGACCAAGGGCAACGACGTGTCCGCGTTCATCCCGACCAACGTCATCTCGATCACCGACGGCCAGATCTTCCTCGAGACCGACCTGTTCAACTCCGGTGTGCGGCCGGCCATCAACGTCGGCATCTCGGTGTCCCGGGTCGGTGGCAATGCGCAGATCAAGGCGATGAAGTCGGTCTCCGGCCGGCTCCGGCTCGACCTCGCGCAGTTCCGCGAGCTCGAAGCCTTCGCGGCGTTCGGCTCGGACCTCGACAAGGCCTCCAAGGCCCAGCTCGAACGCGGTGCGCGGCTGGTTGAGCTGCTCAAGCAGCCGCAATACACGCCGTACGCCGTCGAGCGCCAGGTCGCCTCCATCTGGGCCGGCACCAACGGGTATCTGGATGAGGTGCCGGTCAGCGACGTACGCCGCTTCGAGGGGGAGTTCCTTGACTTCATCGGCCGTTCGCACAAGGGCATCTACGACAGCATCGTGCAGACCGGCAAGCTCGGGGACGACGTGGTGTCGGGCCTCGAGACGGCCATCAAGGAGTTCACCAGCCAGTTCCAGACCAGCGAGGGCCACGGCATCGGTACCGAGGCCCAGGCCGAGGAGCTCGGTGACGACGAACGCGGCCAGGAGAAGATCACCCGGTACGTGCCCCCCGCCGAGGGCGGCCAGGGCGGCAGCGCCACCTCCCCGGCGAGCGGCTGAGCAGTGGGCGCCCAACTGCGGGTCTACCGCCGCCGTATCAAGTCGGTGCAGTCGACCAAGAAGATCACCCGTGCGATGGAGCTGATCGCTGCCTCGCGCATCGTCAAGGCGCAGCAGCGGGTCAAGGCGGCCCAGCCGTACGCCCGGCAGATCACCCGGGTGATCTCTGCCCTGGCGTCCCAGTCGACGATCGACCATCCGCTGGTGTCGGAGCAGCCCGACCCGTCGCGGGCGGCCGTCCTGGTGGTGAGCAGCGACCGTGGCCTGGCCGGCGGCTACAACTCCAACGCCATCAAGCAGGCTGCCTCGCTGGAGCAGACCCTGCGTGCGGAGGGGAAGGAGCCGGTCAGCTTCCTGGTCGGCCGCAAAGCCGTCGGCTTCTACAAGTTCCGCGGCCGGCCGGTCGAGCAGAGCTGGACCGGTTTCTCCGAGCAGCCCACCTACGCTGACGCGAAAGAAGTCGCCGATGCGCTGATCGCCGCGTTCGTCCTGCCGACGGCCGACGGCGGGGTCGACGAGATCCACGTCGTACACACCGAGTTCCTCTCCGCCCTGACCCAGCGGCCTGTTGCCAACCGGGTCCTGCCGCTGGTGGTGGAGGAAACCGACGCTCCGCCGGCAGACGGCCCGCTGCCGCTCTACGAGTTCGAGCCGTCGCCCGAGGCACTGCTGGACTCGCTGCTGCCGCGCTATGTCGAGACGCGGGTCTACGCGGCGCTGCTGGAGTCCGCCGCCTCGGAGTCGGCCTCCCGTCGCCGGGCGATGAAGGCCGCGACGGACAACGCCGACGAGCTCATCAAGTCGCTCACCCGAGCGGCGAACTCGGCCAGACAGGCCGAGATCACCCAGGAGATCAGCGAGATCGTGGGCGGCGCCACCGCGCTGGCCGACGCCTAGGCCGAGCCGACAGAGAGATAGAGACTCACCCATGACCGTCACCGTCCAGAACCCGTCCGGGCGCGAGTCGACCGGCGGCACCGGTCGGGTCGCCCGCGTGATCGGCCCCGTCGTCGACGTCGAGTTCCCGCCCGACGAGATGCCCGAGATCTACAACGCCCTCAACGTCGAGCGCACGCTCGGCGGTGACAGCGCCGTCCTCACCCTCGAGGTCGCCGGTCACATCGGCGACAACATGGTCCGGGCCATCTCGATGCAGCCCACCGACGGCCTGGTGCGCGGCGCCCCGGTGCAGGACACCGGCGCAGCGATCTCGGTGCCGGTCGGCAACGCGACGAAGGGCCACGTGTTCAACGCGCTGGGCCAGCCGCTCGACGTCGAGAGCATCGACGCCGACACCTACTGGCCGATTCACCGGCCGTCGCCACCTTTTGACCAGCTGGAGAGCAAGACCGAGATCTTCACGACCGGGATCAAGGTCATCGACCTGCTCGCCCCGTACGTCTCCGGCGGCAAGATCGGCCTGTTCGGCGGGGCCGGCGTCGGCAAGACCGTCCTCATCCAGGAGATGATCAACCGGGTCGCGAAGCAGTTCAGTGGCGTGTCGGTGTTTGCCGGCGTGGGGGAGCGCACCCGCGAAGGCAACGACCTGTTCCTGGAGATGGAGGAGGCGGACGTCCTGAAGGACACCGCCCTGGTGTTCGGGCAGATGGACGAGCCGCCGGGAACCCGGCTGCGGGTCGCGCTGTCGGCCCTGACGATGGCGGAGTACTTCCGCGACGTGCAGAAGCAGGACGTCCTGCTGTTCATCGACAACATCTTCCGTTTCACGCAGGCCGGCTCGGAGGTGTCGACCCTGCTGGGTCGGATGCCCAGCGC
>JBKJQN010000091.1:0-36201 GCA_046593925.1 Mycobacteriales bacterium
CGAGACAAGGGCAACACGGTGCTCGTTGTCGAGCACAAACCCGAGACGATGGCGATCGCCGACCACGTCGTCGATCTCGGTCCCGGCGCCGGTGCGGCCGGAGGCACGGTCTGCTTCGAGGGAACCATCGAGGGCCTTCGCAAGAGCGACACCCTCACCGGCCGGCACCTCGAGGACCGGGCCGCGCTCAAAGACGCGGTGCGCACCCCCACCGGCGCCATGGAGGTCCGCGGCGCGACGACGCACAACCTGCAGGGCGTCGACGTCGACCTCCCGCTCGGGGTGCTGGTCGTCATCACCGGCGTCGCCGGCTCTGGCAAGAGCTCGCTCGTGCAGGGGTCTGTGCAGGCCCGTGCCGGTGTGGTGTCGATCGACCAGGGCGCGATCCGCGGCTCGCGACGGAGCAACCCGGCGACGTACACCGGACTCCTCGACCCCATCCGCAAGGCGTTCGCGAAGGCCAACGGCGTGCCGGCGGCGCTGTTCAGCGCCAACTCCGAGGGCGCCTGCCCGCACTGCAAGGGCGCCGGCGTCATCTACACCGACCTGGCCATGATGGCCGGCGTCGCCACCACCTGCGAACAGTGCGAGGGGAAGCGGTTCCACGCATCAGTGCTGGGCCACCACCTCGGCGGCCGCGACATCAGCGAGGTGCTCGCGATGTCGGTGATCGAGGCCCAGGAGTTCTTCGCCGCCGGCGAGGCGCGCACGCCGGCCGCGCACGCCGTCCTGGGGCGGCTCGCCGACGTCGGGCTCGGCTACCTCAGCCTCGGCCAGCCGCTCACGACGCTGTCCGGCGGCGAGCGGCACCGGCTCAAGCTGGCCACCCGGATGGCCGAGCGGGGCGACGTCTATGTCCTCGACGAGCCGACCACCGGCCTGCACCTCGCCGACGTCGAGCGGCTGCTCGGCCTGCTCGACCGGCTCGTCGACTCCGGCAAGTCGGTCATCGTCATCGCACACCACCAGGCGGTCATGGCGCACGCCGACTGGATCATCGACCTCGGCCCCGGCGCCGGCCACGAGGGCGGCCGGATCGTCTTCGAGGGCACCCCCGCCGACCTCGTGGCCGCCCGCTCCACCCTCACCGGCCAGCACCTCGCGGCCTACGTCGGCAGCTGACCGGGCCCTGCCGGGAGCCCGGGGACAGCATCAGCTCAACGTCAGCAGGTACTCGCGCCGTCGCTCCAGCAGGGCCGCATCCGCTGCCGCGGAGGGGGGTCCGGGCACTGCCCGCCGGGCCTGGCTGTGCACCTGGCCGTGCGGTCGCCCGGTCCGGGCAGCCACCAGGCCGACCAGGCGGTTGACCTCGCGGCGCAGGCCAGCCGCAGCTCGCCACGAGGTGGCGTCCTGCAGCTCGTCATCCAGGGCGCGCTCCTGCACCGGGGCCGCGGCGGCGCGGCGGCGCAGGTCGGTGTCGCGCTGGAGCAGCAGCGTCGCGGTCTGCTCAGCCGTGAGCAGACCGGGCAGGCCCAGGAAGTCGTCGTCCCCGGCGCCCCCGGCAACGGCCTCGCCGGTATGGGCCCGGCCGCCGTGCAGCACGTGCGCGAACTGCGCCTCGGCGTCGAGCGCCTCCCACGGCCGCAGCTCGGCCTCCGCTCGATCCCGCGGCGGCAGCGGGTCAAGGTCCTCGCAGGACGGTGGGGGCGGCGGCAGCACGTGATTGCGGTCCGACTCCATCTCCGCTGCCAGGGCGAGCAGCGGTCGTACGGCCGGCAAGAACACCGTCGCGCTCTCGTGCGGCCCTCGCGAGCGCACCACCCGGCCCACCGCCTGGGCGAAGAACAGCGGGGTCCGGTACGACGTCATCCAGGCCAGGCAGGCGGCCCGTACCACGTCGACCCCCTCGCTGATCATCCGTACGCAGACCGCGATCCGGGTCGTCGACGACGCGAACGCGGCGATCCGGGCGCTGGCCCCGGGGTCGTCCGACAGGACCAGCTCCGGCCGTTCGCCGGTCACCCGCAGGACGATCTCGGCGTACGCCCGGGCAGCGTCCTGGTCGCTGGCGAGGATCAGCCCGGCGGCGTCCGGCAGCCCGTTGGCGCGCAGGTGCGTGATGCGCTCGTCCATCGCCGCGATCACGTGCGGCACCCACTGGCCCTTGGGATCGAGCGCCGTGCGCCAGGCGATGTTCTCGGTACTTTTCGGCCCGTTGTCCGACAGCGAGGCGGCGATCACGTCGCCGGCGCTGTTGCGCCACCGCGACGTTCCGGTGTAGGCGGCGAACACCACGGGCCGGACGACTCCGTCGCGCAGAGCTTCGCGGTAGCCGTAGTTGTAGTCGGCCTGGCTGGCGAGCCCGCCGTCTGCGTCGGTGGCGTAGCGCACGAACGGGATGCGCTCGTCGGCCCGGGTGCGGAACGGCGTGCCGGTCAGGCTGAGCCGGCGCACCGCCGTGGCGAAGGCCTCCTCGACCGCGTCACCCCAGGACAGACCGTCGCCGGCGTGGTGCACCTCGTCCAGGACGACGAGCGTGCGCTTGTTCTGGCAGCGCGCCCGGTGCAGCAGTGGCTTGCCGGCGACCTGAGCGTACGTCGTGACATAGCCCTGCACGTCCGCCCGGACCGGTCCGGTCGCGTTGGTCAGCGCGGGGTCGAGGGCGAGCCCGACGAGCTCGGCCGCAGTCGCCCACTGGGTCCGTAGGTGGTCGGTCGGGCACACCACGATGATCCGGTCGATCCTGCGCGCGGCGAGCAGCCGCTGGGCGAGCGTGAGCGCGAAGGTGGTCTTCCCGGCGCCCGGGGTGGCGGTGACGAGGAAGTCCGCCGCGTGCGCCTGCTCGTAGGCCGCCAGCGCCTCCCGCTGCCACGCGCGCAGCGGCCGGCCGAGGACCTCGCCGTGGGGGTCTGCGGTCACCCGCCAGTCTGTCAGCCTGCGTCCTCGGTGACGAAGTCGATCAGCCGCTCGACGGACTGCAGCAGCGGCACCTCGAGGTCGGCGTAGGAGTCGACGGCGGCAAGCACACGTTTCCAGCCCTGCCAGCTCTGGCCCCAGCCCAGCGCGGCGCAGACGCCGGTCTTCCAGTCGGTGCCACGCGGCACCTGCGGCCAGCCGGCGATGCCGACGGCGGCGGGCTTCACGGCCTGCCAGACGTCGACGTACGGGTGACCGGTGACCAGCACGTACGGGCTGGTCACGCTCGCCACGACCCGGCTCTCCTTGCTGCCGGGCACCAGATGGTCGACGAGCACCCCCAGCCGGTGGCCCTGCCGGGGACCGAACTGGCCCACCTCGCGCGGCAGGTCGTCGACCCCGTCGAGCGCCTCCACCACGACACCCTCGATGCGCAGGTCGTCGCCCCACACCCGCTCGACGAGCTGGGCGTCGTGCTTGCCCTCCACCCAGATCCGGCTGCCGCGGGCGACCCGGGCACGCCGGCCGGCCACGGCTACCGACCCGGACGCCGTCGTCCGCAACCCCGCCGGGGCGGACGCGGCGGGCCGTACGAGCACGACCGGGCTGCCGTCGAGCAGGAAGCCGGGGCCGAGCGGGAAGACCCGCACCTTGCCGTGCCGGTCCTCCAGCGACACCCGCTCCCGGTCGCACTCCACCACCGCGCCGCACCAGCCGGTGACCGGCTCCTCGACGACCAGGCCATTGTCGGCGGCCACACTCGGCCGCGGTGGCGGCGGTCGCCGGGCGGCGGCGATCACGTCGGGGCTGTATCTGTCGGGGCCGGATCTGTCGGGGCTGGACCTGTCCGGGCTGGGCACCCGCGCACGGTAGGCGCGGGGAGGACCCGGCGACGCGAGCGACACCCGCCTACCTTCGTTCCCGTGCAGACCACCGCCCCACCGCGCAGCGCGCTGCTGGCCGCCTGGGGGGCTGCCTGGCTGGCCGGCGACGCCAGCCTGCCCGAGCTGCTCGAGCGGGTCTGCGCGCACGACGACCTGCACGCCGTACGCGGCCTGGAGCCGCGCGTCCTGCCACTGGACCGGGCCGTCGCCCGGCTGCGCGCCGATGGCACCACCCGGCTCCGCGTGGTGCTACCCGCACCCGGCGACCTGGTCGGGCTGCCCGGCCCCGGCCCCTTCACGTCGGCCGCGGTCACCGCCGCGGAGGGGCTGCTGTGCCTGCGACCCGACGGCACCGGCACCGGGCTGGTGCCGACGCTGACCGCGCACGGCTCCCCCTTCGACGGCACCGTCACCACCGTCGAGTGGACCGCACACGCGGTCCAGGTCGACGGCCCGGACCCCGGCCCCTTCCTGCACGACGCCGAGCACGACCTGCGGCGCGGGGTGCTGGAGGTCCTCGGTGTCCTGCGCGACCTGGACGTGGCGCGCTGGCGCCCCGAGGTCGCGGAGGCGCTGGCCGACCTGCGCCGCCAGGCCCGCCAGGGGATCGACGACGACGAGCTCCCCGGTGGCTACCCGGCCCGCGCCCGCGACCTGCTGGTGCGGGCGCGGCAGCTCGGCGCGGTGGTGTCGCTGGCCCTCGAGGACACCGGCGGCGCGGTCGACACCCGCGAGGCGCTCGAGCGTGAGCGCGCGCTGCGGTCGCTCGGCACACTCGTACGCCGGGCCAGGGTCGCCGCCTACAACGCCTACGGCCTGCCGTGACCCGTCAGGCACAGTGATCAGGTGCGCTCGGCCCCCCGCTCGGCCCAGGACGCGGCAGCTGCGCTGCTCACCGCTGCCCCGGCCCACCGGCGCGACATCTTCGCGCTGCGCCTGGACCGCTGGTGGCAGGACCTGTACGACGGCCTCGCCGCGGTGTACGACGACCCGGACGCGCTGGCCCGGCAGGTGGTCTCCCGTGCCGCGCAAGCCTTCCTGGACCGCGACCCGGAGCTGCACCGCCTGGACCAGGCCCGCACCCTGGAGCCGGACTGGCTGCAGCAGAGCGGGCAGCTCGGCTACGCCGCGTACGTCGACCGCTTCGCCGGCGACCTGGCAGGTGTCCGCGACCGGCTGCCGTACCTGCGCGAGCTCGGGGTCACCTACCTGCACCTGATGCCGCTGCTGACCAGCCGCCAGGGCGACGACGACGGTGGCTACGCCGTCGCGGACTTCCGCACCGTGCGCCCGGACCTTGGCAGCGTCGACGAGCTGCGCGAGCTGGCCCGCTGCCTGCGCGCGGCGGGCATCAGCCTGGTGCTGGACCTGGTCGTCAACCACGTCGCCCGTGAGCACTCCTGGGCCGTCGCTGCGCGTGCCGGTAGCGCCAGGCACCGGGCGTACTTCCACGTCTTCGCCGACCGGGAGCTGCCCGACGCGTACGAGCGGACACTGCCCGAGGTCTTCCCCGACTTCGCCCCGGGCAGCTTCACCTGGGACGACGAGCTGGCCGGCTGGGTGTGGACGACCTTCAACACCTTCCAGTGGGACGTCGCCTGGGACAACCCCGAGGTCTTCCTGGAGTACCTCGACGTGGTGCTGTTCCTGGCCAACCTCGGTGTCGAGGTGCTCCGGCTGGACGCGATCGCGTTCCTGTGGAAGCGGCTGGGTACCGACTGCCAGAACCAGCCGGAGGTGCACGCGCTGACACAGGCGCTGCGGGCAGCCGCCCGGCTGGCCTGCCCGGCGGTGGCCTTCAAGGCCGAGGCGATCGTCGGCCCGGACGACCTGGTGCAGTACCTGGGTCGCGGCGCGCACCACGGCAAGGTCAGCGACCTCGCCTACCACAACAGCCTGATGGTGCAGGTCTGGTCGATGCTCGCCGCGCAGGACGCCGTGCTGGGTGCGTACGCGCTGCGGGCGATGCCGCCGGTGCCGACCAGCACGGCATGGGTGACCTACCTACGGTGCCACGACGACATCGGCTGGGCGGTGTCGGACGCCGACGCCGCGGCGATCGGGCTCTCCGGCCCGCTGCACCGGGCCTTCCTGTCCGACTGGTACTCCGGCACGTTCGAAGGCTCCACGGCCCGCGGGCTGGTGTTCCAGGAGAACGCAGCGACCGGTGACCGCCGGATCAGCGGTACAGCAGCGAGCCTGGCCGGCGTCGAGGCGGCCCTGGCGGGCGACGGCGAGCTGGACCTCGCGATCGCGCGGCTGCTGCTCGCGTACACGGTCGTGCTGGGCTGGGGCGGCGTGCCGGTGCTGTGGTCCGGCGACGAGCTCGGCACGTGCAACGACATGGCGTGGGAGCGCGAGCCCGGACACGCGCAGGACAACCGGTGGGCGCACCGGCCACGGCTGGCGCCGGGCCCGCTGGCCCGTCGTCATGACAGCGCGACCGTCGAGGGCCGGGTCTTCGCCGGGCTGCGCGGGCTCGCCGCGACGCGGGCCGCCCTGCCGCACCTGCACGCCGGCGTGGCCTCCGACGTGCTCGAGCTGTCCGACCCCGGCGTGCTGCCGGTGCTGCGACGGCACCCCGTCGGGCCGCTGCTGGAGCTGTTCAACGTCACCGCTGGCTGGCGGCCCTGGCCGATCGAGCGCGTCCATGCCGCCGGCATCGCCGAGCCCTGGGACGCGCTGACCAGCCGGCCCGTGCAAGCCGGCGACGACGGTTCTGTGTGGCTGGCGCCCTACGCCGCGCTGTGGCTGGTGGAGCTTCCGGGCTAGACATCACGGCTGCTGGCAGGCTGCGCTCGTGACCGTCATCCACCTGACCGGCCCGGTGCTCGTCGGCGCCCACGAGGTGGTGGCCGAGGCCTGGGTCGTCGGCGGCCGCTGCACGTTCGCCCGGCCGATCTCCCCCGGCGAGGTCACCACGCTGGGCGGTTGGGTGCTGCCCGGGCTCGTCGACGCGCACTGCCATGTCGGGCTCGACGCGCACGGCGCCGTCGACCCAGCCACCACCGAGCAGCAGGCGCTGACCGACCGCGACGCGGGGGCCCTGCTGCTGCGCGACGCCGGCTCGGCAGCCGACACCCGCTGGGTCGACGACCGCGAGGACCTGCCGTTGCTGCTCCGGGCCGGCCGGCACATCGCCCGGCCACGGCGCTACCTCCGCGACTTCGCCGCCGAGGTAGAGGCCGACGGACTCGCCGGCGAGGTCCGCCGCCAGGCCGCCCGCGGCGACGGCTGGGTCAAGATCGTGGGGGACTGGATCGACCGCGACACCGGCGACCTCGAGCCGTGCTGGCCGGCGGACGCGCTGCACGAGGCGGTGGCCGCCGCCCACGCAGCCGGCGCGCGGGTGACCGCGCACTGCTTCGGCGAGCAGTGCCTGCCCGACCTGCTGGCCGCCGGCGTCGACGGCGTCGAGCACGCCACCGGGCTCGGGGCCGACCTGCTGCCGGCGTTGGCCGAGCGCGCCGTCGCGGTCGTACCGACCCTGGTCAACATCGCGACCTTCCCCTCCATTGCGGCCACGGCCGAGGCGAAGTTCCCGGTGTACGCGAAGCACCTGCGCGACCTGCACGCCCGCCGGTACGTCACCGTGCGCGCCGCCTTCGATGCTGGCGTGCCGGTCTACGCCGGCACCGACGCCGGTGGCTCGCTCGCGCACGGGCTCATCGTCGACGAGGTCCTCGAGCTCACCGTCGCCGGGCTGCCGCCGGTCGACGCGCTGGCGGCAGCCTGCTGGGGGGCCCGGGCGTGGCTCGGCCGCGACGGCCTGACCGAGGGCGCCTCTGCCGACCTGCTGGTGCTGCCCGGCGACCCGCGCGACGACCTCCAGGTCCTGCGCGCGCCCACGGTCGTCCTGCGTGGCGCGGTGGTCCGACGGTCCTGAGCCCGCCAGGAGCCCCCCTCTCATGATCCAGGGAGCCCTGAGGTCACCGGGGCGACCCGGTCCGGACCTGGATCACCTGCGGGCGGGGCCGGCGGCCGCCCTCCTTGACAGTTCGTGAGCACCTGACGCGCACAGTCCTGCACGCAGCGGTGGCGGAACTACCGGCCCTCGACCGGAGTCCCCTGGTGGAACAGCAGCAGCCACCCGTCGGCCACCCGCACCCAGACCGAGCTGCGCAGTGCACGGCGACCCGCCGCCTCGCTGCGGTACGTGACCAGGACTGCGTCCGGCCCGAGCCGCCGCGCCTGCATCTCCGTGGCCGCTACGCACACCTGGCCGCTCGTCGCCCCGGCGATCGTGTCCCGGGTCCAGAGGCGTCCGGAGGCGCCGTACTCGCGGAAATCCTGGTGCAGGAGGGACAGCAGCAGCTCAGGGTCGTTGCGGACCTGCAGCTCGTGAAGCAGCCGTTCCCGGCCGACGACATGCGCCAGGTCGTCCTCCACGAGCGGGCTACATGTGGATCGCCGGTTCGTCAATGGAACTCGTTCCCGTCCAGTTGCTACTCCTACGCGCAGGCCGTGAACTTCGGGCCTGGGCCGTGCGCGGCGCTCTTGACGATCAGCCAGAGATCGTCGGAATGGCGCAGCGTGTAGTCCAGCGACCAACGCGCGCAAACCAGGCCATCAGGGCCGTGCGCCCCGTCCTGCTCGCTCGTGAAGGTTACCCAGACGACGAGGTCGCGGCCCGAACGACTGAGTGTCCGGTAGTCAATGTTGGTGTCCTTTGACGTCAAGACGCCTTCTGCAAAGCGTGCATCGCCACCGGCCACCTGTGAGTCCGGGTGGAATTGTGCGTAGGCTGTGGCGTAGTCAGCCTGATTGATGGACTTGAAGTAGAGGTTTAGCGTGGCAGCCGCCTCGACGGGATCACTGCCTGGCAGGTCATTTGCAGTGACCTTCTCACCATCCGGTCCGACAGCCCCCGAGCAATCTGCGGCGGGCACGCTAGCCTGGCCCGCACCCCATCCGTCGAGTAGCGGTGCGGCAACCTTGCTGCTCACGGCCAGCCTTGCCTTTGTTGCATCATCGTTGGCCGGTCCCGCCGACAGCAGGCCCACCACGTCCCCGGTGACACGTATGACTGGGCTGCCGCTGTTCCCCGCGCGAGCGAGGGCGTCAAGCTCCACGAGCGAGGTCCGCGTCTGGCCTTCGATGTCGGCCTTGCGATCGAGACCGTTAACCGACCCCTCCTTGAAGCTCTTGCTGCCGGCGCTGCTGTCGATCAGGCCAGTGTCGCCGGAGGGAAACCCGATGACGCCGACCCGGTCGCCTACTGCCGGCCCTCCGCGGGCGAAGACGAAATTGTGCCCGGATAGCGGTCGGGGCGTGCGGATGAGCGCGACGTCGCTCGTGTCGTCAAGTCCAAGCACCTCGGCTGATGTCGACCTCGTGTCCTGAGTGACCCGAACGGTCGCCGCTCCGCGAACGACGTGAGCAACCGTTGCGATGAGGTCGGGCGCTATCAGGAACCCCGTCCCACTCCCGGACCCCTCGCAGCCCTGCACGTCGATCCGCACCACGCCGCTGTTCACGTCCCCGTAGGTCTGCGTGAACGTGGCCGGGGGCGCAGACGTCGGGGGTGCGACCGTGGTCGTCGAGGACGATGGACGCGGCGGTGGCTCCGCTGCCGTTCCCGAGGAACATCCCGTGGTGATGATCAGCAGAAGTATTCCGCCGCAGGCGGCAACACTCATCTCTCGCGTGGACATGCGGGAGAATATGTCGCACGCAGGCGACCTTGTCTCTACAAGTTGGTGTCTTACGGTTAGTGCTCGTTAGATCGCGCCCGGTTACAACCCTGCCCAGATGGACGTACGGCAGGCTGGAAGGTGCACCCCTTCAGGGCAGCCGGTTGATGGCGTGGTCGACGGTGCCCCACAGGTGCTGCACGGCGTAGGCACGGTAGGGCGACCAGCGGGCCGCCCGGGCCAGCAGCTGCGCACCCTTGCCCAGGCCGAGCGCGAGCGCAGCGGCGGCGACCCCCAGGTCGCCGGGCAGGAAGGCGTCGGGGTCGCCCAGGGCGCGCATCGCGATGGTGCCGGCGGTCCACGGGCCGATGCCGGGCAGCCGCAGCAGGACGGCGCGGGTGGCGGCGCGGTCGGCGCCCGGCGAGAGGTCGAGGTGGCCGTCGTCGAGCGCGCGGGCCAACCCGAGCAGGGTCCTGCGCCTGGAGCCCGGCAGGGCGAGCAGCCCCTCGTCGACCCCTGCCACTGCCGCGGCGGTGGGGAACAGGGAGGTCAGTCCGCCGCCGGGGTCGCGGACCGGCTCGCCGACGGCCTGCACGAGGCGCCCGGCGTGCGTACGGGCCGCGGCGGTGCTGACCTGCTGGCCGAGGACGGCGCGCAGCGCAAGCTCCGCGCCGTCGACCGTGCGCGGAACCCGGCGGCCCGGCACCGCCGCGACCCACGGGGCGAGCGCCTCGTCCTCGGCGAGCCGGGCGTCGACCGGCGCCGGGTCGGTGTCCAGGTCGAGCAGGAACCGGCAGCGGGCCACCGCTTCCGCCTGGTCGCCTGGGTCCGTCAGCCAGAGCCGGCAGCCGACATCGGCCGTACCGGGTGCCAGCGCGACCAGCCCCGGACCGCGGGCCAGCCGCAGGGTGCGGCGGTACGCACCGTCGCGCCACTCCTCGACACCCGGCACCGCCGTGGCGGCGAGATGCCCGAACAGCTGGTCGGCGTGCCACGGCTGCATCAGGCTCAGCCGCAGCTCCACCGGTTCATCGCGCACACGCCATCCTGCTGCCTTGAGCCGGTTCGTCACGAAGCGAACCGCACCCGGCGTAGCCGGATGGGGCCGGACGGGTGACAAATACCGGCGAGCGGATGCGGCCGGTGGCGTGTCCGCCATATATTGCCCCCGCAAGGGCGCCCGTGTCGGAGCCCGGTGGCGGTCAGGGCGTAGACGATGTCAGGGCTCGACAGCGTGACAGCCGCCGCCGTCCTCGCGTGCGGAACCGCCGCGGCGGCCGCCAGCATCTTCGTGTGGTCGCGGCGGCAAGGGGGTGCCGGGACATCGCTGGCCGCGATGCTGGCCGCTCTCGCCATCTGGAACCTCGCGTACGGCGCGGAGCTGCTGGCCACCGCCCCCGACTGGCGGATCGCCCTCGGCGATCTGAAATACGTCGGGATCTGCGGTCTCACCCCTGCCTGGCTGACATTCATCCTGTTCTGGACCGGCCGAGGTCACCGGGTCACGCGCGGTCTGCTCGCGGTGCTCGCGGTCGAGCCGATCGTGGTGCTGGTGCTGCTCGCCGTACCGGGCAGCCACGATCTGGTACGGCACCTGCCGGTCGGGACCGGGGACCCACTGCGGGCCGAGGTGGCCGTCGGCCCGGCCTTCTGGGCGCACCTGGTGTACACCGACGTCCTGCTGTTGCCGGCGACGGGCCTGTTCATCGCCTCGCTGCTGCAGCGATCCCGGGCGTACTGGCTGCAGGCGGCCGCGTTGGTGGTGGCCGCTGTCCTGCCGTGGGTCGCCAACCTGTTGTTCATCTGCTCGGTCGGGCCGTTCGGCCGGGTGGACCTCACCCCGGTGGTGTTCACGGTGACCGGCCTGATCCTGGCCTGGGGACTGTTCGAGCGGCGGCTCCTGCGCCTCGAGCCACTCGCCCGCCAACTGGTCGTCGAGCAGATGACCGACGGGGTGCTGGTGCTCGATGCGTTCGGCCACCTGAGCGACGTCAACCCGGCCGGCCTCGCCGTCCTCGGCGGACAGCGCGCGCGGCTGCTCGGCCGCCGCGCCGCTGAGCTGCTGCCCGCCGAGGTGCTCGCCTCGGGCGGCGCGGAGGTGCTGCTCGGCGACCGCGCGTACGAGGTCACTGACATACCTCTCCCGGGTCGTCGCCGAGCCCCGGCAGGCCGGCTGATCGTGCTCCGCGACGTCACCGAGCGGTCCAGGCTGGACCGGCGCCTACGCGAGCTGCTCGCCGAGCAGGCCCGGGTCGCCGAACAGCTGTCGTCGAGCCTGCGACCGGCGACGCTGCCCGACGTGCCGGGGCTGCGGCTCGCAGCCCGTTTCCGACCGACCGGCGACGGCCGCGAGATCGGGGGCGACTTCTACGAGGTGTTCGCGGTGGGCGAGGAGTGGGCCTTCACCCTCGGCGATGTCAGCGGCAAGGGCGCGAAGGCAGCGGCCATCACCGCACACGCCCGGTACACGCTGCGCACCCTGGTGCTTGCGGGGGCCCATCCGGCGGAGGCGCTGAGGCAGCTGCACCTGCTGATCGCCGGTGTCCTCGATGACGAGACCTACCTGACGGTCGCGCACGGCAGGGTGCGCCTGACGCCGGCCGGCGCCACCGTCGTGCTGGCGCTCGGCGGCCACCCGCAGCCGCTCGTCGTGCGCGCCCAGGGCGGGGTCGAGCCGGTCGGGGTGCCAGGCTCGGCGATCGGGCTGCTCGACACCGTGGACATCGAGTCGGTACAGGTTCGGCTAGGCCCCCGCGACGCGCTCTGCGTCTTCACCGACGGGATCTCCGAGGCGCGGACCGGTGCGGCGCTGTACGGCGAGGCCGGCTTGTCGAGCACCCTCGCGCGCTGCGCCGGGAAGCCCGCCGACGAGCTGGCCCAGGCTCTGCTCGACGAGGTACTCGGGCTGCCGGGTCCGCTGCCGGTGGACGACATCGCGCTGCTCATCCTGCAGCCCGCCGTCGGGGCGGCCGTCCCGTTTGCCGCCCCGCGCCCGCGTCAGAGCAGCCACACCGACGCTGACGCCGGTACGCAGAGCACCCCGTCCGCCAGCCCGGCGCCGTCCGCCGTCGACATCAGCAGCTCACCAGCCGGGACGGCCATCTCGACGTCCTCACCGAGCGTGTTCAGCACCACGACGAGCCCGCCCTCGCGGACCAGCGCCAGCACACCGTCGGGCCCGGCGAGCCAGCTCACCCCCCGGCCGAGCCCCGGCAGCAGCGACCGTCGCAGCGCCAGCAGCCCGCGGTAGGCCTGCAGCACCGGCGGCTCGAGGTCGACGGCCTTGGCCGCGGCGTCCGGGCCCACCGGCAGCCACGGCGTGCCGGTGCTGAAGCCGAGCCCCGGGGCGGTCGCCTCCCACGGCATCGGCGTACGGCAGCCGTCGCGCCCGGCGAGGGTGTGCCCGCTGCGCCGCCAGATCGGGTCCTGGCGCAGCTCGGGTGGCACGTCGGCCTCCTCGAGCCCCAGCTCTTCGCCCTGGTAGAGGTATGTCGCACCCGGCAGCGCCAGCAGCAGGGCGGTGACCGACAGGCCGCGCCGCACCCCGAGCTGCCCCCCGCCGTACCGCGTTGCGTGCCGGACCAGGTCGTGGTTGGACAGCACCCACGTCGGTGTGGCGAAGCGCTCCAGCGCCTCACGGACGGCTGCCCCGAGCTCGGCGGCGTCGTACCCGCAGCGCATCACGGTGAAGTTGAACGCCTGGTGTAGCCGGTGCGGTCCGACGTATTCGGCGACCCTGGCGACGTCGTACAGGAACACCTCACCGACGAGCATCCGCGGCGGGTCGTAGCTGTCGGTCAGCCGCCGCCAGTCCTCGTACACGGCAAACACCTCGTCCTGGTCCCACACGTGCCGCCGCTCGTCCGGGATGCCCGGCAGCGGTTCCGGCAGCTCGCCCTCGTCGGCGAGGTCGGCGCGCTTGTACAGCGCGTGGGCGACGTCGATCCGGAATCCGTCGACGCCCCGGTCGAGCCAGAAGGCCAGGACCTCGAGCCAGTACCCGTGGACGTCCCGGTTGGTCCAGTCCAGGTCGGGCTGCCCGACGTCGAACAGGTGCAGGTACCAGGCGCCGTCGGGCACCTGAGTCCACGCCGGCCCACCGAAGACGCTCTGCCAGTCGTTGGGCGGGCCGCCGTCGCGGCCGGGCCGGAACAGGTACCGCCCGCGCAGTGGCGAGGCGGGATCGGCCAGCGCTTCGACGAACCAGGGGTGGGCGCTGGAGGTGTGGTTGGGCACGACGTCGATCAGCACGCGCAGCCCGCAGGCGTGCGCGTCGGCGAGCAGCGCGTCGAATGTCTCGAGCGTGCCGAACAGTGGGTCGACGTCGCAGGGGTCGGCGACGTCGTAGCCGTGGTCGGCCATCGGCGAGTGGTAGAACGGGGTCAGCCACACCGCGTCGACCCCGAGCCCGGCCAGGTACGGCAGCCTGCGCCGCACCCCCGCGAGATCGCCGACGCCGTCGCCGTCGCTGTCGGAGAACGAGCGGACGTAGATCTCGTACACGGCGCTGTCCCAGGTCACGGCTAGCCGTTGCCCACCTGCACCTCGGGGGACACCCGTATAATCCGGGCGATCAGCGCCCGGGCCACGTCGTCGCGCCGGCCCGACAGCTGACCCGACCTGGCGATACGCACCGGGCCGGCGACCCGACCGGGCCGTTCGTCGCCGAGCGCCACCGCGGCGTACTCGGGTGGCGCCAGCAGCCGCACCTCGATGTCGCCGTCCGGGCAGTGCAACGTGAGCCGGCCGGCGCGCGCCCAGCGGGTCAGCCCGGTCACCTTCAGGGTGCTGCGCACCGGTGGCCGGCCGCCACGCAGCACCACCCGGTCGGCGCTGCAGCGCACCCCCACGAGGCGGTCGCAGGCGTCCCAGCCCAGCAGCTCCAGGGGGAGCAGCGGGCCCCGATCGGCACCATCGGGCTCCTCCGGGGCGAGCGGTGGACCGTCGGCGACCTTCAGCAACCGATCTTCGTGGACCAGCGGCTGCTCGGGCTCGGGTCCAGCCGGCTCGGGCGCAGGGTCAGCCACGGGGCGGCGGCGGCGGGCAGCAGCCCGCCGGGCAGCGGTCGTGGGTCGCGACACCACCGTGCTCGAGCAGCTCCGCGGGCGCCTCGAGCCGCTCAACCACCAGGTCGCGCAGCATGGCCACGAACTGCGGGTCGGTGCCGACCGTCGGCGCACGGGTGACGACCAGGCCGGGCAGGTCTTCGCGGACCCGCTGCTGGGCCTGCAGATCCAGGTCGTACAGCACCTCGACGTGGTCGCTGGTGAACCCGATCGGCACCATCACCGCCTCCCGGACGCCCTGGGCGTGCAGCTCGGCCAGCCGGTCACCCACATCGGGCTCGAGCCACGGGACCTGCGGGGGGCCGCTGCGCGACTGGAAGACCAGCTCCCAGTCCAGCCCGCCGCCGGCCCGGTCGACGACGCCCTGCGCCGCGGCCCGCAGCGCGGTGAGGTAGCCGTCGCCGTCCGGACCCGAGCTGCGGGCCATCACCTCCGGCACCGAGTGCGCGGTGAACAGCACCCGGGCCTGCCGCGACGGCAGCACCGAGACCAGCCCGCGCGCCATCACGTCGAGGAAGCCGTCGGTGGCCCAGTAGTGCCGCAGCTTGGTGACGACCGGGCCGACGCCGGCCCGCGCGCGCCAGACGTCCTCGCGGTACTGCCGGCAGCCGCTGTACGACGGGAAGGCACTGGTCATGATCGCCAGCGCGTGTCGCACCCCGTCGGCGCGCATCTGCGCGAGCGTGTCCGTCAGGTACGGGTGCCAGTTGCGGTTGCCCCAGTAGATCGGCAGGGCTGGGCCGCGGGCTGCGAGCTCGGTCTCCAGAGCCGCCTTGAGGTCGCGGGCCTGCTGGTTGATGGGGCTGACCCCGCCGAAGACGTCGAGGTAGTGCCGGCTCACCTCGGCAAGCCGCTCCGGCGGGATCCCGCGGCCGCGGGTGACGTTCTCCATGAAAGGCAGCACGTCCTGCGGCGCCTCCGGGCCGCCGAACGACACCAGCAGCAACGCGTCGACCGGCGGGGCGTCTGCGGGGCGTTCGTCGAGGCCGTCGTACGTGCTGTCGCGGGTCGGGGAGCTCACCGGTCGATCCTCCCCGGGGCGACCGCGGGCCGCACGTCGTACGGTCTGCGGGTGCCCGGACCCGTCGCCCTGGTTGGTAGCGGGGAGTACCTCGAGGTGATGGCCCCGACCGAGACGGCGTTGCTCGCAGGTCGCATGCCCCGGTACGTACAGATCCCGACCGCCGCAGCCCCCGAGGGCGAGGCGTCGCTGGCCCGCTGGGTGGCGCTCGGCGTGGAGCAGGCCGCCCGGATCGGCGTCGAGGCCGTGTCGCTGGTCGTCAGGGACCGGGCCGAGGCCGACGATCCGGCGCTGGCCGGGCTCGTCGACGGGGCCGGCCTGATCTACCTCTCCGGCGGCAGCCCGCCGTACTGCGCCGCGACCCTGCGTGGCACCCGGGTGTGGGACGCGGTCCTGACGGCGTGGCGAGGCGGCGCGGCGCTCGCCGGATGCAGCGCCGGCGCGATGTCGCTGACCTCGTGGGTGCCGGACCTGCGGCACCCCACCCGGTCCGCCGACGTCGGCCTCGGTGTGGTGCCGGACGTACGGGTCATCCCGCACTTCGACCGCTTGCTCGGCTGGCTACCCGACCTGGTGTCCCGCTACCTGGTCCGGGTGCCGGACGGTACCGGCGTCGTCGGGGTTGACGAGGACACCGCGGTCGTGTGGGACGGCGCCGCCTGGACCGTCTCCGGTCGGCAGTCGGCCTGGCTGCTGTCCCGCGACGGGCGGCAGGGCTTCGCGGCCGGCGAGACCGTGCCGCTGCCCCCACCTGCGGACTGAGCCTGCCGAGTGAGCCGGGTGATCGATGTTGGCCCGATTGGCCGGTGCCGGGGCCCTGCGGCACCCTGACGGCGTGACGATCTTCCTGCCCCTGGTGCTGCTCGGGCCGGTGCTGCTGCTGCTGACCGCCGTGCTGGCGCTCGGCGCGCACGGGCCGCTCGGGTGGGTGGCCGCCGCGGGGCTGCTGGCGGTCGTGGTCTGGGTCAGCCGCTGGACCGGGCGGGCCGCGTGGGCATGGTGGGTGTCGACCAAGGCGCCGCCCCGGCACTGACCGCCTGCCCCGGTACGGTCGGGGTCCCCCGAGCCAGGAGCCCTGCGTGCGAGCCATCCAGATCACCGAGTTCGGCGGGCCCGAGGTCCTGCGCCTGGTCGACCTGCCGGACCCCGAAGCCCCCGCCGGCTTTGTGGTGCTCGACGCGACCAGCGCCGGCGTCAACTACGCCGACACCCATCAGATCGAGGACAGCTATCTCTCGAGCACCCAGCTGCCGATGGTCCCGGGCTCGGAGGTTGCCGGCACGCTGCCGGACGGCCGCCGGGTGGCGGGCTTCACGATGTCCGGTGGGTACGCGGAGAAGGCTGCCGTACACCCGTCCGCGGTGTTCGACCTGCCGGCCGCGGTGACGGACGGCCAGGCCCTGTCGCTGCTCGTGCAGGGCCTGACTGCCTGGCATCTGCTGCGCACGTCGACGCACCTGGCGCCGGGCGAGTCGGTCGTCGTACACGCCGCGGCCGGTGGTGTCGGTACCCTCGCGGTCCAGCTGGCGAAGGCCTGGGGTGCCGGCCGGGTGATCGGAGTCGCGTCGTCACCTGACAAGCGCGCGCTGGCCGAGTCGCTCGGCGCCGACGTCACCGTCGACGCCGGTGAGACCGACCTCAAGGGCGCGCTCGAGGCGGCGAACGGCGGGCGCAAGGTCGACGTGGTGCTCGAGATGGTCGGCGGCCCGACGTTCGACGCTTCCCTCGCAGCGCTGGCGCCGTTCGGGCGGCTGGCGACGTTCGGGATGGCTTCGCGCACGCCCCCGAGCCCGATCGACCCTGGTGCGCTCATGTCGCGCAGCCGCGCGGTCGTCGGCTTCTGGCTGGCGCACTGCTTCGGCCGGCCTGAGCTGCTGGGCCCGCAGATGGCCGAGCTGCTCGCCATGGTCGAGACCGGGACGTTGCGCCCGCAGGTCGGCGGGGCGTACGCGCTGGGCGACGCCGCGAAGGCCCACGAGGCGCTCCGCGACCGGTCCAGCACCGGCAAGCTCATCCTGGACTGCACGCGATAGGACTCGCCGCGGACGGCACGCGCCAGGCCCGGCGTCAGGCGGTCTGCTCCTGCGGGGGCTGCTCGACGACCGCGACTTTCGGGCATGGGCACCACGCGTCGTGCCAGGCACGTCGGCAGCCCGGCGGGTAGCTCAGCGGGCGGACCACGCGCGCCGGGTTGCCGGCGACCAGCACGTCGTCCGGTACGTCGCGGGTGACGACCGCGCCAGCCGCGACCATGACGCGCTTGCCGATGGTGACGCCCGGCAGCACCATCGCCCGCGCGCCGAGCCAGCAGCCATCACCTATCCGGACCGGGGCCTCGACGTGCTCGCCGCCTTCCAAACCGTGGCTGTTGCTGTCGACGACGTAGACCTCGTTGGCGAAGGCCACGTCGTCCCCGATGACGATCTCCTTCACCGAGATGATGACTGTCCCGCAGTTGACGAAGACGCGGTCCCCGATCCGCAGCCGGCCCCAGCCGCTGATCAGGGTCTGCCGGTGACCGGACCACACCTTGAAGTCGTCACCGACCTCCAGGTCGCTGGCATCGACCGTGGGTGAGCCCAGCACGTGGGCCCGTGCGCCGAGCCGGGCGACCCGGCGCAGCGACCAGCGGGCTTTCGCGCTCTGCCGGACGGCCGCGGCCTGCCACCGCAGCTCGGTACGGCGACGCTGCCAATCGGTCTGATCCACCGGGCGCAGGCTACCGGCGGGCCACCAGGCAGACTGTGTGGGTGGACGACGAGACGCCGGTGTGCTCGGCAAAGGGCTGCCGGGGGCCGGCGACGCACGTGCTGGTCTGGAACAACCCGCGCCTGCACACCCCCGATCGCGAGAAGACCTGGGTCGCCTGCGACACCCATCGGCAGCCGCTCGCCGACCACCTTCACGTACGCGGCTTCCTGCGCCGCGTGGACGCCTTGCCCCCTCCCCCCGCCGACTCCTCGGTGTGCGCCACGTGCGGCGCCTCCTTCCCGACCGGGCAGCCGTTCTGCCCGGTCTGTGTGCGGACCGGTTCCTGCGGGAGCCCGGAGTGACGCCGGCGACAGCCTCAGCGATTCCCGGCGCCGGCTTCGAGTAGATCCGGGGTTGCCGTCCGGCCATGACGACCGTCGTGCCTGGGGGAAACAGCCCGTGATCATCGAGTGGCTCGAGCGACGCCGCGCCCTGGGGCAGGATGGTCGGGACGGCGTCTCTCAACGTGGCACCGCGAGCCTGAGCCAGGCCGCGGTGGCAGTCCAGATCACGACCGCCCTGACGTCGTTCGCCCGCGCCGCCGACCTTGTCGCCCTGAGCGAGTCCAACCTCGGCGAGGCGAATCATTCAGCTGCTGGGTGCCCCTCCCGAGCTCGGGCTGGGGACAACGCTGACGCAGAGCAGGGTCCTTCCCGAGCTGAGCCCAGAAGGGCTGACCGCGCAGATCGACTGGCCGTAACCGCGCGCTCTCCGGGCCCGGCCTGGTCCGCCCGCAATCCCATCAGCGGGTCCGTTGGTCCAGTGGTGGGCGTTGAGGTAGCGGCGTGATCCCGGTGCTTGCCCAGTTCGGGGGTGTCGGGTCAGAGGGTGCCTGCCGACCGGTCGTCCTGGCGCCGCGCTCGCGGCCACCGAGCAGCCGTGGCACAGCCGACCGCCGCGCTGAACCCGCCCCAGGCAGCGGCTCGTGCGGTGCCGCGAGGACCGGGGTCACGGCGAGGTTTGTGTGTTGGTGCCGTGGGCCGGACACACGAACCCGGTCGCTCCTGGCCGGCTGCACGCTCAGCGAAGGCCCCGCAACCTGACATTGTGTGCTTAGTCGCCTGAGCAAGCACACGATGTCGGGGGCTTCCGGCCGGTGCTGCTGCGGGTCGCTGCGGGTCGCCGTCGCGGGAGGCGCAGGCGCCGCGGGCGCCGCCGGAGGCGAGTCGCAGGCCCGGGACCGCAGCACGCTGAGAGCGTCAGCGGGCCGCGCGATGCACCCCGACGGCCCCCCCAGCACCTGAGGCGTGCTCAGATGCAGGCGTGCTTGCGCTGGCCGGACAGCAGGTCGTTGCCGAATGCCTCCCGGCAGGCACTCCCGCGGCCCTGGTCATGAACACCCACATCACCGGGCTGGCGGTGGCGCGCAGTCTGGGTCGGGCCGGAATCCCGGTGCTGGGCTTGGACAAGGAGCGCGGCGGGGCCGGGCAGCACAGCCGTCACCTCGCCGGCCTTGGGCTGGTGCCCGGCCCCGAGGTCGACGGCGGCGCCACCCTCGCCGAGCACCTGCGGCAGCTCGGCCCGTCCTTCGCCGAACGACCAGTGCTGTTCCCCACCAACGACGACTGGGTGCTGGCCCTCGCCCGGCACCGCGACGTGCTCGACGAGCACTACCGGTTTCCCTTCGCGCCCTACGACGTGGTGCGCCGGGCGCTGGGCAAGACCGCGCTGTACCGGGCCTGCGAGGCGCTGGGCGTCGCCGCGCCCCGGTCCTGGTACCTCGAGGACGGCGACCCGGCCGGCGAGGTTCCCTACCCGTGCGTGCTCAAGCCCGACGACAGCCGCGGCTTCTACAACGCCTTCCAGGCCAAGGTGTTCGTCGTCCACACGCCCGCGGAGTTCCGTGCGCGCACCGCCCAGGCGCAGGAGGCGGGCCTCACGCTGGTCGCGCAGGAGTGGGTGGACACCCGCCCCGGCGGCTTCTGGTCGGTGGCGTCGTACCTGTCGGCGGAAGGCACGGCCCGCGGCGTGTTCACCGGCCGCAAGCTGGAGCAGTGGCCGGTCGGCTTCGGTACCGCCTGCCTGGCCGACGCCCGCTGGGACCCCCGCATCGCCGAAGCGGGCGTCGACGTCTTGCGCGAGCTCGGCTACTGGGGGAGCAGCGAGATCGAGTTCGTCCAGGACGCCGCGACCGGGCGGCACCTGCTGCTCGACGTCAACACCAGGCCGTGGAAGTGGGTCGGGCTGCCGGTCGCGGCCGGCGTCGATCTACCGCTGCTGGCCTGGTCCGACGCCGTCGGCCGGCCGTACGACGCCCCCCGCCAGACCGACGGGGCGCGCTGGGTGTTCCTGCGCGACTACGTCCAGCTGGTGCGGGCCCGGGCCGCGACGGTGCCGGAGGAGCAGGTGACCAGGGCCGAGTGGACCGACCTGCTGGCCGGCCGGCCCGGGCTGCTCGTCGACGGCGTGCACGACACCGACGATCCGGAGCCGTCGTACGACGTGCTCTGGGAGCAGCTGTCCGGCGGTGGCGGCGGCTACTCCTGCGCCTGCTGACCAAGCGGCTGCCCGTCAGCGGAAAGATGGTCCCGCCAGCCGCGGGTCGGCCGCCAGCCCAGCAGTCGCTCAGCCTTCGCGCTGGAGATCCCCGAGGCGTCCGGCCGGGCCAGCTTCCGCAGCTCGATCCGGTCGCCGTAGTGCTCGCGTACCGCTGCGGCGAAGTCGCGGCCGCCGACGTTGTCCGGCGAGGCGATGTAGAAGACCTCGTGGCCGGGAAGATCCGACTGCACAGCAAGCACAATGGCGTCGGCAAGGTCCTGCGCGTCGATGTAGGACCACAGGCTCGCCGACAGCTCGCTGCGGTCGCGCAGCATCGGCCCGAGGTTGCGGGCGTAGTTCTGCGCCGTCATCACCCAACTCGGCCGCAGCGTCGTGCACCGGACGTCGGAACGGCGGACCGCGGCGTCCATCAGCTGCTCGCCGAAGTGCTTCGCCAGCGCGTACGGGTCCTGCGGGCGCACCGGGTGCTCCTCGTCGACCGGCACGTAGTCCGGCTCGAAGTCCCGCTCCGGGAAGAAGAACCCGGGCACCGTCTCTGAGGAGATGTTGACGAACCGCGGCACTGCGAAGCGCACCGCCGCCTCCAGCACGTTAAACGTCGACATCAGGTTGTTCGAGAACACCGTGTGGGCGGGATTCTGCGTCGGCTCCGGGATCGCCGCGGAGTGCACGACCGCGTCATGGCCGCGTACCACCGCGTAGGCATCCCCGGCGCTGGTCAGGTCGGCCTGCACGTACGCCGCCGCCCCCGGCTCGGCGCGTTCGAAGGACGGCCGGGAGACATCCACGCCCGTGACGTCGTGGCCGGCGGCGAGTAGCGCCCTAGAAGCCGCCCGACCGACCTTGCCGAGGGCACCTGTCAGCAGTACACGCATGCCGGGCAGCCTAGGCCGGGGCACGCGCACGCGCGCTCAGCGCAGGCCGCTGCGCACCCGCTGGAACAGCCCCCGCCGCACAGGTAGCGGCGACGCCGGGGGCAGTGCCCGCTCGCGGTGCTCCCCCGCCGGTGCGTCGTGGTCGGTGTGCGCGATGGCCAGGATCAGCTCGGCGTCGTCCAGGCCCTCCGGCAGCGCCGGCACGAAGCCGACGAGCACTCCGTCCCGGACGATCGTCGCGCTCAGCGCGCCGTCGGCGCCCCACACCGCCAGGCGGCCGTCCGGCAGCGGGACAGCCACCCCGAACGTGTAGACGGCGGGCCGTTCGAGGTAGGCGTCGACACCGAGCTCACGCAACCCCTCGACGACCCGGCGGGCCCTGGTCTCCTCCACGCAGCCCACAACGTGCGGCGCCGACCCGAGGTGCCCGCCTACGCTCGCGGCATGCGCTTCGGTTACTGGATGCCCGTGTTCGGCGGCTGGCTCCGCAACGTGCGCGACGAGCAGATGCGGGCCGACTGGCCCTACCTGCGGACGCTTGCGGTCGAGAGCGAGCACGCGGGCTTCGACCTGACGCTGCTTGCCGAGCTCAACCTCAACGACATCAAGGGTCATGCCGCTCCGGCCCTCGACGCCTGGACCCTGGCGCCGGCGGTCGCCGCGGTCACCGACCGGCTCGAGCTGATGCTCGCGGTACGGCCCAACTACCACTCCCCCGCCCTGACGGCGAAGGCGATCAGCACACTGGACGCGATCGCGCCCGGCCGGGTCAGCCTCAACGTCGTGAGCTCGTGGTGGAAGGACGAGGCCCTGCAGTACGGCGCGCCGTTCGACGTCCACGACGCCCGGTACGAGCGCACCGACGAGTGGCTGGAGGTGCTGCAGCGCCTGCTGACCGAGCCGGTCGTCAGCCACCACGGCGCGCTGTACGACCTGCAGGGCTGCGTCATGGAGCCCAAGCCGAGCGTGCTGCCGACGGTGTACATGGGCGGTGAGTCGCCGAAGGCGAAGGACGTCATCGCCCGGCGCGGCACGGCGTACGTCATGCACGGCGACCCGCCCGACGTGATCGCCGGCAAGGTCCGCGACATGCGTGCGGCAGCCGCGGAGCACGGCAAGACGTTCACCTTCGGCGTCAGCGGTTACGTCATCGTGCGGGACACCGAGGAGCAGGCGCAGGCCGAGCTCGCCCGGGTGCTCGACGTGCAGGCCGACCCGGCGGCCTACGCCAGCTACCGCGACTTCGTCGAGGGCTCGCAGCTGGAGTCGCAGGTCGGCCTGGAGGAGTACTCGGTGTCCAACCGGGGGCTGCGGGCCGGTCTGGTCGGTACGCCGGAGCAGGTCACCGCCCGGCTCCGCGCGTACGAGCAGGCCGGTGTCGACCTGGTGCTGCTGCAGTTCAGCCCTCAGCGCGAGGAGATGGCCCGCTTCGGCGAGCAGGTCATCGGCCGCTGGTCCTGACGCTCACGCGACCCGCAGCTCGCGGCTCCCCGTCAGAACGCCGCGGGCCGGGCCGCGGTACCAGCCGGAGGTCGGTGGTACATCGCAGTAGTCCCGCCCGACGGCGACCGTCACGTAGCGCTCGTCGGTACGCCGGGCGTGGCACGGGTCGAGCGCGACCACCCGGGCGGCGCGGCCGTGTGGCACCGCCACCTCCACCCACGCGTGCGTGCCGCCCTGCCCGACCAGGTGGCCCGACACGTACCGGCAGGCGATGCCGGCGGAGCGGAGCACCGCCAGCACGACGTGCGCCTGGTCCTGGCAGACGCCCTGCCCGCCGGCCAGCGCCTGCGCAGCCGTCGTGTGCACCGTCGTGGCGCCCGGGGTGTAGCGCACCAGCTCGCGGACCAGCTGGCAGACCCGGTCGGCGGAGGCGAGCACGTCGTCTCGGCGGGCGTGTCGCGCCGCGAGCCGGCGGACCTCTGGGCTCGCGACGGTCAGCCAGCTGGCCTCGCGCAGGCGGGGATCGGCCAGCAGTGCCGCCGGCGCCGGCTCGCCACCACGCTCGACGACCACGTCGACCCGCAGCTCCAGCGAGCGCGCGACGACCGGCAGTCGAACCGTGCACACCCGGTTGCCGTGCCCGTCGGTCGCCCAGTCGACCTCGGCCGCGGGGTCCGAGACGCTGACGGCGCCGAGCAGCAGCCGCTGGTCGGCGTGCCTGGCCGGCGGCACCACCACCAGCCGGTGCAGCAGCGAAACCGCCGGGACGTCGTAGTCGTAGCGGAACGACTGGCGCAGGCGGTAGCGCACGGGCGCGGGCGCGTCGGTCACCGGCACTTCGGTCACCGCGGCATCCTGCCCGGCTCCGGCCGTGGTGAGCATCACGCCGCGCCGGACCGCGGCAACGGCAGGATGGATCCGTGCACCGTCTGGTCTCCTGCTCCCTCACCGCACAGGTGCTCGCGCCCGCGACCGTCGAGCTGCAGGTCGCCGTCGCCGTCGCCGGTGCCCGGCCGGCCGAGGAGGAGCTGCAGGTCACCCTCGACGGCGTACCGCTGGAACCGGTGGAGCACGGCACCGAAGCCGGCGGCCGGCTGCACCTGCTGTCGTCCGACGCAGGGCAGCTGCAGGTGAGCTACCGCGCGCAGGTCGAGCGGCGCGCGGAGCCGATGCCGGCCGGGCCGCTCGACGCGACCGGCTACCTGCGGCCCAGCCGCTACGCCGAGTCCGACCGGTTGGCCGCCCTCGCGCAGGCCGAGCTCGGCGGCCACCGCCACCCGGCCGACCTGTTGCGTGCGGTGGCGGCCTGGGTCGGCTCCCGCCTGTCGTACGTCCCGGGGAGCAGCACCGGCACCGACGGTGCGGTCGACACGCTGCTTGCCGGCGCCGGCGTCTGCCGCGACTACGGCCATCTGGCCGTCGCGCTGCTGCGGGCGCGCGACGTCCCGGCCCGGCTGGTGTCGGTGTACGCGCCGGGCCTGGTCCCGATGGACTTCCACGCCGTCGTGGAGGCGCTGGTCGCCGGCTCGTGGAGCGTCGTGGACCCCACCCTGCTGGCCCCGCGCAGCTCGCTGGTCCGGATCGCGACCGGTCGCGACGCGGCCGACACGGCGTTCCTGTCGTCGTACGGCGGCGACCTGCGACTGGACGCGGTGCAGGTCAACGCCATCGTCGACGGTGAGCTCCCGACCGACGACCTCGACGACGTCGTACACCTGGGCTGACCCGGCGCCGACCGACGGTCTAGGCCGGGCGGCAGACCCGGACACCACTGAGCCCCGGGGCCCGGCGGGCAGCGACCAGCACCCGTCCCAGGTTGTCCGCCGTCAGGTCGACCCGCGCGATGACGTCGTACGGGCCGCTGGTGACGGTCGTCTCGAGGACCGACGGCAGCGTCGCGACGTAGCTGGCGACCTCGTCGGCGCAGCCAGGATCGGTCTGGAGCAGCAGGTGCGCACTCGGCACGCGGGTCAGATCCACGATCCGGGTCTCCATGCCCCAGGGTGCCGCGGCCCGGTGTCGTGCCGGGGTCAGTCGTGTTTCGTTCGTGCGACGGCGCGATCGGTCAGACCGGCGTCCTGGCCAGCGCGACGCCGAGAGCGACCGCGGTGGCCATCACGAGCAGCTCGCCACCCGCGAGCCGGAGGAACGCACCGGGGCGCCCGGCGCCCACCGCGGGAAGCGTGACCCGGCGGTGCTGTGCGCCCAGGGCACCCAGCCCGGCGAGAGCGGCCGCCTTGGCCAGCAGGAGTGCGCCGTACCCGGTGCTCCAGAGCGCCGTGACAGCGGGCAGGTGCAGCGCCGCAACCGCGACGCCGGATGCCGCCGCGAGCCCAAAGCAACCCAGCGCGAGGCGGCTGTAGCCGGGCAGCACCGCGGGCAGGTCGCTCCTACGCACGAACAGCACGACCGCACCAAGGCCGCCGAACCAGACCGCGACGGCCAGCACGTGCACGCCGAGCGCCGCGACCGACACCGCGCGGGAGGGTCCGGCGGAGGCATGCCCGGTCAGGACCGTGGGGAGCAAGCCGGCGAGCGCCAGCCCGAGCAGCGACTGGCGGGGCGCCGACCGGGAGCCCGCCGCGACCAGGGCGGCTGCGAGCGCCGTGAGCAGGAGGGCGCGAGCGGGCGGTACGTCGTGAAGCACGCCCACCAGGTCGGCATCTCGAAGCAGTACGCCGAGCGAGCGGCCCGTCGCGTCAGCGGCGACGAGCAGCGCGGACAGCACGGCTGCCACCGCCCACCCGAGTGCCCAGCCGCGGGCAGCCAGCCGGAGCTGCTCCCGGCCCGGGCCCGCCGGGAGCAGCAGCGCGACGACCAGCGCGCCGACCGTGCCGACGCCGCCGCAGCGCACCGCGAGAGCCCCGACCGGGACGAGCCAGCGGGTGACCTCGTCGGCCCCGCCCAGCCCCGGTGCCAGCACCTGCGGCGCGCCGCCCGCGAGCAGCAGCGCGGCGACCAGTGCGGTCAGCGCGACGCCCGCCCCGATCAGGACGAGCGGCGTACCGGCTGGTGGGGGCGGGGCGTCGGGCAACTCCGCGCCGGTCCGCGCCGCGTCGGTCGCCGTCACGCGGCTGTGGCCCGCCGGCGGGCCAGCCAGCCGCTTGCGCCCAGGAGCAGCCCGACCGCGCCGAGCAACAGGCCCGGGCCGACCGCCGTGCCGGGGATGGGCTCCGCAGCTGCCGACGCCGATGTCGCTGTCGCTGCCGACGTTCCCGCTCCCGAAACGGCCAGGTCGAAGTGCAGCGCGCCTACGACCGGGTGCCCGTCATCGGCCGAGACCAGCCGGTAGGACACCCGGTAGCGCCCCGGGACGGCGAGTCGGTCGAGCGCCTGCGTCACGCTGCCCCCGTCCACCAGGGCCGGGCCGTGCTGGCGTCGTACGCCGTCCGGACCCGTCACCGTCACCGCGCCGACGCCCGGTCCCAGCGCCTCGTCGAAGACCAGCCGGACACGGGACGGCGAGACCTCGAGGACGGCGCCCGCGGCCGGATCGCTGGCCACGAGCGTGCTGTGCGCCAGGGCCGGGGCAGCGCTCAGCAGCACCAGCGCCACCGACGAGGCGAGGGCAGCAGCCATCTGTAGCCCAGGCCTGCCGGCGTCCCCCACGCCTGACCGGCCGCTCGTCACAGCCCGAAGGTAGCCACCTCCCGGCGCGCTGCCCACCCCCCCGACCGGGGGGCCGCCGGCTATTCACTTGACGGGGCCGGGCCGCAGGATCACCCTTACCCCGCGTGTGATGCTCGGGGGGGCTGACCTGCGATGACCAGTCGGTCTGTGAGCGTCAACCGGCGCACCGTGCTGCGCCTCGGGGCCGCCGGGCTGCTGGCCCCGGGCCTGCTCGCCGCCTCCGACCGGGTGCCCCGGCTGCGGCCGGCGCAGGTACCCCGTTTCGCCGTCGACTTGCCCATCCCCCCCGTGTTGCGACCGGACGTCGCCGGCGGCATCGAGCACTACGTCATCACGCAGCGCGAGGCCGCCGTCCAGGTGCTGCCGCCGGGGCTGCCCGCCACCCCGGTCTGGGGCTACGAAGGGATGTTCCCCGGCCCGACCATCGTGGCCACCCGTGGTCGGCCGGTGCACGTACGACAGGTCAACCGGCTGCCACAGGACGTGTCGGTGCATCTGCACGGCTCCGCGAGCCGTTCCGAGGACGACGGGCAGCCGTACCTGCCGATCGCCCCGGGACAGCAGCGGACCTACCACTACGACAACGACCAGCGGGCGGCGACGCTCTGGTACCACGACCACGACGACATGCGGACCTCACGGCACGTCTACCGCGGGCTCGCCGGGATGTACCTGCTGCACGACCCCGCCGAGGACTCCCTCGGGCTGCCGTCCGGCGAGTACGACGTGCCGCTCATCCTGCAGGACCGGATCTTCGACGTGGACGGCCGGCTGGTCTACGACGACAACGCCGGGAGCGGCCTGCTGGGCGACATTGCTGTGGTGAACGGCGCCGCCTGGCCGCGGCTGCGCGTCGAGGCCCGCCGCTACCGGTTCCGGGTGCTGGTCGCCGCCAACTCCCGGGCCTACCTGCTGGGCCTGGGTGGCGGCCTGCCCTTCACCGTGGTGGCCAGCGACAGCGGCCTGCTCGAGCGGCCCGTCCGCACCCGGACGCTGCTGGCTGCCAACGCCGAGCGGTACGACGCTGCTGGCTGCCAACGCCGAGCGGTACGACGTCGTCATCGACTTCTCGCAGGTCCCGGTCGGCAGCTCGGTCGAGCTGCAGGACCAGGCCCAGATCGGCCGGGGGCGCACCCTGCTGCGCTTCGACGTCGTACGTTCGCGCGGCGACCAGAGCCGGGTGCCGGCCCGGCTCTGCGAGCTGGCGCCGCTCGCCGCCGACCGACCAGCCGACCGGGTCTGGCGGTTCGGCCGGGATGCGTCCGGCACCTTCGTCATCAACGGCCAGCCGTACGACGTGGACCGTGTCGACGCGCGACCGCGGCTCGGAAGTACCGAGGTGTGGGAGTTCCGGACGGTGGGCGCCGGGTTCTTCCACCCCGTGCACCCGCACCTGGTGAGCTTCCAGGTCCTGAGCCGCGACGGCAGACCGCCGGCGCCGTACGAGCGCGGGCGCAAGGACACCGTCTTTGTCGGCGACTCACAGGTGGTGCGGGTTGCTGCCCGCTTCGGGCCACACACCGGCCGTTACGTCATGCACTGCCACAACCTCGTCCACGAGGACCACTCGATGATGACCCAGTTCGAGGTCGTCACGGCTTAGGAGGATCCGCATGCGCACCACCATCACCACGGCCTTCCTCGGCATCGCGGTCGCAAGCTTCGTCATGGTCGCGCCGGCCGCTGACGCCGCGACGGTGACGCCGGTCAAGGTCATCGACTTCGCGTTCACACCCAAGCTGGTCACGATCAGGCACGGAAGCGCGGTGAAGTGGACCAACCGTTCCACCTTCTTCCAGCACTCCGTCACGAGGACAGCCGGCGCATGGACCATCGACCGCACGCTGTCCCCGGGCGCCGCGGTGTCCCAGACGTTCCTCAGGCCCGGCACGTACAGCTACCACTGCAAGTTCCACTCGGTCATGGTCGGCAAGGTGGTCGTGACGTAGCGGGCGACGGGTCCGGAGGCAGGGCATGCGCGCCGCGGCCGGGCCCGCCGCCGCCGCCGTCGCGCTCGTACTGATGGTGGGCTGTGGCTCGAACAGCACGGCGCGGCCGGCCGCCACCGCAGCCTCGATCGATCCGGGCCAGCCGGCCGGCCCGTCGGCGGCGGCCGACCCATCCGCGACGGCCGGCGACGTCCGGCTCGAGGTGACCGGTTTCCACGTGTACCCGCTGCCGGCGGGAGACGTCGGGGCGACCCGGGCCGCGGCGGCTTTCGGCGTACCCGTCGCCCAGGTCGCGCAGATGCACCTGCTCATGACCCTGGTCAACGTGGGCGGCGCGGACCGCAGTGTGGCTTCCGACGACGTCCGGCTGATTCTCGGCGCCGTCACCGTCGAGCCGGCCACCACCGACACCTTCCCGCCCGCCGCCCTGCACCCGGGCGAGCAGAGCGAGACCGCCGTCGGCTTCGACGTGGCGGTACGTGGTGGCTCGGGCGCCGTGACGTTGCGGTGGACGCACGACGGCAGGAGCACGGTCATCCCGATCGGCGCGGCGCAGCAGGCGGGCTGACCCGCCGTCGGCCGACAGCTAGGCAGCGGAACGAGCGGAGGTGAGTGATCAGCGACGGCGGGGCCCATCAGCGGGCTGGCCCCGACGCCGTCACACCGGGCCTGCACGGAGCAGGCACTGAGGGAGAATCAGCTCAGAAGGGGCGGGCTGGTCGCCGTGGTGGCACTCGCGGCCGCCACGGCGAGCGGCACCGCCGCTGCCGGCGCCGACGGCGCGGCCGCCAAGGTTGAGGCGCTCGCCAAGCACGACGCCGACGGCAAGCCGCCGATCGACCACATCCTGGTCAACGTCGGCAGGACGGGGCTGAACACCGAGGGTGACAGTCGGATCCTGTTGCCGCGCCAGTCGCTGTTCGCCACCGTGACTGCGCCGGCCGGTACGACGCTGAACTACGTCTGCGCCATCCATCCCTGGATGCAGGCCAAGATCCACGTCACCTGAGCCAGCTGCCTACCGACGGTCGGCGCTCCGTTCAGCCGGTCATTGTGCTCGTCGACACCGGCGTGTCGCGAGCTCGATGTCCGGATGACGGCGGGCGGACCTTCGCGACCGGGCGTTCAGTACAGCGGGGCGACCCGGATCTTCCCACCGGCCGGCGTGTCGACGTCCAGCACGGCGAACGCGTCAGCCGAGGCAGCCCCCCGCAGCATCGCGGCGCCCGCGTGACCGGTGGGCCGGGCGAGCCCGGCGGTCAGCCGCACCGGCACCAGCCGGGTACCGGGGCCGGCGGTCACGGCATCGGTCAGCCGTGCGAGGCCCAGCGGCGGCAACGGCCGTCCGGCGAGCCCCGCCAGCACCGGGCCCGCGGTGGTCACGAGCGCGGCGAGCGCGGCCAGCGGGTTGCCTGGCAGCCCGACGACCAGCCGCCCGTCGGGCAGCCGGGCGAGGGTCTGCGGGTGCCCGGGACGTACGTCTACGCCCGTGATCAGCACCTGCGCGCCGAGCGCGGCGAGCGCACCGGCGAGGTGGTCGGCCGGGCCGTGCGACGACGCGCCGCTGGTGAGCAGCAGGTCCCCGCCGATCGTGGACAGGGCGCCCACCAACGCCCCCGGCGCGTCGCCGACGTGCCGCAGCCCCGTCAGCCGGCCACCCAGCGCCGCGACGGTCCCGGACAGGAGCGGACCGACGGCGTCGCGGACGGAGCCGCCACGAGGCTGGCCCGACATGAGCAGCTCGTCTCCGGTGACCAGCGCGACCACCGTCGGCCGGGGCAGCACCCGGAGCACATCGTAACCGAGCGCGGCGGCCAGCCCGAGGGCCGCCGGCCGCAGGACTGTGCCCGCCGCGAGCACCACGGTGCGCGGGGCGCACTCCTCGCCGGCCCGTCGCACGTGCCTGCCGCGAGGGGGCTCCGCGGTCAGCTCGTTGCCGAGCAGGACACCCCGCTCGTACGGCACGACGCCGTCACCGGCAGGCACAGGTGCGCCGGTGGCGACCTCGCGGGCGTCCCCCTCGGCGAGCGGCGGCGGCGGCGGCTCGCCGGCCAGCGTCCGGCCGACGACCTCCCAGGGGCCGGGGCCACGCACCACCCAGCCGTCCATCGCCGAGCTGTCGAACGCCGGCAGGGGGGACCGGGCCCACAACGGCTCGGCGAGCGCCTCCCCCAGCGCGTCGGCGAGGGCCACCTCCAGCGGTGCCAGTGCGAGCGCCGCCCCGTGAGCGAGCCGCCGTGCCTCGTCCCAGCCCACGCTGGCGACCCAGTCGTCCCCACCAGCAGCCACCGGGCGACGGTACGTGCCGCCGGTCAGGCGGGCAGCCGGACCTGCCCGCACACCGCGACCTGCACCACGTCGCCGCGCACCCGGACGGCGTCCACGGGCACCCCGACAGCGCGCACCAGCGGCGAGGCGAGGCGGCCGGCCCCGGTGAGCAGGTCGGCGGACGTCCACCCCTTGCGGCACAGCCCGCCCGGCCCGGCCGCCACGACCGCCCCGCCGTTGCCGTCGGGGTCCAGGGTCATTGCGCACTGCGGGGCGCAGTACGGGCAGGCGGTGGCGGTGGGCACCCCATAACCGGGCAGGCGCGGCGTTCCCCGGCCGTGTCGCCGGTGTTCCGGGCAGGTGACGGGGTGCGCATGCGCCGCACCGCACGGCGTGCGGACACAACTGGTGGTCAGATGTGACACACCTGGAACGCGGGGCGGGCAGCCTGCACGGGGCTGCGGATCGCGGGCCGGGACACCGGGAGGGTGTGTGGAGGAGCTACCGCTCGCCGGCTTTACCGTGGCGGTGACGGCCGCCCGGCGCCGCGAGGAGCTGACCGGGCTGCTCCGGCGACGCGGCGCACGGGTGGTGGAGGCGCCGGCGATCCGGATCGTGCCGACCGGCGACGACGAAGAGCTGCTGGCGACCACGCGCGCCTGCCTGGCCGCTGCCCCCGATGTCGTCGTCGCGACGACCGGCATCGGGTTCCGCGGCTGGATGGAGGCCGCCGACGGCTGGGGACTCGGCGAGCAGCTCCGGGCGGCCTTCGCCTCCTCCGAGCTGCTGACCCGCGGCCCGAAGGCGAAGGGGGCGGTACGCGCCGCCGGGCTGACCGAGGCGTGGGCGCCGGACAGCGAGTCGACCGACGAGGTGCTCGTCCGGCTGCTCGAGGAGGGTGTCCGGGGCCGGCGGGTCGTCGTACAGCTGCACGGTGAGCCGCTGCCGGAGTTCTGCGGCGCCCTGCGCGCGGCCGGCGCGGAGGTCCTGGAGGTTCCGGTGTACCGGTGGGTGCCTCCGGAGGACGTCCGGCCGCTGCGACGGCTGGTCGAGCAGCTGGCCACCGGGCAGATCGACTGTCTGACGTTCACCAGCGCCCCCGCGGTCGTCTCGCTGCTCGTGACCGCCCGGGAGCAGGGCCGCCTGGGCGCGCTGCTCGGTGCGCTGCGCAGCCAGGTGCTGGTCGCCTGCGTGGGGCCGGTGACCGCAGGCCCACTGCTGAGGGAGGGCGTGCCGGTGGTGCAGCCCGAGCGCTTCCGGCTCGGCGCGCTGGTGCGCACCGTGGTGGAGCAGCTGCCCGCCAGGCAGAGCCGGCGGCTGGCGGCCGGACAGCACCAGCTGTAGCGGCGCGGCCACCTCGTCCCGGTGGACGGCAGCCCGGTCGACCTCACCGGTCGGCAGGTCGGCGTGCTCGCGGCCCCTGATCCGTGCGGGGGGCAGCGTGCTGTCGAGGACGGCGATCCTGCGCGAGGGAGGGAGCGACGGCGGCGGCGACGAGCACGCAGGCGAGATGATTGTCGGCCGGCTGCGCAGCGCGCTCGGCCCGGCCGGCGTCGTCGTCGTCGAGACCGTGGTCAAGCGCGGCTACCGGCTGGCGGCGCCGGTCTCACAGCCGGTCACCACCGGCGTGCGCGAAACGTGACAACCGGGCCGTGCGGGCGAGACGGCCCGGTCACGACTGCTGCCTGACGTCCACCGCAGCGGCCGGGATCGGCTGCACCGCGACCGGAAGGCGATCCCGTGACGGCAACCCTCGAGCGCACCGCAGCCCCCCGACACACAAACTCGGTAGCGCCAGGCCGTGAGCACGCTCAGCAAGGCCCGTGAACGCCGACATTGCGTGCCCGGTCATCGACGGACAATGTCGTGGCGGTGACCTGACGATGTCGGGCTAGGGACCCCTGCCCGTGTCAGCGGCGTCAGCCGGTAGCACCAGCTCGGACAGCGGGCGGCGGGTCCGCACCCGGGCCTCCCGCTGGGCAAGCTCGGGTGGCAGCGGCGTACCGCCGAGCACCCCGACCGCGACCGCGACGGACGGCCGCTGCACCTCGGGCAGGCCGAACTCCCGGCGTATGCAGTCTGCGTCGAAGCCGCCCATCTGGTGCACCAGCAGGCCCTGCGCAGCGGCCTGGACACTGAGGTGGGCGACGGCCTGGCCGGTGTCGTGCAGGTGCCAGGGGTACGCCCGACCGTCCGGCCCGGCCTGCGTCGCGACGGCCACCAGCAGCGCCGACGCCCGGGGCGCCCACGACTGGTTGCCACCGGACAGGCACCCGACCAGCCGGGCGTGCGCCGGCTCCCCGCGCAGGGTCACCAGCCAACGGGCCGGCTGGGTGTTGCCCGACGACGGCGCCCAGCGGGCCGCCTCCAGCAGCGGCAACAGGTTCTCGAACGTCAGCACGTGCGACTCGTCGAAGCCCCGCGGGCTCCAGCGCTGCGCGAGCAGCGAGTGGGTGACGAGCGGCTGGGTCACGAACCCCGTCGTACCCACTCGTCGTAGGACGGGGCCTCGACGCCCACGGTCGTGTCGTCACCGTGCCCGGTGTGCACGACGGTCTCCGGAGGCATCGTGAACAGCCGGGTGCGGATCGAGTCCAGGATGGTCCCGTAGTCGCTGTAGGAGCGCCCGGTCGCGCCCGGGCCACCCGAGAACAGGGTGTCACCGCTGAACACGGTGCCGAGGTCGGGCACCGAGAAGCAGACCGCACCGGGGGCGTGGCCCGGGGTGTGCAGCACGTGCACCTTGACACCGGCGACCTCCAGCACCATGCCATCGCGCAGCGCGCCGTCCGGCTCACGACGCGAGTGCGTGAGGTCCCAGAGCACCCGGTCGTCGGGGTGCAGCAGGATCTCGGTCGACAGCTGCTCGGCCAGCTCGGGCGCGCACCGTACGTGGTCGTCGTGGGCATGCGTACAGGCGATCGCGACGACGGTCCGGTCGCCGACAGCGGCCGCGATGGCGGCCGCGTCGTGCGGGGCGTCGAAGACGATCACCTCGTCGTCGTCGCCGGGCAGCCAGACGTTGTTGTCGACGTCGAAGGTCTGCCCGTCCAGGCTGAACGTGCCGCTGGTCACCAGGTGCTCGACCCGCGCAGTCACCGCGCTGCCCCTCCCTCGCGCGCTTCCAGCACGACCACGGACCGCAGGACCTCGCCGCGCTCCATCTTGTGGAACGCCTCCTCGACCGCATCCAGGCCGATCCGCTCGCTGACGAACTTGTCCAGCGGGAAGCGCCCCTGCTGCCACAGGTCGACCAGCAGCGGGAAGTCGCGCTCGGGCAGGCAGTCGCCGTACCAGCTGCTCTTGACCTGGCCGCCGTGGCCGAAGACCTCGATCAGCGGGAGCTCCAGGACCATCGTCGGACTCGGTACGCCGACCAGCACGGCGGTGCCGGCGAGGTCGCGGGCGTCGAAGGCCTGCCGGAAGGTCTCCGGGCGACCGACCGCGTCGATGACGACGTCCGGGCCGAAGCCGCCGGTCAGCGCGCGGAGCGCCTCGACGACGTCGCCGCTGCCGGCATTGACCGTGTGGGTGGCCCCGAAGTCCGTGGCCCACGCGAGCTTCCGGTCGTCCAGGTCGACGGCGATGACCTGCCGGGCGCCGGCGTACACGGCGCCGGCGATCGCCGCGTCACCGACCCCGCCGCAGCCGAGCACCGCGACCGTGTCGCCCTGCCGGACCGGCGCGGTGTTGACCGCCGCACCCCAGCCGGCCATCACTCCACAGCCCAGCAGGCCGGCGGCGGCGGGGTCGGCGGCCGGGTCGACCTTGGTGCACTGACCGCCGGCGACCAGCGTCTTCTCGATGAAGGCGCCGATGCCCAGGGCCGGGCTGAGCGCGGTGCCGTCGGCCAGCGTCATCGGCTGCGTCGCGTTGCGGGTGTCGAAGCAGTACCAGGGGCGCCCGCGCCGGCAGGCCCGGCACTCGCCGCAGACCGCCCGCCAGTTCAGCACGACGAAATCGCCGGCCTGTACGTGCGTGACGCCCTCGCCGACGGACTCCACCACGCCCGCAGCCTCGTGCCCGAGCAGGAACGGGAAATCGTCGTTGATGCCGCCCTCGCGGTAGTGCAGGTCGGTGTGGCACACCCCGCAGGCCTGCACCTGCACCAGCGCCTCACCGGGCCCGGGATCGGGGACGAGCACCGTCTCGACCGTGACCGGGGCACCCTTGCCCCTGGCGATCACACCGCGGACCTCGTGCATCATGCGTACCTCCTGGCTCGGCCCGCCGGGTCAGAGGGCGGGGGTCCGACCCTAGGCCCGGGGGTATGGCCACTCTCAACCACCCAACTCTGGAGACAGCTGTGCAGCAGCGACGACTGGCCGACCTGACCGTGAGCGCGATCGGTCTGGGGGCGATGCCGCTGTCGGTGCAGGACCGGCCCGATGAGGCGCAGGCCATGCGTACGGTCCACGCCGCGCTCGATGCCGGCGTCACCCTCATCGACACCGCCGACGCCTACAGCCTGGGCCACGACGACGTCGGCCACAACGAGCGTCTTGTCGCCAGGGCGCTCGCGACCTGGGGCGGCGACGCCGCTGCGGTGCTGGTCGCGACAAAGGGCGGCCACACCCGTCCACCGGACGGCTCGTGGGCGCTGGACGGCAGCCCGGAGCACCTGCGCGCGGCCTGCGAGGCGTCGCTGCGGGCCCTCGGTGTCGAGGCGATCGGGCTGTACCAGTACCACAGGCCGGATCCGCGGGTGCCGTACGCCGAGTCGATCGGTGCCCTCGAGGAGCTCCGCCAGGAGGGAAAGGTGCGCCTGGTGGGCATCAGCAACGCCGACGTCGACCAGATCGAGCTGACGCTCGCGACGACGCAGCTGGCCGCCGTGCAGAACGAGTACTCGCCGGCCTTCCGGTCCTCCCAGCCCGAGCTGGAGCTGTGCGCGCGGCACGGCATCGCCTTCCTGCCGTGGTCCCCGCTGGGCGGCGCCGGCCGCGCCGCCGGGCTCGGCCGCGAGCACGCAGCCTTCGCGGCGGTCGCTGCCGAGCGAGCCGTCTCACCCCAGCAGGTCGCGCTGGCGTGGGAGCTCGCCCAGGACGACGTCGTCATCCCGATCCCGGGCGCCCGCCGGCCGGCATCGATCCTGGACTCGGTGGCGGCGTGCGAGCTGGAGCTGACGGCGGACGAGCTGGCCCGGCTCGCGGCCTAGCGGTCGCCCTCGGACAGCACCCCGCGTACAAGCTGCGGGTAGCGGCTGATGCAGGCCTCCAGGGCCGCCTCCTGGGGAGGGGTGCTGCCGCCGATCAGGAAGCGCACCGGGAAGCGGAACTGCTTGTCGGCGGCGCCCTGGTCGGCGACCACCGAGATGCCGGCCAGC
>JBKJQN010000098.1:0-22554 GCA_046593925.1 Mycobacteriales bacterium
TGGGCATACAGGCCATCAAGGGCGTCGAGGTCGGCGACGGCTTCCTGTCCGCACGGCTGCGCGGCAGTCAGGTGATGGACGAGATCGTCCGCGGTGAAGGCGGTCTCACCCGGAGCAAGGGGACGCTCGGAGGCACGGAAGGCGGCATGTCCAGCGGCGAGGTGCTCCGCGTGCGGGCCGCGATGAAGCCGATCAGCACCATCCCGCGGGCGCTGCGCACGATCGACACCGCGACCGGCGAGGCGACCACGGCACACAACCAGCGCAGCGACGTCTGCGCGGTGCCTGCCGCGGGCGTGGTCGCCGAGGCGATGGTCGCGCTGGTGCTCGCCGACGCGGCGCTGGAGAAGTTCGGCGGCGACTCGGTCGAGGAGACCCGGCGCAACTGCGAGGGCTACCTCAAGGGCCTCACGATCCGGTGAGCCGGCCACGCTGCGTCCTGGTCGGGCCGCCCGGTGCGGGCAAGACGACCGTCGGCCGGCTGGTGGCAGAGCGGCTCGGGGTCGATTTTCGCGACACCGACGCCGACGTCGAGGTCGCCGCGGGCAAGGAGATCGCCGACATCTTCTACGCCGACGGCGAGGAGCACTTCCGGGCGCTGGAGCGTGCCGCCGTCGCGGCGGCGCTGCAAGGTCACAGCGGCGTCCTGGCACTGGGTGGCGGCGCGGTGCTCGCCGCGCCCACCCGGGCGCTGCTGAGCGGGCACCAGGTCGTGCTGCTCGAGGTCGGGCTGTCGGCCGCCGCCGACCGGGTCGGGCTCAACCGCACCCGGCCGGTGCTCGCCCTCAACCCGCGGGCGCAGCTGCGCACGCTGCTCGCCGAGCGACTGCCGCTCTACCGCGAGGTGGCGGTGCACACCGTGCCGACGGACGGCCGGAGGCCCGCCGCGGTCGCCGACGACGTCCTCACCGCGCTGCGCTGAGCGCGGCGATGTCCGGGCGGCGGTCACCGGCCCGGAAGACCTGCTCCAGCGCGTGCGAGAGCTGCAGCACGCCGAGGTCGTCGCCGGGCCGGCCGATCACCTGCAGCCCGACCGGCAGGCCGCCCGTCGTGAAGCCGCACGGCACGGACGCGGCAGGCACCCGCAGCACGCTGATGACATACGCCGACCGCATCCAGCCCAGGTAGTCGGCCATCGGCTCGCCGCCGACCTCCGGCGGCCACGACACATCCGCGTCGAACGGCAGCACCTGGCTGACCGGCATCACCAGGAATTCCTGTTCGGCGAAGAACTCAGCGGCGTCGACCAGCAGCGCGCTGCGACGCTGCTGCGCCCGGGCCAGCTGCTCCGCGGTGACCGTCCTGCCGTACGCGACATTGCCCTGCAGCACCTCGGCGACAACGTCGCCACCGCGCTCCACCAGGTCGCCGACGGTGGTGGCGAGGTGCCAGCCGCGCAGCACCCGGAACACCTCGTCGGCGCCGCGTACGTCGGGCTCGCCCGCAGTGAGCACGACCCCCAGCGACTCGACGCCGGGCCGGGCGGCGTCGAACGCCCCGAGCACCGCGGCGTCGAACGGCAGACCGAGCGGGCCGCCCCACGCCACCCGCACGCCGGTGAAGTCCCGGTCGAGCGGGGCCAGGAACACCGCCGGGTCCTCGCGCAGCGTCAGCGGGTCGGCCGGATGCGCGCCCGCGGTCGCCCCGAGCAGCAGCGCGGCGTCGGCGGCGCAGCGCCCCATCGGGCCGACCACCGACAGGTCGAACCAGGCATCGGTGGCCGGCAGGTTCGGCACCCGCCCGGGGGTCGGCCGCAGCCCGAACACGTTGCAGAAGCTCGCCGGGTTGCGCAGCGAACCGCCCATGTCGCTGCCGTCGGCGAGCGCGGCCATCCCGGTCGCGAGCGCGACGGCCGCGCCCCCGCTGCTGCCGCCGGGGGTGAGCGCCGGGTCGTAGGGGTTGCGGGTCGGGCCGAACAGCGCGTTCGTGGTCTGCGACCCGGCGCCGAGCTCCGGCACGTTGGTCTTGCCGATCCGTACGCCACCGGCGGCCCGCACCCGCGCGGCGAGCGCCGCGTCCTCGGTCGGCACCACGCCGGCGAGCAGCGTCGAGCCCCAGGTCGTACGCAGCCCCGCGGTCGGCAGCAGGTCCTTGTGGGCGACCGGCAGGCCGTGCAGCGGGCCGGCCGGGCCGCTGCGCACCAGCTGCTCGTCGAGTGCAGCGGCCCGAACCCGGGCGCGGTCGTCGTCACGCGTGACCACCGCGTTGAGCAGCGGGTCGACGGCGTCGCAGCGGGCCAGGCATGCCTCGAGCAGCTCGCGGGCCGACAACTCCCGTGCGCGCAGCCTGCGAGCGAGCTCGACGGCGGGCAGCAGGCAGATGTCCTCGGTCACGCCGCCGAGCGTACGTACGGCGCGTCGTACCGTGCCTCCATGCCGCCCGCCTGGTCTGCGCACCTGACCGCCGGCAGCGGGGCGCTCGACCTGCTCGCCGACCGGAGCCTGCCGGGCAGCTGGACGCGCCGCTGGGCCGCCGACCCCGACCGCCCGGTGCTGTGGGAGGACGGCTCCGGCTGGACCAGCGCCGCGCAGCTGGAGGAGCGCACCCGCACCGTCGCCGGCCGGTACGCCCTGGCCGGGCTGCGCCGCGGGGACCGGCTGGTGCTGTCGGCCGCGCCCTCGGTCGACCTCGTCGTCGCGCACGTCGCAGCGCTGCGCCTCGGGCTGGTCGTCGTACCGGTCAACGGGGCGTACGGCGAGCGCGAGGTGACCGGCATCGTCGCCGACTGCCGGCCGTCGGCGGCGGTGGTCGACGACGCCTCGCGCGCGGCCTGGATGGAGGCTGCCGCGGGGCCGATCGTCGTGACCGGGCCGGGCGTCGAGCTCCCGGACGGGCCGGACGCGGTGCTGGACGACCTCGGACCGGACGACCCCGGCCTGCTCGTCTACACGTCCGGGACGACCGGGCCGCCGAAGGGCGCGCTGCTCAGCCACGGCAACCTGCTCGCGAGCGCGGAGGCCGTCCGGCTCGCCTGGCGGTGGACCCCCGACGACCGGTTGGTGCTGGCACTGCCGCTGTTCCACGTCCACGGCCTGGGCGTCGGGCTGCACGGCACGCTCACCGCTGGTGCGTCACTGGTCCTGCGGCCGCGCTTCGACGCCGCCGACGTTCTTTCCAGCGCGGCCCGGCACGCGGCGACGCTCTGGTTCGGCGTACCGACGATGTACGCCCGGCTCGCCGAGACCGACCGGCTCGGCGAGCTGGCCCGCCTGCGGCTGTGCGTCTCGGGCAGTGCGCCGCTGCCGGTCGAGCTGTTCGCCGCCGTGGCCGCCCGCGGGGGGCAGCGGATCGTCGAGCGCTACGGCATGACCGAGACGCTGATGAACGCCTCGAACCCGTACGACGGCGAGCGCCGCCCGGGCACCGTCGGCCTGCCGCTGCCCGGCGTGGAGATCCGGCTCGCCGAGGGCACCGACGAGGTGCTGCTGCGCGGGCCGAACGTGCTGCGCTCCTACTGGGGGCGGCCGGCCTTCCCGGAGCAGGGCTGGTTCGCGAGCGGCGACGTCGGGCGCTTCGACGACGGCTACCTGAGCATCGTGGGGCGGCTCAAGGAGCTCATCATCAGCGGCGGGTACAACGTCTACCCGCGCGAGGTCGAGGACGTCCTGCGCGCCCACCCAGGCGTCCTCGACGTGGCCGTCGTCGGGCTGCCCGACGACGTCTGGGGCGAGCAGGTCACGGCGTTCGTGGAGGGAACCGGCGTCGACGAGGCGGCGCTGCTGGCGCTCGCGGGCAAGCAGCTCGCGCCGTACAAGCGGCCGAGGCGCATCGTCTTCGTGGATGCGCTGCCGCGCAACGCACTCGGCAAGGTCACCAAGCAGGCACTGCGCGATCGGTGACCTCGTCGGGCGTGTCGTGCCCGTCCTGCTGTTCCTGGTCGAGGCGACCGTGCTGGCCGGTCTGGTCGGCGCCGTCGGGGTGTTCGACGGTGCCGCGGTAGGTGCCGCGCGCCTCGCCGGTGGCCAACCTGACCAACCTGCTGGCGGCGCCGCGGCTGGGCGGCAGCGACGGGCTTCGCCGCCCGTGCCCTGCCGGCCTGGCCGGTGTGCGTGGCCACCGCCCTGGTCGTCCTCGCGGTCACCTCGCGGCGCGAGCTGAGCGGCCGGTACGCGGTGCCGTCGTCGGTCCCGCCGGACGACGCCGTGCTGTTCGGCGCCGCCGTCGGCGCGGTCGTGGTCTCCGCCGGGCTGCTGCTGGCGGGCTGCCGGCCTGGTGCTGGTGCCCGCCGTGCTGCTGCTGACCGCACCCCTGCTGACCGCACCCCTGCTCCGACCCGCACCCCTCGCGGCCCGGTCCACGGCTCGGGTGCGACAAAAGCCTTGCACCTTGCTTCATCATCCGAGCGCCCACGCTCACCCGCGGGGACGATGTCTCGAGGTGCAAGGTGTTTGTCCCGCTGAGCCGCGAGAGCTGCCCCGCCGCCGCGCCCGCCGCGGGCGCGGCCACTAGGGTCGGCCGCATGCGCTCGCCGACCAGGATCACCGTCGCGGGGGAGCGGCCGTACGACGTGGTCGTGGGGGAGGGCCTGCTCGGCGAGCTCGCCCCCGCGCTGGCCGGCGCGCAGCGGGTCGCGATCGTGCACCCGGCCGCGCTGCTCGTGACTGCCGAGGCGGTGCGCGAGGACCTGCTGGCGCAGGGCTTCGAAGCGATCGCGATCGAGGTGCCGGACGGCGAGGCGAGCAAGGACGTCAAGGTCGCTGCCTACCTGTGGGACGTCCTCGGCCAGGTCGGCTTCACCCGTAGCGACGCCGTCGTCGCGGTCGGCGGCGGAGCCACGACCGACCTCGCGGGCTTCGTCGCAGCGACCTGGCTGCGAGGGGTGCGTGTCGTGCACCTGCCGACGACGCTGCTCGCGATGGTGGACGCCGCGGTCGGCGGCAAGACCGGCGTCAACACCTCTGCGGGCAAGAACCTGGTCGGGGTGTTCCACCCGCCGGCCGCCGTCCTGTGCGATCTGACCGCGCTGTCCACCGTCCCCCGGCACGACTACGTCGCCGGGCTGGCCGAGGTCGTCAAGGTCGGCTTCACGCACGACCCGCATATCTTGGAGCTGGTCGAGGCCGACCCGGCGGGAGCGCAGCGCCCGGACGGCCCGCACACCCGCGAGCTCATCGAGCGGGCCGTCGCCGTCAAGGCGCGGGTCGTGGGTGACGACCTCACCGAGCAGGGCGGCCGGGAGCAGCTCAACTACGGCCACACGCTCGGGCACGCGATCGAGAAGGTCGAGGAGTACCGCTGGCGGCACGGCGCGGCGGTCTCCGTCGGGCTGGTCTTCGCCGCGGAGCTCGGCCGGCTCGCCGGGCGGCTCGACGACGCGACCGCGGACCGGCATCGCGCCGTACTGACCGCGGTCGGGCTGCCCACCTCCTACGCCGGCGAGTGGTCCCGGCTGCACGCCGCGATGCGGATCGACAAGAAGGCGCGGGGCAGCAGGCTGCGGTTCGTCGTGCTGGACGGACTCGCGAAGGCCCGGATGCTGGAGGATCCCGATCCGTCGCTGCTCGTCGCGGCGTACGAGGAGGTCCGCCGCGACCGCGACCCTGGCCTGGTGCACCTGTGAGGATCTTGGTGCTGAACGGCCCCAACCTCGGCCGGCTCGGCAGCCGCGAGCCCGAGGTCTACGGCACCGCGACGTACGCAGAGCTCGTCGCGGTCTGCCTGGCGGTCGAGCCCGAGGCCGACGTACGGCAGACCGACGACGAGGCGACGATGCTCGGCTGGCTGCACGAGGCCGCCGACGCGCGGACCCCGGTCGTGATCAACCCGGGCGCGTGGTCCCACTACTCGTACGCGCTGCGGGATGCTGTCAGCCAGGTCGCGAGCGTCGTCGAGGTGCACCTGAGCCAGACGGCGGCCCGCGAACAGTTCCGACACCACAGCGTGATCAGCCCGGTTGTCCGCGGCACGGTCACCGGTCTCGGGGTCGAGGGCTACCGCGCGGCGCTGCGCTACCTGGCGGTGTCCTGAGGGCGCTGCGGCCCGCCGGTAGGCTGCCGGACCATGGCCTCCACGAACGAGCTGAAGAACGGCATGGTGCTCCGGCTGGATAACGGGCTGTGGGCTGTCAACGAGTTCCAGCACGTCAAGCCCGGCAAGGGCGGCGCGTTCGTGCGGACGACGCTGAAGAACGTCGTCACCGGCAAGGTCGTCGACAAGACCTTCAACGCCGGCACCAAGGTCGACGTGGCGACCGTCGACAAGCGCGACATGACCTACCTGTACCGCGAGGGCACCGACTTCGTGTTCATGGACAAGAGCACGTTCGACCAGCTCTACGTCCCCGAGCAGACCGTCGGCACGGCTGCCGGCTACATGCTCGAGAACACCGACGCGATGATCGCGGTGCACGAGGACGAGGCGCTGTACGTGGAGCTGCCCGCCTCGGTCGAGCTGCTCGTACAGCACACCGATCCGGGCCTGCAGGGGGACCGGTCGACCGGCGGCACGAAGCCGGCGGTGCTCGAGACCGGTGCCGAGATCCAGGTCCCGCTGTTCCTCACCACCGGCGAGAAGATCAAGGTGGACACCCGCGACGGGCGTTACCTCGGTCGCATCAACGACAAGTAGGCGACGCCGCAGATGGTCCGGACCGCGTAGTGGGAGCTCGCAGCAAGGCGCGCAAACGCGCCCTGGACGTGCTGTACGAAGCCGGCCAGCGCGACCAGGAGCCGTTGACGACGCTGCGCGCGCGGCTGGTGCTTGCCGACCCGCCCGTCCCGGAGTACGCCGTCGTCCTCGTCGAGGGGGTCGTCGCGCACCTGGAGCGCATCGACGAGCTGCTGTCGACCTACGCCGAGGAGTGGACGCTGGGCCGGATGCCGCCGGTCGACCTCGCGGTCCTGCGGATCGGCGTGTACGAGCTGCTGTGGTGCGACGACGTCCCCGACGAGGTCGTGCTGGCCGAGGCCGTCGCGCTCGCGGCGAGCCTGTCGACCGATGAGAGCCCACGCTTCGTCAACGGGCTGCTCGCCAGGCTGCACTCGCTCAAGCCCAGCCTGTCGGTGTAGGCCCCCGCCGCTCGGTCCAGGCCCCCGGACATCGTGTGCAGCCTCACCGGATCAAGCACACAGACCGCCGGCCGCCGGGGCAGGCGGGCCGCTACCGCCGGGTTGGGCCGACCGTCTGCTGCGCGGGCACCTGGCAGCACGTCATCTGCCCGGACATCAACGTGCTCAGGCGTCGACGGCGCGCCGGGCGTCGGCCGACAGCACGCCCCAGCCGATCAACTGCTCGGTCAGTGCGCTGGGTGACGCGTCGTAGATGACGGCGAGTGAGCGCAGGTCCTCGTGGCGGATCGACAGCACCCGGCCGTTGTAGTCGCCACGCTGGCTCTGGATCGTGGCGGCATACCGGGCCAGCGGTGCCGACCGGTCGGCCGGCACCTGCTGCAGCTGCTCGAGGTCGATGACGATGCGGGCGGCCGGCTCGCTGGCTCCCGCCGACATGCCCTCGGGCAGCAGCTCGGCGACCGGCACGCCGTAGAACTCGGCCAGCTCGGACAGCCGCTGCACGGTCACGGCGCGGTCGCCACGCTCGTACGAGCCCACCACGACGGCCTTCCAGCGGCCCTGCGACTTGTCCTCCACGCCGTGCAGGGACAGCCCCTGCTGGGTCCGGATCGCGCGCAGCTTGGTGCCCAGCGCCTTCGCGTACTCGCTCACAAGTCCCCCGTCGTCGTGCGTCTCCGCACCCTGGTCAGCGACGCCGGTCTCACCACTGGCTCGCCTGGGGGGCCGCCCCGGCGTACCGGGGCGAGGGTGACCGCGGACCCCCCGGGGTCCTCGCCTCGCCACTTCTCCGAACCGTTCTGACTACACCCCGTGACGGTATGGTGCGTCACGGAGCCGGTCAAGCCAAACGCCGACACTGGTGGTGACAAATGGTGACGCGTCGCGGGCGGGCGGACGCCTCGCCCGCCCCCGGCGAGCTTGGCGCCTCCCTCTCGCTCCGGACGCGGTCTGTGCAGTACGGTCGCGGTGCTCCCCTCCAACGAGCCCGTCCCGTGAGGCGGGGAAGGAGGTACCGCCGGTGACGGCTGTCCCCGAACGCGCACCTGCCCATGGGCAGGACGGTGACCTGTCGAGGCCGGTGACCGGCGACCCCGGTGCTGCCAGGCCGGTACTGACCGCTGCGGAGGTCGCCCGCGTGGTCGACCGGATGGCCCACGAGCTGCTGGAGAAGACTGGCGGGGGCGCCGACGTCGTGCTGTTGGGCATCCCGACCCGCGGCATCACCCTGGCCCGGCGACTCGCCGCCCGCGTCGAGGCCTTCGAAGGTGTCCGGCTCCCCACGGGCAGCCTGGACACGACGCTGTACCGCGACGACCTGCACCTGCAGGGCCCGCGGGCGCTGGACATCACCGAGATCCCGGTGGACGGGATCGACGGCAAGCGCGTCGTGCTGGTTGATGACGTGCTGTTCAGCGGCCGTACGGTGCGGGCCGCCCTGGACGCGCTCGCCGACCTCGGCCGGCCCCGCGCGGTCCAGCTCGCGGTGCTGGTGGACCGCGGTCACCGCGAGCTGCCGATCCGGGCCGACTACGTCGGCAAGAACATCCCGACCAGCCTGCGGGAGACCGTGCACGTGCTGCTGGCCGAGCACGACGGGCAGGACGGCGTGCTGCTGGGCCCGGCGAGCGCCCGATGAGTGTCCCGTGGACTGTCAGATGAATCGGCACCTGCTGTCGGCCGCGGACCTGACGCTGCAGGACGCGACGCTGGTCCTGGATACCGCCGCCGAGCTCGCCGCGGTCGCCGCCCGCAGCACCGTCGGCAAGCTGCCGACGCTTCGCGGCCGCACGGTGGTCAACCTGTTCTTCGAGGACTCGACCCGGACGAAGACCAGCTTCGAGCTGGCCGCCAAACGGCTGAGTGCCGACGTCATCAACTTTGCCGCCAAGGGCTCGAGCGTGTCCAAGGGCGAGACGCTCAAGGACACCGCGCTGACCCTGGAGGCGATGGGGGCCGACGCCGTCGTCATCCGGCACTCCTGGAGCGGCGCGCCCGTCAACCTCGCGCGCTACGTCCGTGGCTCGGTCGTCAACGCCGGCGACGGCACCCACGAGCACCCGACGCAGGCGCTGCTCGACGCGTACACGATGCGCGAACGGCTCGGCCGGCTCGAGGGCCTGCGGGTCACGATCGTCGGCGACATCCTGCACAGCCGGGTCGCGCGCAGCAACGTGCTGCTGCTGCAGACCCTCGGCGCGGACGTCACGCTGGTCGCGCCGCCGACGCTGTTTCCGGTCGGCGTCGACACCTGGCCGTGCGCGACGACGTACGACCTGGACGCGGTGCTGCCCAAGAGCGACGTCGTGATGATGCTGCGGGTGCAGCGCGAGCGGATGGGGGTGGCGTACTTCCCCAGCAGCCGCGAGTACTCGCTGCGCTACGGCCTCAACGTGCGGCGCGCGGCCGCGCTGCAGGACCACACCATCGTGATGCACCCCGGGCCGATGAACCGCGGGGTGGAGATTGCGCCCGAGGTCGCCGACGGGCCGCGCTCGACGATCGTGCAGCAGGTCGCGAACGGCGTGACGGTGCGCACCGCCGTGCTCTACCTGCTGCTCGGCGGGTCCGAGCCCGCGATCGGCGCTGCGGTCGGGGCTGCCGAGTGACCGGCTACCTGCTGCAGGGCGTCCTGCTGTACGGCGAAGGCACCCCCGTCGACGTACGGCTGGCGCAAGGCCGGATCGCCGAGATCGGCGTGGGGCTCAGTGCCGGCGACAGCCGCACCGTGCCCGTTGCCGGGATGGTGCTGCTGCCAGGCCTGGTCGACCTGCACACCCACCTGCGCGAGCCGGGGCGGGAGGACGCCGAGACGGTCGAGACCGGCACGCTGGCGGCTGCACTCGGCGGCTTCACCGCGGTGCACGCGATGGCCAACACCGACCCGGTCGCCGACAACGCCGGGGTTGTCGAGCAGGTCTGGCGGCTCGGCCGGGAGGCCGGGCACTGCGATGTCGCCCCGGTCGGCGCGGTCACCGTGGGCCTGGCCGGCCAGCAGCTCGCCGAGCTCGGCACGATGGCCGACAGCGCCGCCCGAGTAAGGGTTTTCTCCGATGACGGCACCTGCGTCAGCGACGCCGCCCTGATGCGCCGGGCCCTCGAGTACGTGAAGGCGTTCGATGGCGTGATTGCCCAGCACGCGCAGGAGCCCAGGCTCACCGTCGGCGCCCAGATGCACGAGGGGATCGTCAGCGCAGGCCTGGGCCTGACCGGCTGGCCGTCGGTCGCCGAGGAGGCGATCATCGCCCGCGACGTGCTGCTGGCCCGGCACGTCGGTGGCCGGCTGCACGTCTGCCACGTCAGCACCGCCGGCTCGGTGGAGATCCTGCGGGCCGCCAAGGCGCAGGGCGTGGACGTCACCGCCGAGGTCACCCCGCACCACCTGCTGCTGACGGACGACCTCGCGACCACCTACGACCCGATCTTCAAGGTCAACCCGCCGCTGCGGACAGCCGCCGACGTCGAGGAGCTGCGCGCGGGGCTCGCCGACGGCACGGTCGACTGCGTCGCGACCGACCACGCGCCGCACACGCTGGAGGACAAGGAGACCGAGTGGGGCGCAGCCCTGCCCGGGATGACCGGCCTGGAGACTGCGCTGGCGGTGGTCGCTGAGACGATGCTGCTCCCCGGCCGGCTGACCTGGCGCCAGGTCGCCGATCGGATGAGCGAGCGGCCAGCGGTCATCGGTCGGCTGGCCGGACACGGCCGTCCGCTCGCCGTCGGTGAGCCGGCCAACCTGTGCCTGGTCGACCCCGGCGCGGTCTGGACGGTCGACCCGGCGGCGATGGCGACCCGCAGCCGCAACACCCCGTTCACCGGTCGCCGCCTGCCGGTGCGGGTCGTCGGGACGTTCCTGCGCGGGGCGCCGACCGTCCTCGATGGGAAGCCGGCGTGAGTGGGCGGCTCCTGCTCACCCTCGGCACGTTGCTGTTCGCCGGCATGTTCTACGCGCTGATGCTGAAGGGCTGGCGCGGCCGGCAGCGCCGCCAGGGCGACCTGCCGCCACCCGCCGCCGCGCCCGACGACCAGGGTCAGGTGCTCGTCGGCGCGACGCCCGGCCTGTTCGTCGGCACGACGACCAGCGGTGACTGGCTCGACCGGATCGCCGTCCACCACCTGTCCGACCGCTCCGCGGGCTGGCTGACGGTCACCGACCTCGGCGTCAGCGTCGAGCGCGAGGGCCTGCCCGACCTGTTCCTGCCGTACGACACGATGCTCGACGCCGCCCCCGGTGACGCGGTGGCAGGCAAGGTCGTAGGCCAGGACGGCCTGCTCGTCCTGACGTGGCGGCTCGGTGCCCGCACCCTGGAGTCGGGCTTTCGGGCCGACGACCACGCCCAGCACCGGCGGCTTTCCGACGCCGTACGCGCGCAGCTGCCGGTGACCTCGTGAGCGCCCTGCTGGTTCTGGAGGACGGCCGATCCTTCCGAGGCGAGGCGTATGGGGCGGCCGGCGAGGCGTTCGGCGAGGCGGTCTTCAACACCGGGATGACCGGCTACCAGGAGACGCTCACCGACCCCAGCTACCACCGGCAGGTCGTCGTCATGACGGCCCCGCAGATCGGCAACACCGGCGTCAACGACGAGGACCTCGAGTCCTCCCGGATCTGGGTGTCAGGCTTTGTCGTACGCGAGGTGTCGCGGGTCTCGTCGTCCTGGCGGAGCCGGCGATCGCTGGCCGACGAGCTCGTCGCGCACGGCGTCGTCGGCATCAGCGGCGTCGATACCCGCGCCCTCACCAGGCACCTGCGCGAGCGAGGCGCCATGCGGGTCGGGCTGTTCTCGGGGGACGTGCCGGCCGATGCCCACGAGCGGGTCCTGGCGAGCCCCGAGATGGTCGGCGCCGACCTGGCGCACGAGGTCACCACGGCGCAGCCGTACATCGTCCCGGCCGTCGGCCCCAGGCGCTTCACCGTTGCCGCCCTGGACCTCGGCATCAAGACCTCGACACCGCGCTATCTCGCGCAGCTGGGCTGCGAGGTGCACGTCTTGCCCGCGACGACCACGGGTGAGCAGCTGCTCGGGCTCTCGCCGGACGGCGTGTTCCTATCCAACGGACCGGGTGACCCGGCGACGACAGACGGGCCGGTCGCGGTCGCCCGCGCGGTGCTGGACGCGGACATACCGCTGTTCGGCATCTGCTTCGGCCACCAGATCATCGGCCGAGCGCTGGGCCTGGGCACGTACAAGCTGCGTTACGGCCACCGCGGGGTGAACCAGCCGGTGCAGGAGCTCGCGACCGGCCGGGTCCACATCACCAGCCACAACCACGGTTTCGCCGTCGACGCGCCGATCACCGGCGAAAGCTTCGACACGTCGTACGGTGCCGCCCAGGTCAGCCACGTCGACCTCAACGACGACGTCGTGGAGGGCCTGCAGTGTCTATCGGCAAGGGCTTTCTCCGTGCAGTACCACCCGGAGGCCGCGCCCGGCCCGCACGACGCGACCGGGCTGTTCGAGCGGTTCACCGCGCTGATGGGGGGTTGATAGATGTCCACGGTCGCTGTCACGACACCGCTCCCAGGGGAGAGCAACGCCGTCGCGCCGCCGCGCATACAACGCCTGCGCGTGCAGAACTACCGCGTCCTGCGGGACCTGACGCTGAAGGAGCTCACCCCGCTGACCGTGCTGTCCGGACCGAACGGTAGCGGCAAGTCGACCGTCTTCGACGTCTTCGCTTTTCTGGCCGAGGCCTTCACCGAGGGGCTGCGCCGACCGTGGGACCGCCGGAACCGCGCACACGAGATCCGTTCCCGCGGGGCCGAGGGTCCCGTCGTCATCGAGGTCCAGTACCGGGAGGCACCGCGGAGCCGGCTGATCACCTACCGACTGTCCGTCGATGAGGTCCGGGGAGCCCCGGTCGTCGTGGAGGAGCTCTTGCGCTGGAACACCAGCCCCGGCTCGGGCCGTCCGACGCACATCCTGGACTTCAGGAACGGCAGCGGTGTGGTCACCGACGACGAGACGGGGCTGCGATCTGACGAGGTGCTGGCGTCTCCGGACCTGCTCGCGGTCAGCACGCTGGGGCAGCTCGCGCGCCATCCGCGGGTCGCCGCGCTGCGTCGCTTCATCACCGGCTGGTACCTGTCCTACCTCAGCGCCGATTCGACTCGGGGCGTCCCGGAATCGGGGCCGCAGGAGCGGCTGTCGCAGAGCGGTGACAACCTGCCCAACGTCATCCAGTACCTCAAGGAGCGGCACCCGGACCGACTGGACGCCATTCTGGCTACCCTGGCCAGACGCGTACCACGGCTGGAGGCGGTCGAGACCGAGCTCCTGGCGGATGGCCGGCTGCTCCTACAGCTGAGGGACGCGCCTTTCGCGGAGCCGATTCTCAGCAAGTTCGCCAGTGACGGCACGCTGAAGATGCTGGCCTACCTGACCGTGCTCTACGACCCGGAGCCGGCGCAGCTGATCGGTATCGAGGAGCCGGAGAACCAGCTGCACCCCCGGCTGATGCTGTCGCTGGCCGAGGAAGCGAGGGAGGCCGCCGGGCGTAGCCAGGTGCTGGTCACGACGCACAGCCCCTACTTCGTCGACGGCCTCAAGCCTGACGAGCTGTGGGTCCTGGACCGGCGGGCTGACGGCTATGCCCGCGCGAGCCGGGCCAGCAACATGCCCAGGGTGCTCGCGCAGATGAAGGTGGGCGCGCAGCTGGGCGCGTTGTGGATGGAGGGCTTCTTCGATGTGGGAGACCCGCTGCGCGATCGACAGGACCGCCTGTGAAGCCTCCGGCCCACCTGGAGTTCCTGTGCGAGGAGCGCTCGATGGAGATCACATTGGCTCTCGTCCTGCCTCAGCTGCTGCCGGCGGATGTCACCTACGAGATACGGGCATTCGCCGGCAAGCAGGATTTGTTCCGCAAGCTGGAGCAGCGGATGCGGGGCTACGCCTCATGGGCGTCTGGGGGAGGGCTGGGAATCTGTGTGCTGCTTGACGAGGACCGTGAGGACTGCCGGGACCTCAAGGGTCGTATGGAGCAGGCAGCGGCAGGTGCAGGGCTAGCCACGAAGTCTCTGCCGGGCGCCGACGGTAACTTCCACGTTCTGAACCGCATCGTGGTCGAGGAGCTGGAGGCGTGGTTCTTGGGTGACGGGGCGGCCGTCTGCGGCGCGTACCCCTCGGTGTCGGCACACTTCGGTCAGCGTGCTGCCTACCGCGATCCCGATGCCGTGAAGGGCGGGACGGCTGAGGCCCTCGAGCGGCTCCTCATCCGGGCCGGTTAACACGGTGGTGGCCTGCGCAAGACCGAGGCTGCTTACCAGATTGCCTCCCGGATGGACGCCGAGCGCAACACCTCGGGGAGCTTCCAGACATTCCGGAGCGGACTGGCCGCCTTGGTTGCCACCGTGACGAGCCAGGACGAGCCAGATGCCGCGTAGAGCTGACCTGCACCATGTCCTGGTGATCGGGTCCGGGCCGATCCTGATCGGGCAGGCGGCGGAGTTCGACTACTCCGGGACGCAGGCCTGCCGGGTGCTGCGCGAGGAGGGTCTGCGGGTCACCCTGATCAACTCCAACCCGGCGACCATCATGACCGACCCGGAGCTCGCCGACGCCACGTACATCGAGCCGATCACGACGGAGTACATTACCAGGATCATCGAGAAGGAGCGCCCCGACGCGCTGCTGCCGACGCTCGGCGGGCAGACGGCGCTGAACGCCGCGATGGCGCTGCACGAGAGCGGCGTGCTGGAGCGGAACGGCGTGGAGCTGATCGGCGCCGACGTCGGGGCGATCCGGCGCGGCGAGGACCGCCAGGAGTTCAAGACGGTCGTCCATGCCGTCGGCGGCGAGAGCGCCCGCAGCGTCGTCTGCCACACGATGGACGAGGTGCTCGCCGGGGCCGGGAAGCTCGGCTATCCGGTGGTCGTGCGGCCGTCGTTCACGATGGGCGGCAGTGGCTCGGGTGTCGCTCACGACCGGGCCGGCCTGCTGCGGATCGCCGGCGGCGGCCTGCACGCCAGCCCGACCAGCGAGGTGCTGCTCGAGGAGTCGGTGCTGGGCTGGAAGGAGTACGAGCTGGAGCTGATGCGGGACCGCGCCGACAACGTCGTCGTCATCTGCTGCATCGAGAACCTCGACCCGATGGGCGTGCACACCGGCGACTCGATCACCGTCGCGCCCGCGATGACGCTCACCGACCGCGAGTACCAGCGGATGCGCGACCTGGCGATCGACATCATCCGCGCGGTGGGTGTCGATACCGGTGGCTGCAACATCCAGTTCGCCGTCGACCCGGCGACCGGGCGGATGATCGTCATCGAGATGAACCCGCGGGTGTCGCGGAGCAGCGCCCTGGCCAGCAAGGCCACCGGCTTCCCGATCGCCAAGATCGCCGCCAAGCTGGCAGTCGGTTACACCCTGGACGAAATCCCCAACGACATCACCCGCGAGACGCCCGCGAGCTTCGAGCCGTCGCTGGACTACGTGGTGGTCAAGGTGCCGCGGTTCGCCTTCGAGAAGTTCCCCGGCTCGGACCCCGAGCTGACGACCACGATGAAGAGCGTCGGCGAGGCGATGGCGCTGGGCCGGTCCTTCGTCGAGGCGCTGCAGAAGGCGATGCGCTCGCTGGAGCAGACCCCCGGCGGCTTCTGGACAACTCCCGACCCCGCCGGGTCCGCAGCCGACGCACTGGAACTGGCCAAGACCCCGCACGACGGCCGGCTGCACGCCGTGGAGCGCGCGCTGCGGCTGGGCGCGACCCCCGGGCAGGTGCACGAGGCGACCCGGATCGACCCGTGGTTCGTGGCGGAAATCGGCTCGCTCGTCGAGCTGCGCGCCGAGCTGGCGGCCGCGCCGTTGGAGGAAGCTCTGCTGCGCAAGGCGAAGCGGATGGGCTGCAGTGACCAGCAGGTCGCCCTGGTCACCGGCCGCAGCGAGCGGCAGGTCCGGGCCCTGCGCGAGGAATTCGGCGTACGGCCGGTGTACAAGACGGTCGACAGCTGCGCCGCCGAGTTCGCCGCCCAGACGCCCTACCACTACTCGAGCTACGACGAGGAGACCGAGGTCGCCCCGTCAGCGCGCCAGAAAGTCATCATCCTGGGCAGCGGGCCCAACCGGATCGGCCAGGGCATCGAGTTCGACTATGCCTGTGTGCACGCGTCTTTCGCGCTGTCCGCGGCGGGCTACGAAACCGTGATGGTCAACTGCAACCCCGAGACCGTCAGCACGGACTACGACACCAGCGACCGGCTGTACTTCGAGCCGTTGACGGTGGAGGACGTGCTCGAGATCGTTTCGGCCGAGCGGGAGTCGGCTACCCGCGGCGGCGGCGAGCTGGTCGGGGTCATCGTTCAGCTCGGCGGTCAGACGCCGCTGCGGCTCGCCCAGGAGCTGAAGGACTGCGGCGTCCCGATCGTCGGCACCAGCCCGGAGGCGATCCACCTGGCAGAGGACCGCGGGGCGTTCGGAGACGTGCTGGTTGCCGCCGGCCTGCCCGCACCGAAGTTCGGGACCGCGACCTCGTACGCGGAGGCGCAGCAGATCGCTGATGGCGTCGGCTACCCGGTGCTGGTGCGACCTTCGTACGTGCTGGGTGGGCGGGGCATGGAGATCGTCTACAGCGACGACATGCTGGTCGACTACGTCCGCCGCTCGACGCTGATCGGGCCGGACCACCCGGTTCTCGTCGACCGGTTTCTCGAGGACGCCGTGGAGATCGACGTCGATGCACTCTACGACGGCACCGACCTCTACCTCGCCGGCGTCATGGAGCACATCGAGGAGGCCGGTATCCACTCCGGCGACTCGGCGTGCGCGCTGCCGCCGATCACCCTTGGCCGGACCGAGCTGTTGCGGATCCGGGAGTCGACCCGCGCGATCGCCGAGGGCGTCGGGGTCCGCGGGCTGCTCAACGTCCAGTACGCGCTCAAGGACGACGTGCTCTACGTGCTCGAGGCCAACCCGCGGGCGTCGCGGACGGTGCCGTTCGTCAGCAAGGCGACGGCCGTGCAGCTGGCGAAGGCTGCCGCCCGGGTGATGCTCGGCGCGACCGTCGCCGAGCTGCGCGCCGAGGGCATGCTGCCGAGCTCCGGCGACTGCGCCCACATGCCCTTCGACGCGCCGATCAGCGTGAAGGAGGCCGTCCTGCCGTTCGGCCGATTCCTTACCAGGCAGGGGCTCGGCGTCGACACGGTGCTCGGCCCGGAGATGAAGTCGACGGGTGAGGTGATGGGCATCGACGCGGCGTTCGGAACGGCGTTCGCCAAGAGCCAGGCGGCGGCGTACGGCGAGCTGCCCACCAAGGGGCGGGTGTTCGTCAGTGTCGCCAACCGCGACAAGCGTTCGATGATCTTCCCGGTGAAGCGCCTGCAAGACCTGGGCTTCGAGGTACTCGCGACCCTCGGCACCGCCGAGGTGCTGCGGCGCAACGGCGTCGTCACGACGGTCGTCGGCAAGCACAGCGAGGGGCGCGGCGACGACGTCGTGCCGATGCTGCTCGCCGGCGAGGTCGACCTGGTCATCAACACGCCGTTCGGAGTCGGGCCGCGGCTGGACGGCTACGAGATCCGCACTGCTGCCGTTGCGCGTGGCGTCCCGTGCATCACCACCATCCAGGGCGCGGCGGCCTGCGTGCAGGGCATCGAGGCGCTGGTACGCGGGGAGATCGGCGTGCGGTCGCTACAGGAGCACCACGCGGCGCTGCTGGCGTCCGCGGCGGTCCAGCGGGCCGAGGCGCACCCGACCGGGGAGGCCGGCTAGTGCCGCTGCAGGTGCAGGCCGAGGTGGTGGCGATGGCGCGGGTCGGGGCGTACCACTCGCTGACGGTCGCCGCGCCGGGTATCGGTGAGCTGACCCGACCGGGGCACTTCCTGGCCGTCCAGGTCGGTGGGCCGGCCAGCAGCATGCTGCTGCGTCGGGCCTTTGCGATCTACCGCGTCGACGCCGGGGCCGTCGAGGTGGTCTTCGCGGTGCACGGCGCAGGCACGGCGTGGCTGGCTGGGCAGCGGCCCGGGGACGTGCTCGACGTCGTCGGGCCGCTCGGCACGCCCTTCCCGGTGCCTGATGTCGCTCGGACCGCGACGCTGGTGGGCGGCGGCTACGGGGTGGCGCCGTTGCTGCCGCTCGCCGGGGCGCTGCGGGCCCGCGGCTGCGAGGTCGACATGGTGCTCGGCGCCGGCGACGCCGACCGGCTGTTCGGCGTACCGGAGGCCGGGCGGACGGCCAGGACGGTCGTCGTCACCACCGACGACGGCTCGGCGGGGGAGCGCGGCCGGGTTTCCGACGTGCTGCCGGCGCTGCTCGCCCGGACCACCAGCGAGGTCGTCTACGCATGCGGGCCGATGGGCATGCTTCGCGCGGTCGCTTCCCAGGCAGCGGCAGCCGGCATCCCCTCGTACGTCGCCGTCGAGGAGTCGATGGCCTGTGGGATCGGCGTCTGCATGACCTGCGTGCTGCCGGTGATCGGTGACGACGGGCTGACCCGGATGGTGCGCTCATGCGTGGAGGGCCCGGTGTTCGCCGGCGACCGGGTGCGCTGGGACGCCATCGGCACGGTGCCGGCCGACGCCGTCGGGGCACCGACATGACAGGTCCCGCGACCGACTTGACCACGACCCTGGCCGGCGCCGTCTTCCCCAACCCGGTCTTCACGGCGAGCGGCTGCGCCGCGGCCGGCGTCGAGCTCGACCAGTTCTTCGATGTGACCGAGCTCGGTGGCGTCGTGACCAAGTCGATCATGCTTGCGGCGCGGTCCGGGCGGGCGACGCCGCGGATGGCGGAGACGCCGAGCGGGATGCTCAACTCGATCGGTCTGCAGGGGCCGGGGATCGACGCCTTTCTCGAGAAGGACCTCGCCTGGCTTGCCGAGCGCGGCGCCCGCGCCGTCGTGTCGATCGCGGGGGGCAGCGTCGAGGACTACGCCCGGCTGGCCGCGCGGCTGCACGGTCGCCCGGGTGTGTCGATGATCGAGGTGAACATCAGCTGCCCGAACGTGGAGGACCGCGGCCAGGTCTTCGCCTGCGATCCGCTGGCCGCCGCCGAGGTGGTGGCTGCCGTACGGCGCGAAGCCGACGTCCCGGTGTTCGCCAAGCTCTCACCCGACGTCACCGACATCACCACGGTCGCGCGGGCCTGCGTGGATGCCGGCGCCGACGGGCTGTCGGTCATCAACACGCTCCTGGGGCTGGTGATCGACACCATGACGATGCGGCCGGTGCTCGGCGGGATCACCGGCGGGCTGTCCGGCCCGGCGATCCGGCCGGTGGCGGTGCGCTGCGTCTGGCAGGTCCACCAGGCGCTGCCGTCCACCCCCATCCTGGGTATGGGCGGGATCCGTACCGGCCTGGACGCCCTGGAGTTCCTGCTCGCCGGCGCCTCGGCGGTCAGCGTCGGGACGTCCGTCTTCGGCGACCCGACCGCGCCGGTACGGGTGCTGGGCGAGCTGGCGGCGGCGCTGACCGAGCGCGGCTTCGCGCGGGCTGCCGATGCGGTCGGGCTGGCCCACCGACCCGCCGACCTGGGAAATCGATGAGCGACGCCCGGGGGAGGCCGCAGCCCGTGAGCCCCACCTCCTCCGTCGAGCCGCGGTGGGGGTGGCTGCCGTGGTGAGCGTTGACGGCGCGGGTCTCGCGCCCGTGGTGGTGGCCCTGGACGCGAATGCCGCCACGGCAGCCCGCTGGGCGACGGCGGTTGCGCCGTACGTCCAGGTTCTCAAGGTCGGGCTGGAGCTGTTCTGTTCGGCCGGCCCCGGCATCGTCGAGCAGGTCCGCAGCGGCCGTGACGTCTTCCTGGACCTCAAGCTGCACGACATCCCGAACACCGTCGCCGGCGCCGCCCGCGCGGTCGCGCCGCTGCGGCCACGCTTCCTGACCGTTCACGCGGCCGGCGGTGCGGCGATGGTGAGGGCCGCCGTCGAAGCCGCGCCCGAGGTGACCATCACCGCGATCACGGTGCTGACCTCGCTGTCGGAGGCCGACCTCGCCGCGGTCGGGCTCGCCGGCCCGCCGCTGGACGCCGTGCGGCGCCTTGCCCTGCTCGCCGTCGGGGCGGGCGCAGGAGCGCTGGTCTGCTCACCGCGGGAGGTCGCCGCCGTACGTGCCGAGGTCGGGCCGGGAATCGTGCTGATCACGCCCGGCGTACGGCCTGCCGGCGCCGACATCGGCGACCAGGCCAGGGTGGCAACCCCCGAGCGGGCCCTTGCCGACGGCGCCGACCTGCTCGTCGTCGGCCGCCCCATCACCGCCGCGCCCGACCCCGGTGCGGCAGCCGCGGCGCTTGCGGCCACGCTGCGGTGATCCGCGTGCAGGCCAGGCTCGCCATCCTCATCCGGCGGCCACGTTGCCGATCGGGCGGTGTCCCGGCTAGGTTCGCGCCGACCTGTTCGACGGCCTGACCGGCTGTCGAGAGCCCCTTCGACCGTCGAGGTGACCCGAGCGTGGCCCTGCCGCCCCTCACTCCCGAGCAGCGTGCCGCCGCCCTGGACAAGGCGGCCGCCGCCCGTCGGACCCGGGCCGCCCTCAAGCTCCGTCTGAAGAGCCACAGCGCGAGCCTGCAGGACGTGCTCGACGGTGGTGGGACCGACGAGGCGATCGGCAAGATGCGCGTCCTCGCCGTGCTCGAGGCGATGCCGGGCGTCGGCAAGATCAAGGCGGCCCGGATGATGGACAAGCTCGATATCTCCCCGTCCCGGCGGGTACGCGGCCTGGGCATCAAGCAGCGCGAGGCCCTCGAGCGCGAGTTCGCCGAGCGGGCCAGGCGGCAGCGGTAGGGGTGGCGGCCCGGCTCACGGTCCTGTCGGGCCCCTCGGGTGTGGGCAAGGGCACGGTCGTCGCCGCGGTCCGTCGCCGCCATCCCCGCGTCTTCCTGTCGGTCAGCGTCACGACCCGGGTGCGCCGCCCGGGCGAGATCGAAGGGCTGCACTACCACTTCGTCGGCGACCCGGACTTCGCCGCGATGGTCCGGGCGGGCGAGCTGCTCGAGCATGCCTCGTACGCCGGGCACAGCTACGGCACCCCCCGCCAACCGGTCCTGGACCAGCTCGCCGGTGGTGCCCCCGCGCTGCTGGAGATCGAGCTGCAGGGGGCCAGACAGGTGCGGGTCGCCTTGCCCGAGGCGCACCTGGTCTTCCTGGCCCCGCCTTCCTGGCCGGAGCTGGTCCGCCGGCTGACCGGCCGCGGCACCGAGAGCGCCCCCAGGATCGCGCGGCGCCTGGAGCTGGCCCGCGAGGAGATGTCGGCGGAGGGGGAGTTCGACGAGACCATCGTGAACGACGACGTCGAACGGGCCGCCGACCGGCTGGTAGCGTCGATGGGTATCAGCGCCTAGCGCGAGCAGACCCCAGCACCGCACACGTACCGAGGAGATCTGTGGCCGGCACCGTCGCCAACCCGATCGGCATCACCAACCCCCCGATCGACGAGCTGCTCGCCGCCACCGACTCCAAGTACAGCCTCGTGATCTACGCCGCCAAGCGCGCGCGACAGATCAACGCGTACTACTCCCAGCTCGGCGAGGGCCTGCTGGAGTACGTCGGCCCGCTCGTCGAGACCGGTGTGCAGGAGAAGCCGCTGTCGATCGCACTGCGCGAGATCAACGGCGGGCTGCTCTCGCACGAGCAGGTCCCCGACCCGGTCGTCTAGGCGCTCTCGTGCCCAGCGTCGTCCTGGGTGTCTCGGGCGGCATCGCCGCCTACAAGGCCGTCGAGCTCTTGCGTCGGCTGTCCGAGGCCGGTCACGACGTCACCGTCGTGCCGACCGAGAGCGCGCTGCGCTTCGTCGGGGAGCCGACCTGGTCGGCGCTGTCCGGCCGCCCCGCGGCCACCGGCGTCTGGGACGACGTGCACGAGGTGGCCCACGTGCGGCTAGGCCAGCAGGCCGACCTCGTCGTCGTGGCCCCGGCGACGGCCAACACCCTCGCCCGCGCCGCCCACGGGCTGGCCGACGACTTGCTCACCAACGTGCTGCTCACCGCTCGGTGCCCGGTGGTGATGGCGCCCGCGATGCACACCGAGATGTGGGAGCACCCTGCGACGCAGGCCAACGTCGCGATACTGAGGTCCCGCGGGGTGCTCGTCGTCGAGCCCGCCGTCGGGCGGCTCACCGGAGCCGACAGCGGCAAGGGCCGACTGCCCGAGGCCGAGGAGCTGGCCAGGGTGTGCGAGGCGGTGCTGCGCCGAGGGGTGCTGCCGGCCGACCTCACCGGCCGCCGGGTCGTCGTCTCGGCCGGCGGCACCCGCGAGCACCTGGACCCGGTGCGCTACCTCGGCAACCGCTCGAGTGGCCGCCAAGGTCATGCCCTGGCCAGGACCGCACTGGCTCGTGGCGCCGAGGTCGTGCTGGTCACCGCCGCCGGGCTGCCGGACCCAGCCGGCGCCAAGGTCCTGCGGGTCACCAGCGCAGTGGAGCTGCACGACGCGGTGCTCGCCGAGGCCGCGTCGGCCGACGCCGTGGTCATGGCCGCCGCCGTCGCGGACTACCGGCCGGAGCAGCGGCTCGCCACCAAGCGCAAGAAGACGGAGACGCTCGCCATCGAGCTCTTGCAGAACCCCGTCATCCTGCGTGCGCTGGTCGCGGCACGCCGCCCCGGTCAGGTGCTCGTCGGCTTCG
>JBKJQN010000002.1:0-28508 GCA_046593925.1 Mycobacteriales bacterium
GGCCACGATCCTCGCGATGTCGAAGGCGAGGAGGGTTCCGAAGGCAGCGGCGACTGCGGCCAGCGGCCGCGTGCGCCGCCACAGCAGGCACGCCGCGACGACGACGCTGACACCGACCACCAGCGGCGCCCATGCCCTGTCCTCGCGCAGCAGCATCTCGATGAGCGAGATCGCGACGAGACCCGAGAAGAGCGCCCAGTCTCGCCAGACCCGCACCGGCGGGCGCGCGGGGCGAGGCTCAGCCCATATCCCAGCAAGCATGCTTCCTCCTCCCGGCCAACGTAGGGGGGCCGCCGCTCGGGCGGATCAGCCGAAAGTACTGCGGCTGTCCCGTCCCTGCGGCCAGGACGGCTGAAGCCCGCAGGCGGATGTGGCGCCCGTCAACGCTGGTCATGGTGAAGACATCGAGTGAGCCGACCTGGCTGACGCCAACACACAGGAGAAGCCATGACCAGAGACGACAGAACTGCCAGTGCGCTCCAGGAAGCGCACATCCCGGTCCAGGCGAAGCTCGCCACGGCCTGGGCCAGCTTCATGTTCCTCTACATCTACGTCGACTACCTCGCCCTGTACAAGCCCGGCTTTATCGACGACATCCTGGTCGGCGTCGTCCATGGGTTCGACACCGGCCCAACCTTTGTCGCCCTTGCGCTCACGCTCATGGCCATCCCGATCCTCATGATCCTGCTCTCCACGACACTGCCCGCCCGTGTCAACCGCGCCACCAACCTCGTCGTGGCAACGCTCTACATCCCCGTCTCGATGTACAACGCGGCTGGCGAGTCCTGGACCTACTTCTACTTCTACGGCCTCTCCATCGGACTCGAGGTGCTGCTCCTGGCCTTCATTCTGCGCGCCGCCTGGACCTGGCCCCGGACCGCCCGAGCAACCGTGGAGCACGCACGCGTGCGAGTCCACGCATGAGCTCGGGTCTGCCCGCCGTGGCCCGCCGCTGCGTGCTGGTCGCGCGGTTCAGTGGCGACGGTGCACGTCATCCACGGGCCGGTGTAGGCCGCCGGGTCACACCATCCTTGCCGCGCCGTACCTCACCGGCCTCCCGCTCCAGATAAGCCAGAGCCGCAAGGACCGCACCGTCGTGCGCCCAACGGAGGGCTAGGAGCGTGGGTCCGAAGAATAAGACAGCGATAAGCCGCGAGGTTTCGCCCTATTCGCGGCACGACCTGCCGTCCACTCTCCACGAAGGGCCTCGCTGAGCGGGATTCGCCCACTCAGCGCCTCCGGCTCATTCGGGGCCACGCTCTTAGCCAGCCCTATCCACCCGGTGCACCTGGACGTGTGGAGGCGCAGGTACGGGGGCGATCTCGGCACTACCAGCCCCGCTCGCGGCCCTCCGGCAGCGACGGTCGCCCGGTACGCGAGGGTCGGGTCGTTCGCGATCTGGTGCTGTCCGGTGGCGTCAAGAGCGCGGGTGCGGCAGGGCGCTGGTGCAGAGCGCAGTGGTTCCTGGTGCCTCCCCGGAGCGGTCCACCTACTCTGCGCGGATGGACTGGCCGGTGACCCGTGGTGTGCTCGAGCTCGGCGACCTGGAGGTGGAGCGCGGCGGCACGATCGGCTCGGCGCGGCTGGCATGGCAGGCACACGGGACGCTTGCGCCGGGCGGTGACAACGTCGTCGTCTACCCCTGCAGCTACGGGGCGACGTCCGACGACCTCACCTGGCTGATCGGCCCCGACGGCGTGCTCGACCCGACCCGCTGGTTCGTCGTCATCGCTGACATGTTCTCTGGCGGCGTCTCCAGCAGCGCCTCGAACACCGCCGGCTACCCGCCGCTGGTTACTGCCGCCGACAACGTCCGCGCCCAGCACCGGCTGCTCACCGAGCACCTCGGCGTCTCGCGCGTGGCCGCGGCGTACGGCTTCTCGATGGGCGGCATCCAGGCCTACCACTGGGCTGCCCTCTACCCGGACCTGGTGGAGCGCGCGATCGTCGTCTGCGGCAGCGCCCGGACCGCCGACCACAACAAGGTGTTCCTCTCCGGCCTGCTGCGGCTACTGGAGGCCGCGCCCGAGCACCTCGGTGGGGGCCGCTTCTCCGCCGAGCCGGTGGCCTCGCTCAAGGCGTTCGCCCACGTCTATGCCGGGTGGGGACTCAGCCAGGACTTCTACCGCCAGCAGCTTTACCGCACCGCCCTCGGCGCGCCGGATCTCGATACCTACCTGCGGACCGACTGGGAGCAGGGGTTCGCCGGCAACCGTGCCGCCGACCTCTACGCGCAGGCCCTGACGTGGACAGCGGCTGACATCAGCGGCGGCGAGCAGTACGGCGGGGACCTGGCCCGCGCCCTGCAGGGCATCCAGGCGCGGGTCCTGCTGCTGCCGAGCGAGACCGACCTGTACTTCCGCGTGGCCGACAACGCCGCCGAGCTCGAGCACCTGCGCTCTGCTGAGCTCCGCCCGATCCCGAGCGTGTGGGGCCACCGGGCCGGTAGCCCGCAGGGCATCCCGGAGGACCTGGCCTTCCTGACGTACGCCGTCCGGGAGTGGCTCGACCGCTAGGGCGTGCCTCCTACCGGGCCGCGGAGCCACAGGATGGTCCTGCGCAGGATGGCGCCACCGCGGAAGATGACGGCAAGCTTGTCGTAGCGGGTGGCCAGGCCGCGCCACTGCTCGACCTGTTCGTCGCAACGCTCGATGACGTTGCGGTCTGAGTAGCGCCCGGTGCCGCAGCTGACGGGCCGGTCGCCCTGCGAGCCGCAGCGCGCTCGGTGGCCGCGTTGGTCGGCGCTTTCGCAACGACGGCTGTGATGCCCCGCTTACGCAGCGCTCGGGGTGCGCGACTGGGGTAGGCCTTGTCGGCCAGCAGCGCATCGGGGCGGGTCCGGGGTCGGCCCGGACCGCGACCGGCGACCCGCAGGAGGTCCACAAGGACCGGCAGCATCGGACTGTCACCGCCCTGACCGGACCGGCCTGGATGACCAGCCGCCGGCCGTTGCCATCCAGGAGCGCGTGAAGCTTGGTCGTCAGGCCGCCGCGTGAACAGCCAAGCGCATGATCAACAGGCTCGACCGGTTGTCTGTGGCCATTCGCGGTGTCCCCCTGGGTGGCTCGGGAGCTGCGGAGCGAGCTCCCGCGACATATTTAGGCCGGGCTGATGCACCGGCTGACCGTCGAGTCGATCGACAGCTGCCAGTTCAGCTGGCCGGCCTGTCGGCCTTGACCAGCAACGCCTGCAGGATCTGACCCAGGTCCCGTCCTTGCTGAACCCCCGGCCTGGCGCTTCCCCACCGTCTGCCACGGGGCTCGAACCGCTCGGGCAAGTCCGGCCACTGACAGCCGGTCCGCAGACATCCATCGGCAATCCCCCCAGAACTCGCCCCGGCCAGGGAGAAACGCCCTAGCGGGAGGGGGCTAGCGGGGAGCGGCGCGTTCGGCGGCTTCGACGCAGTTGCGGAGCAGCATGGCGACCGTGGTCGGGCCGACGCCGCCGATCCGCGGCGTGATCGCGCCGGCGACCTCGTTGCAGGCCTCGTCGACGTCCGGCAGGAGCTTGCGGCCCTCGTAGCGCACCCCGCCGCCGACGACGACGGCACCCGGGGTGATGTGCGCGGGTTGGAGGATCCCCGGCACTCCGGCCGCAGCGACGACGATCTCGGCCCGGCGGGTGTAGTCGTCCCAGTTCGGTACGCCGGTGTGTACGACGGTCACGGCGGCGTTGGCCGTCGGGCGCTTCTGGGTGAGCAGCAGCGCAAGCGGCCGGCCGAGCGTCGTACCGCGTCCGAGGATGCAGACCTCCCGGCCCGAGACCGGCACCTCGTGGAAGGCCAGCAGTGCCTCGATGCCGGCCGGCGTGCACGGCACCGGGCCGGGCATGCCGAGCGCCAGCCGGCCCATGTTGACCGGGTGCAGCCCGTCGACGTCCTTGTCGGGGTCCATCTCCAGCAGCGCGGCCTCGTAGTCGAGCTGCGGCGGCACCGGGTGCTGCACCAGCATGCCGTCGACCGACGGGTCGTCGTTCATCGACCGGATGGCTGCCACCAGATCGGCCTGCGTGCAGGCGGCCGGCAGGTGCACGTGCGGGGAGGTGAACCCGAGCGACGTCGCCTGCTCCTGCTTCATCCGGATGTAGCCGGCGCTCGCCGAGTCGTCGCCGACGAGCACCGTGCCCAGACCAGGCTGATGGCCGCCCGAGGTGAGCTTGTCGATGCGCGGACGCAGGTCGGCGAAGACGGCGTCGGCGACGGGTCCTCCGGTCAGCAGGCGTGCGGTCACGGCGGCAGCGTAGTGCTTTTCCCGTTAGTTCTTCGGGGGTCAAGTTCCAGCGCTGAGGTCGTTGAGGTGGAGGCCGCAGGAGGTATCGAGGGCGTCTTCGGGTCTGCCTGCGATCATGTCGGTGTGCTGGACGCTGGGTTGATAGTCGTTGCGAGCTGTTGGACGATCCGGCGTGCCGGGGCCGACGTCCGTCGTGTCGCGGCACAGCGGTGAGCTGACCGAGGCCACTTCCCCGGTCCTGACCACCCTCACCGACCAGGATCGCGTGGCGCTGGAGTCGCCTGCACGTCGACAGTGTCGGGACCTGGCGAGGCAGGTTCGCAGCCCACAGGCTGAAGGGGGCTTACCGATCGGGCCCGGTCCGGGCGCCCGCCGGTGTTCGCCGCGACCGTCCGGGCCGGCTCCACGGTACTGGTGTGCTCGCTGCCGACCGAGCATGGGCTGCAAGAACCATGGTCCGGCCCTTGCCGTGGGCGGCGAATGTCGGTACCGAGGTGCCACTCGGCTGGACAGGAAGCTGCTGGATGGCTGGTACGGGGTCCCTGTCGACGGCGTCGGGCCGGGACGGCCACGTAGGGACATCCCGGGCCCGATGCCCCGCCCGACCAAGGGCACAAAGTCCCGAGAGGCGCCATGGTTGTCAACAGGACGAAAGCCCCTGGTGACCGTTGACCCGCCGGGGTCATCCTCGAGTCGGGTGGGAAACCCTGACCTACCCAACAGCAGCAAAGGAGTGATCATGATGTGGTATGGCGGGTACGGCGGGCACATGAGCGGCTGGGGATACGCAGTGATGGGGCTCACCAGCCTGTTGTTCTGGACTGTTCTGGTCCTGGGGGTGGTGGCACTCCTGCGTCACCTCGGCCGCTCGGCCGGTCAGGCTGGGGGAGCGCCCCCGGCGGACGCCGAGCACGTCCTTGCCGGCCGGTATGCGCGCGGCGAGATCGACGACGACGAGTACCACCGACGCGTCGACGTCCTGCGCGGCCGTGCGGGGCAGGTGACCGGGCGCTGATCGTGCCGGCTGGTGGCGGGTCGGACACCGCCACCAGCCAGCGCGCCCGTCAGGTGAACAGCATCTGGCCGCCGGCCGCCTTCTCGTAGAACTCCCCGACCGTGATGATGTCCTGGACCTGCGGGATGAAGTCGTTCTTCTCCAGCCCGAATAAATCGACGGACGCTTTGCAGGCGTACATACCGGCGCCGCTGTCGGCAATCAGCTCGATGAACTCCGGGATCGACGGGATGTCCAGCCGCTCCATCTTGTGGTTCATGTAGTGCGTCATCACCGTGGACACCCCGGGCAGGCCGCCGACCATCGTGGGCATGTGCAGCCCGGGGTTGCCGACCGCAGCCAGCTTGATGTGGTCGTGCCGGCCCCGGTGGATGGCATCGAGACCGAAGAACGTGAAGAACAGGTTGGCCTCGATACCCTCGGCACGAGCCCCGTTGGCCATGATCAGGCCAGGGTAGATCCCTTCGAGGGAACCCTTAGAGATGATGATCGAGACCTTCTCGAGCGTGTCGGTCATGGCGTTGTCCTTAGATGCAGCCGCGAGGCTTGGGGATCCCGGCGATCTTCGCGGCGATCTTCGCCGGGCCCTTGGGGAATAGCTGGTAGAGCTCCTTCACCGACACACCCGAGGTCTTGCCGAGCAGCCGCACGGTCGGTCCGGTGCCCTTCGCGAGGTACTCGTCGCGCATGAAGAGGATGACCTTGCGTTGCAGGTCATTCAGGTCGTCGATGCCTTCCCGCCGTGCAAGGTCGGGGACCATCGCCTCGGTCCACTGCCCGGGGTCGACAAAGAAGCCGTCGGGGCCCAGCTCGACGTCGGTCGCGGCGATGGTCACGGTGCTCATGGCTGTTCTCCTGTGGGTAGGGCGGCTGACGTGAGCTGCTTGCCGGCGGTGGGCATCTCTGAGCCGATGCCCGGAATGTCCCTGCCGGGCAGCAAGCTGTGCCAGTAGAAGGACTGGAACATCAGCTTGCCGAGATGGTTGAGCCGGGACTCGGCGAGCAGCGGCAGCCCGACCCTGGTCGGGTAGTGGCCGGGCAGCGGCTCGGTGTCGTAGTTGAAGTCGATGAGCAGTGCCTTGCCGAAGCCGGTCTCGATGAAGCAGTTGGCGTGCCCGTCGAAGCCCTCGATCAGCGGCTCGCCGGCGAGGTGACGGCGCACGTTCTCCACCAGCGTCTCGCCCTCGAAGTGCGTGACCGAGCCCGCTTTGGAAGCAGGGACGTTGGCGGCGTCACCGATCACGAAGATGTCGGGGGACACCTTGGCCTGCAGGGTGTGCTCGTCGGTGGGTACGAAACCCAGGGCGTCCCCCAGCCCGGGAGACCGGCCGACATACGGGGCCCCGCCATGCACAGGGACCACTACGGCGAGGTCGAAGGGCAGCTCGCGGGCGTCGTACGACACCAGCCGGCCACCCTCGGCGTCCACCTCTCCGGTGTTGAACTCCGTGATCAGGTTGATGTTCTTGGCCGCCAGCATCCCGGCCAGGCGCTGCGAGGCCACCGGTCGGGTGAAAGCGGCGTCGAGGGGGGTGACGTAGCTCAGCTCGACCCGGTCGCGGATCCCGCGCTCGATGAAGTACCAGTCGGCCAGGAAGCAGAATTCGAGCGGCGCCACCGGACACTTGATGGGCAGGTCGACGACGTTGACGACGACGCGGCCACCGTCGAACGTCGCGAGTGCGCCCTCAAGGGCACCGGCGCCCTCTGGGGTGTAGAAGGTGAATACCTTCTCCATCCAGCCGGCGCCGGTCAGCCCGGGAGTCTCCTCGGGGACGAGCACCGCGCCGCTGGCAACGACCAGCACGTCGTAGCCGAGCACCGAGCCGTCGTCCAGGTGCACCTCGTGGGCCGCGATGTCGACGCGCTCGACGGCCGACTCCCGAAACTCGATGCCCCGTCGGAGCTGACGGCCACGCGGACGGACGATGTCCTCCGGATGCGTCAGCCCGAACGGTACGAACAGCAGGCCGGGCTGGTAGACGTGCCGGTCGTCCCGGTCGACGACGGTGATCCGCACGTCGTGGACCGGCAACACTTTGCGCAGCCGGTTGGCGGTCAGCGTCCCGCCGGTCCCGCCGCCCAGGATCACGATCGTCGTTGTCATGGCGCTTACTTGCTGAGGACGACTTTGAGGGCCGCGGTCTCGGCGGCGCGGCTGAAGACGTCGTACGCCTCGAGCACCTCGCCGAGCGCGAAGTGGTGCGTGACGAACTTCGCTGCGGGGATCTGACCGGTGCGGACGAGCTTGAGCAGCGTCGGTGTCGACCAGGTGTCGACCAGGCCGGTCGTGATGGTGACGTTGCGCGCCCACAGGTCCTCCAGGTGCAGGCTGGCCGGCCCGCCGTGCACGCCGACATTGGCGACGTGGCCGCCGGGCCTGACCAGCCGGGCGCACATCTCGAAGGTGTCGGACACGCCGACAGCCTCGATGGCTACGTCCGCACCGAGCCCGTCGGTGAGGTTCAGGACGTGCGCGACGGCGTCCTCGCGCGACGGGTTGATCGTGACGTCCGCCCCGAACTGCTTGGCGGCGTCCAGCCGCGAGTCCGCGAGGTCGATGGAGATGACGTGCGCCGGGCTGAACAGCTTGGCGCCGAGGATCGCAGACAGCCCGACCGGGCCGGCACCGACGATCGCGACGGTGTCACCGGGGCGTACGCCGCCATTGACGACACCCACCTCGTACGCGGTCGGCAGGATGTCGGCGAGCATCAGCACGGCTTCGTCGGCCATTCCCGCCGGGACCGGATACGTGCTGTTGTCGGCGAACGGGACCCGGACGTACTCCGCCTGGGTACCGTCGATCCGGTACCCGAGGATCCATCCGCCACCGCCGAGGCACTGTCCGTAGTGGCCCTCACGGCAGTACCGGCACCGCCCGCAGGCACTGACGCACGACACGAGCACCCGGTCGCCGGGCCGCATCGTCGTGACGGCGGAACCGACGGCCTCGACCGTGCCGACGGCCTCGTGGCCGAGGATGCGGCCGACCTGGCAGTCCGCGACGTCGCCCTTGAGAATGTGCAGGTCCGTACCGCAGATGGTCGTAGCGTCGACGCCGATGATGGCGTCGGTGGGATCGATGATCTGGGGGTCAGGGACGTCGTCCCAGCTCTTCTGACCGGGCCCGTGGTACACGAGTGCCTTCATCGCAAGCTCCTGGAGTCGTGGTGGTGCCTCCAGTCTGTGAAGGACAGGACTGCCGGGCCAGGGCCGAAAGTCCCGCCGGAGTCCGCCGTGCAGGCCGCTTGACCGCGGGTAGGGGGTGCCCGTGGCCTGGTTCCGTACGTTCTTCGACGAGGACTACCTGAGCGTGTTCGGTCCGTACGTCGACGGCGAGCGCGCGCGCGCGGAGGCCGAGGGCGTCATGCGCATGCTTGGCCTACCGGCCGCCTCCCGGGTCCTGGACCTGTGTTGTGGACAGGGCCGGCACGCCGCGCCGTTGCGGGCCGCCGGCCTGAACGTCGTGGGGCTCGACCTCTCGCCGGCGTTGTTGCGGGCGGCCCGCGGTCGTGATCCCGGACTGCCCCTGGTCAGGGCCGACATGCGGGCACTGCCGCTCGCCGGCGACAGCGTCGACGGGGTGGTCAACCTGTTCAACGCGTTCGGCTACTTCGAGCGGGAGGACGACGACCTCGAGGTGCTGCGGGAGGTGGCCAGGGTCCTGCGGCCCGGCGGCACCTTCGTGCAGGAGGTGCACCACCGCGACGCCCTGGTGCGCGACTGGGAGCCGCGGACGACTCACCCGACGTACGACGACGGCCTGGTGGTCACCGAGGAGCGGGACTGGGACAGCGTCACGGGGCGGCACCGGGTCACGTACGTCCTGCAGCGGCCGGGCGCTGCGCCGCGCCGGGTCGAGCACAGACTGCGCGTCTACACCCTGACCGAGCTGACGGAGCTGCATCGACGTGCCGGCCTGCGGGTCGACGAGGTGCTGGGGGCCCTCGCGGGCGGTCCGGCCAGCCCGCTCACCCCGCTGGCCGTCATCATCTCCTCGGTGGCCTGACGCTTGGCCGGGACAGCCGGGACCGGTCCGCTATGACGGGCAGGCCACGGCGTCGTCCTCCACCCGGAGCACGGGCGGTACCACCAGCGGCACGACCAGTGTGGCGAACACGCTGGCACCGGTCGCACTGCTGACCTCCGACGGCTCGTCGCCGCTCTCGGTGAACACGGCGCCGGCCGCAAGCCCCGGTCCGTAGGTCACAGCGTGGCAGTCGGAGTCCGTCACCGTCACAGCGCCTTCCTGTACGGCGACCAGCACGGCGCCCGGGTGATGGTGCCAGCCGGTACGCCCCTGCGGGCCGAAGACGACGTTCTGCACCGCGACCGTGGTCGCCACCTTGGCCTCGATCCGGACGCCGTCACCGCGAGCGCGCACCGGACCTGCGGCGCTGGCCAGGGCAAGGGTCTTGGGCGTAACTCCGGACGGTGGCGACGCGAGGGCCACCGGCGTACTCGCCCCCACCACCAGTACGCCGATTCCCACGGCGCATACCTGCCACTGCCTGCGTTTCATGGCGACTCCCCCTGATGATGCACGGAGGAGACGATTTCTCCCCTCGTGTCGTGCCGCGGTGGCCGCGCTGTGCCCGGCCTTCAACTCCGCGACGATCGCCGCGAAAGATGCCGCACGGCAGCCTCCGTCGAAGGCGCCGATCGGCTCGACGCACCGGCGGTGATCGTGAGCCCGGTGGCGCTCGACGCCCGTCAACGTAGGCCTGCTCAGTCACCGCGCATAGCTTCCCGGCAAAAGTCGTCGGTGTATTTCGTGCGGCACGATCAGCGCGCCTTCAACAGGAGGTGATAAGCCCGGTAACGGGGGACTGCGGTTGATGAGCGGCGCATTGAGCGGTCAGGTCACGCGGGCGTCGATGCTGTGCCCTCCGGTTGCCCCGCCGGGCAGCACGGTGCTCGGTTCGTCGGGCTGGACCTGGCCCTGACCGTCGGTCGCGCGTACCCGGATGACGTGCAGGCCCGGGCGCAGGTCGAGCCGGGTCGTCCAGCCCCGGCCAGGCATCCGGGCCGAGGGACGCCCGGTCCAGCTCGGCCCTGGACCACGGCCCATCGTCGACCTGCAGGTCGACGCGAGCACGCCGCGGTGCGGCGCCCAGGGCCATTTCCACGACAGCGGCCTGCCCGGCAGCCCGGGTGCTGCCGTTCGCAGGGACGTCGATCCGGCTCTGCGTGCGGAACTCAGCAACGCGAGCGCAGCCGCCGCGCACCCAGTGGAAGCGGTGCCTGTCGTCCCCGAGCAGAATCTTGCCGCGGGCACACCGGCCTCATCGGCTCGCTCACCCGCTACGTCCTGGAAGCCGCGCTCACCCAGGCCCGGGTCTGGGTCGACGCCGGCAGGCCGGTGCCGCTGCCGGTGCCGGTGCCGCTGCCGGTGCCGGTGCCGGTGCCGGTGCCGGTGCCGGTCAACCTGTCTGCCCGCAACCTGCCGATCGTGCACAGCGTCGTCGATCTCGGACACAACCTCCGCCTGACAACCGTCGCAGAAGGCGTCGAAGGCGAGCTGGCTCTGTGCCCCCTGCGCGAGTTCGGGTGCGACGCCGCGCAGGGTTACCGCCTGAGACGGCCCATCCCCGCCGCCGCCTTGGACGCCTGGCGCTGGGACGCACCATCACCCCGGCACGCCCCGTCGCGCCGGCGCAGGCCCTCCCCGCGGCCTGCAGCACGGTCGCCGGCGCCACGCCGAACGCACCGACCCCCAGGATGCCGGCGCCCACGCCGCACACCGGAGCCGCCGATGACCACCCGGCTCGAGGCCTGGGCAGACCCCGTCGAGGTGGGGTCCTGACCGGGTCGGCAGCGCCTAGCGGCCGTGATTCCACTCAGTGGCTGCCACACCAGGACGGGTTGTCGGCGCCATGTCGCCGTCGAGTGGAACGCAGCCGGCATCACCGTGGGCGGGCCCCCACCGAGAGGCTCGCTGCGTGAGTCGCGCCGGCTCGGCCGGGTCCTGGCGCCGTGGGCACCGACGAGACTACCGGCCGTCCCGCTCGCCCGAGAGCGGCGAGAAGCCGCGCAGCCGCAGGCTGTTGGTGACGACGAAGACGCTGCTGAACGCCATCGCCGCTCCCGCGATCATGGGGTTCAGCAGCCCGGCCGCGGCGAGCGGGAGCGCAGCGACGTTGTAGCCGAAGGCCCAGAACAGGTTGCCCTTGATGGTCCGCAAGGTGCGCCGGGCCAGCCGGATCGCGTCGGCGGCGACGCGCAGGTCACCTCGTACGAGGGTCAGATCGCTGGCCTCGATAGCGACGTCCGCGCCGGTGCCCATGGCGAGCCCGAGATCTGCCTGAGCGAGCGCAGCGGCGTCGTTGACCCCGTCGCCGACCATCGCGACAACCCGGCCCCGGGCCTGCAGCGCTTTCACGACGTCGACCTTGTCCTGAGGCAGGACGTCGGCGTGGACGTGCGCCGGGTCGATGCCGACCTCCCGGGCGACCGCGGCCGCGACGACCGCGTTGTCCCCCGTCAGCAGCACGGGCGTCAGCCCGAGGTCGCGCAGCCGCCGGACAGCCTGCGCGCTGGTGGCCTTCACGGTGTCGGCAACGGACAGGACCCCGCGGGCCCGGCCGTCCCAGCTGACCGCGATCGCGGTGCGACCGGCCTGCTGGGCCCGCTCCACGGCGGCCTCCAGCTCGGGCGGCAGCGGCTGACTCCACTGCCGCAGCAGGCTCGGGCGGCCGATCAGGATCGCGTGGCCGTCTACCTGTCCCTGGACGCCAAGGCCTTCCAGGTTGGCGAATCCCTCCACGGCAGGCAGCGTGCCGACCCGCTCGAGGGCGCCGGCCGCGACGGCGCGGGCGATCGGGTGCTCGCTGCCCGACTCCAGGGCGCCGGCGAGGCGCAGCAGCGCCGTCGCGTCGATGCCACCCGCGGGCACGACATCGACCAGGCTCATGTGCCCGGTGGTGACAGTGCCGGTCTTGTCGAGCACGACGGTGTCGACGCGGCGGGTCGACTCGAGGACCTCGGGGCCTTTGATGAGGATGCCGAGCTGGGCCCCACGGCCGGTGCCGACCATCAGGGCGGTCGGTGTGGCCAGACCCAGCGCGCACGGACAGGCGATGATCAGCACGGACACGGCGGCGGTGAACGCCGCACCGGCGCCACCACCGGTCGCCAGCCAGACGAGCAGGGTTCCCAGGGCCAGAACCAGCACGACGGGTACGAAGATCCCGCTGATCCGGTCGGCGAGACGCTGCACCTCGGCCTTGCCGTTCTGGGCGTCCTCGACCAGGCGGGCGATCTGGGCGAGCTGTGTGTCGGTGCCGACGCGGGTGGCCCGGACCACCAGCCGGCCGCCCGCGTTGACGGTTGCGCCGACGACCGCGTCCCCTGGCCCGACCTCCACCGGTGCGGACTCGCCGGTGAGCAGGCTGGCGTCCACCGCGGACGTGCCCTCGGCGACCGTGCCGTCGGTGGCGAGCTTCTCGCCGGGCCGGACCACGAACAGGTCGCCGACCGCAAGCTGTTCGACGGGGACGCGGGTCTCGACGCCGCCGCGCAGTAGCGCGACGTCCTTCGCCCCGAGCTCGAGCAGCGCCCGCAGCGCCGCGCCGGACTGCCGCTTGGCGCGGGCCTCGGCGTAGCGGCCGGCCAGCAGGAAGGTCGTGACGCCGGTGGCGGCCTCGAGGTAGATGTTGCCGCTGCCGTCAGTGCGACTGACCATCAGCTCGAAGGGGTGCCGCATCCCGATCATCCCGGCGGTACCGAAGAACAGGGCGTACAGCGACCACCCGAAGGCCGCCAGGGTGCCGAGGCTGATGAGGGTGTCCATCGTGGCGGCGCCGTGCCGGAGGTTGGTCCAGGCCGCGCGGTGGAACGGCAGTGCCCCCCAGACGACGACGGGCGCCGCCAGGGTCAGCGACAGCCACTGCCACGCGTCGAACTGCAGCGCAGGGACCATCGACATGGCGATCACCGGGACGGTCAGGACCAGGCTGACCAGCAGGCGCTCCCGGAGCGGCCGGGTGCCGTCAGGTGCCTCGGCGACCACGGCCGCGGTGGCGGGGACAGGTAGGGACGCGAGGTAACCGGCCGCCTCGACCGTAGCGAGTAGCTGCCCGGGCGCGACCCCCGGTCCGTAGCGGACCCTCGCCTTCTCGGTGGCGTAGTTGACGGTCGCCGTCACGCCGTCGAGCTTGTTGAGCTTGCGCTCGATCCGGTTGGCGCACGACGCACAGGTCATGCCGGTGATGGTCAGCTCGACCGAGTCGTCGGACGGGGCCGCCGTCGTCGTTCCGTTCGGGCTGGTCCTGGTGGAGCTCACTGTTCTCCCCTTACGGCTTCTGAGGTCTGTGCGGCCGGGTGACAGGTGCGTACGAGGTCATGGCACGAGCTGGTAGCCGGCCTCCTCGACGGCCGCGCGGACGAGCGCCGGGTCGACGGGGGTGTCACCGGTGACGGTGACCCGGCCGCTGGCGAGGTCGACCTGCACGTCGGTCACGCCGGGCACCTCGGCGACCTCCTCGGTGACGGAGGACACGCAGTGACCACAGGTCATGCCGGTGACGGTGTACGTGGCGGTGGCGCTCATGGTTTCTCCGTCGGGTCGGTGGTGTCGCTAGCTGCGGACGAGGCGGGCGATCGCGTCGGACGCCTCCTTGAGCTTGGCGTCCTGCTCTGCGCCGCCGGCCCGCGCGGCGTTGACCAGGCAGCGCCCCAGGTGGTCGTCGAGCAGGCCGAGCGCCACCGACTGCAGGGCTCTGGTCGCCGTCGGGACCTGGGTGAGGACGTCGACGCAGTACTTGTCGTCCTCGACCATCTTGGCGATCCCGCGTACCTGGCCCTCGATGCGGCGCAGCCGCCTGAGGTGGTCGTGCTTATTGTCGCTGCACCCCATGGGGTTCCCGCTCTGCACGTCACACCCTACCCCCCCAGGGTATTTACCACAAGCCCCGACCCTGCTCGACGGGTTGGCCGTCGATCAGAGCGTCCGGGCGGTCCAGCTGCGGCCGCGCCCTGCCGAGCGCGACCGCGACCGTGTCGGCGGCGCGTCGTGACAGCCACCCGTCCAGCACCGCGCCGTGCACCGCCGGCACCCCAGCCCGACCGGATCGGCGCCGCCCGCAGGCGCCGCACCCTCCCCCACATGTGCCCGTCAGACCCGGGCGGGCAAACCCCGAGATCGCCGACACCCGTCCGGTCGTCCGGTCCGGTGCTGTCGCCACCGGCTCGACATCCCCACGGCCACCACCGGCCTGACGTCGTCGCGGCCACCGCCAGCCCTGCGGACAAGACAGGGCACGACGGGGCCTGCTGGTCGGACACGCGAACCACGTCAGGCAGGCTGGGCCGGTGACAGCCGGCTGGAGACGCTAGGTGGACGCCGGGCAGGCGGCGCTGCTCGCCGGTGCGGGGCTGGTGGCCGGCGCGGTCAACACGATCGCCGGGGCCGGATCGCTGCTGACCTTCCCCGCCCTGCTGGGTATCGGTCTGTCACCGCTGGCCGCCAACGTCACCAACTGTCTCGGGGTGATCCCGGGCAGTGCCAGCGGCGCCTACGGGATGCGCGAGGAGCTGCGTGGGCAGCGCTCCCTGCTGGTGCGGCTGTCGATGTGGATCGGTGCCGGGTCGCTGGTCGGCGCGGTGCTGCTGCTCGCGTTGCCCGGCGGGGCGTTCGACCGCGTCGTACCGGTGCTGGTGGGCGCGGCGGGGCTGCTGGTGCTCGCCCAACCACTGGTCGTCGCCCGTACCCGCCGCGATGCGAGCCACCCGCCGTCCCCGGGCACCGGGCCGGTGATCGGCGCCGTGGGCATCTACTCCGGCTACTTCGGCGCGGCCCAGGGCGTCATGCTGATCGGTGCGCTAGGGATGCTCGCCCCCGCGCCGCTGCGCCGCGTCAACGCGCTCAAGAACGTCATCGCGGTCACCGCCAACGGCGTCGCGGGAATCGTGTACGCCTTCTTCGCTCCGGTGGACTGGCTTGCCGTACTGCTGCTTGCCGTCGGCAGCGCCTGCGGCGGCCCGATCGGCGCCCTGCTCGCAAAGCGCATCCCACCCGGCCCGCTGCGCATCGGGATCGCAGCAGTTGCGCTCGCGGTCGCGGTACGGCTGGCCGTCAACGCCTGGTGACGTCGGCGCATCCAGGCCATCCGGACGTACCGTGAAGCCACCCGTCCCGCTCACCTTTCGGAGGTACTCCCGTGCCCGTCGACCGGATGCTCCCGACCTCGGAGTCGGCGGAGCTGATCGAGCTCGTGCGGGAGATCGCCGACAAGGAGCTCGCGCCGCGGGCCGCCGCCGCCGAAGCCACCGAGACGCTGCCGGACGGACTGTTTCGCACCCTGGGCGCGGCCGGGCTGCTGGGCCTGCCGTACCCGGAGGAGCAGGGCGGCGGCGGCCAGCCGTACGAGGTGTACCTGCAGGTGCTGGAGGAGCTCGCGGCGCGGTGGGCGGCCGTCGCCGTCGCGACCAGCGTGCACGGGCTGTCGTGCTTCGCGCTCGCGGAGTTCGGTACGGCTGAGCAGCGGGGGCGCTGGCTGCCCGACATGCTCGGCGGCACGCTGCTCGGGGCCTACAGCCTGTCCGAGCCGCACTGCGGCTCCGACGCCGCCGCGCTGATCTGCCGGGCCAGCCCGGTCGAGGACGGCTGGCAGGTCGACGGCACGAAGAGCTGGATCACCAGCGGCGGCATCGCCGACTTCTACACGCTGTTCGCGCGGACGTCGGACGACGGACCGCGCGGGGTCTCGTGCTTCCTGGTGCCCGGGCAGGCGCCGGGCCTGTCGTTCGGCAAGCCCGAGGACAAGATGGGCCTACGCGCGGTACCGACGACCAACGCCTACTACGAGGGCGTGACCCTGGAGGCCGACCGGCTCGTCGGCAACGAAGGCCAGGGCCTGCCGATAGCGTTCGCGGCACTCGACAGCGGCCGGCTGGGGATCGCGGCAATCGCGGTCGGCCTCGCGCAGGGCGCGCTGGACGACGCCGTGGCGTACGCGAAGCAGCGTGAGGCGTTCGGCAAGCCGGTCATCGAGCACCAGGGCCTGGCGTTCCTGCTCGCCGACATGGCGGCAGCGGTCGACAGCTCCCGGGCGACCTACCTGGACGCCGCGCGGCGTCGCGATGCCGGCCGGCCGTACTCGCGGCAGGCGTCGGTCGCCAAGCTGATCGCCACCGACGCGGCGATGCAGGTCACGACCGACGCGGTGCAGGTGCTCGGCGGCTACGGCTACACCCGTGACTTCCCGCTCGAGCGGTACATGCGCGAGGCCAAGATCATGCAGATCTTCGAGGGCACCAACCAGATCCAGCGGCTGGTCATCAGCCGGCAGCTTGCCGCCGCAGGCTGACCGGGCAGAGGTGCATGCCCGACAGCGTGCCGCGCCCGGCGGTCGGCGGTAAGGCCGCAGGCCGGTGGGTGTGGGACCAGAGCCGCCCGACCCAGGAGCCGTCCGTGAGCCGTACCGCCAACACCGCAGCGCTGGCCGGGGCCCGCGACCTGCTGCTCGCCACCCGTACCGACTGGCAGCAGGCCACCGCGACCTTCAGCTGGCCGACGTTGACCGGACCGTTCTGCTGGGCGACCGACTGGTTCGACGCGGTCGGGCGCGGCAATGACGCGCTGGCGCTGTGGATCGTCGAGCAGGACGGCAGCGAGCTGCGGCTGAGCTACGACGACCTGGTCCGGCGTTCGGACCAGGTCGCCACCTGGCTGGCGCAGCAGGGCGTCGACCGCGGCGACCGGGTGATCCTGATGCTCGGCAACCAGGTCGAGCTGTGGGAGTCGGCGCTCGCGGTGATGAAGCTCGGCGCGGTCGTGCTGCCGACGACCACCGCGCTCGGCCCGGACGACCTCGCCGACCGGGTGGCCCGCGGCGGCGTGCAGCACGTGATCGCGAATGTCGCTGACGTCGGCAAGTTCGCCGGGCTGGACCTGGCCGGCTACTGCGTCGACGGCTCGCCGCAGGGTTGGGGCGACTACCGGAAGGCCCGCCTGGTGACCCCCGAGCGGTTCGAGGCGGTCACCGAGCCCGGTGACCCGCTGCTGCTGTACTTCACCTCCGGGACGACCAGCCGACCCAAGCTCGTCGAGCACACCCAGGTCAGCTATCCGGTCGGGCACCTGTCGACGATGTACTGGATCGGGCTGCAGCCAGGTGACCTGCACCTCAACATCAGCTCGCCGGGCTGGGCAAAGCACGCTTGGAGCTGCCTGTTCGCACCCTTCCTGGCGCAGGCCGCGGTGTTCGTCTACAACTACAGCCGGTTCGACGGCGAAGCGCTGCTACGCCAGGTGCGCGACAAGCAGGTCACGACGCTGTGCGCGCCGCCGACGGTCTGGCGGATGCTCGTGCAGAGCGACCTTTCCGCTGGGCCGGGGGTGCTGCGTGAGGTGGTCGCCGCCGGTGAGCCGCTCAACCCCGAGGTGATCACCCAGGTCGAGCGGCACTGGGGGTTGACCGTGCGCGACGGCTTCGGCCAGACCGAGACCACCGCGCAGGTCGGCAACCCGCCGGGCCAGCTGCTCAAGCCCGGCTCGATGGGCCGGCCGCTGCCGGGCATCCCGGTCGTGCTGGTCGACCCGCTGACCGGTCACGCAGCTGGCACCGAGGGCGAGCTGTGCCTCGACCTCGCCGACCGCCCGCTCGCGCTGATGACCGGCTACCTGGGCGACCCGGAGCGGGCTGCCGAGGCGATGGCCGACGGCTGGTACCACACCGGCGATGTCGCTCAGCGCGACGCCGACGGCTACATCACCTACATCGGGCGCGCCGACGACGTCTTCAAGTCCTCCGACTACAAGATCTCGCCGTTCGAGCTCGAGAGCGTCCTGGTCGAGCACCCGGCCGTCGTCGAGGCCGCCGTGGTGCCCGTCCCCGATCCGGTACGCCAGGCGCTGCCCAAGGCCTACGTCACGCTTGCGGCCGGCTGGGCGCCGGACCGCGCGACCGCCCTCGCGCTGTTCGAGCACACCCGCAGCGGGCTGGCGCCGTACCTGCGGGTACGCCGGCTGGAGTTCCTGACCGAGCTCCCCAAGACGGTCAGCGGGAAGATCCGCCGGGTCGAGCTGCGGCAAGCCGAGCAGGCAGAGCAGCACGGCGTCCAGTGGCGCGACGAGGACTTCCCCGAGCTGCGGTCGGCCCGCTGACGCTCAGCCGGCTAACGCTGAGCGACGGTCCCGGAACAGCGGCGGCAGGTAGCGCAGCATCAGTATCGACCAGGTCAGGTGGGTCAGGACCGGCGCCTGGATGCCGCCGGAGGCCCGCCGCTGCGCCCCGAGCAGGGCGCCCATGACCACCGCTGCCAGCACCAGCGCCGGGTTGCGCGTCGCGCCGGTGGCCAGGGTGTACACCGCTGTGGACAGCACGACCGGGTGGCCCTCCCCGATCGCCGCGTAGAGCGCCCCGCGGAAGAAGACCTCCTCCGCGGCGCCGTTGGCCAGTGTCGTCAGCAGCACCAGCCCGTTGTTGCCCTGGTTGGCGTACGACAGCACGGAGGAGATCGCCTGCTCGAGCACCGGGATGGTGCGCGCGATGTAGGCGCAGCCGTAGAAGACCCCGAAGGCTGCGACGCCGGTCAGCACCGGGGTCAGAACGGGCCGGCGCAGGGTGTCGTCGCGGGCCTGCATCCAACCCAGGTGCAGCGGACCGGACACGAAGCCACCGGCGACCCAGGTGCCGGCTACGGCCAGCGTCAGGGCGTAGAACTCCCATGAGTCGGGCTTGGTCGACAGCGAGATGCCCAGCAGGCCGGCGCCCGCCAGGGACACCCCCGAGACGACCTTGCGACGGCGCAGGAACGCCTCGTCGGGCTGCCGGTGGTCGCGCGGCACCTTGTCCACCAGCCAGGTCGGCAGCGCCTTCACCACGGCCTGACGGTCAGGCAGCTTCACCCGCGACCGGCCTTGGCGCGCTCGCCAAGCGCCTGCAGCACCGCGTCGTCGTAGTCCATCGGCTCGAAGGGCACCAGCTCGCGGATGCTGTCGTCGCGGACGACCACCTCGTTGCTCATCGAGTCGATGAGTGAACGGCCGGTCTGCACGTCGACGTCGGTCACCAGCGACAGCCAGCGCGAGGACAACCGGGGGGTGAGCAGCGGCACCGGGACGACGATCATCGTGCGGCCTTCGATCTTGGCGACCCGGCGCATCATGTCGACGTACTCGAGCACTTCGGTGCCGCCGATGTCGTACGCCCGCGAGCCGTCGACCGGTGCGTCGAGCACCCCGACCAGGTAGCGCACCACGTCGGCGACCCCGATCGGCTGGGTGCGGGTGCGAACCCAGCGCGGCGTGATCATGGCTGGCAGATGCTCGACGAGCTGGCGGGTCATCTCCCAGGAGATCCCGCCGTGCCCCACGATGATCCCGGCCCGCAGGGTCGTCACCGGCACACCGCCGGTGCCGAGGAGCTGCTCGACCTCACGACGGCTGCGCAGGTGGGCCGACAGGTCGTCGGCGTCGTCGCCGAGCCCGCCGAGGTAGACGATCCGCGATAGACCTGCAGTCCCCGCGACCTCGGCGAAGGTGCGCGCCGCGTCGGCGTCGCGCTGCATGAAGTCGGGGTGATCCAGGCTGTGCACGAGGTAGTAGGCGGCCTCGCACCCCTCGAGTGCGGCCTCCAGGGAGGCGCGGTCGTGCACGTCGCCGCGCACCGCCTGCCCGGCGCCCCGGTAGACCTCCGGGCGACGGGTCATCGCCCGCACCTCGTGACCCGCCTCGACCAGGGCGGGGCAGAGCCGACGCCCGACGAAGCCGGATGCCCCGGCCACCAACACCTTCATACCGGTATTCTGCGTTGGACCGGCCTGCGGCGCGACCCAGGGCTCGGCACTCAGCCGCGCCGGGACAGCCCTCCGAAGGCCGTCGCGACGACCGCGTCAGCGATCTCCGCGACGGTGTGGGCGCCGTCCGGCCGGAACCACTCCGCGATGCTGTTGACGGTGCCGAACAGCAGCCGGGTGACCAGGCGGGGGTCGACGTCGGCACGTACGTCGCCCTCGTCGATGGCGGCCCGCACCAGGGCGGACAGCCGGTTGTCGAACTCCCGGCGCCGTTCCAGCGCCCACCGCTCGGCAGCGGTGTTGCCGCGCACCCGCAGCAGCAGCGTGACGTACGGCAGCCGCGCGGCCAGCACCTGGACGCTGCGCCGTACGACGTGCTCGAGCCGTGCGACAGCCGGCCCGGTCGTCGCGCCGGGCTCCGTCAGCACCGCGAACAGCGCGTCGACGGCGCGGGCAACCGCCAGCCGGAGCAGCTCCTCCTTGCCCGCGACGTGGTGGTAGATCGAGGACTTGGTGAGCCCGGTCGCGCGCGCAAGGTCCTCCATGCTGGTGGCGTCGTAGCCGCGCGCGTTGAACTCCGCGACCACGACCTCGAGCAGCTCGTCCTGGGAGTAGCGGGCCGGCCGGCCCGGCCGCCGGCCCGGACCCGTCACGAGCAGGCCCCGGACACGACAGGCAACGTACTGGCCTCGGGCAACCTGCTGACCGGCCGCTTGACCGGGCAGCACCGCGGCCGCGTCGCGACGGCCCCGGTGCGGCCGCACCGGCGCGCGGTGGTATGACCGGTATCACAGGGGGCGCTTCCCCCTCGCGACGAGACGGAGTCCCCATGAAGACCAAGGCAGCGGTCGTATACGAGACCGGCAAGCCCATCGAGCTCGTCGAGCTCGACCTCGACGGCCCGCGTGAGGGCGAGGTGCTGATCCGCTACACCCACGCCGGGCTGTGCCATTCCGACGTGCACATCTCGCACGGTGACCTCGAGGCCCGGCTGCCGATGGTGCTGGGGCACGAGGGCGCCGGGACCATCGAGGAGGTCGGCCCGGGCGTCACGCGCGTCAAGGCCGGCGACCACGTCGTCTGCTCGTTCATCCCGAGCTGCGGCATCTGCCGGTGGTGCTCGACGGGGCAGCAGGCGATCTGTGACATGGGGGCCGCGATCCTGGAGGGTTACCTGCCGGGCGGCCGCTTCCCCTTCACCGGGCCGGGGGCGGAGAAGAACTACGGCGCGATGTGCATGCTCGGCACCTTCAGTCAGTACGCCACGATCCACCAGGGCTCAGTCGTCAAGGTCGACGACGACCTGCCGCTGGACAAGGCGGTGCTGGTCGGCTGCGGGGTACCCACCGGCTGGGGCTCGGCCGTGAACGCCGCGAACGTACGACCCGGCGAGACCGTGATCGTGGTCGGCGTCGGTGGTATCGGCATCAACGCGGTGCAGGGCGCGCGGTTCGCCGGAGCGAAGAACCTGATTGCGGTCGACCCGCTGGAGAACAAGCGCGAGAAGGCGATGGAGCTCGGCGCGACACACGCCGTCGCGAGCGCCGCCGAGGCGATCGCGCTGGCCCAGTCGATGACCAACGGCAACGGCGCCGACAAGACGATCATCACGACCGGTCTGGTCACCGAGGAGAACATCACGGACTCGTTCAACGCGACCGGCAAGGGCGGCACGATCGTCCTGACCGGTCTCAACAAGCTCAGCGAGACCAACATCAAGCTCCCGGGCACGATCATGACGCTGTTCAAGAAGACCCTGAAGGGCAGCCTGTTCGGCGACTGCAACCCGACCACCGACATCCCGAAGATCCTGGGGCTCTACCAGAGCGGCGACATCAAGCTCGACGAGATCATCACGAACACCTACACGCTCGACCAGGTCAACGAGGGCTACGACGACCTGCTGTCCGGCAAGAACGTGCGCGGCGTCCTGGTCCACGAACACTGAGCACCTCCGACTGCGGGCGGGTCGCTGCCGCAGCGGCCCGCCCGTCGCTCGCGGAAGTCGCGTCGTCCGTCGTCGGCCGGTCCCGGGAGGTGGAGCTGCTCGTCGCGGCGCTCGACTGCGGTGCCCACGTCCTGCTGGAGGGGCCGCCCGGCACCGGCAAGACGACGCTGCTGCGGGCTGTCGCGACGGCCAGCGCGGTGCCGTTCGTGTTCGTCGAGGGCAACGCCGAGCTGACCCCGGGCCGGCTGGTCGGGCACTTCGACCCGGCGCAGGTGCTCGAGGCCGGCTACCGCGAGGACGTCTTCGTCGACGGCCCGCTCGTACAGGCGCTGCGCGACGGCGCCCTGCTGTACGTCGAGGAGGTCAACCGCGTCCCGGAGGAGACGCTGAACGTGCTGTTGACAGTGATGAGCGAGGGCGAGCTGCACGTTCCGCGCCTGGGCCGGGTCCTGGCGAGTGCCGGCTTCCGGCTGGTCGCGGCGATGAACCCGTTCGACGCCGTCGGCACCGCCCGGATCTCCTCGGCGGTCTACGACCGGGTCTGCCGGATCACGATGGGCTACCAGAGTGCGCAGGACGAGGCGCAGATCGCGGTGCTGCGCGCCCCGGCCGTCGACGGGGCGTGGCGCGCGCAGGTCGTGGACCTGGTGCGCCGCACCCGCGAGCATCCCGATGTGCGGATCGGCTCGTCCGTGCGCGGCACGATCGACATGGTGCGGATGGCGGTGTCACTCGGCGAGCTGCGCAGCCTGTCGCCGCGCTCGTGGCGGACCGGCCTGGATGCCGCGCTGGTCGCGCTGTCGGGCCGGATCCGCCTTCAGGAGTCGTGCGGCCGGCCGCCGGAGGACGTCGTACGCGAGCTGTACGAGGCGGTGTTCGGCCGCGAGCCGGCTGCCGACGACGCCCAGGACGGCGACGACGCCGAGGACGGTGGTGCGCCGGGGGGAGCGTGAGCCCGCCGCCGGCGGGCACCGGTCAGGACGCCCCGCCGCAGCGGGCCCGCGGGCCGCAGCAGCGCACCACTGCCCGCGCGCAGCTCGCGCAGCGTGCGCACTTCGCCGAGATCTCCCCCGAGGTCGGGGCACTTGACGAGCAGGCGTTCGCCGACGCGATGCGGGCCGACCCGGACGCCGCCCTGACGCTGCTCGTGGAGATGGGCTCGGCGACCGACGAGCGGCTCCGCGCCGCGGCCCGGTCGCTCGCCGCCCGCGTCGTGCTCGACCGGGCCCGTGCCGGCATCCCCCGGCGAGGCGGTATCGGCCGGCTCCGTCGGCAGAGCGCCGACCTCGGCGGCGACCTGGACGTCGATGCCTCGCTCGACGGGCTGCTGGAGGCCCGGGCCGCACGGCGCCGGCCGACCGCCGACTCGCTGGTCGCCGTCGACTGGGGGCGCCCGGAGCTCGCCCTCGTGCTGCTCGTCGACGCGTCCGGTTCGATGGGCGGCCAGCGGCTGGCGGCCGCTGCGCTGACGGCCGCGGCCTGCGCGCTGCGGGCTCCCGGCGACCACGCGGTGCTGTCCTTCGCCCGCGAGGTCACCGTCGTACGGCCGATGGACAGCACCCGGCCGCCCATCGATGTCGTCGACGCCGTCCTGGCGCTGCGCGGGCACGGGGTGACCTCGCTGACCACCGCGCTGACGGCGGCCGCCGGGCAGCTCGCCCGGACCCGGGCCACCCGGCGGGTGGTCGTCCTGCTGTCTGACTGCCGCTCGACCGACGAGCAGGACCCGACGCCGCCCGCCCGGGCGCTACCCGAGCTGGTCGTGCTGTCGCCCGCGGACGACAGCGACGAGGCGGCCGCCCTCGCCGCCCGGGCCGGCGCCCGCTGGCTGCCGCTCGCCGGCGCGGCCGGTGCACCTGACGCCCTGCGCGAGCTGCTGGGCTGACGGGTGCGCCCTGCGATCACCCAGCTCGTGCGGGCCACCGGCCCGGGGCGTCTCACCAGCCCCGCGGGACGATCCCCCACCTGGCGGTGTGCAGGTCACCTGGCGCGAGCCGCACCAGGTCTTCGCCCGTGCGCAGCGCGTTGGGCGGCGCCGTCATCGGCTCGACGCCGAGGCCGCGCCGCCGTCGGGCGGGCTGCGGCACCGCATCGCCGGTGAACACCTCGAGATAGTCGTACGCCCCGTCGACCCACAGCTCGGCCTCCCGGCCGTCGACAGGGTTGCGCAGCGTCAGGCTGGCCAGCCCGTCAGGCCCCCGCGCGAGGTCGGTGAACGCGAGGTCGACCTGCAGGTCGCCGATCGGGCGCGCCGAGCGGAAGTCGTACGCCGATCCGGCCACCTCGGCCCGGCCGGTCGGGATCTGGTTGTCGTCGGTGGGCAGGTAGGTCGCTGCCGGCAGGTGCAGCTCGGCCTCGTCGACGGTTGCGGTGCCGACGGTCAGGTACGGGTGCTGGCCGCTGGCGTACGGCAGGTCGCCCTCCCCGGTCGCCTCGGCCGTCGTCGTGACGGTGAGCCCGGCCGGGCCCAGGACGTACTCCACCGACACCGACAGCGTGAACGGCCAGTGCGGCCGCGGCCAGACAGTCACGGCCATCGTCACCCGGTCGTCGGCGACCGCAACGGGCAGCCAGGACAACCAGCGCGCCAGACCGTGCAGGGCGTTGGACTTCTCGCTCTCATCCAGTGGCAGCTGGTAGTCCTGGCCATCCCAGGAGTACGCGCCGTCGTGCAGGCGGTTCGGCCACGGCACGAGCGGCAGACCGCGAGCGGCAGTGCACATCTCGTCGGCGGCGTACCCGTCCAGCACCGGCCGGCCGTCAACGCGATAGTCGCGGATTCCGCCGCCGACCTCGACGACCACAGCGCTCTGCCCGCACGCGGAGAGCTCGACCTGACGCCCGGACGGGAGTAGCGCAGCCATCCCCCGGCCCTGCCCGCAGCGGCGCTGCGCGACACCGGGCCCCGGTAGCCGGGCGAACGGCTGCCGGCCCGCTCCGGGCCGAGTCGGCCGGAAGCCCGGCTACCGTCCGCCGGCATGGGACCTATTGAGGGCGTACGCGTCGTCGAGCTCGCCGGCATCGGCCCCGCGCCGCTGGCCTGCCGGCTGCTCGCCGACCTCGGCGCACAGGTGCTGAGGGTGGAGCGGACGGCAGCCGGGTCGATCGACGACGGCCTGGCGGGCGACCGGGCGCGGGTCGCGGTCGACCTGAAGGACCCGGCCCAGGTCGAACGGGTCCTCGCGGCGATTGCGGGCGCCGACGTGCTGGTCGAGGGGATGCGCCCCGGTGTCGCCGAGCGCCTCGGGCTCGGGCCGGACACCTGCGCAGCACGCAACCCCCGGCTGGTGTACGCCCGGATGACCGGCTGGGGGCAGGACGGGCCGCTGTCGCAGCGCGCCGGTCACGACCTGAACTACCTGTCGCTGACCGGCGCCCTGCATGCGATCGGCGAGCCTGGTGGCAAGCCCGTCGTCCCACTCAACCTGGTCGCCGACTTCGGTGGCGGCTCGATGTTCCTGGTGACCGGGGTGCTGGCCGCGCTCGTCGAGCGCGCCGGCAGCGGGCTCGGCCAGGTCGTCGACGTGGCGATGGTCGACGGCGTGAGCCAGTTGATGAGCATGACCTGGGCAATCTGGAGCGCGGGCGGCTGGCGCGACCAACGCGGCAGCAACCTGCTCGACGGCGGCGCGCCGTTCTACGACACCTACACCTGTGCCGACGGACGCTGGGTCGCCGTCGGCGCGATCGAGCCGCAGTTCTACGCAGAGTTCGTCTCGGGGCTCGACCTGCAGGACCTGCCCGGGCAGTACGACGACTGGCCGGCCACCCGGGCGGCGTTCACCGCCGCCTTCGCCACCCGCACCCGGGACGAGTGGGCGGCGGTCTTCGCCGGCACAGACGCCTGCGTCACGCCGGTGCTGTCGCTCGCGGAGGCGCCGGACGACCCGCACCTGGCAGCGCGCGGCACGCTGCTGCGCGCCGGCACCACGGTCCGGCCGACCCCCGCGCCGCGCTTCGGGCGTACGCCGGGCGCCGTCGCCGACCCGCCGGCCGGGCAGGACCTGCTCGCCGGCTGGGCGCAAGCCGCTCCGTGAGCGGCCGCTGGACGCTGCTCGCCGCGATGCTGCTCGCGGCGGTCAACCTGCGGACGGCGGTCACCAGCGTCGGGCCGGTCCTGGACGAGGTGTCGACCGGCGTCGGGCTGTCAGGCGTCACGGCCGGCCTGCTGACGACGCTGCCGGTGCTGAGCTTCGCGCTGCTCGGCTCCCTGACGCCGCGGCTCGCCCGGCGCTTCGCTGAGCGGCGCGTGCTGTGCGCCTCACTGCTGCTGATGGCCGCCGGGCTGCTGGCCCGCTCGATGGTCTCGGCGGCCGTGCCGTTCCTGCTGCTCAGCGTCGTGGCGCTGGCTGGCGGCGCGATGGGCAACGTGCTGCTGCCCGTGCTGGTCAAGCGGCACTTCCCCGATCGGATCGGCCCGCTGACGGCCGCGTACACGACGGCGCTCGCGGTCGGGCTGACCGCGTCGGCGGCTCTGACGGTCCCGCTGGCCTCGCTGCGGGGTGGCCCGGGTGAGTGGCGGCTCGGGCTCGGCGTGTGGGCGCTGCCGGCGGCCGTGGCGGCCGCGGCCTGGCTGGGTCTCGCGCGGCACGACCGGCCGGTGCCCGCCGAACAGCACCCGCCACGGCCGGCCGTGCACCGCAGCCGTACCGCGTGGTCGCTCGCCTTGTTCTTCGGTGCGCAGTCGATGCAGGCGTACATCACGTTCGGCTGGTTCGCGCTGTTCTTCCGTGAGCGCGGTGGGTTCTCACCGACGACCGCGGGGCTGCTCATCGCGGTGATTGCCGCCGTCGCCGTGCCGGTCTCCGCCGTCGTGCCGGCGTTCGCCGCCCGCTTCCCCGACCAGCGGCCGGTCCTGCTCGCCCTGGTGGGCTGCTATGTCGTCGCGTACGCCGGGATGCTGCTCGCGCCGCGCAGCGGTGCGCTGCTCTGGGTGCTGCTCGCCGGGGTCGCAGGCGGCACCTTCCCGCTGGCGCTGGTGATGATCGGGCTGCGGACACGGACGGCTGCGGCGACGGCGTCCCTGTCGGCGTTCGCGCAGAGCGCCGGGTACCTCGTCGCCGGCTCCGGCCCGCTGCTGGTCGGGGTGCTGCACGGCGCCACCGGCGGCTGGGGCTGGCCGTTCGTGCTCATCCTCGCCGACCTCGGGCTGCTTGCGGTGTCGGGCTGGTATGCCGCGCAGCCGGGCTGCGTGGAGGACGACCTGGCCGCCGAAGTGCGCGTGATCTGAGCCTCAGCGGGGGATGACGGTGTCCAACCCCTGGAGGACTGCCGTGGCCAACCTCGCCCGCCTGCTCACCGACGCCGTCGCCGCCCATGGCGACCGCCCCGCGGTGCGCCTCGACGACATGACGATGACCTACGCCGAGCTGGACCACGCCGTGGGCCGATGCGCCGGGCTGCTGCGTGCAGCCGGCGTGGAGCCGGGCGACCGGGTCGGCGTGATGCTTCCCAACGTCCCGCAGTTCCCGATTGCCTACTACGGCGTGCTGCGCGCCGGCGGTGTCGTCGTACCGATGAACACCCAGCTCAAGGAGCGCGAGACCCGTTTCTACCTCGAGGATCCGGGCGCCCGGTTGGTGCTGGCCTGGAAGGACGTCGCCGGCGCGGCGCAGGCCGGTGCGGACGCGACCGGCGCGCAGTGTCTGGTCGTCGACGACGGCTTCGCGGCGCGGCTCGCCGACGCCGAGCCGGTCACCGATGATGCCCCGCGGGAGGGCTCCGACACCGCCGTCATCCTCTACACCAGTGGTACGACAGGCACCCCCAAGGGCGCCGAGCTGACCCACGACAACCTCTACGAGAACGCCCGGGTCACCGCGACCACGCTGTTCGAGTTCAGTACCGACGATGTCGTGCTCGGGGCGCTGCCGCTGTTCCACGTCTTCGGCCAGACCTGCGCGATGAACGCCTGCGTGTTCGCCGGCGCACTGCTGACGATGCTCCCGCGGTTCGACGCGGCGAAGGGGCTCGAGGTGATCGCGCGCGACTCCGTCACCGTCTTCGAGGGTGTCCCCACGATGTTCAACGCCTTCCTGCACCACCCCGACCGCGGCTCGTACGACGTGTCCAGCCTGCGGGTGTGCTGCTCGGGGGGCGCCGCGATCCCGGTCGAGGTGCTGAAGGGCTTCGAGGACGCCTTCGCCTGCACGGTCCTGGAGGGCTACGGGCTGTCGGAGACCTCGCCGGTCGCCTCGTTCAACCACCCGCACGGCACCCGGAAGCCCGGGTCCATCGGCACCCCGATCGAGGGGGTTGAGATGAAGGTCGGCGACGACGACGGCAAAGAGGTGGCCGACGGCGACGTCGGCCAGATCTTCATCCGTGGGCACAACGTCATGAAGGGCTACTGGCAGCGGCCCGACGCGACCGAGGAGGCGATGAAAGACGGCTGGTTCAGCACCGGCGACATGGCCGTACGCGATGCCGACGGCCTGTACTCGATCGTCGACCGCAAGAAGGACATGATCATCAGGGGCGGCTACAACATCTACCCGCGGGAGATCGAGGAGGTGATGTACGAGCACCCGTCAGTGCTCGAGGCTGCCGTCATCGGCATCCCCGACGACTC
>JBKJQN010000072.1:0-15176 GCA_046593925.1 Mycobacteriales bacterium
CGGCAGATGGTCGAGCAGCACATCGCCAGCGGCGCCGGCGCGACCGTCGCCGGTATCCGGGTGCCGCGCGGGCAGGCGACGGAGTTCGGGGTCATCCAGACTTCGGACGGACGGCGCATCGAGGCATTCCTGGAGAAGCCTGCCGATCCGCCGGGCCTGCCGGACGACCCGACGATGACGTACGCCTCGATGGGAAACTACGTCTTCTCGACCGAGGCGCTGCTGGCGGCCGTCAAGCTCGACGCCGGCGACGACGGCTCCGTACACGATATGGGCGGCAACATCATCCCGATGCTGGTCGCGTCCGGTCGCGCGGAGGTCTACGACTTCCGTGACAACGACGTCCCGGGCTCGACCGATCGCGACCAGGGCTACTGGCGTGACGTCGGCACCCTGGACAGCTACTACGACGCGCACATGGACCTGATCTCGGTGCACCCGGTGTTCAACCTCTACAACCGGCACTGGCCGATCCTGACCAGCACCGGCACGCACCCGCCGGCGAAGTTCGTCTTCGACGAGCCGGGTCGGATCGGGCAGGCGATGAACAGCCTGGTCAGCCCCGGGGTGATCGTGTCGGGCGGCAGCGTACGCAACTCGATCCTGTCGCCGGGAGTACGCGTGCACAGCGGTGCCGACGTGAGCGGCGCGGTGTTGATGCACGGCGTCGACATCGGCCGCGGTGCCCGGGTCGGCAGGGCCATCCTGGACAAGAACGTCACGGTGTGGCCGGGCGCAACCGTGGGTGTCGACCCTGCAGCGGACCGTGAACGGGGCTTCACCGTCACCGAAGGCGGCGTCACGGTGATCGGCAAGGGCGAGCAGGTCGTCGTCTGAGCTACCCGGCGACCTCGAGCGTGACCTCGATGTTGTCCCTGGTGGCCCGGCTGTACGGGCACACCTGGTGCGCCGCGTGCATGAGTTCGCGTGCCGCGTCGTCGGCCAAGGCCGGGAAGGTGCCGGTCAGCGTGACGGCCAGCTCGAACACCTGGCCGTCCATACCGAGGCCGACCTGCGCGGTGATCTGCGACCCCGTCACGTCGGTGTGATCGCTGGCGGCCACCCGCCTGAGCGCAGAGTGGAAGCAGGCGGCGTAGCCGGCGGCGAACAGCTGCTCGGGGTTGGTGTGGTCGCCCCCCGGCCCGCCGAGCTCCTTGGGCAGCGTCAGCGACAGGTCCAGGACGCCGTCGTCGCTGACGACTTCGCCCTCGCGGCCACCTCGCGCTGTCGCACGGGCGGTGTAGAGAACATCCACCATCTGGGCTCCTGGCTCGGGCCGCGGGCCGCGGCTGCCGGCGACCGTACCGGGTGCGGTCACGAGCCGTCGCGCAGCCGCCCGGTCAGCGATGCCGCGTCCAGGTGCACGGGTTGCGTGGTCGCCAGCCAGTCGGCAAGGACCGCGGCGAGGCGGTCGGGCTCGGTGAGGTGCGGGAAGTGGCCGGATCGCTCGAAGACTTCCAGACGCGCGGTCGGTACGGCTGCCGCGAGCGCAGTGCCGTGCGCCAGCGGGATGATCGCGTCGCGGGCCCCCCACACCACCAGCAGCGGCAGGTCGGCCGCCAGGTAGAGCCGGTCGCGGGCGTCGACTCGCTGGCCGCGTACGTCCAGGACCGAGCGGGCGGTATGGATGAAGGCCTCCCGGGTCGCGGCGTCGCCGAGCGAGCCGTAGCCATGCAGCGCGGCGCCTACCGCGGGGGAGACGGGGACGCCCAGCTTGCCCAGCAGGTTGCCGACCTTGCCGCTGACCTGCCGTACCCACCGGTGGGCGATGACGGGCAGCACGAACTCGGCGCCGGGCAGCGTCGCGGCACGCAGGAATGCGCTGACCTCCGGACCGAGGCCCCCGGCGCCGACCAGTGCCAGGCGCTCCACCCGCTCCGGGAACTGGTAGGCGAACTGCATCGCGATGCCGCCGCCGAGTGAGTGCCCGACCAGGGTGATCCGGTCGTGACCGAGTGCTGACAGCAGGTCGCGGATGCCGCACGCATGGGCGCCGAGGGAGTAGTCGCCGCGAGGCTTGGCGCTGCCGCCGTGGCCGAGCAGGTCCGGGGCCAGGACGTGGCAGGTCACCGCGAGCCGCTCCATCACCCGTTCCCACTGCTGGGCGTCGGAGGCGATGCCGTGGACCAGGACGACGACCGGCCGGGCAGGCTCACCGGCTTCCGGTGCGCCTGCTTCGGCGTAGCGGACCAGGTCGCCGTGTACCTGGCGCTCGGCGTACACCACGGCCGGGGTGTGCAGGTCTGTTGCCACCCGACCATGGTGTTACCCCGGGTAACAGTCGTCAAGGTGGCGCTGGACACGTCGACATCCCATTTCCGCCGCTCTAGTGTTACCGGCGGTAACCCCATCCCGAGGAGCGCCTGTGTCCGGCTTCACGCTCGAGCTTGACGAGGACCAGCAGATCCTGCGGAAGTGGATGCACGAGTTCGCGACCGATGTCATCAGGCCGGTGGCCGCCGAGTGGGACGAGCGGGAACAGACGCCATGGCCGGTCATCCAGGAGGCCGCCAAGGCTGGCATCTACTCACTCGACTTCTTTGCGAACGCCCGCGAGGACGAGACCGGCCTGTCGCTGCCGATCGCGATGGAGGAGTTGTTCTGGGGTGATGCGGGCATTGGCCTGTCGATTGTCGGGACGACGCTCGCGGCAGCCGGCGTGGTCGCCAACGGCACTTTCGAGCAGATCCTCGAGTGGGCGCCGGCGATGTTCGGCACCGAGACCGACGTCAAGCTCGGCGCCCTTGCCGTGTCCGAGGCGGGCGCCGGCTCGGACGTGTCGGCCATGAAGACGAGCGCCGTCTACGACCAGGCCCGCGACGAGTGGGTCCTGAACGGCGTGAAGACCTGGATCACCAACGGCGGCATCGCGGACGTGCACGTCGTTGTCGCCGCCGTCGAGCCGGAGCTGAAGGCCCGCGGTCAGGCATCGTTCGTCGTCGGCCCGGAGTTCAAGGGCAAGGGCCTGTCGCAGGGTCAGAAATTCAAGAAGCACGGGATTCGCGCCTCCCATACCGCCGAGGTCGTACTGGACGACCTTCGCATCCCGGGCTCGTGCCTGCTCGGCGGCAAGGAGCGGCTCGACGAGCGGCTCGCAAGGTCCCGGGAGCGTCGTCTGACCGCGGGGTTGGAGACCTTGACTGGCACCCGGTCGCAGGCCGCGATGGCCACCTTCGAGGCCTCCCGGCCCAGCGTCGGCGCGCAGGCCGTAGGTATCGGCAGGGCGGCGTACGAGTACTCACTGGAGTACGCCAAGACCCGCGTGCAGTTCGGCCGGCCGATTGTCCAGAACCAGGGCATCGCGTTCATGCTCGCCGACATGAAGACCCGGCTGGACGCTGCCCGGCTCCTGGTCTGGCGGGCCGCGTGGATGGGCCGCAACGACAAGCCCTTCCTGGCCGGCGAGGGCTCGATGAGCAAGCTGTTCGCGGGGGAGGCGGCCGTCGACATCACCGAGAAGGCGATCCAGATCCTGGGCGGCAATGGGTACACCCGCGACTACCCGGTCGAGCGCTGGCACCGCGACGCGAAGATCTACACGATCTTCGAGGGCACCAGTGAGATTCAGCGCCTGATCATCAGTCGGGCGATCTCGGGCCATCAGATCTCGTGACGCTGTGACGTCCGCCGTCGTGCCGTCCGCGGTTGTGCGGTCCGCCGTCGTGCTGCCGGATCGCTCAGCTCGCCGCGAGGCGCTGCTGGAGGCCGCCGAGCGAGCGGTGCAGCGGGATGGTCCGGCTACGTCGATGGCGGCCGTCGCCGGTCAGGCCGGCATCACCAAGCCGATCCTGTACCGGCACTTCGGCGACAAGGCGGGCCTGGTCGCGGCCCTCGCCGAGCGGCATACCGCCCGGCTGATGCTGGCCCTGAGGGAGGCCCTGGGTGCTGGCCGCAGTCGGCGCGAACGGGTGGAGCTCGCCGTCGGCGCGTACCTGGCCGCGATCGAGGCCGCCCCGCAGCTCTACCGCTTCCTGCTGCGTCCCGAGGGTGCGGTGGCGCCGGAGCAGGTACGGGCCTTCACCCGCCGGCTCGGTGAGGTGCTCGCCGACGGGATCGCTGTCGATCTGGGCCTGGCCTCGGCCGGGGTACGCGAGCGGTCCTGGGGGCACGGCATCGTCGGCATGGTGCAGAGCGCCGGCGACTGGTGGATCGAAGACCGACCCTGCCCCCGTACCGAACTGGCGGCCGGGCTGGCCGATCTCCTGCTCGGGGCGTACGACCGGGAGGTTGACGGCCGGGCGGCTGACGCTCGGGGGGGCTGATGACCGGGCGGCTGACGGCCGGGGGGCCGACGGCTGGGGCGGGCACGCGGGGCGTCGATCCCCGGCCCGCTGGTCCGCCGGTGGCTGTGCGACAGCCAGCTCACCCGGCTGGTCCTCAGCCTGAGCCGCCGGGTCATCGGGGCCAGCCACACCCAGCGCTGGGCCCCGACCAGGATCACCAGCTACCCCGACAGCATCCCGTGCTGCGACAGCACCCACCACGACCTGCATGAAGGCGGCAAGACCATCCGGCTACGCGACGGCCGCGACCTCAACACCAACGGCTGGACCCACGGACCCAGCGGCTAGTCACGCAGCGGCTCGATGGCCGGACCCAGTCGATGGCCTCCCGATAACAGGTGACCGTCGAACATGTTCTGCGGGATCACGGCGGCTACTGAGCGGTGGACGATGGGTCAGGAGCCGATGGTGGCTGTGCGCGGCCACAGAGTCGCGACGCCGTCGAGACCAGGCCGGCCACAGGCGGGTGGCCGCGAGAGCCGGCCCGGCGGTAGCCGCGAGGGCAGGGGGCTACCCTCTGGCGCTCCCGACCCAGGCCGGCGCATCCCGCTCCGTCCGACTCGTGCCCATCCTGTGCCCGCGGGCACACAACGCCGCTCCCGTGCGTTGTCCCCGCGCCGGAGACGAACTGAAAGGGGCCGAGCAGCATGGCCACCGACTACGACCAGCCACGACGCAACGAGGCCGACGACCTCGGAGAGGACAGCCTCGAGGAGCTCAAGGCCCGCAGGGCGGAGGCGCAGGCAAGCAGCGTCGACGTCGACGAGACCGATCTCAACGAGGCGCTCGAGCTGCCCGGCGCTGACCTGTCGGGTGAAGAGCTCACCGTGCGGGTGCTGCCGAAGCAGAGCGACGAGTTCACCTGCTCCTCGTGCTTCCTTGTGCACCATCGCAGTCAGCTGGCGTCCGACAAGGGCGGCCGGCTGGTATGCCGCGAGTGCGCCGCCTGACCTGTCCGTGACCGCATCGGGCAGCCCTCCGGCGAGCACGGGGCCGGTGGCCCCGTCGCCCGCCCTGTCGCCGAGCGAGGTCGTGCTCGCGCAGCTCGAAGGGATGCGACGCGAGCCCCGGGACGGCGACGCTGCCGGCGCAGGGCTGTTGTCCGTGTGGGCCTTCGCGAGCCCCGGCAACCGCGAGGCCACCGGACCCGTCGAACGCTTCGCGGACATGCTGCGCAGTCCGCTGTACCGAGGCCTGCTCCAGCATCGCGCCGCCCAGCTCGGGCCGCCCCGCGAGACCGGTGAGCAGGCCCAGCAGGAGGTGCTGGTGCTCACGGCCGACGACCGGACGATGGGCTTCACCTGGGTGCTGGGGCGGCAGTCCGAGCCGCCGTACATCGGCTGCTGGATGACCGATGGGGTCCTGAGGCACCCCGAGGAGGGCGAGTGGTGAACCTCGGACGCCGACCGCGGGGGGAGCAGCCCACCGTCGGCAAGGAGCTGGTTCGGCGCGTCGAGGTGGGCGAGATCCTCGAGCGGCTCGGGACCGACGACGTCGGCCGAGCCGAGCGCGGCCGGCTGCTGGCGCGGCTCGCGGGGGCGCTGGCCGGGATCGGCCGGGCTGCGGGCGGCCGGGCGGTGCTGACCGGGCGGGCGCTCGCCGACACCGTTGCCGACCTGGCTCCGCACGTACCCGTACGTGACCTCGCGACGCTGCGCACCCACCACGGCGGGCTGACCGGTGACGCACTTGCCGAGGCGCTGGTGGCGGCCGCAGCCCGTACGACGGCGGGCGTCGGGGCGGCCGGCGGGGCCCTTGCTGCCGCGCAGCTCGCAGCGCCGCCCTCGCTGCTCGCGTCACCGCTGCAGGTCGCGGCGGAGACGGTGGCTGTGGTCCTGGTCGAGCTCAAGCTCGTGGCCGAGCTGCATGTCGTACATGGAGTGGTCGCAGCCGGCGGCCCGGGGGAGCGGGCGGCTGCCTACCTGCAGGCCTGGGTGAGCCGGCGCGGGCTGGACGCGGGGGCAGCCGGCGGGCTGTCGGCGGTCCTCAAGACCGCCGCCCGTCAGCAGCTGCGCGGACGGCTGGTGCGGCGGTTCGGCCGCAACCTGTCGACCCTCGCGCCGTTTCTAGCCGGCGCGGTCGCCGGCGCCGAGCTCAACCGCCGGGAGACGCGGGCGCTGGGCGAGGCCCTGCGGACCGACCTGCGCCGCCACCTGTCCCAGCGCTGACGATTCAGCGCTGGCGGCCCAGCGCTGACCTACGCGTCGGCCGGGGCCGCGCTGGGCCCGGTCGGTGCGGGCAGCTTGGGGAGCAGGCGGCTCAGCAGCAGGCCGGCGAAAAAGACCATGACCTCGAGCACCAGCGTGCGCTGGACGGCGCGCAGCCAGGTGCCGGCGGTAGCCGACCGGGCGGCGGCGGCGAACAGCGGTGCCGACGGGCCAGGGCGGGTTTCGCAGCCCGACGGGGTGCGCGACGGGTCGGTAGCGTTGGCCTGCTGGGCGAAGCAGGTCTGGAAGCCCGCGGTGGCCGCGGTTGCCTTGTCCCGGGGGAGCCCGGCTGCGACCAGTCGGTCGGGTAGACCGGTGGTCGCGTCCCGGGCGCTGCCCGCGGCGCCACCGCCCACCAGGCCGAACAGGACCACACCGATGACCGCGACGCCGAGGGCGCCGCCTACCTGCTGCACGCTCGACAGCACGCCGGACGCCGAGCCGGCCTCGCGGCCCTGGATACCCGCGAGGACCAGGGTGGTCAGGGGCGCGATGAACAGGCCGAGCCCGAGGCCGGCGACGAACAGCACCGGCGCGACCTGCCAGCTGTGCAGACCCGTAGCGGCCAGGTGCAGGACGGCGATCAGGCCGATCATGGCAACGACCAGCAGCGCGCAGCCCACGGTCAGGACGTCGCGACCGAGCCGCTTCGCGATGCCGTCGGAGCGTGCGGACGCGATCCCCGACCCCAGCGCGAAGGGCAGCGTGGTCAGCCCGGAGTGCAGGGCGTCGTAGCCGAGCCCGATCTGCAGATAGAGCGAGAAGGTGAAGAAGAACGGCGCCACGCCGAGGAAGAAGACGGTGGACAGCAGCACACCGGCCCGGAAGGACCGGTTGGCGAACAGCGTCATCAGAATGAGCGGGTCGCGGCGCGCCCGGGTCTTGCGCTGTTGCAGCAGCACGAAGATGGCCAACAGCGGGACGGCAGCGGCCAGCATCAGGTCCAGCCACAGCGGCCAGCCTCTCGTCCGCCCCTCGGTGAGCGGGTACACCAGCAGGAAAAGCCCGACGGTGATCAGCGCCGCGCCCGGCAGGTCCAGACTGGGGGAGTCCGGTGCGCGCGACTCCGGCAGCTCCCGGGCGGCCAGCAGCAGCGCGCCCAGCCCCACGGGAAGGTTGACAAGAAAGATCATCCGCCAGTCGGTGCCGAACAGGTTTGCCTTGATGAGGAGGCCACCGATGACCGGACCCAGGATTGTCGCAAGCCCGATCGTTGCGCCGAACACACCGAACGCCTTCCCCCGCTCGCGCGGTGCAAAGGTCACCTGGATGACGGCCAGCACCTGCGGGAACATCAGGCCGCTTCCGAAGCCCTGCAGCACCCGGGCCAGCACGAGGGTGGTGGCGTCGGGGGCGATCCCGCACAGCAGGGACGCGATGGTGAAGACCGCCATCCCCGACATGAACAGCCGCTTGCGTCCGTAGATGTCGCCAAGCCGCGCAGCCGTGATCAGGGTGCAGGCGAAGGCGAGCTGATAGCCCGACAGCACCAGCTGCACCGCCGAGAACGACGCCCCGAGGTCGGTCTGGAGGGACGGCACCGCCACGTTGACGATCGAGACGTCCAGGAGCTGGACGAAGACCGCTGTCAGCACGATCCCGAGGACCAGGGACGGGTGGCTGGCCCGGGCCGTGCCGTCGCCGGATGAGGTGGTGGTGGTCTGCGAGGTCACCTGCCGCAGGCTAGACGGCGCCAGCGACAGCGGCCGCTCAGACGGTGTCGAGGAACTCCCGGATGAGGGCCGTCGTCTGCGCCGGGTGCTCGAACTGGGGTACGTGCCCGCAGTCTTCGATGACCACGGACGTGGCGCTGGGAAGGGCGTTGCGCACGTGGTGGGCGAAGGAGGCGGGTACCAGCCGGTCTCGGTCGCCCCAGACGAACAGTGCCGGTGGGAGCAGGCCGGGCAGCCGGTCCCAGAAGCCCTGCCGGCCGTGCGCCTCCTCCAGGTAGATCTGCCGGGCGCAGGAGAAGAAGGCCACCCGGTGCGCCGGCGAGCGGAACACCCGGACCGCCTCATCGGCCGCGGCGTCGTACCAGGCCTGAGGCAGTCGCTCCGGGACGCTCATCATCCCGCGGATACCCTCGATCACCAGGCGGTGCGGCAGCGGCGGCAGCGGCAGCCGGGCCAGCTGCGGGCGCAGGACGCGCACCAGCGGGATGTACTGACGGAGCCGGCGGAACGCGGGCGAGGGCGACAGCAGCACCAGTGCGCGCACCGACGAGGCGTGCGCGAGGCCTGCTTCGAGCGCGATCCGGCCGCCCATCGAGTTGCCGATCAGCACCGCGCCGCGGGTGTGCGTACGCGCCTGGAAGGCCTCGACCCAGGCCGCGAACCACGCCGAGCTGTACGACGCCGGCGGGGCCTCGGACATACCGAAGCCCGGGGCGTCCGGCGCCACGACGCGGTGATCGGTGCAGAGGTCGGCGACCAGCGGCAGCATCGAGGCGTTCGTCGCGCCGAGCCCGTGCAGCAGGACGACGGGTGGGGCCGCCGGGTCCCCCGCCTCGAGCCAGGAGGTACGCACGCCCATCACGACGGCCTCGTGCGCGCGCGGGTGGGTGGCCGGCCGGCCGGCGAGCTCGGTGAACATGCCGTCCATCTGGAGGGACAGCGCGAGGTCTCCGCGTACGACGACCCGGCCGTCGAGGAAGGCGTCGACGCCGGACACCCGCCCGGACACGATGTCGGCGAGGGTGTCGGCACTGCCCTGGACCGTCAGCGTCGGAGAGGGGGTGCTGCCGCGGCGGGCCCGCCCCCGCGAGCCGTTCAGCTCGACGGTCCACAGGTCGCCGGACCCGGCGTCGAACTGGACGCTGGCGGTCCGACCGGCCAGCACGGTGCCGGCCAGGCCCGGGCGCAGCCGCTGGGCGAGCAGCACGTCGAGGTCGGCGCCCCTACCTGGCAGCCGGCGGCCGCTCGGGACCGCCAGAGGTGGGGATGGCTCGGCGCTCACCTGCGCACCGTACCCACCAGTAGCCTGTTGAGAGCTTGTACTCGGGTGACTCGCCCGGTCAGCGGAGTCGCGGACGGCGCGACGGGAAACCGGTGACGCGCTCGACCTGGGCGGCCAGCCCGAGCAGCAGCTCCTCCTCGCCGGGGCGGCCAACGAATTGGACCGCCAGGGGGAGCCCGTCGGCAGTGAGACCGGCCGGCACGCTGATCGCGGGCTGGCCGGTGACGTTCCAGGCGACCGTGAATGGTGCCCGACGGCCGGCGGTTGCCAGCGTGCGCAGGCCGGTGTGCGCGCCGACCCGCTCCGGCGGGGTGGGCAGGACCGGCGTGACAAGGACGTCGGCGCCGCCAGGGAGCCCGGCGAGGCGCGCGGCGGCGCGGTCGCCGGCCGCCAGGGCGCGGGCCAGCAGGCGGGGGGTGACCCGGCGCCCGACACGACCGACGGCCCGGGTCCGCGGCTCGGTGCGGGAGGGGTCGACGAGCCGCGCGAGGTCCTGCGCGGCGCCGGCGCCGTACCGCGCGAGGAACGAGGCCTGCACGCCGGACAGGTCGGGGTCGGCCTCGACCACCCGGTGGCCCAGCCCCCAGAGCACCGTCAGGACGCCTTGCAGCGCGCCACGCACGGCCGGAGCCACCCGTGAGGGCACCGCTCCCTTGGTGCTCCAGGCCACCGTGAGGGTGCCCGGCTCGCGCACCTCCAGCTCGATGCCGGCGAGCACCGCCAGGACGTACGCCTGGTCTGCGACGTCTCTGGTCAGCACCCCCGCGACCGACATCCCGTGCCAGTGGTCGACGGGTGTCGCGTCAGGCCCGAGCGGGACCCGGCCGCGCTGCGGCTTGAGGCCCACCAGGTGGGTGGACGCCGCCGGGATGCGGATCGAGCCGCCGCCGTCGGAGGCCGTTGCCGCGGCCACCATCCCGGCGGCGACAGCGGTCGCCGACCCACCGGAGGACCCGCCGGACGTGTGCCCGGGGCTCCACGGGTTACGGGTGACCCCCCAGGTCGTCGACTCGGTGAACGGCCACAGCGCCAGCTCGGGCAGGTTGGTCGTCCCGACGACGACCGCCCCCGCGGCGCGCAGCCGGCGCACCAGCTCAGCGTCGCGGGTCGCGACCGGCTCCGGTGAGCCGGTGCCCTGCGAGGCGGCGGTACCGGCGACGGCCACGCTGTCCTTGACCGCGACCGGGATGCCCTGCAGCGGCCCGTCCTGCCCGGCGGCGCGAGCGGCGTCCGCAGCTGCCGCCCCGGCCAGTGCGGCGCCGGTGAGCACGGTGCGGAAGGCGCGCAGCTGCCCGTCGAACCGGGCGACACGTGCCAGGCACAGCTCGACGAGCTCGACCGAGGTCAGCTGTCCGGTGCGCAACAGCTCCCGCTGGCCGAGCACCCCGGCGTATGCGACGTCCTCGAGGTCCAGGTCGGGGTCCACGCGCGCTCCTGCGTCGGGTGGGTCGACGTCGGCCCGGACCGACTGTATCGGCGCCCGGGTCAGAGCGTCAGTTGCCGACCTCCTCGACGCCCGGTGGCAGGTGGCCGGTCGCCTTGGCCCACGACGAGGCGACGCCCTTGGTGGCCAGCAGCCGGGCGACCGCCACGATGACCCCGCTGGCGACCGCCCAGGTCAAGGCGTCGCTCCAGGTCGTCCCGGGGACGGCCGGGTTGCGCGGCGGCTCGCCGCCCTTGGTCTTCGCCCAGCCCTTGTCGAGCACCGAGCGAGCGACCTTGGCCGCGACGATCCCGCTGCCGATGCCGAGGGCCTTGTAGACGACCTTGCCCGCTGCTGACATGCCGGGAAGTGTGCCCCGTGCCGGCAGGTGCACGCCCGCGACCCGCGGGCAGCACCCGCGCACACCGAACGATGGAGGTCGGCATGACCGAGTTCGAGAGGGGTGACGAGGTCACCTGGAAGTCACACGGCGGCGAGGCCGTGCACAGGCCGGGCGCCCTCAGCAAGGAGTGAGACCGTTCCAAGGAGTGCGCCGAGCAGCGAGACGTCAGCGCGGCAGGAACGGCACCTTGATCGGCGTACGCCGAAGGCCCGAGGCGATCGCCTTCAGGTAGTCGGTGAGCACGGTCGGCACCAGGGAGTCGGCGAGTACCCCGCCCACGGCGTCGACGCCGACCAGGTACCGCGCGAGCGGCACCGGGTTGGACAGCGCGATCCGGACGGTGCGGGCGACCCACACCGGGTCCGGGAGCCGGTCGGAGCGAGCGGCCAGGGATTCGGCGCGGGCGTACGCAGCGGCGTACCTGGCGCTGGTGGCTGCGGGGAAGCCGCCCTCCTTGGCGGCCGACCAGACGTCGGTGCCGAACATGCCGGGTTCGACAAGCACGACGCGTACGCCGTCGCCTTCGACCTCCATCCGCAGCGCGTCGGTGACCGCCTCCAGGGCATGCTTGCTCGCGCAGTACCAGCCCATCAGCGGGGTGGAGAGCCGGCCGGCGATAGAGCTGACGTTGACGATCCGGCCCTCCCGGCGGGCCCGCATGCCGGGCAGGACCAGCCTCGCAAGGCGGATGGGCGCGACCAGGTTGGTCTCGAGCTGCCTGCGGACCAACTCGTCGGTGACGTCCTCGACGGCGCCGGACTGCGCGTAGCCCGCGTTGTTGACGAGCGCGTGCAGCCCGCCCGTGCGCTCCTCGACCTCGCGCACACCGGCCTCGCAGCTTGCGGCGTCGTCCACATCGAGCTGCACGGTGTGAACCGTCAGGCCGCGCTCGGCTGCCGCCTGCCGGACGACCTCGGCCTTTGCTGGGCTGCGTACCGAGCCGTACACCTCCCAGCCGCCGCCGGCCAGCTCCAGCGCGGTGACCAGGCCGATCCCGCTGTTGGCACCGGTCACGAGCACGGACTTGCGCAAGGAAGGCTCCTGGTGCAGAGGGGACGGCCCGGGCAAGGCTACGGCCGGCAGTTCACAGGTAGCGTCCGTGCCGGTCCGGACGTACATACGGGTGATGAGGGGGCGGTGTGCTGGAGGTCCTGCTGCGTCGGCTCGACCCCGACGTGCCGCTGCCGACCTATGCCCGGCAGGGTGACGCGGGCTGCGACCTGGTGACCACCGTCGACGTCACGCTGGCTCCGGGGGAGCGGGCGCTGCTGCCGACCGGCGTCGCGATCGCGTTGCCCACCGGGTACGCCGCGTTCGTGCACCCGCGCAGCGGCCTGGCCGCCCAGCACGGCGTCGGCCTGGTCAACGCACCCGGCACGATCGACGCCGGCTACCGCGGCGAGATCACTATCGTGCTGGTCAACCACGACCCGCGCGAGCCCGTCCGGCTGCGCCGGCTGGACCGGGTCGCACAGCTGGTCGTGCAGCGGGTCGAGCAGATCGTGTGGCGCGAGACCGACGCACTCCCGGCCTCGGTCCGGGGCGACGGCGGGCACGGCTCGACCGGCGGCTACTCCTCAGCGGCAGCGGGCGCGGCAGGGTCGAGCGGTGCGGTCGGCACCGGTGGCCATCCACAGGCAGGAGCGTAGGCATGTTCGGCAGGCGCAAGCGGGCGAAGGACGGGGCGGCCCCCGGTGAGCTGGTCGACGGTGAGCTGGTCGACGGTGCAGAGGAGTTCGTCGACGACCTCGACGAAGAGGACCGGACGTACGAGGACGGGCTGCTGCTGGCGGAGATCGAGGCTCAGGAGTCGCAGCCGGTGCCGCCGCCGCGCCCGCAGGGGCCGTGGGACGCTGCCGACGCGCCGCAGGACGACATCGCCCGCATCGACCTCGGCGGGCTGCTGGTCCCTGTGCCGCCCGACACCGAGGTGCGCGTCGACGTCAGCCCCGAGGGCGCGGTGGTGGCCGCGACCCTTGTGCAGGGCGACGGGGCCGTGCAGGTCAACGCTTTCGCGGCCCCTCGCAGCGAGGGCATCTGGTCCGAGGTCCTGGACGAGATCGCCGAGTCGCTGCGCGAGACCGGCGGTGAGGCGGAGCGGGTCGACGGGCCGCACGGGCCGGAGCTGCGCGCCGGCATCCCGACGCAGACGCCGGACGGCCAGGGGGTCGTGATGGCGCCGGCGCGCTTCGCCGGGGTCGACGGGCCGCGGTGGTTCCTGCGCGCCCTCTACACCGGCAGTGCCGCGACCGACCCCGCGGCGGCCGTCGGGCTCGAGGCGGCGGTGCGCAACGTGGTCGTCGTACGCGGCGGGGACCCGATGGCGGTGCGCGACGCACTGCCGCTGCGGCTGCCCCTGGACGCGACCCAGGCGCCGGCCGCCGTCGAGGACGAGGACGGCGGCGACCCGCTCGCGCTCGCCGAGCGCGGCCCGGAGATCACCGAGACCCGCTGATCCGCCGACCCGCTGACCGAGGGACCGGGTGCGCCTATCCTGGGGTCTGTGAGCACCACCACCGACAAGCCGGGTCGTTTCCGCCGCGCGCTGCACCGGCTGACCGCGGATGAGGACGAGCTCGAGGCCGAGGACCTTCAGGTGGAGGTCGCCCAGGCGGGCGCGACGGCTGTCGCACGGTGCAGCCTGGGCGGCGAGGTGTGCGTTGCCGGCACGCTCCGGGCCGTCGTGCTGCGCCCGCTGGCCGGGGTGCCGACCCTTGAGGCCGAGCTGTACGACGGCAGCGGCGCCGTGACGCTGGTCTTTCTGGGCCGGCGGCGGATCCGGGGGATCGAGCCCGGCCGGGCGCTGGTCGCCCGCGGCCGGCTGACCCGCCACGACGGGCGACCCACGCTGTACAACCCGGCCTACGAGCTGCGGCCGGTCGGTGCCTGACCGGCGGCGCACCGCTGGCCGGCCCAGCACGTCCGGCGACCTGTCGCCGACCGCCTTCACCGAGGCGCTGGGCGGCGGTCGTGGTCTGCTCGACAGCGCCCTGCCCGCGACGGTCTTCGTCCTGGTCCGCCTCGGGACCGGTTCACTGGGCACGGCGATCGCGGTCGCGCTTGCCAGCGGAGCCGTCCTGCTCGCGGTCCGGCTACGTCGCGGCGAGCCGTTGCAGCAGGTCGGCAGCGGATTCTTCGGTCTGATCCTCGCTGTCGTCGTGGCCCGCGCCACCGGTACCGGAAAGGGCTTCTTCCTGCCCGGCATCCTCACCACGGCGCTGACCGGCGTGGGGTTCGTCGTCTCGCTGGCCGCCCGCCGCCCGGCGGTCGGACTGGCACTCGCGGCATACGACGGGAAGTACGCCGGCTGGCGGGACCACCCCGGCCTGCGCCGCGCCTGCCAGATCGCGACCGCCGTGTGGGCGGTGACGTTCTTCGTGCGTGCCGGGATCGCCTACTGGGTCTACTCGCTACCTGGCGACCGCGACGGCCTGCTGCTGATCGTCGTCAACGCCGTCAAGTGGCCGCTGATCGTCGGTGCCGCCCTGCTGACCGTGCTGCTGGTCAAGCGCTCCGGCTGGACGGTTCCCGCGACAGCGGAGCCGGACCCGGCCTGACCGGACTCGCTAGTCCCGCGGGGGTGTGCCGGGGTGCACCCGGTGGCCGCCGAGCAGCGCGTCGAGCTCGTCCTCGACCTCGACGGTCGCGACGAGCAGCAACTCGTCGCCGCCCTCGAGGGAGGCGTCCGGTGTCGGCACGATGACCCGACCGTCGCGCAGGACCGCGACCAGCGCGGCGTCCTGCGGCCAGCTGATGCTGCCGACAGTCTTGCCGACGATGGCGGCGTCCGCCTCCAGGGTCAGCTCGACCAGGTTGGCCTGGCCCTGCCGGAAGGTCAGCAGCCGCACCAGGTCACCGACCGAGACGGCCTCCTCGACCACAGCGGCCAGCAGGCGGGGGGAGGA
>JBKJQN010000008.1:0-68374 GCA_046593925.1 Mycobacteriales bacterium
TCGGGACCGGGAGCGGTGGCCCCGGGAGCGGTGGCCCCGGGAGCGGTGGCCCCCGGAGCGGTGGCCCCCGCTCCCGGTCCCGACAGCCGCACCGTCGACGGCCCGGCCGTCGAGACCGGCTACGGCCCCATCCAGGTTCGGCTCACCATCCGCGGCAGCCGCATCCTGACCGCGATCGCGGCCGACTACCCGCATGGCACCGGACCGAGCCGCTCGATCAACCGCCAGGCCGTGCCGGTCCTGCAGGCCGAGACCGTCTCCGCGCAGAGCGCACGGGTCGACGCCGTCTCCGGTGCCACCTACACCTCCGCCGGCTATGTCAGCTCCCTGCAGGCGGCCCTCGATGCCGCGCACCTCGGGTGAGCCATGGGCAGGCCGTGACCATCTCCAGAGCCATCACCGACGTCGTCGACGTCGCCTCCGGGCAGGTGCACCGCGACGATCCGGTACTGCCCGGCACGGGCGGTCCCGCCGGCAACGCCCAGCTCACGGCCTGGCTCGGGCTGACGCTGCTGGCGCTGTTCCTCGCCGAGCTCGTCACCCTGCTGGATGTGAGGGGATTGATCACCTGGCATCTGGTGGTGGGACTGCTGCTGATCCCGCCCTCGCTGGCCAAGACCGCGACGACCGGATGGCGGGTGGTCCGCTACTACACGGGCGCAGCGGCCTACCGGCAGGCCGGGGCGCCCCCGCTGCTCTTGCGGTTGCTCGGGCCACTGGTCGTCGTCGGCACCCTCGCCCTGCTCGGGACCGGCGTCGCCCTGGTGGCGGTCGGACCGGCCACCGGCCGCGCCGCACTGCTGATCGTGGTCGGCCAGCGGCTCTCCCCACTGACACTGCACCAGGCCGCGTTCGTGCTGTGGGCCGCCGCCACCGGACTGCACGTACTGGCCCGCGTCGTCCCCGCAGTACGCCTGGCCGTCCCCTCCGGCCGCAGCAGAGCGAGGCTCCCGGGAGGCGTATCGCGGGCCAGCGCGCTGCTGGCCACGGCGGTGGTCGGTGCGATCGTGGCGACGGTCGTCCTGGGCCTCGCCACGGGCTGGACAGATACCGACCCCGGTCGGCCGGACGGATCTGGCAGGGTCGGCGTCGGGACCAGGTGACCGCGGATCAGTGCGGCCGGCTCGCCGTGGAGGGGCGAGGACGCCGTGCTGCCGGACCTGCTGGTGATCGGCGCCATGAAGAGCGGGACCACCAGCCTGTGGGCATCGCTCGCCCGGCACCAACAGGTGCACATGGCCGCGCGCAAGGAGGTGCGCTTCTTCGACCGCGACGACCGCTTCGCCCGGGGCGCCGGCTGGTGCGCTGAGCAGTTCGCCGGAGCGACCGGCGAGCACCGCGCCGTCGGGGAGGCCACCCCGAGCTACTCCCGCTGGCCGCAGTGGCTGGACGTGCCGGCCCGCGCAGCCTCCGTCGTCCCGGGCGCCCGGCTCCTCTACATCCTGCGCGACCCGGTGGAGCGGGCCCGTTCGCACTACCTGCACCTCCGCGGAATCGGGCTGGAGGACCTGCCCTTCGGCCGGGCCGTCCGCGAACGACGGACGTACGTCGACACCGGCCGGTACGCGATGCAGCTGGACCGCTGGCTGCAGCACTACCCGCAGGACCGGGTGCTGCTGCTGACCACCGAGCAGCTGCGCGACCAACCGACGGCGACGCTGGCGGGCGTGCACGCCTTCCTCGGCCTGGCGGGCCCGGCCCTGGTGGCCATGGCTCCCCTGCATGTCACCGATGACGCCGTGCGCCAGCGCCCGGCCGTGCACCGGCTCAAGCGCACCTCCCCCTGCCGCCGGCTGATCGACACGGCGCCACCGTCGTTGCGGCCGGCGCTGCGCACCCTCGACCCGGTCCTGCGCCACCGACCTGCCGCGGCCGGCGCGGACCTCGCCCTCGAGCTGCGCGCCGTCCTCGGTGACCTGCTCCGCGACGACGTCGCGCGGCTTCACCCCCGGATGCCCGCAGGCTGGGACGGCTGGGGCTTGGCCTGACCCGTCGAGCAACGGCCCTGTTGTCGGGGCTGGACGGCGGCCATCGGTGCCTGGAACAGTCGGGACATGCCCGTCTCAGCCATACCGACCGAGCAGGTTTCCGCCGCTGCCGTCGTTCCCGCCGCCGCCGCGGAGCCGGTCGCCGTCGCGTCGCTGCGCGGCCTCGCCGGCGGGGTGCTGGCCGCGCTCGCCCAGGCCGGGCCGGTCGCCAGGGAGGCCGGCCGCCTGGCCAAGGAAGGGGTGGAGATCCTGCGCGGCACGTCCACCAGCGCCCCGGAACCGAAGGACAAGCGCTTCGCCGACCCCGCGTGGGCGGCCAACCCGGTCTACCGCCGGGTGGCCCAGGGCTACCTGTCCCTCGGTGGCTCGCTCTCCCGCCTGGTCGACGCGTACGAGGCGTCGGGTAGCGACTGGCGTGACGTGGAGCGGGCCCGGTTCGGCGTCAACGCCCTGACCAGCCTGCTGGCGCCGACCAACACGCTGCTGGGCAACCCGGCCGCGCTCAAGCGGGCCTTCGACACCGGCGGTCGGAGCCTGGTCCGGGGGGCCGGCCACCTGCTCCACGACGTACGCACCAACGGCGGGATGCCCTCGCAGACCGACCGCTCCGCCTTCGCGGTCGGCACCGACCTCGCGGTCACCCCCGGCGCTGTCGTCGACCGGGACCCGGTGGCCGAGCTGCTGCAGTACGCACCGTCCACCGACCTCGTACGCCAGCGGCCGCTGCTCATCATCCCGCCGCCCATCGGCCGCTACTACTTCCTCGACCTGCGCCCTGGCCGCAGCTTCGTCGAGCACGCGGTCGGCCAAGGCTTCCAGGTCTTCCTGCTCAGCTGGCGCAATCCGACCCGCGAACAGTCCGGTTGGGACCTGGACACCTATGCGGCGCGGATCGAGTCCGCCGTCGAGACGGCCAAGCAGATCACCGGCTCGCCGGACGTGACGACCCTGGGTTTCTGCGCGGGCGGCATCCTGACCAGCGCGGTGCTCAACCACCACGCGGCCACCGGGGACAGCAGCATCGCGGCAGCGGGCTTCGCGGTGACGCTGCTCGACTTCGACAGCCGGGCGCCGCTCGGCGCGTTCTCCTCGCCCCCGCTGCTCGAGCTGGCCCGGCGGGGCTCCAAGCGGGCCGGCGTGATCACCGCCCGGTCGCTCGGGGCGGTGTTCAGCTGGATGCGGCCGGACGATCTCGTGTTCAACTACGTCGTCAACCAGTGGCTGATGGGCCAGGACCCACCTGTGTTCGACATCCTGGCGTGGAACGCGGACGGCACCAACCTGCCGGCCCGGCTGCACGAGGACTTCCTGGCGTTGTTCCGCGACAACACGCTGACCGCCAAGGGCGCGCTGACGGTGCTCGGCACCCCGGTAGACCTGGCCCGGGTCACGGTGCCGACCTTCGTCACGGGCGCCGTCAACGACCACCTCACGCCGTGGGCGGGCTGCTACCGCACGACCCGCCTGCTGTCGGGCCCGAGCACCTTCGTGCTGAGCAACGCCGGCCACATCGCCAGCCTGGTCAACCCGCCGGGCAACCCCAAGGCCAGCTACCAGGTGGGTGGCGAGCCCGGGCCCGACCCGGAGCTGTGGCGCGCGGCGGCCGAGCGCCGGACCGGCAGCTGGTGGGAGGCCTGGGCCACCTGGATGCTGGAGCGGTCAGGCGAGGAAGTACCCGCCCCTGCGTCGGTCGGCGACGACCGGCACCCGCCGCTCGAGCCCGCCCCGGGCAGTTACGTGCTGGACCGGGTCCCGGGCTGAGCTGCCCCGAGACCGCACTCGTCGAGGAATGCCGTCACGGCCTGGCAGCCCTCGTCAGGCTGCTCAAGCAGGAACAGGTGCCCGCCATCGACGACCCGCAGCCGCGCCCCGGGGATTTCCCGCGCGAGGATCCTTCCATTGCGGGCCGGCACCAGCGGGTCACGGGAGCCTGCGAGCACCAGGACCGGGACGCGCAGGCTGCGCAGGTAGGACCGGCTCGACCAGCCGGAGATGGTCCAGAGCTGCTGGGCGTAGCCGCGCAGCGTCGGCGGTGTCCGCAGCCGCGCCTTCGCTGACGCCGGATCGACCGGCTGGTCCGGTGTGCTGCCGAACACCACGGGCGCCACCAGCCGCAGGTACGTCCGCGAGTAGTAGCGCGCCGGGGTCGCCATCAGCGCGACGACCCAGGGCGCGGGTGGCTGCCCTCCGAGGCCCGGCGTCGTGGCGGCCAGCACCACGGCGCCCACCCGGGTGGGCGCCCGGTGCGCGAGCTCCTGCGCCAGCGCCCCGCCCCAGGAGTAGCCGAGCACGTCGGCGCGGTCGATGCCCAGCTCGTCGAGCAGCGCCACGACGAGCTCGGCGTACCCCCGCATCCGCTGTGGCACCAGCAGCGCCGGGCTGCCGCCGGTGCCCGGCAGGTCGAGCATGACGACCTGGCGACCGGGCAGCCGCCGCACCACCGGCTCCCACATGTCGATGTTGCCGCCGATGCCGTTGAGCAGCAGGAGGGGCGGTCCCTGGCCGGTCGTGGCCGCCTGCACCGGCCGCCCGGCAAGTCGCAGCCGCAGTGTGCGCGGCGGCCACGCCGGCGCCCTGGTCGTGGTCTTCAGCTCAGCTGTCACTCGGACATCCTGCCCGCTGCCGAGCTGGGTCGCCGGATCTTCGGTCAGCGGCACGCTGTGCCGCTCTTCGCCGACGAGCGCTCGCGCTTCATCACCGGCCGGCGCTTTCCGCCGTGGGCGGTCCGCATGGCTGAGCCGACCTGGCGCGTCGTCCAGATCCCGCCGTCCACGGGCAGCACGGCGCCTGTCACATACGCGCCGGCCCGGCTGGCCAGGTAGACGGCCGCGCCGGCCATGTCGTCGTCCCGCCCGATCCGCCCCAGCGGGGCCTTCGCGGCGATCGCGTCCCCATGCTCCTTCAGGGTGGCCGCCATCATTCTCGACGGGAACGGCCCCGGGGCGATCGCGTTGACGGTGACGTGCCGCGGGCCGAGCTCCTTGGCCAGCACGCGGGTCAGGTGGTGCACGCACCACCCAGCTCGTTACGCTCATGTTCGCGACCGGCTTCGACGCCCTGACCGGCTCGCTGCTGCTGCGCCTGGAGATCGTGGGCCGCAACGGGGTGACGCCGGCGGAGGAGTGGTCCGGCGGGTCCGCCACGTACCTCGGGGTCATGGTGTCCGGCCCCCCGAACCTGTCCATGATCGCCGGACCCGGCAGCCCGTCGCTGCTCAGCAACGTCCTGCTCTCGACGGAGCGTTCGACTGGGTCGCCGAGCTGCTGGGGCACCTCGGGGCAACCGGCCACCACCGTCGTCGAGCCGACCGAGGACGCCGAGCGCAGCCCGCCCGGCGATGCACCGGCTTGATCTGCGCAGCTGTTGACGCGAGCGGCGGATGAATCGGCCGCGACGCAACAAGTGCAAGGTGTTTGTCCCGCGCCCGCCGTCCACTGCGAGCTGACCCTCAGCCCTGCAGGGCGCCCGCCCAGCGCCAGTCGCCCTCCGGGCCCAGGTACTCGACGCGCTGCACCTCTTCCTCCGGCCCTTCGTCGTCAAGTGCCCAGGTCAGCGCCGTCGCGTGCTCGGCGAACTCGTGGTCCGCGACGATGTCGCCCATCCCGTCGAGGAACCGGTATCGAGTCATGTCCGGGACCGTAGGGCAGCCCGTCGACGGTGGCGAGCCCCCCGGTCAGCGAGGGTTGCTGCGCCGGTGCCCCGAGGTCTAGCGTCCGCGGGACCGGCCCGGGGTCACGCGACATGCGGGCACCGACGGCGGCCGGTGCAGGGGTGCGGGGCTGTCATGGTGGACACGGTGGAGGAGTACGTGACGACGGCACGAGCAGTCGGCCGGGATGCAGTCTTCATCCGGCACCGAATGAAGAGCCCGCGGGTCGCGGAGTCGGCGTACATCGCGCCCACGGCCGTGCTCTGCGGCGACGTCACGGTCGGCCCGCACAGCCGGGTGTTGTTCGGCGCAGTCGTCACTGCGGAGGGTGGCCCGGTCGAGGTGGGCGCGAACTGCGTGATCATGGAGAACGCTGTCGTACGCGGTGTGCCGCGGCACCCGACGCGACTCGGCGACCACGTGCTGGTCGGCCCGCACGCCTCGCTCACCGGATGTGTGGTCGAGGGCGAGACCAGGATCGGCACCGGGGCCGTGGTGTTCAACGGGGCCCGGATCGAGGTGGGAGCCGAGGTCGAGTTCCACGCAGTCGTGCACGTCAACACCGTCGTGGGCGCCGGGGTCGTGGTGCCGATGGGCTGGTTTGCCGGCGGTGACCCGGCCCAGCTGGTCCCGCCCGGCGAGTGGGAACGCATCCGCGACCTGATCGGCCCGCTGGACTACCCCGGCACGGTATTCGGCGTCGGCGAGACCGACAACGCGATGCCGGACATCACCCGGCGCTATGCACGCGGGCTCGCCCTGCACCGCCAGGACCACGTCCTGCCCCCGAGTGAGCACGACCTCCTGCCGGTCGCCGGCGGCTGACGGAGTCGCCGGAGCCCGGGACCCGTCGCGGCCTCAAGGGGGTGGCGACACGCTGCAGCCTGTCGTGACGGCCGCACGTGCGAGTTCGCGATCCCAGTTCGCGAGCAGCAGCGCCTCCGCGTACGGCGGCGTCGAGCCGATGGCCCTCGTCCTGCAGCGTCAACGTCATCACGGCGCGGGCGCTCGCGTACGCCATCCCGCGCTCGTAGGGCCCGGATCCCAGCCTGTCCAGCAGCGCCTCGTCGCTGCACTGCGAAACCCAGTCCGGCGGCGGCCCGTCGAGCACGACTCTCATGGTCGGATCCGCCGTTGAACAGCCATCTGCTGCGTCCCCACATCCGCCTACTGCCGCGCCCGTCCCGCGGTCGCTGGAGGCTACGACGACCGGCAGCGCGTTCGGCCGTAGGCGATCGACGTGTCCCTGTGGACCTGCCTGCGATCCGCTGAACCGATCCCGGCACCTCCCCTTCGACAGCTCACTTCCCCTTCGGTAGGTCACTCGGATGGGGTCCGAAAGTGACGTCCAGAAGGGGAAGCGACCTCAGGTAGGGGAGGCGGTGTCAGCTGGTGTTGGTGGCCTTCCGGTAGTACCTGCGGTAGATCACCTTGTAGAGGGGGACGATCCGCGGGATGTCCCTCAGCCCCGGAATCCAGGGCAGCAGCAACTGCAGCAGCATGCCGACGATGACGATGAGCGTGCCCACCCAGAGGTCCGCCGCCGCAGAGCCACCAATCACCGGGATGTGGTACGGGATGGCGTACAGCACCAGCCAGAACTGACCCGGGTAGTTCCACAGCTCGTTCATGACGCCCCACTGGTCGCCGGTCAGCCCCTGACCCTGCGCGACACTGCTCCATAGGGTGCCGTCGCTGAAGAACATCGTGGCCTTGTACGGGTTCGTCGTGACCTGCGTGCCGCTGCTGCTCAGGAAGCCGTCCAGGGAGCCGTTCCGCGCCATGGTCAACTCGGCCTGCACGAGGGTCGCGACCGGACCGTAGTCACCGGGCGCCACGTCGATCTTCGCGTTGTCGATCGAGCCCTTGCCGAGCGCCTCGGTGTAGGCCTTGAGCCAGGTCGCCTGCTGGTCGGAGACGAGACCGTCGGCCGCGACACCGCTCTCCAGGCTGCCACCGGCGGCTTGGTACTGCGTGACCGCGTCCGCCACCACGGGGTCATACGGAGCGACCGTCCTGCCGACCGGTGCCAGCACGAAGTCATTCGCGGTGTTGATCGGCTGGGTCAGGCCGAACAGGCTGTGCGCAATACCGGCCAGGGACACCCGACCGATGTGCTGGGAGGCATCGGCGGTGTTGTTGAACGGTGGCCCGTAGGTCGCGGTGGCGGAGGACCCGTCGAGCTCGGTGACCGCCGTGGCGGCGAAGTCCATCGCCCCGCCGTTTGCGTCGACCGCCCCCTGGTCGTCCGTGGTCGGTGACGTGACCCAGTACTGCGCGGTGAAGGCCGCTCCCGGCGTGGACGTGGGGCCTCCCGGGTACTGCAGGCCCCCGTTCGGCGAACCGAACAGGATCGAGGCGGTCACGACCAGGACAGCGACGACCAGGACGGCGACGGTGCCTTCGAAGAGCAGGTCGTACTTTCGCTCGGGACCGGTCCAGTGCCGCAGCGGGTGTCTGCGCAGGCGCGTCATCGCGGTCCACCGGGGACCGCAACCGGCTGCGACTCGGTCGGCTGCGCGGGGACGGCCTGCGTCGCCACCGCGGGTTGCTCGTCGAGCCGCACAGCGGGGATGTCGTCCGGAACCTCCAGGTGCTCTGCCCCGGGCGGCGGGGTGACGCCCCTGCGACGGATCTGGCCGAGATGGATGAGCACGATGAAGCCGAGCAGCCCCGACGTCACGACGACGTGCAGCGTGAACTGCTGGCCCACATCCATGACGTTCCAGACAGCGCCGATGCCCATCGCATTGAAGGCGTCCTTGGCCTGCTGCGCGACATACTGGCCATCCCAGTTGGTCATCATCAGAAAGCCGGTGAACGAGGTGACCACAGAAAGTAGGAAGGCCAGCACCCCGGTGACCCAGGTGAAGCCCCGGCCACCGCGCCACGCCATCGTGAAGTAGCTGGCCAGTGCGTGCACCGCCATGAACAGGAAGAAGGCCTGGACCCCCCAGAAGTGGACGCTGTTGACACTCGCACCGAGGGAGCTGGTGTGCCACCACTGCACGCCGCCCACGGCGAGGACGACCCCGCTCACGATGACAACAATCAGGGACGCCAGAGTCAGAACCCCCATGGTGTAGAGCATGGACGAGACATAGGAGGGCTCCCGGTCCGGGAGCAGTCGCCGCAGCGGAAGGTTGCGCACCAGCAGGCTGCGCGCCCACGGCGACGGTGTCGTCCACGAGAACGACTCACGGCCGTCGACCTCGGTCACCGGGTCCGCGGACTGCAGATCGCTCACTGGTCCGTCTCGTCCCCGGGCAGGTTGACGAACGCGGCAATGATGAAGAGCATCGCGACGACGACGAACATGACGACATTGGAGTACTTCATGACGAACCAGTCGCCGAACGTCAAGGCGCGGTAACCACCGTCACCGACGAGGTTGACCACGGGACCCCACAGCTGATCGATCAAGATTTCTCCTCGGACGGCGCGTGGTCATCCGGGCTTGCGCCGCTGGCCAGCACGAAGGCAATGGGATGCCGGCATCAGGAATATCGATGCCGAGAAAAGACTCACCGATCGCGTCCGACAGCGAGCGACTCGCTCGCGGCGGCGCGACTTGCGCGGCGCTGCCGTTACGGACTGGCTGCTAGCCCAGCGCTTCACCATGCCGTGCAGCGGCTGCTGCTGTCAACCTTCGTTGTGCTGTGTCCGACTATTGCGGTGCTGCGGCGGTGCTGAAGTAGGCGGCGCGTCGGCGCAGGTGCCGGTGCCGGCTGTACGGACGGCGCATCCGGGCCGGGCCCGCGGCAGCGCCGTAGAACAGCCGCTTGCCACCTTCTATCAGGGCGAGGTAACAGACCACCATCCCGGCCAGCGCCGCGAAGAACAGCTTGGGCAGTGGCTGGAAGCCCAGGGTGTGGGCCAGCGGGGTCGCCGGCAGCAGTGCCCCGACTGTCACGACGGCCAGCGCGGACAGGGACAACGGCAGGCTTGCATGGCTCCGGAAGAACGGGATGCGCCGCGTCCGGATCGCGAAGATCACCAGGGTCTGGGTGGCGAGCGACTCGACGAACCAGCCTGAGCGGAACTGCGCCGGTCCGGAGTGGAACACCCACAGCATGACCCCGAAGGTGATGAAGTCGAACACCGAGCTGAGCGGGCCGAAGTAGAGCATGAACCGGCGGATAAAGGCGATGTCCCAGTGCGAGGGCTTGCGCAACTGCGTCTCGTCGACGTTGTCGGTCGGGATGGCGAGCTGGCTGGTGTCGTACAGCAGGTTGTTCAGCAGGATCTGCGAGGGCAGCATCGGCAGGAAGCTGAGGAACAGCGAGGCGCCGGCGGCGGAGAACATGTTGCCGAAGTTGCTGGAGGTACCCATCAGCACGTACTTGATGGTGTTGGCGAAGATCCGGCGGCCCTCGACGACCCCGTCGGCCAGCACATCGAGGTCCTTCTCGAGCAGGATCACATCGGCGGCATCCTTGGCGACGTCGGTGGCGGTGTCGACCGAGATCCCGACATCGGCGGCGTGCAGCGCCAGTGCGTCGTTGACGCCGTCGCCGAGGAAGGCGACCCCGCCGCCGCTGCGCCGCTGGACGGTCACGATCCGCGCCTTCTGCTCCGGGGTGACGCGGGCGAAGACGGATGTCAGGGCGATCTGCGTGGCCAGCCGGGTGTCGTCGAGCTCGTCCACGTCGGCCCCGGTCAGGGCGGCCTCGCCGACGCCGAGGCCAAGGTCCCGGCACACCTTCATGGCGACGGCCGGGTTGTCGCCGGTGACGACCTTCACCGAGATGCCGAGGTCGGCGAGGCGGCGCAGCGCCTGGGAGGCGTCCGCCTTGGGCGGATCGAGGAACACCAGCAGGCCCTGCAGGTGCAGGTCCCGCTCATCGGCGGCGCAGGGCGTACGTGGCTCGTCGGTCGGACGGGTGGCTACCGCAACAACCCGGTTGCCGGCCGCGAACTCCGCTGCGAGCGCCGAGCGGGTCGCCGAGGGCACGTCGAGGCAACGCGCCAGCACGTTCTCCGGGGCGCCCTTGGTGACCAGGGTGAGCTGCCCGGCCGGGTCGCGCACCAGCACAGAGACCATCGCGCGGTCGTGGTCGAAAGGCAGCACCCCCAGCCGGGTGTACGCCGCGACGGCGTCGTGCTCGCGGTCGGCGCCGGGCGCCCGCGTCATGGCCTGGTCCAACGGGTTGCCGCCGACACCGTCGGCGCTGTTCTCGGTGCCCAGCAGCCCCCAGCGCAGCACGGCGGCCGACCCGGCAGGGCCGTCGCTCCCGACGGCTACGGCCCGGGTGAAGTCGACGCGGCCGGCGGTCAACGTGCCGGTCTTGTCGGTGAACAGCACGTCGACGTCGCCGAGGTCCTCGATGCAGACCAGCCGCTTGACGAGCACCTTGCGCTGCTGCATCCGCCTCGAGCCGGCGGCCAGGCTGGTGGACACCACCGCCGGCAGCAGCTGGGGTGTGATGCCCACCGCGATCGCGAGGGAGAACAGCAGCGCGTCCAGGACCGGCTTGTGCAGCACCACGTTGATGAGGAAGATCGCGAAAGTGAGCGCTCCGCCGACGTAGACCAGCAGCATCGAGAACCGCCGCAGGCCGACCTGGAACTCGGTGTCCAACGGGTGGGTGTCCAGTCCCGCGGCGATCTTCCCGAGCTCGGTCCGCGCCCCGGTCGTCACGACAACCCCGCGGCCGCTTCCGCTGTGTACGACCGTCCCCATCAACGCGCACCCGGTCAGCTCGGCCAGCGCCGTCCCGGCCGGCACCGGCTCGAGCTCCTTGGCTACGGGGAGCGACTCGCCGGTCAAGACCGACTCGTCGCACTCCAGCCCGGTCACCTGCAGCAGCCGCAGGTCCGCCGGGACGATCCCGCCGAGCTGGAGCTCGACGACGTCACCCGGTACCAGCGTGGTGACGTCGACGGCGGCCGGCACTGCGTCGCGAACCACGACGACCTCGTGGGTGATCGAGGAGTGCAGCGCCTCGGCGGCCTTCTCGGCGCGGTACTCATTGACGAAACCCAGCCCCACGGACAACGCGACGATGACTCCGATGATCACAGCCGCGCTGCGCTCGCCCGCGCCGTACGAGGCCACGGCCGCGACCAGGAGCAGACCAAGCAGGGGCGAGCGCAACTGGTGCCACAGCACCTGTAGTGCCCGCGCGTGGTGCGAGGCCACCGCGTTGGGTCCCCACCGCACCTGCCGCTGCGCGACGTCCCCGCTGGAAAGGCCGGTGTCGGCTCGAACGCCGAGCTCGCCGAGCGCCTCGGTAACGGTCAGGCTGGCACTGGCGATGATGCCGGTGCGGGACCGCGCCAGGCGGGCCGGCGCCGCCGTCGTCATGGGCGGCGTTGCGGGGAGGTGGTTACAGCAGGCCGCCGGCCCGGATTGCCTGGTCGGCCTGGTCCGCATCGACGTAGACCTGGTACTGCTCGGCCTCCATGCCCTTGACGCTGGCGAAGTCGCGGCGCCCGTGCGTGGCGCGGTGCGCGAAGTAGCCGAATGCCGCCCACCAGAGCGCGCCGATGACGACGCTGCCCAGCACATTCGCGAACGAGGTCGATCCCGCGCTGAAAAGGTTGATCAGGATGCCGATGAGCAGCCCGATCCAGGCACCGGTTGCGGCGCCGGCCAGCGCGGCCCGACCGCTCGTGAGCCGACCGGTGACGTACTCCACCGAGCGCAGGCCGTTACCGACGATCCGTACGTGCTCGACCGGAAAACCGCTGTCGGACAGCTTGTCGACCAACTGCTCGGCGCCGGCGTACGTCGGGAAGGTCGCCAAGAGGTGTTGCGGCTTATCCGTGAGCGCCGCGGCGCGGAACGGGGCGTTCGAGGGTTGGAGCGGGCTGACCATCGGGGTTCTCCTCTAGCAGGCGGGCGGGAAACAGCGGGGTGTCTGACGAGGTCAGCCTCGCAGCGGGAACACCGGGGCGCTGCCGTTCGGGGCGTCGGGGGCCCCCGACGCCGGCGGCGGGCCGGTGTCCTGCGGGACTGGTACCGGACGTGCCGCGCCGGCCGCGGCGGTCTCGCGGGCCATGAAGGCGCCGAGCTCGCCGATGGTGCCCATCAGGGGGGCCGGGAACACGACCGTGGTGTTCTTGTCCACGCCGATCTCCACCAGGCTCTGCAGGTTGCGCAGCTGGAGGGCGAGTGGGTGCGCCATCATGATGTCGGAGGCGACGCCGAGCGCCTCGGCGGCCAGCGACTCACCTTCCGCGTTGATGATTTTGGCCCGCTTCTCCCGCTCGGCCTCGGCCTGCCGGGCCATCGCCCGCTTCATGCTGTCCGGCAGCTGGATGTCCTTGAGCTCGACCAGGGTGACCTGGATGCCCCACTCCTCGGTGTTGATGTCCAGGATCTTGCGGATCTCGAGGTTGATGGAGTCGGTCTCGGACAGCGTCTCGTCCAAGGTGTGCTGCCCGACCTCCTTGCGCAGCGTGGTCTGGGCGATCTGGTCGATCGCCGCATACACGTTCTCGATGGCCACGACGGCTTTGGTGGCATCGACGACCCGGAAGTACGCAACGGCGGAGACATCCACGCTCACGTTGTCGCGGGTGATGATCCCCTGGGACTGGATCGGCATGGTGACGATGCGCAGCGACACCCGGTGGAGCACATCGACGATCGGGATGATCAGGCGCAGGCCGGGTTCGCGGACGCCGATCACCCGGCCGAAGCGGAACAGGATGCCCTGCTCGTACTGCTTGATGATCCGTACCGACAGCGCGAGAACCAGCAGCACGGCAAGAGCAGTGACGACGAGGACGGTCAACGCAGTGGTCATGGATGCCCTCAGGAGAAGGTCACGGGGGCGTCCGGCGGCGAGCTGACGTGCTCCGGCGGCGCGGCTCTCGCGGCGCCGCCGTTCCGGACTGGCTGACACCCAGCAGCTAAGGGTGCGCGTCGGCGAGGTTTTCTGTCAATCCGGTCGAGCCCGATCCGCCAGCGCGGCCAGCAGTTCACGAGCCATGGCCGGTACCGTCAGTTCCGCGGCTGCGGCTCGGCCGTTCAGCTCCTGTCGAGCCGCGGCGGGAGGTCGCCCCTGCCCGATCAGCGCGCCAATGGCCTGCTCCACCGCGCGCACGTCGGCCAGTCCTGCGGCAAGCCGCGCGCCCTCCGGATCCGCCTGCAGGACCAGATGCCGGTCAACCAGGATTGGCGCACAGCCGGCGCCACGCTGTCCGGCCAGGTCGTCGGCGAGCAGCACGAAGGCACCCTCGGCGGACGCCTGCAGGAGCAGTACCGCTGCACCTCCGGGCACGGCGAGCGGCACAGCGATCGAGGCCCGCACGGTTGTCGTCGCGAACGAGGCGGCACCGATTGCGGACGAACTGACGGTGACATCCCCCGTGGGCCGGCTGAGCAGGAGCGACACTGCCAGGCCGGAGGGAACGTCGACGAGGACTTCGCGGGTCAGGTGGGCGAGTCCGGCCGCGAAGCCCGCCATCTCGCGTACGGCGTCATGCTGGCCATCGTCGTCCGGCAGGGGAGTGCCGCCGAGGGCTTGCAGGTGCTCGGCAAGCCGGCTCGCCAGGTCCACGGGGTCGACTCCTGCCCGACACGGATCACGAAGACCCGTCCCTGCCGTCCGCGGCGGACCACGGCCCGGCCGGGAGGCGGCGGTGACCGCAGCCCGGGTCGAAGGCTGCCGTAGGGCGCAGGGGGCGGGTTGGTGCACTCCAGCCGGCGCGCCGTACGAGCGACGGATGCCTTCCGATCCGCCATGCCACGCTACGCCGGTCGGCTGCGGGCTCGGCGGACCGCCTCGTCGACCAGCACCCGGGCGACCTCCGCGACCTTGACGTGCTGCGTCTGACTCATGGTGCGGAGCCGGTCGAACGCCTCCTGCGGCGTGGCGCCGCTCCGGCTCATCAGTACGCCGAGCGCCTGGTCGATCACTGCCCGGCTGTTCAACGCTTCCGCAAGCTGCCCGGCGAGGCGCTGGGACTGCGCCAGGACCTGGGCGTTGTGCACCGACACCGCGGCGGGACGAGCGAACAGCTCCCCGATCCGCACCGAATCGGCACCGAACGCATTCTTGGCGCGGGCATACACGTTCATCGCCCCGATGACCTGGTCGTCCGCTCCCGTTCCGGGCAGCAGCAGCGGGAGCGAGAGGACGCTGTGCACGCCCATCCGACCGATCCGCGGGCCGAAGTGTGGCCAGCGCGGGTCCCCGCCGAGCGAGCCGGAGGTCTGCGTGACACCCGAGGCGACCGCCTGCAGGCACGGTCCCTCTCCCAGGCCGTACTGGACATCGTCGACGGCATGCACGAACTCGGCGCTGGCCACCACGGTCTGCGCCCGGTCGTCCTCGAGCATCGTCAAGCCCGCGCCGTCGGCCCCCGGGATGGCGTGTACGGCAAACTGCGCGATCTCGGTCAGCGTGTCGCCCAGGGGACGGTGGCCGGTCAACAGACCGGACAGCCCCGCCAGGCTCACTGTCAGGTCCTCGTCCACAGCCACCTCCGGGTCCGGGGCGCGCGCGCCGGCGCCCACACCAGTGTGCGGCCCGTCGGCCCTGCCGTCCGGTCTCGGGCGAACCCGACCCACCCCCGGGGGCTGTCCACGCTGTCCAACCGGGCGTATGGTGATGGCGCTGAGCAAGACAGCCAACCCGGATCGGGACCGCCGCGCGCCGCGCGCCGCTGTTCTTGAGCACCACGCTCGCCGCCGGGTAGCCCGGGGAACTTCGCGCTCACCGGAGCCCGACATGCCCTTCGTCAGCTCGTATGGTGCCTTGCAAGGCATCGAACGCCTGTGACCGTCACCCGCCAGGACGGACCCGGTGCGCGCTCGGTGCCGGTCCGTCCGAACGATCAGGCGGAGCGCATCGTGGCCGTCCTGAAGCACTTCAGCCAGCACCGGTCCGTGCGCGAGCCGCGGGACGCACCGCCGGAGGAGGCGGCTAGCCGCTGACGGCGACGCGTGGACCCCGGTACCCGGTTGCCGGGGCCACCCGCGGCGAAGGGTCGGCGGCCGGGCGACCAGCTTCGGCGTCCGCCGCGGTGGTGCTCAGGGGCGTGTCGGTCCGGCGCGGCCGGCGTGACGTGCTGCATGACGTGTCGTGCGAGCTCCGGGCCGGTGCTGTCACCGGACTTGTCGGGCCGAGCGGCGGCGGCAAGAGCACGCTGTTGAGCGCCGTTGTCGGGGTGCCGGCCGGTGTCTGCGGCCGGGTCGATGTCCTCGGCGCCACCGCAGGAACGCCGCATCGGACCCACCGTCCCACGTTCGGTGTGGGCGGGTCGTCACGACGGGATGCTCTTCTGCTGCCGGAGAACCGATCTTGTCGAGGGATCAGTTCAACCGCAACAGGAGGGAATCCGTGAGAGATGCGGGTGTGAGCTCAGGACAGGATCATCGTCTGGGACGGTGGATCCAGGCTAAGGACCACGTGAACCTGCTTCTGTTGACTCGCCGGCCTGAGTTGTTGAGCCGGTGGACCGGGTCCGGACGACGACACGAACCGCGGCTGTCGGTTGGGAGGTTGAGGCCAAGGTGGCAGTGGCGGCGATCAGGACGCCGAGCAGCAGAGTCCCGAACAGCCAGCCGCCGACCACGTCGGTGAACCAGTGCTTGAGCAGGAAGATGCGGGTGTACCCCTCGACGAACGCCGCGACGGCGAGCAGTGTGAACAGCCACCGCCGCACGGCGGGGCGCTGCTTTCGGCCGAGGATGAGCAGATACAAGATTGCACCGTAGATGGCGATCAGGCGGGCGACCCCACCGGACGGGTAGGTCCCCAGCGTCGTGGGGGGGTGGCCTCTGGCGACGACTTTGCCCAGGAGCTTCTGGCCGTACTTCTCGAAGCCGTACGCCGCAGCGATAACGATCGGCGGGATCCACCACCCGCGGCGGCGCCAGATGACCGGCAGCACGACGGCCGAGAGCACGGACACGGTCTTCACCTGGTGCCGGTTGCCCATCTGCGTGAACAGGGCACTGATCGTGGTCCATGTCCGGTGGCCCTGCCGTTGAGCGGCGAACCGGAACAGCGGCACGTCCAGGTTTGGCTGGAGAAGTTTGACCAGGGCTCCGAACACCCAGCACACCGCGACCGTCGCGGCAGCCCCTGCCAGCAGCACCGCCACGGCGGCGCCCGCAGTGCCCAGGTTCTCCGTCAGGGACGCTCGCACAGCGGTGGTACGAGCGCCCAGCGCGACCAGCCAGGGTCGGCCGGCCAGCGGCCGGACGGCGAGCAGTCGGGCCGCCAACCCGATGGCAACCACTCCGATTAGCAGCAGTGACAACCACAGCAGCACCGTTTCGGGCTCCACGATCTCTCGATGAGCGCCGAGCGGTTGCCGACGCGGGGAGCGTCACGGTATCCACCCGCCGCCGAGACCGCAGCCGGTCGGCACGCGCTGGCCCTTCGGGGTGAGGGGGGCAGTCCACCGCTCGGAGCCGGCGTCGCTTGAGGCGGAATCCGGCGCTCGCCCTGCCGGCCTCAGCCGACGAGGACCTCTGTTTGAGGGAGCGGCGGCCGAAGCGAAGGCGGAACCCGGTCGGCAAGGTGCCTCACCTAGGTCGGCGGCGAGCAGTCCCCGCTTAGACCTCTGGCCCGACAGCCGTCGGTTCGAGCTGGTCGGGAGACCGAAGCGGGCGTTGTCGTCGATGACGACGAGCTCTCAGTCGAAGACGGTGCTTTCCCGACGCCCAGCGGGAGGTAAAGGAGGCACTGAAGGGCGGAGCAGGACAGCCGCTGGGCTTATCCCACTGCCACACGCCCGGCGGCGTCGTGCCATCTTCACGTGGCGCGTGGTGGCCTCGGGGCGCAGCCAGATCGGCCAGCCGGGCGCGCCCGCGCCCGCGCTCGGCGCGGCCAAGCTCCGGCGCCGCAGCCCGTGACGATCGCAGCCCGTGACGACCCCAGCCCGCGAGCCGGACATGGACCACCGGACTGTCGTCAGGGAGTCGGATCCGCAGCCATCGATCTCGGTAGGCGGCCATGGCGCTCTGGTGGCCGGCGTCCCTGGGACGCAGCAGCAGCCCGGCGCCATGCTTCCAACGCCCACTCACCAGCACGTCCACCTCAGCGGCCGTGACCAGGTTGCGCCACCACCGCCTGCTAGCCGGCCGACCGGGGACCACCCCGATGTCACCGACGTCGTCGGCGTGTTGCGCGGGGAGCTCGAGGGTCCGGCGCCGGCAGCGTGACCGCACCGGGGGCGGCCACCCGACCAGTCGGCGCTCGGGGTGGTCGCTCCGACGAAGATGACTGCCATCGTCGGGCTCCAGGCCGCTGCGCTCGCCGTAACCCAGAGCCGGCTGCCCGTTTCACCGACCAGGGCCGCAGATGCCTTCGCCGCTGTTGCTGCGGCCATCATGCCGATCAGCTCCGCGAACGAGCAGAGCAGCACCCAGCGGCCCGTCGACCAGATGGGCCACCCGTCGTACCGGAGAGCGCTGCACGGGCCGCCTCAGCCCGCGGGCCGGCGGAAGAAGGCAGTCACGAAGACGATGTTCCACGTGAACAGGCCGGCCCGTTCCGACACGCCGGGTCACGTCTGCCACCTGCCCAACGACCCCGACACCCGCACCACCGGGGCAGATCGTCGAGATGCTGCTACCGGCCTCCTACCCCCCGCGCGGTCCCGCCCCGACCACACCCCGGACCGTCCAGCCGGCGCGCAGGTCCGGGACCTTCGCCTCTAGGTGAGCACAGCTGCCGAGGCGACGTTGGTCTCTGCCAGGAGATGCACGCAGCCAGAGCGTCCCACTGCCAGCAGCTGTGGGGGCGCGATCGCCGTTCGAACCCGCTTGTGTCCGCACGTCACGCACCGCGCTTCCCGCGATTGCTCTTACCGCTGAGGAGGACACCTTGAGAGCCGCCGTCGCCAGCGACATCCACGCCGCCCGGGGCGAGTGGCCGGTAAGTCCGTCACCGCCTTGCGTCCCCGGTCACGAGGGCGTCGGGCACGTCGAGCGCCGGGGGCACCACGCCGGCTACTCGGTGGACGGGACCGCGGCCGGGCACACCGTCGTACCTGCCGCCCCCGCACCCCATCCAGGAGGACTCCCCGTGAACAGACCCGCATCACCCGCCAAGATCCCGGACCCCGCCGGTGCCGACCGGTACTGCGGCGTCGTTCCGCGGGGCGCCACGACCCGGCTGTCGAGCACCCGGTGAGTACGCACGTCGAGAGGGCCGCCGCCGGCGCATCGACTTCCGCGGTGGCCACTGCCTCGCAGGGCGAGCCGACCACGGGCTCGTTCGGATTGCCCACCGCAACCGCTCTGGTCATCGGGTCGGTGATCGGCACCGGGGTGTTCGCACTGCCCTCGGCCCTCGCACCATTCGGCCCGATCAGCCTGGTCTCGTTCGTCCTGGTGACGGTGGGGGCGATGGCGTTGGCGCTGACGTTCGGGGCGCTGTCCAAGCGGGTGCTCGGCTCGGGCGGCCCGTACGTCTACGCCCGCGACGCGTTCGGTGACTTCGGCGGGTTCCTCAACGCCTGGTCCTACTGGATCACCGCCTGGGCCGGCAACGCCGCGATCGTGGTGGCGCTGGTGGGCTATGTCGAGGTCTTCTGGAACAAGGGCCACTCGACCGGTTGGTCGATCGTCATCGCCATGGTTGGCCTGTGGGTCCCCGCCCTGATCAACCTGTCCGGCGTACGGAACTTCGCGCTCACCCAGAACATCACCACGGTGCTGAAGTTCGTACCGCTGCTCTTCATGGCAACGGTCGGGCTGTTGTTCATCAAGTCGGACAACTTCGGGGCCTTCAACGCCAGTGGCACGTCCGTCGCCAGCGCGATCTCGGCAGCTGCTGCCATCGCGCTGTTCGCCTATCTGGGTATCGAGACTGCCTCGGTCGCGGCCGGTCGCGTCCGCAACCCGATGCGAAACGTCGGCCTCGCCACGGTGCTCGGCACGGTCGGCTGCGCGGTCGTGTACATCCTCGGCACCGTCACCGTGTTCGGCACCGTCTCCAACGCCGCGCTGCGCTCCTCGAGCGCCCCTTTCAGCGACTCTGCCAACGCCATCTTCGGCGGAACCTGGGCCGGTCAGGTCGTTGCCGTCGCCGCGATCGTCTCCGGGCTCGGCGCCCTGATCGGCTGGACGCTGATCACCGCGGAGATGCCGCTCGCGGCGGCGCAGGACCGGCTGTTCCCGGCCCGCTTCGCCCGGCTGCGTCGCGGGGTGCCCGCCTTCGGCATCCTCTGCGCCACCGTGCTGGCGTCGGTCCTGACTGCGATCAGCTACTCGAGCTTCGACAGCGTCTTCACGACCCTGGTGCTGCTGTCGGTGTTCACCGCCGTCGTGCCGTACCTGTTCAGCGCGGCCGCGCAGCTGTACTGGCTGCTGGTCCGGGGCCGCGCTACGGCCTGGCCGCACTTGGTCAGGGACTGCGGAGTCGCGAGCGGCGCGCTGGTCTTCTGCTTCTGGTCACTCGCAGGCAGCGGCTACCAAGCCGTCTATTACGGGGTGTTCTGCCTGCTGCTCGGCGTCCCGGTGTACATCTGGCTCAAGGTCGGGCGGCACGAGTTCGGCGAGACCCCCGTCGTCCCGGCGGACCCGTCAGCTGTGCCAGCGGTGCCGCTGCCGGGTGCGTCGACGCCGATCGTGCCCGTCGCCGTGCCGGTGCCACGGGCACGGCGGTGACCTCGGCGGCCGTGCAGCCGGCCGCCCCGGCCCTGCACGGCCAGCCACCCGCCGGCTCGGGTAAGGCTGTCGGGCCCCCCACCGACGACGGCGAGCACTCCGATGCGCGGCGACCGCTCGCGGAGCTGTTCCGCGACCTGCGGACCTCCCCGGATGGGCTGGGTCGACGGGAAGCCGCGCGGCGGCTGACCGTGTACGGGCCCAACACGCTGAGCCGTGCGCAGGGCCGGCGGTGGCCGGCGGAGCTGCTGAGCCAGTTCACCCAGCCGCTCGCGGTCCTGTTGGCCGTCGCGGCGGTCCTGGCCTGGGCGGGCGGCACCCCGGCGCTGTCGGCCGCGGTCCTGGCGGTCATCCTGCTCAACGCCGCGTTCGCGTTCGTGCAGGAACGCCAGGCCGAACGCGCGGTCGACGCGCTGTCGGCTTTCCTGCCACCCACCGCCCGGGTCATCCGCGACCGCAGCCGCCAGCAGGTCCCGGCCACTGATCTGGTCCCCGGCGACGTGCTCGTGCTGGCTGAGGGCGACCGGGTCTGCGCCGACGCCCGGATCATCGACGGCGCGGTGCAGCTGGACCTGTCCGCGCTGACCGGCGAGTCGGTCCCGACCAGCCGCTCCGGCGAGCCCGCACCGCTCACCGGCTCCCCACTGGACGCGCACGACCTGGTCTTCAGCGGTACGAGCTGCACCGGCGGCGAGGCCAACACCGTCGTGACCCGCACCGGCATGCACACCGAGCTCGGCCGGATCGCCGCCCTGTCGCAGCGCGGCACACCCGCCCCGAGCCCGCTGGAACGTCAGGTCCGCCGGGTCACCTGGATCATCGCCGCGATCTCCGTCGTCGTCGGCGTCGCCTTCGTTCCCGCCGGGCTGGCCGCTGGGTTGGGCTGGGCCGCCGCGATCACCTTCTCCATCGGGCTGATCGTCGCGAACGTCCCCGAGGGCCTGCTGCCCACGATCACCTTGGCGCTCGCCGCTGGGGTGCGGGAGCTCGCGGGGCGCGGCGCCGTCGTCAAGCGGCTGTCCGCGGTCGAAACCCTCGGCTCCGTGACGATCATCTGCACGGACAAGACCGGCACCCTGACGCAGAACCGGATGCGCGCAACCCAGCTGTGGCTGCCGGGCGCGGGCCTGCCGGGCGCGGACCTCGAGAGCCCGGACCCGGCGGGCGTCGAGCTGGACGTCGCCGCCGCCCGTGGCGACCGCAGCGCCCGGCTGCTGGTGACCACCGCCGCTGCCTGCACCACCGCCGAGCCCGCGACGGACGCTCAACCCGGCAGCGGCGACCCGACCGAACTTGCCCTGCTCGCCCTCGCCACCTCGCTGGGCGTCGGCGTCGACAGCACCGTACGTGCGGCCGCGCGCCGAGTGGTCTTCCACTTCGACCCGCACCTGCAGCGCATGACCACGCTCGACGAGGAGGCCGCCGACGCCGGGCAGCCGGTCACGTTCGCGGTCCACACCAAGGGCGCCCCGGAGAGCGTGCTGCCCTGCTGCACCCACCTGCTCGACGCGAACAACGCCGTACATCCTCTGGACGAGACTGCCCGCAGGGTGCTGACCCGCGCGCTGGACGGCTACGCAGCCGGCGGCCTGCGGGTCCTCGCCGTCGCCCGCCGGATCTTCTCGCCAGCGTCGACGGGGCTTCCAGACCGCGTTGCGGCTGAGAGCGGGCTCGTGCTGCTCGGGCTCGTCGCGATGGTCGACCCGCCACGCCCGGCGGTGCCTGCGGCCGTCCGCGAGGCCCACCGGGCGGGCATCCGCATCCACGTCGTCACCGGCGACTACGGCCCGACCGCGGCCAACGTGGCGCGGCAGGTGGGGATCGGCGCCGCTGGCAGCCGCATCGTCACCGGCACCGACCTGGACGCCCTGTCCGACGCCGGCCTCGACGAGCTCCTGACGCCCATCGACGAGATCGTGTTCGCCCGCATCTCCCCGGAGGGCAAGCTGCGCATCTGCGAGGCCCTGCAAGCCGCCGGGCACGTCGTGGCAATGACCGGTGACGGCGTCAACGACGCCCCCGCGCTGCGGCACGCCGACATCGGCGTGGCGATGGGCCGCTCCGGGACCGACGTCGCCCGGGAGGCGGCGGTCATGGTGCTCACGGACGACGACTTCGCGACGATCGTGACGGCGGTCGGCGCCGGCCGGCAGGTCTTCGACAACGTTCGCAAGTTCGTGCTGTACATCTTTGCGCACGCGGTTCCCGAGGTCGTGCCGTTCCTGGTCTTCGCGCTGTCCGGCGGGAGCGTGCCGCTGCCCCTGACGGTGCTGCAGATTCTGGCGATTGACCTGGGTACCGAGACGCTGCCGGCGCTCGCGCTCGGCCGGGAGCCCGCCGAACCCGGCGCGATGGACCGCCCCCCGCGGCCCAGCGGGACCGGCGTCATCGACCGCACCTTGCTGCTGCGCGCCTGGCTGCTGCTCGGGACGGTCTCCGCGGTGCTGGTGATGGCCGCGTACCTGCTCACCTTGCGCCGGGCCGGCTGGCACCTGGGTGACCCGACCGGGCCCGGGAGCCCGCTGCACCACGCCTACCTGCAGGCCACCACCATAACTTTTGCCGCCATCGTCGCCTGCCAGGTCGGCACCGCATTCGCCGCCCGGACCGACCGGGCATCGCTGTTCACCGTCGGGCTGAGCTCCAACCCGCTGCTGCTGTGGGGCATCGCCTTCGAGCTGTTGTTCACCGCCGCCGTCATCTATCTGCCCTGGCTGCAGGACCTGTTCGGGACAGCTTCGCTGCAACCCGGCCAGCTCACCGTGCTCGTGCCGTTCCCGTTCGTGGTCTGGGGAGCCGACGAGCTCGTGCGGTTGGCCCGGCGCCGCCGGTCGAGCCGCAGCGCTCCGCTCGTCGGCCCCGCCCATGAGCCGGCCGCGGTCCCTGTCGACCACCCGCACCGCCCGACCAGAGGAGAATTGTCATGAACGGCTCATTCGGGGTCCACTCAGAGGTCGGGCAGCTCCGCCAGGCCATCGTCCACCGGCCCGGCCTGGAGCTGAGCCGACTCACGCCGGCCAACTGCCACGACCTGCTGTTCGACGACGTGCTCTGGGCCGCGAGGGCACGCGAGGAGCACGACGCCTTCACCGAGGCCCTGCGCGGGCGGGGCGTCACGGTGCACCATTTCGACGAGCTGCTGACCCAGACGCTGGCCGTCGAACAGGCGCGTTCCTTTCTCCTGGACCGGCTGTGCACCCCGGAGCTGGTCGGCCCGACCCTGGCCGGCCCGCTCCGCCGGCTCGCCGAGCAGGTCGACGCGGGCCCGCTCGCCGAGCTCCTCATCGGCGGCGTCACCCGCAGCGACCTGTCCCCGCTGCAGGTCCGTAGCCTGCGCTGGCAGACCCTCGGGCCGGACGACTTCGTGCTGGCGCCACTACCCAACACCCTGTTCCAGCGGGACAACTCCGCATGGATCTACGGCGGCGTGAGCATCAACCCGATGGCCAAGCTGGCCCGGCAACGCGAGTCGTTGCACAGCCGGGCGGTGTACCGCTTCCACCCGATGTTCGCCAACGCAACCTTCCCGGTGCTGTACGGCGACGACGACCTCGCCCACCAGCCCGCCACCCTTGAGGGCGGCGACATCCACGTCCTCGGTGGCGGTGTCGTCCTGCTCGGGATGGGCGAGCGCAGCACCCCGATGGCCGTGGAGATCTTGGCCCGCGCGCTGTTCCTGACCGGCCAGGCGCACACCGTCATCGCAGTGGAGCTGCCGAAGTCCCATGCGTACATGCACCTGGATACCGTGCTGACGATGGTCGACCTCGATACCTTCGTCCGCTTCCCGGGCCTGGACACCGACGCGCTGCGGACCTGGGTGCTCACCGCCGCCGACCCGAAGGAAGTCCTCGAGCACGACACCGGAGGTCTGCACGTCGAGCCACGCGACAGCCTGTTCGCCACGATCTCCGACGCTCTCGGCGTGGAGAAGCTGCGGGTCCTGTCGGCGGAGGAGGACGCCCGCGCCGCCGACCGCGAGCAGTGGGACGACGCCAACAACTTCCTGGCCGTCGCGCCCGGGGTCGTCGTGGGCTACGAGCGCAACACCGTCACCAACACGATGCTCCGCGACGCCGGCCTCGAGGTGATTGCCATCCCGGGCAGCGAGCTCGGCCGCGGCCGCGGCGGATCGCGCTGCATGACCTGCCCGATCGAGCGCGACGGCCGCTGACCGCTGCGACCCCTGCCGCCACCCCGTGACTCCCGAGACCAAGGACCTGCCATGACGACCACCCCCGCTCGCTCCCGACCCTTTGCCGGCTCGCTGCTCAAGGAGCGCATTCCCTTGCTGAAGCCCTATCAGGTCACCCAGGCACTGATGGACGCCACCGGCCACGCCACCAAGTTCCTGCACTGCCTTCCCGCGCTGCACGACACCAGCACTGCGCTCGGGCAGCGGCTGCACGAGCAGTACGGCATGTCCGGCGCCGAGGTCGCCGACGAGGTCTTCCAGTCGCCGCGCTCCCTGGTGTTCGACCAGGCCGAGAATCGGCTGCACACCATCGAGGCAGTCCTGGTTGCCGCCCTCGCCACCGATCCGCTGACCACGCAGACCGCCTGACGTGCGGATCGTCGCCGCCCTGGGCGGCAACGCGCTCCTGCGCCGCGGCGAGCGTCCCGACGCCGCCCCCCAGCTGGCGCACATCGAGGCGGCCGCCGCCGCGCTGGCCCCGCTCGCCCGCGACCACGAGCTGCTTATCTGCCATGGCAACGGCCCGCAGGTCGGGCTGCTCGCCCTGGAGAGCGACGCCGACCCAACGCTGTCCCGCGCGTACCCGCTGGACTCGCTCGTCGCGCAGACCCAGGGGATGATCGGCTATTGGCTCGTGCAGGCGCTGAGCAACGCGGGTGCCGACAAACCGGTCGTGGCCGTGGTCACCCAGGTCGTGGTCGATGAGGCAGACCCGGCGTTCGCTGCGCCTACCAAGTTCATCGGCCCGGTGTACGACCGGGCCCGCGTTGCGCGGCTCGCCGACGAGCACGGCTGGACCGTGGCGGCCGATGGGCCGAGCTGGCGGCGGGTCGTGCCCTCGCCGCTGCCCGGCCGTATCGTTGAGCAGAAGATAATCGGCCAGCTGCTGGACGCTGGGTCGGTGGTCGTCTGCGGCGGCGGGGGCGGCGCCCCGGTCACCCTCGACGGCGACGGGCGGCTGCGCGGCGTCGAAGCCGTCGTCGACAAGGATCTGACAGCGGCGCTGCTCGCCATCGCCGTCGCCGCCGACCACCTGCTCGTCCTCACCGACGTCCCGGCGGTGATGGACCACTACGGGACACCCACCGCGATACCCCTGCGCGTCCTGACGCTGGACGAGCTGGCCGCGCGACGGTTCCCGGCCGGCTCGATGGGCCCGAAGATCGACGCGTGCGCCGAGTTCGTCCGCGCCACCGGCCGGCCGGCGACGATCGGCGCCCTGGCGGACGTGGCCTTGCTACTCGACGGCGCCGCGGGCACCACCCTGCAGCGCGCCGCGACACCCGGCCTCGGCGGCGATGCTGAGAGTCAATCGGGGCTCGGCGACGCCATCACCACCGCCAGCCCGGCGTGAAATTCGTCGGTTGCCCGAGGAGGAGGTGCCATGACGGGCAAACGGGTGGTGCTTCCCGACGGCTCCGCGGTGCTGACCCGACCGGTCCGGGCCGACGACGCACCGCTGCTGGCCGACGGCTTCAGCCGGTTGAGCGCCGAGTCCCGCCGGCTACGGTTCCTGACCGGCAAGGCGGCGCTGACCGGGGCGGAGCTGGAGTACTTCACGAAGGTCGACCATCACGACCATGAGGCTCTTGGGGCCTTGCAGCCGGACGACGGACGGGGGGTGGGCATCGCTCGCTACATCCGGCTTGCCGACGACCCCGATGCTGCGGAAGTCGCTGTCACCGTCGTGGACGACTGGCAGGGCCGGGGGCTGGGCACCGAGCTGCTCATCCAGCTCACCGACCGCGCCCGCCAGGAGGGCATCCGGCGGTTCACCGCGCTGGTTGCGGCTGACAACGCCGCCGTGGTCGGACTGCTGCACGACCTCGGCGCCCAGGTCCGGGCCGTTCACGCTGAGTACGGGGCTGTCGAGTACGAGATTGAGCTGCCAACCACGGGGCTCGGCGCGACGATGCGGGACCTCTTCGCAGCCTTCAGCCGCCGACAGCTCGTCCCCCCGACCCCGATCCGAGAGGTCCTGGCCGACCTCGTCCCCCCGCGGTTCACCATCGGAGACGCCTCGTTGCCAGGAGCAAGGTCGACAGCTGCGACTGCAGCGCGAGCAGGTCCACCCGATGTCGCGGGTGCGGAAGCGAGCGTGACGCACGAGCCGGCCCGCACCGGTCCAGCCGGCGACTCGGACTCTCATGGCGCTCCGGAACCGGGGTCGGGGGTGCCGCGGTAGGTGTCGAGGGAGAGCCCTTCCAACGTCGGCGGCGCGCTGGTCAAGCTGCGTACGCGGGCCCGACAGAGCGCCTCGAGCACGTCCGGGAGCCGATACCACCGGGACTTGTCTCAGTCGGTCAAGGGTCGCGGTCGCACGTCTTCTCGAGCGGCGGCCGCCCGTCCGTCGGGTCCAAAGACCCTCGACGGCTCTGACGGGACGGGGCACTGTCACACCAGCGCCCGCTCCGGGATGCCGACGAGAGGCCCCCTATGACGTTTGACGAACGCGCCGGGCGGACCGACGTCGACGACGCATTCCTGTGCACCCACCCCGCTCTGTGCGGTGCCACCTGAGCTGGCCCGGGACGGCCGTGAGCTGGCAGTGCCCGCCGCGGCGGGGCCAGGTGCACGCGTCGGTGTCGGCGCGACCGGGGCCGCCGCATGACCCGGTGCGGCCGCCCGTCGGACCGCCGCCACCCGCCTGGCGTCGCTTCCTGTGGCCGGCCGGGCTCGCGCTGACGGCGCTACTCGTGCTGGGCCCGCAGCTCAACGGCGCCAGCACGTCAGCGCTGACGTACTCCGCCCTGCTTGACCGCGTGACCGCCAACCAGGTCGCTGCCCTGACGGTCGATCCGCAGGGTCGCGTGACCGGGACCTTCACCGACGGCAAGGCGTTCACGTCAGCAGTCCCCACGGCCCTGGGCCCGACCGGTCTGGACACGTTGCTGGCGGGTCACCGGGTCGCGATCACCGCCGTGCCGACACCTACGTCCGTGCTGTCGACGCTGCTGGGCTTCCTGCCGCTGCTCCTGCTGGTCGGTTTCTTCGTCTACACCGGCCGTCGGGCAGCCCGGCACATGGGTGGAGCGCTCGGCGGCGGCGGGATCCTGGGCATCGGACGGTCCAAGGCGACGGTCATCGACGTCGAACGTCCGACGACCCGGTTCACCGACGTTGCGGGCTACGACGGGGTGAAGCAGGAGATCAACGAGGTCGTCGACTTCCTCAGGACCCCGGACCGGTACCGGGCCGCCGGGGCCGTCGGCCCGCGCGGGGTCCTGATGGTCGGGGCTCCCGGGACCGGCAAGACCCTGCTCGCCCGCGCGGTCGCCGGCGAGGCGGCTGTGCCCTTCCTGGCCGTGACCGGCTCCAGCTTCGTCGAGATGTTCGTCGGGGTCGGGGCAGCCAGGGTGCGCGACCTGTTTGCGGACGCCCGCAAGCGCGGACCGTCCATCGTCTTCATCGATGAGATCGACGCGATCGGCGGTCGCCGCGGTCAGGGCTTCGGGGGCAACGATGAGCGCGAGCAGACGCTCAACCAGCTCCTCGCGGAGATGGACGGTTTCGACGACAACCACGACGTCGTCGTCCTCGCCGCGACCAACCGACCGGAGACCCTGGACCCCGCGCTGCTGCGCCCGGGCAGGTTCGACCGGCAGGTCACGGTGCCCCTGCCCACCCACCCGGAACGCAAGGCCATCCTGACGGTCCACGCCCGCGGCAAGCAGCTTGGCTCGGACGTCGACCTGGACGTGACTGCCCGCGGCACCCCCGGCTTCTCCGGCGCAGATCTCGGCAACCTCCTCAATGAGGCGGCGATCCTCGCAGTCCGCCACGACCGTCAGGTCGTCACCGCCGAGGACCTCGACGAAGCCCGCGACCGGGTGCTCCTCGGACGACGCGACGGCTCCAACATCCTGCTGCCCGAAGAACGCCACGCCGTCGCCGTGCACGAGGCGGGCCACGCCCTCGTAGCGGCCCTGTCAGACCATGCGGACCCGGTGGCCAAGGTGACGATCCTGCCCGCCGGCATGGCCCTGGGCGTCACCGAGCAGCTCCCGCTCGCCGAGCGCCACCTGCTGTCCGAGGGCTACCTCACCGACTCCCTGGCCGTCCGGCTCGGTGGCCGCGCCGCTGAGCTCCTGGTGCTGGGCGAAGGCTCGACCGGCGCCGCGAACGACCTCATGGGAGCTACGGCGCTCGCCACCCGGATGACCGTCGAGTTCGGCCTCAGCCCGGATCTCGGGCCGGTCGGCTACTCGACGGGCGAGACGCAGTTCCTCGGGTCTCAGACGCCGACAGCGCACCCGTACGCCGACCAGACCCAGCGCGCTGTCGACCTCGAGGTCCGTCGCCTCCTGCAAGCGGCACAGGCCCGGGCCCTGTACCTGCTGACCGGACACCGACCGGCCCTTGACCGGCTCGTCGAGCAGCTCCTTGAGCACGAAACTGTCGACGGCGCAGCTGTGACCAGGGCCTTGGCCGCGCCGCTGGGACACGCAGGACCGCGAGCGCCCACCCCGCCGTTGACACAGCGGGGCGCCGGGTAGATGACGGACACTGCGGAAAGACCAGCGGCGGCGTTCTCCACGCCCGGTACCGGCCTCACCGCGGCGCAGGTCGCGGCACGCGTGGCGACCGGGCAGACCAACGCCGTCATCGCCCGTACGAGCCGGACAGTCCCTGACATCGTACGGGCGAACGTGTTCACCTTGTTCAACGGCCTGCTCGGTGTGCTTCTGCTGGCTGTCCTGACCACCGGACGGTGGCAGAACGGCTTGTTCGGCCTGGTGATCGCGGCCAACTCCGGGCTCGGGATCGTTCAGGAGGTCCGTGCGAAGCGGCTCCTGGACCGGCTCGCGGTCCTGAACGTCCCCACCGCTCGGGTGGTGCGTGCGGGTTCCACGTCGATCATCGAGCTCGGTGCCGTCGTCCTGGACGACCTGCTTGACGTCCGGGCCGGCGACCAGGTCCCCGCCGACGGCGTCGTGCTGACCTCAGCAGGGCTGGAGATCGATGAATCGCTCCTGACCGGCGAGTCGGAGCAGGTTCCGAAGCCTGAGGGAGCGCTCGTGCGGTCCGGATCCATCGTGGTGGCCGGCAGCGGCAGCTTTCAGGCCACCGCCGTCGGCGCCCAGGCCTACGCCACCAGGCTGGCCGCGGACGCCAGGCGCTTCACGCTGGTGCACTCCGAGCTCGGCGCGGGGACCAACCGGATCCTGCGCTGGATCAGCCTCGGGTTGCTCGTCGTCGGTCCGCTCCTGCTGTGGAGCCAGTTCCGCAGCGTTGACAACCACGGCTGGCAGGAAGCCGTCACCGGGACGGTCGCCGGCCTCGTGGGCATGGTGCCTGAAGGCCTGCTGCTCCTGACGAGCCTGGCCTTCGTGGTAGCGACGGTGACCCTTGCCCGTCAGCAGGTCCTGGTCCAGGAGCTGCCGGCCGTCGAGGCACTGGCCCGCGTCGACGTCCTCTGCCTCGACAAGACCGGCACACTCACCTACGGCGACATTGCCTTCCAGCAGCTCATCCCTCTGGAACGAACCCCCCGCGAGGACATCTCGCAGGCCCTGGGCGTGCTCGTCACGAGCGACGGCGCCAACTCGACTGCTACAGCCCTGGCGCAGGTCTTTCCCACCTCGACGTGGAACACGGTCGCAGCGGTCCCGTTCAACTCGCTGCGCAAGTGGTCTGCGGTCGAGACCGCAGCCGACGGGACCTGGGTGCTCGGCGCTCCCGAGATGGTGCTGGCTGGAACCCTCGACGAGTCACAGCTGGACGCCCGCACGCAGGCAGACCTGAGGGCTGCGACGGGCAGTCGGGTGCTCCTGCTGGCCCGTACGAGGGCCGCCCTGAGGCGGAACGGTCAGCCGGGCTCCCCCGAGCCGCTCCCGCCAGACCTCCGGCCGGTCGCTCTGGTCGTGCTTGCCGAGCGGGTCCGGGAGGACGCGGCCGACACTGTGGCGTTCTTCCTGGCGCAGGGTGTTCAACTCAAGGTCATCTCGGGGGACAACCCGAGGACCGTAGGTGCCGTGGCGCTGGCTGTCGGCATCCCCGGAGCCGACGACCCGGTCGACGCCCGCACCCTGCCGGCAGGGCTCGAGGCACTCGCCGACCTGCTGGAGCGGTGCACGGTCTTCGGCCGCGTCAGCCCGCAGCAGAAGCAAGACATCGTCGCTGCCCTGCAGAGCCGCGGTCATGTCGTCGCGATGACGGGCGACGGCGTCAACGACGCGCTCGCCCTCAAGGACGCCGACATCGGGATCGCCATGGGCAATGGATCCCCCGCGACCCGAGCGGTTGCCCAGATCGTCCTCCTGGACGGACAGTTCGCCCGACTGCCGGCGGTCGTGGCCGAAGGGCGTCGCGTCATCGCCAACATCGAGCGAGCCGCCTGTCTGTTCCTGATCAAGAACAGCTACTCCCTGGTGCTCGCACTCATCGCTGCCAGCACGCTGGGCGCCTTTCCCTTGGCCCCGATCCAGCTCACGATGATCTCGACCCTCACGATCGGGATCCCAGGCCTGGTCCTGGCGCTGGCACCCAACACCCGGCGATATGTACCTGGCTTCGTGCCCAGGGTGCTGCGGTTCGCCTTACCGATCGGCATCGTGACCGGCCTTGCGGCGTACGCCGGCTACCGCCTCACCCGGCTCCTCGATCCCGGGACCGGAGTCGCCGAAGGCCGCACCACGGCCACCTTCGTCATTCTCATCATCTCGTTGTGGACCGTGGGCGTGCTGGCTCGGCCGCTGAGCGGCTGGAAGCTGGCTCTGGTCACCTCCCTCGCCGGCGTCGCAGCGGTGGCGGCCACAGTCCCGGCGATCGGGCAGACGGCCTTCCTGCTGTCCACGACGCCTCTGGACCTTGCCGTGGCCGGCGTCGTCGGTGTCGCAGGGGTTGGCTTCGTGGAGCTCACCCACCGGGCCGTTGCAGCCGGCACGGGACGATCGCGACCACCCGGAACGCGGGCCCAGCGCGACCTCTCCGGGCCCGACACGCCCACGGGGCCGGTCGCTGCCCGAAGCGCCGAGGAGCCCACCGAGCCATCCGCGTAGCGCCAGACCACTACGTCGAGGCGGCACTCGGGACGAGGCTGAAGGCGCCTTCTTCCTCAAGGGCGTTGTGCAGCCTGAGCACCCCGTACAGCCCGTAGAGCAGGCGACGGAGGTCCGCAAGGTCCTCCTGCGCGATGGTGTCGCCTCCGAGGTCCTGGAGCAGTCGCCCCAGGCGGCTGACCTGCTGCTCGATCTCTGCGTGAGTGCGACTCAGGGCCACCGTCGCATCGGTCCCGCCGAGTGCCCGGGCCACCAGCGGGACCAGCAGGGCTTCCTCGGTCCTCTCATGCGGCAGCAGCTCATCCTGCAGCTTCAGTAACAGCTTCTGCGCCGGCCCCAGGTCGCAGTCCGGGCCGGACAACGCATCGGCCACCGACCGGAGCCGTTCGACGGTGGGCAGAACTGCGTCGTGCTCTGCCCGCAGGGTCCGGGCGGTCATCGCGTCCTCAGGTGACATCGCGATGGAGTGAGCAGCACCGGGCAGCACGGCACGCAGGGCGAGGCCGATCGCAAGCACGTCGATGACCTCCTGCGCCACCGCACCTGCCGCCGGCTGGAGCAGCCCGAGAGCCGCGGCGACCATGGCCACCAGCGACAGCCCCATGCCGACCAGGACCGCTTGCAGCGCAATCACCTTCGAGCGCCGGGCGATCAGGATTGCCTCCGCCAGGGCGTCGATCCGGTCGACGGTGAGCACGACGTCAGCCGCCTCCGACGACGCCGTCGCACCCCGTGCGGCCAAGGCCACACCGGCTCCGGCTGCCGCGAGCGCAGGCGCGTCGTTAATGCCGTCGCCCACCATGATCGTCGCGCCCGTTGCGGCCGCGCTTCTGATCGCGGCCAGTTTCCCAGCCGGATCACAGTCGGACAGCACCTCGTCGACGCCGACGATGCGCCCGATCATCTCGGCACTGTCGGCTCGGTCTCCGGTCAGCAGGACCACGCGCTTGATGCCGGCAGCCCGCAGCGTGCGGATCATGCGCGGCGCCTCCGGCCGGACCGGGTCTTCGAGTAGAAACGCGCCAGCCGCTTCGTCGTCGACGGCCACGAACACGGTGAGCGAGCCGTCGAGCTCCGCGCGCCGTCGCACCTGTCGGATCCACAACGGCGGTTCTTCACCCACGATCCAGGCAGCCTTGCCGAGCCGCACCCGGTGGCCCCCCACAAACCCTTCCAGTCCGTACCCGTGCACCTCCCGGACGTCTGTGGGCATCTTCAGTGCCAACCCACGACGGGTGCCGGCTGTCACGATGGCACTTGCCAGGACGTGGGCCGAGAGCTGGTCGAGCGACGCAGCAAGCCGGAGCAGCTCGTCGGCGGAGATCTGGTCGGGTGCCGTCACGATGCTGGCGAGCGCCGGTCGTCCCTGGGTCAACGTGCCGGTCTTGTCCAACAGGATCACCTGGCCGGCGGCCAACTGCTCCAGCGCTCCGCCACCTTTGATCACGACCCCGATGCGGGCCGCGCGGGACAGGCCAGACATGATCGCTATCGGTGCAGCCAGCAGCAGTGGGCAGGGGGTCGCGACGACCAACACGGCGACTGCCCGAACCGGGTCGGCGCTGAGCGCCCAGGCGGCGCCTGCGAGAGCAACCGTCAGGGGGACGAACAGCGCAGCGAAGCGATCCGCTGCCCGGACGAACGGCGCCGAAGACGCCTGCGCCTGCTCGGCGAGACGCACCACGCCAGCGTATGTAGACAGTTCAGCCGTGGCCGTGGCGACCAACTCGACGGGCTGGCCGGTGTTGACCCCGCCACTGCGGACGTCGTCACCGGCGACCCTCTCCTGCGGCCTGGCCTCGCCCGTCAGCGCCGACTCGTCCAGCACAGCCGGGCACAGCAGACGTCCGTCGACCGGCACGATCTCGCCTGCACCCACGAGTAGCTGGTCGCCGGAGTTGACGTCACCAACGGCAACTTCGACGACGGCGTCGCCGATGCGGCGCCGCGCCGTGCGCGGGGCCCGTTGGACCAACAGGCTCAGCTCGCGGCGGGCCCGCGCCGCCGCCCGGGCCTCCAGCACCTGTCCGCTTGCCAGCATCAGGGCGATCATGGCGCCAGCGAAGGGCTCGCCCACCGCCAGCGCACCAGCCAGGGCCAGCAGGGCGATGACGTCGACGCTCGGCTCGCGTCGGCGCAACGCCGCGACGGTCCACCAGGTCGACAGCGCCAGACCGAGCAAGGTGCCGGCGGTCCACACCACGCTCGCGATCGTGTCCGCGCTCCGCAGCCACGCTGCACCACCGGTGAGCAGCAGCGCCGCCGAGCAGACGAAGGCCAGCCCTTGTCTGCCCACGCCGACGTTGGTCACCCTTTCATTCAGCCGGCCCGCGCAGGTGCAGCGGTAGGGCCGTAAGACCTCGTTCCCGGGTCGAGCGCCAAGAACGGGCGCACCTTGTGACCTTCGGCCCTTCCGACTGGTCCGGATCACGGCGACGGTGTCCCGGAGCAGGCAGGGCCCCGCCCCATCTCGCGCTGTCGACCACGGCGGCGGCAACCCATCGGAGACCACGCTATGAGCGTCAACATCGGCATCAACGGGTTCGGCCGCATCGGCCGGGACTACCTGCGGTACCTCCTGGCAGCCGAGGACAACGACCTCGAGGTGGTGGCTGTCAACGACGTCACGGACTCCGCGACGATGGCTCGGCTCCTCCGCAACGACAGCACCTTCGGCCCGTTGCACCGCACCGTTGAGGACCTCGGCGACGCGATCGCCGTGGACGGCCACAAGATCGCCATCAGCTCCGAGCGTGACCCGGCGAAGCTGGCCTGGCGCGACCACGGCGTGGAGATCGTCATAGAGTCGACAGGCCGTTTCCGCACGCGCGAGGCTGCGGCAGCGCACCTGGGGGCCGGCGCGTCGAAGGTGCTGCTGTCCTCCCCGGGCAAGGGCGTCGACGCCACGATCGTGATGGGGGTCAACGACCAGACCTACGACCCGGCGCGGCACCACGTCGTCTCGAACGCGTCGTGTACGACGAACTGCGTCGCGCCGATGGTGAAGGTGCTGCTCGACGGCTTCGGCATCGAGCAGGGCTACATGACCACCGTGCACGCCTACACCGGCGACCAGAACCTGCTGGACGGGCCGCACAAGGACCCGCGCCGCGCCCGTTCCGCCGCGGTGAACATCATTCCCACGACCACCGGGGCTGCCCGGGCCGTCGGCGAGGTCATCCCGGCGATGAAGGGCCGGCTGGACGGTGTGGCCCTGCGCGTGCCGGTCGTCGACGGCTCCCTGGTGGACCTCGCGGTCCTGCTGGACCGGAAGGCCACCGTGGCGGAAGTGAACGACGCGTTCCGCGCAGCCGGAGCCGCCGGGCCGCTGGCCGGTCGGTTGCGATACACCACCGATCCCGTCGTCTCCAGCGACGTGATCGGTGACTCGGCCTCCTGCGTCTTCGACTCCGAGCTGACCCAGGCCGCCGGCAGACTGGTCAAGGTCTTCGGCTGGTACGACAACGAGTGGGGCTACACCGCGCGCCTGGTGGACCTGACCCGGCTCGTCGCGCGCCAGGGCTGAGTCGTGATCGAGGTGCGGTTCCACGGCCGCGGCGGACAGGGGGTCGTGACAGCCGCTGAGCTGCTGTCGGTGGCGGCCTTCTTGGACGGTCACGAGGCGCAGGCCTTCCCGAGCTTCGGCTCCGAGCGGATGGGCGCCCCGGTCGTGTCGTTCTGCCGGATCTCGGACGTTGCCATCCGGGTCCGCGAACCGGTCGCCCAGCCCGACGCGGTGGTGGTGCTCGATGCGAGCCTGCTCCATCAGGTCGAGGTGTTCGCCGGCCTGTCACCCACCGGGTATGTGCTCATCAACTCCGCGCGCTCCCTGCAGGAGCTGGGGATCGCGGAGCTCGCTGACTGCCACGACCCTGAGCGTCTGGTCACCCTGCCCGCCACCGAGCTGGCCAGGAAGCACCTGGGCAAACCACTGCCGAACGTGTGCTTGCTCGGGGCCTTTGCTGCCCTGACCGCCAGCGTGTCGCTCGGCTCGATCGAGGCTGCGGTGAAGGGCAGGTTTGCCGGCGGCGTCGCCGACCTCAACGTCGCGGCTGCCCGGGCCGCGTACGAGAACGTCAGGCAGGTCCGCCATGCGCCAGCAGATTGAGGGGTCCCGGGCGATCGCCCAGGCCGTGGCCTGGTGTCGTCCCGCGGTCGTGCCCGCGTACCCGATCACGCCGCAGACCCACATCGTCGAAGCCGTCGGCGCCTTCGCGAAGGCGGGCACGCTGGTCCCTTGCGAGTACCTCACCGTCGAGTCCGAGTTCAGCGCGATGTCGGCGGCAATCGGCGCTTCGGCAGCCGGGGCACGTACCTACACCGCCACCGCCAGCCAGGGGTTGCTCTTCATGGCGGAGGCGCTCTACAACGCCGCCGGCCTCGGACTGCCCATCGTGATGACGGTGGCGAACCGGGCCATCGGTGCGCCCATCAACATCTGGAACGACCACAGCGACTCGATGAGCCAGCGTGACGCCGGCTGGGTGCAGCTCTACGCCGAGGACAACCAGGCAGCTGTCGGGCTGCACGTCGTGGCCTTCCGGCTGGCCGAAGAGCTGTCGGTCCCGGTGATGGTGTGTGTCGACGGGTTCGTCCTGACCCACGCCTTCGAGCCGATCGAGCTGCCCGGCCAGGAGCTCGTCGACGGCTACCTCCCGCCCTACCGGCCGCGGCAGGTGCTGGACCCGGACGATCCGGTCACGATCGGGGCGATGGTCGGGCCGGAGGCGTTCACCGAGGTGCGCTACCTGGCGCACCACCAGCTCCTGCAGGCCATCGAGGGCTTTCCCCGGCTCGCGGCCGAGTACTCGGCGGCCTCGGGCCAGGCCATGTCGGCGCTCTCGAGCTACCACGTCGAAGGCGCCCGAACGGTGGTGGTGGCGCTGGGCTCCGTGGCGGGCACGATCAAGGACGCGGTGGACGAGCTGGACGACCCCGTCGGGGTCGTGACCCTCACCCTGTACCGCCCGTTCCCCGCAGCGGCTGTCCGCGAGACGCTGTCGGCAGCCGACCACGTCATCGTGCTCGAGCGGGCCTTCGCACCGGGCGCGGGTGGTGTCGTCAGTGCCGATGTCCGGGTTGCCCTGGCGGGCCTCCCGACGACGGTGAGCACCGTCGTCGCAGGACTCGGGGGACGCGCCGTCACCAAGGTGTCGGTACAGAGGATGCTTGCCCAGGCCGGCGAGGGACGGCTGGCGGAGCTCAGCTTCCTGGATCTGCGTACCGACCTGATCGATCGCGAGCTGGGCCGTCGCGACGACGTGCACCGGACCGGCCCGCACGCGGCGCACCTGCTGCGCGAGACCGGTGTCCCCGCAACCCGGATCGGATGAGGTGGACGCTGTGGTGACGGAGGGCGTCAAGTTTTACCAGATCGGCAGCAGGGCGGTCGGGAACCGGCTGCTGGACCAGTCGCAGCGCACCGGCCAGGCGAGCCCCGACCGACAGAACACCCTGAACTCTGGCCATCGGGCCTGCCAGGGCTGCGGCGAGGCACTCGGGGCGCGCTATGTCGTGGACGCCGCCTTCCGGGCCGCCAAGGGCAAGCTGATCGCCGTCAACGCCACCGGGTGCCTGGAGGTCTTCTCGACGCCGTACCCGGAGAGCTCGTGGCAGCTGCCGTGGCTCCACTCGCTGTTCGCCAACGCGGCCTCGGTCGCTGCCGGTGTCGCCGCGGCGTTGCAGGCGGGTGGACAGGACGACGTCCGGGTGCTGGCCCAGGGGGGTGACGGAGCCACCGTCGACATCGGCTTGGCCGCGCTGTCGGGGATGTTCGAGCGCAACGACGACGTCCTTTACGTCTGCTACGACAACCAGGCGTACATGAACACCGGCGTACAACGATCGGGGGCGACGCCACCGGCTGCCCGGACCGCCACGACGGAGGCGGTCGGGCCGCACCCGGGCAACCGGTTCGGTACCGGCAAGGACATGCCGCGTATCGCCATGGCACACGGGATCCCCTACGTGGCCACCGCGACCGTCGCTGAGTTGCACGACCTCGAGGCCAAGGTGGAGAAGGCGATGTCGCTTCGCGGTGCCCGCTACCTGCACGTCCTCGTGCCCTGCCCGCTGGGCTGGGGCTCGGCTCCGGCCGACACGATCCAGCTCGCGCGGCTTGCCCAGCGCAGCGGGCTGTTCCCGGTGTTCGAGGCGGAGCACGGTGAGGTCACCTCCACCCTGCCGATCCGTGGACGGGTCCCCGTCGAGGACTACGTGAGGCCGCAGAAGCGATTCTCCCACCTGTTCGGTGAGCGGCCAGCCACCGCGGTGCTCAGCGCGCTGCAGGCGCTCGCTGACCGCAACATCGCGCGGTACGACCTGCTCCCCGAGGAAGTGCGTTGACGATGGACAAGCCCTTCGCGATCACGTTGGACGTCCGCTCCAGCCTGGCCAATCACACCGGCTCCTGGCGCAGCGAGCGCCCCGTGTACGTCGACGGTCTGCCGCCGTGCAACCACGCCTGCCCTGCAGGCGAGCAGATCCAGGGGTGGCTGTACTCCGCGGAGGACGGCAGCTACGAGACCGCGTGGCGGCGGCTGGTGAAGGACAACCCGTTCCCGGCCGTCATGGGCCGGGTCTGCTACCACCCCTGTGAAACGGCGTGCAACCGCGCGGAGCTCGACAGCGCTGTGGGCATCAACTCCGTGGAGCGCTTCCTCGGTGACGAGGCGATCAGGCAGGGCTGGCAGCTGCCAGCCGCTGGAGTCCCGACCGGCAAGCGGGTCCTCGTCGTGGGTGCCGGCCCGTCGGGCCTGTCCGCGGCCTACCACCTTCGCCTGCTGGGCCACGCCGTTGAGATCCACGAGGCGGGGAGCCAGCCCGGCGGGATGATGCGTTTCGGCATCCCCACCTTCCGGCTGCCCCGTGACGTCCTCGACAGCGAGGTCGACCGGCTGTTGGCCACCGGCGTCACGCTGAAGCTCGACACCCGGGTCGATGACCTCACCGAGGCGATGCTGGTGGGGTCGTTCGACGCCGCCTTCCTGGCCGTCGGCGCGCAGCTGAGCCACCGCGCGTACATCCCCGCGGGGCAGGCGGCCCGGATCGTGGACGCGCTGGCCGTCCTCGGCAGCGTCAACTCCGGCGAGCGGCCCCAGCTGGGCCGCACGGTCATCGTCTACGGCGGCGGTAACACTGCGATGGATGCGGCCCGCACGGCGCGCAGGCTCGGCGCCGACGATGCCATCATCGTCTACCGCCGAACGCAGGCGCAGATGCCGGCCGCCGCCGTGGAGCTGCAGGAGGCCCTCGACGAGGGCGTTCGCGTCAGGTGGCTGCGCACCATCACCGGGATCGACGGTGACATCACCACTCTGGAGCGGATGCAGCTGGACGACGACGGCGTGCCACAGCCGACCGGTGAGTTCGAGCAGATCACCGGTGAGACCGTCGTGCTCGCCCTCGGACAGGACGTCGACCGGAGCCTGCTGGACACCGTGCCCGGACTGTCCATCGCCCAGGGGGTGCTCCAGGTCGACGACACGATGATGACCGGCTGCCCCGGCGTCTTCGCGGGCGGCGACGCGGTGCCCGCGCAGCGCTCGGTGACCGTCGGCATCGGGCACGGCAAGGCCGTCGCCGGGCACATCGACGCCTGGCTGCGCCATGGGTCCTCGGTGCCGGCGGGCCCGGTCGAGCTCGGCATGCCGGTGGCCTTCGGAGAGCTCAACCCCTGGTACTTCAGCGACGCGCCGCACGCCGTACGTCCCCGGCTCGACGCGGCGCGCCGGGTGACCGACTTCGGTGAGGTCGTCGGCGGCCTCGACGGCGACACGGCGGTGTACGAGGCGCGGCGCTGCCTGTCGTGCGGCAACTGCTTCGGCTGCGACAACTGCTTCGGCGTCTGCCCGGACAACGCCGTCCTGAAGGTCGAGACCGGGCACGGGTACGCCATCGACTACGACTACTGCAAGGGCTGCGGCCTGTGCGTCGCCGAGTGCCCGAGTGGCGCGATCGTCATGGAGCCGGAGGAGACCTGAGCCAGGGACAAGACTGGGTCGCGTCCGACAGGGGCCAGCCCCGGCACGTAGGTGACGTTCACCTCCACCTCCACCGACGCGCCACCGCCTCGTCAAGGTGGGGCCGTAGGAGATGGAGGTGGGTCCTGATCATGACCGTCGCCCGCGTACGGACGGACTCCCACAGCGCCTCGGTCGACGCGGCTGTGGCTTCCTTCATGTCCGTACCGGCCAGCAGCGGTACCGCGGTGTCGCGGTGCTGGGCTGTGGTGGGGGTCGGACCGGTGGCAGGTCGGCGCACGGCAAGCGGGTCACCGTGCGCCGACGCGATCTAGCCGTACCGGGCCTACTTCTTGGTGCTGGTGGTCGTCTCGCAACCGCACTCCTTGCACATGACGTTCCTCCCTTCTCTGGGGGACCGGGAGCTGGCGGTCGGCCGCGGCGGCCGGCCGGGGGCGAGTGGGCGGGACGTGCTCGTGAGCCAGGCGAGGGCAGCAGCCGCGGCGACCGGGCGGACGTCGTGCAGCGCGACGTCCGCCGTTGGCCGTGATCGGCAGCAGGTCGGCGGATGGTCCCGGCCAGCGACGCGGCCACGACGTAGCCGCAAGGGTTGGGGCGCAGCGCTACGAGCAGACCCGCGGGTCGTTCCGGTCGTGCGGGCGGCCGGTCAGCAGGTGGCCGGTCCGATGCGCCGCACCGGAAACTCGCCCGCCGGCATCCGTGGTGCGACTGATGCTCGTGGTCACCGTGGCCTCACGCTCTATTGGACAGGTTAGTCTATGTTAGACACGTCGGACGCTTCCGTCAAGAGCCCGGCCGTGAGAGAAGGGGCGCCAGGATGGACCCGGACCGTTTCGCTGTCCAGGTGTCGGGTGTCGCGGCGCTGCACGACCCGGTTCGCCGAAACCTGTACCTGTACGTCAGCGTGCAGCCCGAGCCGGTCAGCCGCGACCAGGCCAGCGAGGGCGTCGGCGTCGCGCGGCATACCGCGAAATTCCACCTGGACAGGCTCGTTGAGGCAGGACTGCTCGTGACCGACTACAAGCGCCTGACCGGCCGACGCGGCCCCGGTGCGGGACGCCCGTCCAAGCTTTACGCCCGCTCGTCGCAAGCGGTGTCGGTGACCCTGCCCGAGCGCCACTACGAGCTCGCCGGGCAGCTCATGGCGTGCGCCATCAGGGACTCCGGTCGGGACGGCACGCCGGCTGCCGGCGCGCTGCAGGCCGTGGCCGACGAGTGCGGACGCAGGGTCGCAGAGCAGGCACGGGCCGCCCTCGGGGCCGAGCCGACGAGGGAGCATCTGCTGGAGGTCATCACCCGCACGCTGGTCGCGAGCGGCTACGAGCCGCACCGCCGCGGCGACGAGGTCACCCTCGTGAACTGTCCCTTCGACGCGCTGGCCCGCGAGCACAGCGCCCTGGTCTGCAGCATGAATCTGGCGCTGCTGACCGGCGTGGCCGACCAGCTCTCCGCCGGCCGGCTTAGCGCCCGGCTGGATCCTGCCGGCGGCCGCTGCTGCGTGGTCCTGACGGCGAGCTGAGCCGGCCGTGGGCTGCACCGTGCCGCGAGCGACGAAGGCGACAAGCGGCTCGAGTCGCCACAACGCGCAGCGTCCGGTCGGTCCAGTGGTGCTGGACGGGGCCGCACCGCAGACCTGCCGCAGCCGGCAGCGCGCGTCTCCGCGCTCCTCAGGATGCCCGGGCCCCTCCGTCAGCTCCACGGCGATGCCTTCGCTCTGGACGCAGCCACGCAAGCGCGTTCAGATTTCCGTGCGGCACGCCCGCCTTCCACGACGGCCGCGCTGCCGCGTCCGGCCCAGGCCTGACCGAATGGAGGGGGACGAAGGATCGATCAGGGCGGTTTAGGGCCCGGCTCCGAGAAGGGCTTGACCTTGCCGTCCGGGCGGGGTGAGGTCGAGGACAAGCCATACACCGGACCCACCTGTGAGGAGCGCCCCCATGGATAGCGCCCCCGCATCTCCCTGCGCCGCCGGGCTGCTCGGCGCCGCGGTGCTCATCATCGCCGGCCCCGGCTCCGTGGTCGCCGCGCTCACGGTTGGCGACGGCCACCTCGACTCCGCCGGCCCGGGCATCGTTGGCCTGTCGTTCGCAGTGGTGGTCGCCCTTGTCGTCTGCGCCTTCGGCTCGACGTCCGGTGCCCACATCAATTCCGTCGGCTCCGTCGTCCTGGCTGCCACAGCCCGCTTCCCCCGGCGTGACGTCGCGTGGAGCCAGGACCCGGCCTACGTCATCGGCTCGCTGCTCGCTGGACTCACGGCTGCCTCCGCCTACGTTCTCATCGCGCGTCCGGAGGACCACGACACGATCGACACCCCAGGCACGCAGGGCGAGGTCCTCGGCTCGCGGACCTGACCCGCCGTGCCAGCACCTGCGCTCCGAACACCCGCAGCCCGTACCGCTCCACCGGCCGCGCACCGTGGCCGTCGTATCCAGGGAGGACAGACGCATGGCAGGCAACAGAGGTGTGGCGTACATCGAGCCCGGCAAGGTCGAGATCCACGAGATCGACTACCCCAAGCTCGAACTGCTCGACGGTCCGGGCGTCAACCCGGCCAATGTCGGGCGCAAGCTCAATCACGGCGTCATCCTGAAGGTCGTCACCACCAACATCTGTGGCAGCGACCAGCACATGGTGCGCGGTCGCACCACGGCGCCCCCGAACCTCGTGCTCGGTCACGAGATCCTCGGCGAGGTCGCCGAGATCGGCTCCGACGTCGAGTTCATCAAGATCGGCGACATCTGCTCGGTGCCGTTCAACATTGCCTGCGGCCGCTGCCGCAACTGCAGGGAGGGCAAGACCGGGATCTGCCTGAACGTCAACCCGGCCCGGCCCGGCGCGGCGTATGGCTACGTCGACATGGGCGGATGGGTCGGCGGTCAGGCCGAGTACGTCACCGTGCCCTACGCCGACTGGAACCTGCTGAAGTTCCCGGACCGCGAGCAGGCCCTCGAGAAGATCCTGGACCTGACGATGCTGTCGGACATCTTCCCCACCGGCTTCCACGGCGCGGTCACGGCGGGCGTCAAGCCCGGCTCGACCGTGTACATCGCCGGAGCCGGGCCCGTCGGCCTGGCCGCCGCAGTCGGTGCCCAGCTGCTGGGCGCCGCCGTCGTCATCGTGGCCGACCTCAACGAGGACCGCCTGGCCCAGGCCCGCAGCTTCGGGTGCGAGACCGTCGACGTGTCCAAGGGCGCCCCGCAGGAGCAGATCGAACAGCTGCTCGGCGTGCCCGAAGTCGACGCCGCAGTCGACGCGGTCGGCTTCGAGGCCCGCGGCCACGGTGCAGGCGCTGGCAAGGAGGCCCCGGCCACGGTGCTCAACTCGCTCATGGAGGTCACTGCTGCCGGCGGCGCCATCGGCATCCCCGGCCTGTACGTGACCGGCGACCCCGGCGGTGTCGACGAGGCCGCCAAGGTCGGCTCCCTGTCGCTCAGCCTGGGTACCGGCTGGGCCAAGTCGCTGTCGTTCACCACCGGCCAGACCCCGGTGATGAGGTACAACCGCGGCCTGATGCAGGCGATCCTGCACGACAAGGTGCAGATCGCCAAGGCGGTGAACGCGATCGTCATCCCGCTGGACGACGCGCCCCAGGGGTACGCGGACTTCGACCAGGGCGCAGCGAAGAAGTACGTGATAGACCCGCACGGCCTCGTCAGCTAGCAATTCCGACAGCGCGACGGGCCCGGACCGAGAGGTCAGGGCCCGTCGTGCTGTCGCGGACCGTGGTGCCCCGGTCCATACACATATCGGGGCGCTGAAAGCCACCTGGAGAAGTCGGCGCAGTGGCGTGACGCGGACGCCGGCAACCGAGCTACCCGGTCAGGAGGCGCAGACCTGCGTTCTGCAGGCCGGCGCGGTACTTCTCGTTGTGGAGCTTCGATTTCAGGATCGCCCCGACCCACAACGAGAAGAAGATTCCAACGATGACCCGGCCGGCAAGGTTGATGTCGATCGAGCCGATGAAGCCCCAAGGCTGGTCGTGGTGATGTTGTAGTAGACCTTGAGGAAGGGGTTGACGAACGCCCAGCTGTCTCTTGAGTCATGAACACACCGTCCAGCGTGTCCATGAGGGACCGGTCGGCAGCAAGAATGGTCGGCAGCGGAGTCCTCGGACGGCAAGTCCGGCTCGGACGAGGTCATGGCCGCCGCCGACCGCGACACCGGCTGCGCGCCCTTCCGGCGCCTGGACGACTCCCCCCGCGGCGGGGCCGGCGTCGGGCTGGGCCTGGCGGTCGCCCGCGGCTTCACCGAGGCGTTGGGCGGGCGGCTCGGGGCGGAGGACACCCCGGGCGGCGGCCTGACGATGGTCATCGACCAGCCGTGCGCACCCGGTCGCGCCCTGTCCGGCTTACCGACGCGATCCATGTCCTCATTCGCCGAATCCGGCTGACCCATCAGACACCTGTCATCGCGCTGTCCGCCCGGACCGGAGGCGTCGAGAAGGTGACGGCCCTTGGCCTGGGTGCCGATGACGACGACGTCACCAAGCCTTCGCCGTGACCGAGCTGCTGGCGAGGGTACGAACCGCAGGCCGCCGCAGCACCGGGCCGACAGCATCCGAGACGGTTCGACTCGGCCCCTGCCTGGTCGACCTGACCACCAAGACCGCGGAACGTGGCGATGGCCTCACCGGGGGCCGGCGGGTGCTGCTGACCCCCACCGACTGGTAGCTCCTGGAGATTCGGCTGCGGCACGCCGGCCGGCTCCCCGGCCCGGCACCTGATCACCGAACCCGGCCTGGGCGATCGCTTCCAGCCGTGATGCGGCAAGCCCCCTTCCACTTCTCCTGGCAGTCACGCCCCGTTCACGTGCCGGCCGATCGGTCTGCTTAGCCTGCTCCCGTGGCAGCCTCCGGCCTGGTCGTCGACGGTCAGGGCATCACCACCTGGTTCGGCGCGGTCACCGCGCTGGACCGGGTCGACCTGGCGGTGCGTGCCGGCGAGGTCCACGGCCTGCTCGGCGCGAACGGCGCGGGCAAGTCGACGCTGCTGTCCGTGCTGTTCGGACTGACCTCTCCGCAGGAAGGCTCGCTCCGGCTGTTCGGACAGACCCGGGGACAGGCGGGCGCAGCCTGGCTCGACCGCGTCGGTGGGTTCGTCGAGGCACCGTCGTTCTACCCGTACCTCAGCGGTCGGCAGAACCTCGCTGTTCTCGCCCGCCTGGACGGCGGCTACGACAGCGCGCCGATCGATGAGCTGCTCGAGCTGGTCAGCCTGGCTTCCGCCGCTGGCCGACGCGTCCGGGGCTATTCGCTCGGGATGCGTCAACGGCTCGGCGTGGCTGCTGCGCTGCTGCGGCGGCCGCGGCTGCTCATCGTCGACGAGCCCACGAACGGCATGGACCCGGCGGGCATCCGGGACCTGCGCCTGGTCGTGCGTCGACTCGCCGACGACGGCGTTGCCGTTGTGCTGAGCAGTCACGACATGACACAGGTCAGCGAGCTCTGCGACACCGTGACCGTGCTCGACCACGGCCGCGTGGTGTTCGCCGGTGACCTGGACCTGGCCCGCGCTGCGGCCCCGGATCCGTCGTGGCGACTCACCACCAGCGACGACCGGGCTGCCGCCACGATCGGTGCTCGCAGTCCCGGTCTGCTCGTCGGTGCCGACCACAGAGGGGGGTTGCGCATCGTCGCTGGACGAGAGCCGCTCGACGCGTACGTGGTCGAGCTCGGCCGGACCGGGGTGGCGATCCGTGCGCTGGCCGAGGACGTGACCGCCCTCGAGGCACTGTTCTTCAGTCTGAGCGAGTCGGCGCCGACCATGCCGGCACCCCGCACCCTGCTCGCAGTCCCGAGCCCGGCAGACGTCCGATGACCGCGCTGCGCGGGACGGCGCGTAACGAGGCGACGTCCGACGGTGGCTCGGTCGCCACCGTCCTGCGCCTGGCTGCCCCCCTGGCATCGCGCCGGCTGAGCCCGGCGCAAGCCGTGGCGGTGGTCTGGCGGGTGGAGCTGGCGAAGCTCGTACGGCTCGTGCGGGTACAGGTGGTCGCCGGGGTCTGCCTCGTCGCGCCGTTCCTGGCAGCAGCTGCTGTCAGCGCGCAGAGCTCCCTGCCGCAGGACACGCTGTTTGGCCAGTGGCTGCAGCAGTCCGGGCTGGCGCTGCCCCTCGTGGTGCTCGGATTCGCCGGCCAGTGGGTGCTGCCGCTGCTGACCTGTCTGGTGTCAGGGGACATCTTCGCCTCCGAGGACCAGTTCGGTACGTGGAAGACGGTCCTGACCCGCTCCCGCAGCCGCGGTGAGCTGTTCACGGGCAAGGTCCTGGCCGCGCTGAGCTACACGGTCATCGTGCTGGCGCTGCTGGCCGCCTCGACCGTGGTCGCTGGCCTGCTCGTCGGTCGCGAGCCCGTCGTCGGGCTCGGCGGTCAGCTCGTCCCGGTCGGGCACGCCGCGGCGCTGGTCGTGGCGAGCTGGTCGTTGCAGCTCCCCCCGATGTTCGGCTTCTGCCTGCTGGCCGTGCTGCTGTCGGTCGTCACCCGCAACAGCGTTGTCGGGATCGGCGGGCCGGTCCTCCTCGGGCTGCTCATGCAGCTGCTGGCCCTGCTGAGCCTGCCGCCCAGGGTGCAGGACGCGTTGCTGACGACGCCTTTCTCGGCTTGGCACGGGTTGTGGGTGGAGCACCCCTTTCATGGACCACTCTGGCGCGGCCTGCTGGCCAGCGCGGTGTGGAGCGCGGTCTGCCTGGCCTCGGCGTGGGGCGTGTTCCGGCGCCGCCAGGTCCGGGTGTCCTGAGATGCGGGCGGCTCGGTGCCCGTTGTTCGCGTCGCTCGGCATGCTGGCGGCCTGCGCTCCGAGCTCGATCACGGCGTCGGCGCTGCAGGGCTCGCTGGCCGGGACCTTCGCCCAGCTGTACGCCCTGCAGCAGGCCGAGCAGGGGCACCCGCGCCCCGGACTGCCGACCCTGCAGACGACAGCGAGCTGTCGGAAGGGAACGCCGGACACCCCGCAGTCGGGTCCGGGCAACGACTGGTCCTGCCAGGTCAGCTATCTCGTCGACGGACCCGGAACCCAGGTACGTGCGCTCTACACCGTGAATGTGAATACCGACGGGTGCTGGTCGGCGGACGGGGACGGCCCGGCGTCGGTAAATGGCGCCCGTACCTTCACCAGCGCCGGAGGTGAGCTGCGGCGTAACCCGCTCTACCTCGTCGACGGCTGCCTCGACGCCGGTTGAGCGCCTCGGCCGCCCCCGCCGCCACACCCACACCGGGACAACCCTCGAGAACCCCCGAAGGTTCACCTGCCTGCCCCGAGGAAGCCACCTCCGGCTCGTACCTTTCGGCCCGCACCGCCCCTCCCCGAGGCGAACATATTGAGATGAGGACCCTACCATGTCCAGACTCCGTTCTGCGCGGTGGCGACACGACCACCGCGGCGTGCTTCGTAAGACCCTGGCCGCCGGGGTCGGGCTGACCCTGGTGGCCGGACTGGCCACGGCGGCGGCCGCCGGACCGGCGTCCGGCGGCACCGCAAAGGTCGGCACCAACAATGGCAACGGCATTCTGCTGCCGACCAATCAGCGCCTCACGCCGCTCGGCACCCGCCTGCTGCTGGACAAGGGCCGAGTCGTTTCGTCGTCCATCAGCCCGGACGGGCACTACCTGGCCGCGCTGACCTGGCACGAGTTCACCGGTTTCCTGACGATGGTCGACCTCAGGACGAACAAGGTGGTCCAGACGGTCGGCACCGGCGCTGCGACCGACCCCACGATCGGTGACGGCTCGGTGGCTGCTGACGGCCCGCTGTGGGCACCCGACGGTCATTCGCTGTGGTTCCCCCAGAGCACCGACCTGGTCCGCTTCCACGTCGGCGCCAACGGCATGGTGTCCTCGCCGGTCACGACGGTCCTGGCAACCACCGTCACCGACCTCAACGGGGCGACGACGATCAAGCCCGACCTACCGTCCGGGATGGCGCTGTCGCAGGACGGCACCAAGCTCTACGTCGCCCTGAACGGCGTCAACCAGCTGGGCGTGGTTAGTACGGCGACCAACGCGCTGCTGAGGGTCACGCCGGTCGGCAATGCGCCCCGGCAGGTCGTGCTGGTCGGGGACCGGGCGTTCGTCTCGAACGAAGGTGGCCGACCGGCCACCCCCGGGGACGTCACCAACCTGTCCTACGGCACGCCGATCGTCTCAGACACCACCACCGGCGCGGCCACCACCGGCACCGTCTCCGTCGTGGACCTGGTCGCGACCAAGCAGGTCAAGCAGATCCCGGTCGGCCTGCAGCCGACGGCTGAGTACCTGACGCACGACGGCACCCTGCTTGTCGCCAACTCCAACGACGACTCGTTCTCGATCATCGATCCGACCACCTCGCAGGTCACCCAGACGGTCAACGCCAACCCGGTGCCGGGCTCCACGGTAGGCAGCTACCCCAACGCCATCACGATGACGGATGATCACACCATCCTGGTCAGCATCGGGCGTGACAACGCCCTCGCCGTCTTCACCTACGACGGTCCGAAGGCCCCGGTGCAGTACGTCGGACTGCTGCCGACCGACTTCTACCCGGTCGGCGCGACCTACGACCCGGCCATCGGCAAGATCGTCGTGACCAACGACAAGGGCAAGGGCTCGCGGGGACCCGCCAGCAGCATCGACGGGGGACCCGGGACCGGACCGGCGCCCGCCATCGTCACGGGGCACAACACCTATGACGACACCGCCTCGATCACCGAGTTCGCCATGCCCACCATGGCGCAGATCTCCCAGACCACGCATCAGGTCTTCGTCAACAACAACTGGCTGAATCTGCCCCCGAGCCAGCCGGTCCAGGGCTCCAGCGCGGCGCCGAAGGCCGTCCCCGTGCACCTCGGCGACCCCTCGAAGATCAAGCACGTCTTCCTGATCGTGCGGGAGAACCGCACCTATGACCAGGTCTTCGGAGACATCGGCAAGGGCAACGGCGACCCGACCCTCGCGCAGTTTGGTGCCAAGGCCACGCCGAACGCGCATGCGCTGGCGAACACCTTCGGCCTGATGGACAATTTCTACGATGAAGGCACCCTTTCGGCAGACGGGCACAACTGGCTTGTCCAGGCCGATGCGAACGACTACATCGAGAAGGAGTTCGGCGCCTTCTACCGCAGCTACCCGGCGCAGGGCGGCGACGCCTTGGCCTACCAGCGGGACGGCTTCCTCTGGAACGCCGCGCAGGCTGCGGGGCAGACCGTCAAGGCCTACGGCGAGTACAACAACTTCTTCACCCAGCAGAGTCCGGTCCCGTCGTGGTCGGACTACTACCGCGATTCCCAGATCCTGGAGGGCAAGGCCAAGGGCCCGCTACCGGTGCCGCTCTCCTCGATCAACACGTACTCCGACATTCCCTCGCTGAACGCCATCGATGACCACCAGTTCCCGCCGTTCGACCTTGGGATCCCGGACCAGTACCGCGCCGACGTGTGGCAGAAGTCCTTTGCCAGCACCGAGAAGTCTGGCCAGGCACCGAACCTCAGCCTGATCTGGATGCCCGTCGACCACACCTCCGGCGTCGGGTCGGGCAACCCCGACCCGGTCGCCCAGGTGGCGGACAACGACCTCGCCATCGGCCGAATGATCGACACCATCTCGCACTCGTCGATCTGGAGCAGCTCCGCGGTCTTCGTCCTCGAGGACGACAGCCAGAACGGCACCGATCACGTCGACGGACACCGCGCCCCGCTTCTGGTCGCCAGCCCGTACGCCAAGCGCGGCGTCGTCGACAGCACCACGTACACCCAGCTCAACGTCGTGAAGACGATCGAGCAGATCCTCGGCGTGGCTCCGATGAACCAGATGGACCGGGCCGCGGTCCCGATGTCGGACGCCTTCACCGACTCGCCCGACATGACGCCGTACAACGCTGTCCCCAACCAGATCCCCTTGACCCAGGGTCTGGCCCCAGCAGCCGCAGCGACCGGCCCCTCGAACGCGGCCCAGACCGCCACCGCGCCGGACTTCGTCCCGCAGTCAGCCGCCGCCCTCGGGATCCCGGCAGCCGAGCAGGACACGTACAACAGCTGGGTCGTCTGGAGCCGCGGCGGGCACTTCAGTGGAGCTGGCGCCCTGCAGGACTGGGCCAACCCGGCCCAGTTGAACCGGCTCGACTGGTACAGCGCCCACGACTGGAAGACCCCCTACCCGGGTGACGCGGCGATCCTGACGCCCGACCAGGTGCCCGGCCACAATCTGCCAGCCGGCCTCCTGGGCGACTGAGGCCAGTTCGCGCACGGCATGTGCGGCGCCCACCCGTCCCCTCCCGGGGTGGGTGGGCGCTTGCCGTGCAGCTCAGCAAAGCGGAGCACCCCATCTCGCGCCCGCGGCCCGGTGGAGTCGCGCCATGACGGGGCCGGTGTCAAAGTTTGGGCTCACGGACACATGTGGAGCGGGTGTGGCCTGGACGTCTGACCTGGACGGTTCACCCACTCCGGCCAGCCACCTGCCCAGGAGAGCCATGCAGATACGTGTGACAACACAAGGTCCGTACGTCGTCACCGACGGCCCCGGGCCGCACCGCGCGAGGCCGCTGTCCACCGAGCGAGCTGAGCCGATCGCCTGGGAGCACGACTCGACCCTGCCGAGCGACGCTGGCTACTCGCTGTGTCGATGCGGGGCCTCGGCCCACAAGCCGTTCTGCGACGGCAGCCACGTCACGCACGAGTGGGACGGCACCGAGACCGCGCCGACGACCGACTACGGCGAGCGTGCCCGGTCCCTCGCCGGAACGGGCATCACGGTCCGGGACGACCGCGGGCTGTGCGAGCACGCCGGCTTCTGCGCCAACAAGCTGAGCAATGTCTGGAAGATGACCGCCGAGACTGAGAACACAGCGGTGCGCTCGCAGGTCGCCGCGATGGTTGAGCGCTGCCCCAGCGGGGCGCTGACCTACCGGTTGCCCGGGAGCGGCGACGACGTCGAGCCACCGTTGGCACCAGCCGTCGCGGTGCTCGACAACGGGCCGTTGTGGGTCACCGGTTCCGTGCCGGTCGAACGCGCGGACGGCCAGCACCTCGAGACCCGGGCGCGGATGACGCTGTGCCGCTGCGGGGCATCGAACAACAAGCCTCTGTGCGACGGTTCGCACGCCGCTCTCGGGTTCGCCGACGCCGCTGCACCGGTGCCGGCTCAGCCCGGCTCTGCCTAGGCCATTCTGAATCTGGACAGGTCGCCGTTCGTCAACAGCCCTGCCGCTCGTCCCGGGACAGCACCCGGTCTGCAGCGAGCGGAACGGCCCGAATGTCCGTGTGGAGCGGATGCGACCACCAAGCGACGGCGTCGGGCCGCCGGTGGGGGTCCAGGTCGAACCTCAGCCCAATCAGGCTCCGCCCCGGACCGTGGCGGAACCGCTGGGTGACCAGGGTGCCGCTGCCATGGGCAGGCGAGGTCGTAGCCGTTCGCGGCAGGTTGGTCAGCAGCGCCCAGAAGCTGTCCGGAGCGGCGGCGCCGGAGATGTGCTGGACGGTGACAGTCATGCCGGACAGGTCGGTGGGGTTCACCGGCGACCGTCTGCGACGAGGGCAGCCCGCGGATCGGAGCTACGGCTGCGTACAGGGGACGCGAAGACGCTGCCGATGACAGCGACCCCGAAGGTCCCGCCGAGCCTGTTGCCCAGCCGGACGACCAGCAACGTGCCGGCGATCGACCCGGCCGCCACGGACAGCGCGACCGGCAGGATGCGCAGCCCGGTCTCCAGCGGGCTGTAGCCGTGCAGGAACTGGAAGTACCGCGTGATCAGGAAGGTTGGTCTGTCAGCAGCTGCTCGACCACATCGAGGCAGGCCTGCTCCTCACCGCCGGCTGACCCGCGACCGTCAGCTCGAGCGCGGCACCGTGCCCTGCGATGATGGGCTGGTGAGCGACCTCGGCGCGTGCGCCGCGCGGCACCTGCCCTGGGCCCGGTTCGACGACGCAGTCACAGGGACCGCCCACGTATTCCAGTCGCCCTACGCGGCCCTCGCGGCGCAGTCGAGCGAACAGGTTGCGGCCGTGCTCGACGACGTGGACCGGGCCACGCAAGAGGGAGCCTGGGCTTTCGGCTACGTCGCCTACGAAGCTGCCGCCGGCCTCGGCGCCGGTCCGGCTGTTGATGACCGCGAGCCCGGCGTACAGCCCCTCGCCTGGTTCGGGCTGTGCGAAGAACCGACCGCCGTACCCCTGGTGTCCGCGCCGCCCGGCGATACCCGGGGATACAGCGCGATGGCCTGGCAGCCAGGCTGGACGGACACCCGGTACCGGGACGACGTCGCCAGCGTGCGCGAGCACATCCCGCGGGGCGACATCTACCAGTGCAACCTGACCGTACGTTTGCATTCCCGGATTCAGGGGGACCTGACGCAGCTCTACGCGGACCTGGTCCTGAATTAACGGACCCGGTACGGTGCATACCTGGACGTGGGGACGCAGGTGATCCTGAGCGCGAGCCCGGAGCTGTTCTTCGAATGGCGGGGGGACCGGCTCACGACCAGGCCGATGAAGGGAACGGCTGCCCGCGGCCGGACCCTGGCGGAGGATCAAGAACGTCTGCTCACGCTGACGAGCAGCGAGAAGGAACGCGCCGAGAACGTCATCGTCGTCGATCTTCTCCGCAACGACGTCGGACGCGTATCCACCATTGGCAGCGTCGACGTGCCGGCGCTCTGCGTCCCGGAGCGGTACGAGACCGTCTGGCAGCTGACCTCGGATGTGACCGGGACTGTCCTGCACGGCGCGGGGCTCGCGGACGTGTTTCGCGCTCTCTTCCCGTCCGGTTCCGTGACCGGAGCTCCGAAGCGCCGCGCGATGGAGATTATCCGCGGCCTGGAGACCACACCTCGCGGGATGTACTGCGGCGCCGTGGGCTTCGTGGCGCCGCCCGGGACGGCGCTGCGCGCACGTTTCAGCGTCGCGATTCGGACGCTGACGCTCGACCGGGCTACCGGCGAGGCGGTCTATGGCAGCGGAAGCGGGATCCCCTGGGCCTCGGAACCGGAGGCCGAGCTCGCCGAGGTGCGCGCCAAAGCCGCCATCCTGAACGCGCCGTACCGGGAGTCTGACCTCCTGGAGACCATGGCCTATTTGCCGGCTACCGGAGTACGTCACCTCCAACGACACCTGCGGCGTGTCGCCGAATCAGCAAAGTACTTCGGCTTCCCGTTTGATGAAGACCTCGCAGACCGGCGTCCGGAGCTCCTTGGCGCGCGCATCGTGCAGGCCCCGCGACGGGGCGACACACCGGTACGTTGATGTAGGCGCCGCTCAGGTGACCTCGACAGTTCGTCCACGAGCGCTGCCAGCAGCGTCTCGATCGGAGGCGGCGGCGTCGATGCGATCAGGTCCGGCAGACCGGTCCCCACACCCTCGGCTGCCGCTGAGAGCGCGTTGAAGACGTACGTCCAGAACGCGTCGAGCTCGTTGTCGGACGGGCCGAGCGAAAGCCAGGCGACGACGCGACCCTCAGCGGCGGATTCGCTGAGCCACTCAACGAGCAGGGTGGTCTGCCGAAGCCAGCCGTGGCTGATGGCAGGGTCAGTGTCGCGTCGGCGCCATCGCGCAGCCGCATGTCGAGTCGGGGCCGGCTGACGAGTCCTCGTCGCAGCGTCGGTGCGTACAGCTTGGTCGCGATGATCAGACCTGCCATTTCCTCCACCCCACGGCGAACCGTCGTGTACGAAATAGGTGCTCCAGCTGCACGCGGCCCACAGTTGCGGGCTACGCGCTGCCGCGTCGTGCGTATCGCGACCCGTCTGCGTCCAAGCTCGTTGAGACGACGGCCCCCTTCACAGCCGGGGCGCGAAGGAGCGGAGGAGTGCTGTGGCGAAGGCGATGCTGCCTGACGAGTTGGCGATCAGGGCGCCGCGATCGCCGTGACGCACCGCGGGTCGTACGCCGAACACGGCCGCTTCGTCGCCCAGCCCGCCGATCGGCTTGGGAGGGTCGAAGTTGGCCAGGCTCCTGTACTCGGCGGCCGTCATCACGTCGAGCGTGATCTCCCCGGTGGTCCCCGGGTTTCCGGTGAAGTGGTACGTGCAGGCGGAGTGCTGCTCGACGGCGGGACCCACGTCGGTCTTGGTCGGCACCGTCCTGAGTGCGTAGGTCGAGGCCGGGTACATCGAGGCCAGCACGGCGGTAGTGGCTGCCGAGAAGTCCGCGGGCGTGAGAAGCGTGCAGGAGTCCACGCCCCCCAGGGTGGTGCCGACAGAGTCGGTGCCGCCTGTGGCGCTTGCGTCTGCTGTGGCGCTCTCACCTGCCTTGGGTGAGACAGCCGTCGAGGCTGTGGCGGAGGCCGCGGTCTTCGCGGCGTTCCCTGCGCATCCTGACGCCACGAGCATGCCCAAGAGCGTCACGACAGCCAACCAGGTTCGCGGCTGCACGGCTGGTAGCGCTCGCCAGGCAACGGGGCTCACCGGCCGAACGTAGCGAGATACCAGCCTCACGGGAAGTGCTGCCCGACATCACATCGGGACGACCTGACCGACAGGGAGCGCGTCCCGCAGGTCCCGGGCCGGCGAGGACCACCGCATCGCCGTGACGACGTCGGGTCGGGGCTGGAAGAAGGCGGCGCGCCTCGTCGTCGTCCATGGCGCGATCCGGGCCCGGCATCGCGGCCAAGTGCAGAACCCGCCCCGCACGGGAACTGTGAGCACCCGCCGGATCCGCACTAGAAGGCCGACGCCAGCAGCTGCCGGGACTGCTGGATGTGCTCGCGCATCGCCTGCTCAGCAGCATCGGGGTCCCTGGCCTCCAACGCTGCCAGCAGCGGGCCGTGCGACAGCATGCTGGCCGGCTGCGCCGGGCGCGTGCTCCAGTACGACCGCCAGAAGCGCAGGTTGTGCATGAGCAGCAGCTCGGCCGCATCCTGCAGCAGCACATTGTTGACCATGCGAACGAGGAAAAGGTGGATCTCGTGGTCGTCGGACAGGAACGCCAGCGCCGCCCGGTCCTTGCGTGAGCCCTCGGCCGAGGTGACCAGCTTGCCCAGCAGGGCCAAGTCGTCGTCGCTGGCCTTACGTGCGGCGATGTGCGCGACCCCGCACTGGATGGCCTCGCGTGCCTCGAACATGTCCAGCACGTCCTGCAGGCTGAGGCTGGTGACCACGGTGCTTCGGCGCGCCATCACGGTGGTGAAGCGGTCTCCGGCGAGCCTGGCCAGTGCCTCCCGCACGGGCATCCGCCCGAGTCCGATCTCGAGGGCCAGCTGCTGCTCGTTGACGACCGAGCCGGGCGGGATCCGCAGGTCCAGGATCCGCTCCAGCAGCCATCCGTAGGCCTGGTCGCTGGCCCGTTGCGGGACCGGGAACCGTGCGGCGCTCACGACGCCAGCCCGACGGGTTGTGGCGTGCTCACCGGGACAATGGTGGTGCACAGCGATCCGCGCTCCACCGCCATCAGCTGTCCGTTGCCCAACGTCGACCAGCCCACGCTCTGGGTCCAGCCGGTGGACGCGACGACAACGGTCTCGCCCGTACGGCGGTGCAGTAGCGGGTAGTACTCGGGATCGTCGTAGGAACCGGGGTCGTAGCAGCAGACGGCCAGGAGCGCCTCGGGCGTCAGGAGCATGCAGTTCAGGCTATGTACGGCGGCGCCGCTGGCCAGGACGTCCGTCACGGTGGTGGCGAGCGCCTCCGCGGGGGTCGCCCCCTCATCCAGTCGCGACAGCACGGCGAGGAAGTAGCGCTCGCTGTCGGTGTCGCCCTGGCGCTGCTGCCTGAGCTGCGGCGCGATCAGCTCCTCCAGCGCCTCAGGCGGGGAGACCGACCCGTTGTGGGCGAACGCGGCCCCGTTGCCCGTGAACGGATGGGTGTTCGCCGATCGGACCGACAGGCCCAGCGTCGCCCAGCGCAGGTGGGTGAGTGCGGACTCGGAGGCCTGGCCGGCGGCGAGGTCGGCAAGCTCGCGGCTGGCCAGAGCGGAGTCAGGTTCCTTGCGCACCTGCAGGCCGTCCGGGCCGGTCCACGCGTGCCCCCAGCCGTCCCCGTGCTGGGCGGCGAGGGCCAGGAATGCACCCCGCTCATTGCCGAGCACCTGGTCCAAGGTCACCGGTGCTCTCGACACGGTCCCCAACAGTCGGCACATCCGGACAGCTCCCTTCGAACGGTCTACAGGTAGGTACTGGAGGCGCCGCCGTCGAGCACGACCGTCTGGCCGGTGATCCATGAGGCGTCATCGGAGGCCAGGAAGCAGGCCAGGGCAGCGACGTCCCCGGGCTCGCCGAACCGGCCGAGCGGGAACCGCGCGAGACGCTCCCGGCGGGCCTGCGGGTCGGGGAAGAACGCCGCCACGTGCGAGGTCAGGATCGGCCCTGGCGCGAGCGCGTTGACCCGCACGCCACGCGGACCGAGCTGGACGGCCATGGACGTCGTCAACGCTGCGACCGCTCCCTTGCTGGCGGCGTAGGCGTCCTGCGGGATGCTGCACCCCAGGACCGCCAGGAACGAGCTCATGTTCACCACCGCACCGCCACCGGCCGCGAACAGGTGGGGCACGGCGTGCTTGCTGCACAGCACGGTCCCGAGCAGGTTGATGTCGTGGATCGCGGTCCACAGGGCCGGGTCGGCGTCCAGGAAGGAGATGTCCTGATGCGGCATGACGCCTGCATTGTTGAACAGCAGGTCCAGGCCGCCGAGGCCCTCGACGGCGGCCGCCACAGCCGCCCGGACATGATCCTGGTTCCGGACGTCGGCCGTGACGGCGAACGCGTGCCCCCCGGCCGCCTGCACCAGCCCGACCGTCTCGTCCGCAGCGTCCGCGTCGATGTCGAGTACGGCGACGCCGGCTCCCTCGGCAGCGAACCGCAGCGCACTCGCCCGGCCCAGCACCCCGCCCGCGCCGGTCACCAGGGCGCGTCGGCCCGCCAACAGCATCACGGGACCTGCGTCATGCCGTAGAGCGCCACGGCGTTGTCCCGCAGCACCTGCTCCCCGGCCCGCCGGGCCTGACGAGCGTCGAGATCCCCGTCCTCGACCAGCTCGCCCAGCACCTGGCCCAGCACCCGTCGGCCGTCGTGCGCGCCAAGCCAGTGCAGGTCGGGTACCCGGGCCCCATCGGAGCTGTACATGAGCTTGCTCGTCGGTGCTGCGCCGAGAGCGGCGCGGGTCATCGAACGCATCTCCTGCCGTGACAGGAACGGGATGCCGTACGACAGGTCCAGGTGGGCGTTGCCGTAGACACCCGCCAGGTAGGCGCCTTCGCGTACGAACGGCCAGCAGCCGTGCAGCAGCACCACGGGCATGTCGCGATAGCCACGCTGCTCAAGGACACCGCGCAGCTGCAACGGGTCGGCCAGGCGCAGATCAGCGTCGGGATCTCCGTACCCGACGTGGAACTGCACGGGCAGGCCCTGCGCCGCGGCGGCACTGAACGCGACGTGGAGCAGGGTGTCCAGCAGTGGCTTGTGCCCCAGGCGCACCGCTCCGGTCAGCTCGACCTCGCGCCGGGCCAGTCCGAAGGAGGCGTCTGCGTCCTCGTCGGACCATCGCATCACCTCCAGGCCGGTTCGGTAGGCGACGATGCTCTTGAAGCCTGACCATCCCTTCCCGCGTGCGTCCGAGAGCTGAAGGTGGACGGCCTCCGCCACCGCCTCAAGGGTGTCGTGCCGGGCGACGAGCTGCTGGAAGACCAGCTCGAGTCGCAGCAGGCTGACCGCGCCGCACCCTGCGGCCTCGCCCAGCTGCTGCGGGGAAAGGGCTTCGGACGGATCGGGAAACCCGGTGTCGACGACCAGCCCAGCCACCAACGCCTCCCCCAGGAGCAACGACGTCAGCGCGTGCACGTCGAGTTCGGCGCGTGCCTGCAGCACCGCCTGCTCGGTCGGCTCGACCTGGAACAACAGGGCCAGTTCGCGTATGAGGCGCTGGTAGAACACCGTGTCGGCCACATCGGTGACGCGCATTCGGGTGTCCGGCGACTCGGTGAACAGCGCCCGCCATACCTCGACATCTCGGTGCCGCTGCTCGAGCTGGATGGAGTGGCAGTGGTTGTCCACCACGGGGACGTCGGTCAGATCGACCTTCCGGGCCACGGTCAGAACCGGTAGAAGTGATGGCGGACCTCGAAGTCGAGGTCGTGCCTGGCGAAGGCCGCCTGCTCAGAGCGTCGGACCGCGAGGTAGCAACGGGACAGCAGCGGCCCGAGGGCAGCCAACAGCACGCCGTCCTGCGCGAGGCAGCCGAGCGCCTGGTCCATCGAGGCCGGCAGCGGACGCACCTTGCCTCGCACCAGGGCCTCGGCGGTCATGAGCGCTGGGTCGTGCTCGCACGGGTCGCCCGGATCGAGCCCGCGATCGACGCCGTCCAGTCCGCAGGCGATCAGCGCCCCGAGCGACAGGTAGGGGTTGGCGCTACCGTCCGAAGCCTTGAACTCGATGTTGTACGACTGCTCCTCACGCTTGTAGAAGGGCGACGCGACACGTAGCGCGACCTCCTTGTTGTCAAAACCCCACGCCGTGGTGGCCGACGCCCACGCGCTCGGCGTGAGCCGTCGAAAGGAGTTGTAGCTCGGGACGGTCAGGGCAGTCAGGGCCGGTAGGTGCTCAGCGACGCCAGCGATGAACTGACGGCCGATCAGCGACAGGGCTCCGGGGAGCTCCGGGTCGTACAGCAGGCTGCGCTGTCCGTCGGTGTCCCAGAGGCTGAAGTGGATGTGCGCCCCGCTGCCGATCTCGTCCGGGAACGGCTTGGCGGCGAACGACGCGAACAACCCGTGCCGGTAGGCGACACCCCGCACGGTGTCGCGGAACTTCATCTGGTTGTCCGCCGCCCCCAGTGCGTCGGTGTGCCGGATCGAGATCTCCTTCTGGCCTGGCCCGTACTCGTTGATCGCCTGCTCGACCTGCATGCCCTGGGCGGTGAGCGCATCAACCGTCTCGAGCATCACGTCGGCGGCATGGTCATGCCCGATCGAGCTGTAGACGGGGGCGTGGCTCGGCACGTCGTACGGGAGGTAGCGGCCGTCCTGTTCCGTGGCGAGGTAGTACTCGTTCTCGAACGTCGCCTGCACCGTCATGCCCCGTGCCGCGGCGCGCTCGACCTGGCGCTTGAGGAACGAGCGGGGACAGGCGCCCCAGTCCTGGCGGTCGTGGTCGAGCTGGTCGCACAGCACGCTGGCACTTCCCGGTGACCACGGCAGGACAGTCAACGTCGCCGGGTCAGGGACTAGCCGGATCTCGCCGACCGGTTCCATCCCCTCGATCGGCACCAGCCGCTCGAGCAGATCGATCGCCATCTGGGCCCTGGTCAGGCTGACGCCTTCCAGGAGCTTGTGCTCCAGCTGGCCGATGTGGATCGACTTGGTGCGTGCGACGCCGCTCACGTCGCAGTACTCGAACCGGATGAGGCGCACCCCGGCCTCGCGGGCCCGCCCTGCTGCCTCACGGATCTGCCGTGCCCCGAGCTCCTCCTGGTGTCTGCCTGAGCTGTCTGCCACGGGCCCCTCCCTGTGCTCGGTCGTGGTCACAGCATCACGTCCCCGCCGTTCGGCCCCAGCGTCTGGCCGACGTAGTAGGAACCGTCCGCCGACGCGAGCAGCACTGCCGTCGGGACGATCTCGTGCACATCGGCGAAGCGCCCGATCGGCAGCTCAGCGAGCTTGGCCGAGCGCCACTGCTCGCTCTCGCCGGCGAGCAACGGGGTCTGCACGGGGCCAGGCGCGATGGCGTTGACGAGCACGCCACGCCTGGCGACCTCGCGCGCCAGCGCTTTGGTCAGGGCGATGACCCCGCCCTTGCTCGCGCAGTAGTGCGCAACCTCCGTACCCCCGACTTGACCGAGCTGACTGGCGATGTTGATGATGCGGCCCCACCCGCGCTCGAGCATCGGTCCCAGCAGGGCACGCGTGCACAGGAACGTCCCGCGCAGGTTCACCGCCACGACGCGGTCCCACTCCTCGACGTTCATGTCCTCCAGCAGCGACTGCGTGAAGATGCCAGCGTTGTTGACCAGGATGTCGACCTGACCGTGTATGTCCAGTGCGTCCGCGACGAAGCCCCGCACCGCCTCTGATGAGGCCACGTCGCCGCGGTGGTAGCTGACGCGAGTGCCATGTGCCCGGACCGCGGCCAGCACCTCACCGGCCGCCGCCTCGTCGGCGAGGTCTACCAGAGCGACATCAGCGCCCTCCCGGGCAAAACCCTCCGCGATGCCGGCACCGATCCCCGATGCTGCGCCGGTGACCAGAGCGACCCGGCCCTGCAGACGACCATCAGCCGCCGTCACCGGCCACCAACCTCCAGGGCAGCGCTGCCAGCACTCATCCGGCCACACCCGCGGTCTCGGCGCCTTGCGTGAGCACCGGAGCGGGTCGGTCTGGTGGGTCCGCCCACGTTTCCGCGAGCGACCGGCAGGTGGTGACGTCGAAGCGGTGCTCCATGAGCAGGAGCGCCGCCTCGTGCTGACGTGGGTCGTCACTGGCGACGCCATCGCGTGCCACGACGACGTAGTAGTCGTTGAACAGGGCGTCCCGCGCGGTGGAGTCCACACACCCCTCCGTGGTGCATCCGACGACGATTACGGACCGGATGGCATTGCTGCGCAGAAGCAGGTCCAGCTGGGTCCCCCAGAACCCACTTGACCGGTACTTCGCGACGACCAGGTCCTCCGGCGCCGGGGTGAGGTCCGGGACGAAAGCGTGCCCGGGGGTACCGGGGACGGTGTAGCGCAGTGCGGGACCACCACGCCGGGACTGGGCGTGCATGCGCATGTTGAAGCGGATCTGCGCCGGCGAGTCGCTGCGCCTGCCGGCCAGGGCCGTGTTCTGCAGGTGGACGACGACCACACCGGCTCTGCGGGCGTCGGCCAGCAGGGCGCTCAGCTTCGGCCGCAGCTCGACGTAGGCCGACACGTCGATGCCGAGCTGAGCGAAGGCGCCGTCCGGCGAGATGAAGTCGTGCTGCATGTCCACTATCAAGAGGGCTGTGTGAGCTGGGTCGACGAGCTCGTGGAGCTCGGTGAGAACAGCCTTGCCCTCAACGTCGATCATCAGGTCGAGTCGGCGTCGGTAGACGCGCTCATCCGCGACGTCCACCGGGGTGCGAGAAGGGCTGCAGGGAGGAGGTCCTGGCATCGGCGGCGCCGCCGGCCAGGACGTCCTCGGTGGCGTCCTCCGCCAGCACCTGACCGAGCTGAGCCAGCCGCTCCGGGTGCTTGGCCCGCAGCGACGCCCACACCACGACCCCGCCCACGATCCAGGCGAGGACGACGTAGGGCACCAGGTTGTAGGGCCAGGTCTGCCCTGGCTTGCCGACCGCGTACACCGGATAGGCGAAGGCCAGGATCGACAGCACCGGCAGCACGACATGCAGAATGGTGTTGCGCTCCGGCAGCCGCCAGAAGTAGCGGATGAGCGCGACGCTGCTGAGCATGTACACGAAGACGATGGCGACCGTGGCGATGGAACCGGTCCAGCCGTACGCGCCGGTGGCGCCCGGGCCCAGCCACGTGCCGACGCCGAAGCCCACGACTGCCGTGAACACGGTCTGGACGACGATCGCGCCGTACGGAGAGTGCCAGCGCGGGTGCACGGTCCCGAGACGACCGGGAAGTACGTGGTCACGGCCGAGCGAGAACATGATGCGCACGGTCGCGTTGTGCACGGCCAGCAGGCAGCTGAAGATGCCGAAGATGGCTCCGAGCTGGACGGGCTGAGTGATCCAGGAGGCCTTCTGGTCGGCGAGGGTGACGATGGGGCTGCCGTCCGACAGGAACGCCGCCAGCTGCGCGGGGTTCGCGATGCCGTAGCCGGCCGACAGCGCATAGGTCGCGACGACGTAGAAGACGCCGACCCCGACGAGCGCGCCGCCGACCGCCAGCGGCACGTTGCGACGCGGGTTCTTCGTCTCCTCGCCCAGGGTCGCGGCGGCGTCGAAACCGACGAAGGACAAGATGCCGAACACGACGCCCAGGCCCACGCCGGAAACCCCCTGGGGGGAGCCGGCGAAGCTGTACAGCCGGGTGGAGTTGCCGTCGCCGGCGGTCGCAACGGCGATGACGAGCAGCACGCTGAAGATGGCGACCTCGGCCAGCAGCAGCGCGAGGTCGATGCGCACGCTGGCCACGATGCTGCGGATCGACAGTCCCACCACGATCGCCAACGCCGCGGCGCTGAAGACCGGCCAGGGCACATCGACGCCGAAAGTGGTGCTGACGTAGTCGGCGGAGAACGCTCCGAGCGCCGTCATCAGACCGGGCGCGAGCATCGCGTAGCCGATCCAGAACAGCCAACCCGTCGCGAAGCCGGCGTTGGGGCCCAGCCCGGCGCTGTTGAAGGTGTAGAACGAGCCGGCGGAGGGCAGCCGACGCGCGAACTGCACCACCGTGTTACCCATGAACAGGCACGACACGAAGGCGATGAGGAAGGCCAGAGGTACTGCTGCCCCGGCGACGGGCGCCGCCGCCGGGGCGTTCAGCACCACCGCGATCACCGGCGCCATGGCCGCCGCCGCCAACGCTATCCCGTTGGGCACCGACAGGATGTTCGGCTTCAGTCGTGTCCCCGGGTCCGTCGTGCGTCCGGTCTCGATGGCGCTCATCGGCTCTCCCTGACTCCAGGCAGGCGCCGGCGGAACGCCTGCGCCTCTGCCTTGCGCCTCTGATATATCACTGTGATCAGCGGTCGGGTGGCGCCAGAACACCTGGGCTGGCCAGTCTGCGGTGAATTGTCTAGTTTCTTCACGGGACCGACCCCGGCACGACATATGTTGCCCTGCCCACGACCCCTGGAGCTGTTGTGAGCACCGAGCCCTTGGTCCCCGCAGTCCTGTCCTATTCGCCGGATCCCGACGCGGACCCCCGCACGCGGATCTATACCTTCGGGGGGGCCGCCCCAGTGCGTTCGGTCCGGCCTGGCACGGTCCTGGAACTGTGGACCGAGGACTGCTTCGGTGGCCGGGTGCGCAGTGCCGCGGACCGGGTGTCCGACGTCTGCGACTTCCGCTACATCAACCCCCAGACCGGACCGTTCTACGTCGAGGGCGCCGAGCCCGGCGACACCCTCGCAGTTCACTTCGTCTCGATCGAGCCATCACGGGACTGGGCCGTCAGCTCGACGGTGCCCCTGTTCGGAGCCCTGACCGGCACCTTGACCACCACGACGCTGCAGGCGCCGCTCGAGGAACGGACCTGGTTGTACGAGGTGAACAGGGCGGCCCGCGAGGTCGTCTTCCAAGCCCAGGACACCCCGTACCGCGTGGCCATGCCGCTGGACCCGATGCACGGGACCGTCGGTGTCGCCCCGGCGTTGGGTGAGGTGCGCTCGTCGCTGGCCCCCGGAGCCCACGGCGGGAACATGGACACTCCGGAGATGCGCGCCGGCGTGACCTGCTACCTCGGGGTCAATGTCGAGGGAGCGCTGTTCAGCCTGGGTGACGGGCACTGCCGCCAAGGAGAGGGCGAGACGTGCGGCGTCGCCGTAGAGGCAGCCATGGACACGGTCGTCGTCATCGACCTGCTCAAGGGCGTGCCCTGTGCCTGGCCAAGACTGGAGAGCGACCAGACCATCATGACGACAGGTTCGGCCCGCCCACTGGAAGACGCCTTCCGCATCGCCCAGAGCGAGCTCGTCCACTGGGTCGCCGTCGAAACCGGGATGTCGGTCTTGGACTCTTACCAGCTCGTGTCACAGGGCGTGCGCAGCCCCGTCGCGAACGTCGTCGACACGACCTACACGATGATCGCCAAGCTCCCGAAGACGCTGCTAACGGGGGTGGACCCGCTGCGCGGTGCGCACCGTCGGCTGCGCGCACTCGCAGCGGCGTACTCCGCTGGTCGGCGCTGAGATAAGCATAATGCGGCCTATGTCCGGTCCCTCGCGCGGACTTCCTTGCGCGACTCGTGGGCCCCACACCAGGCCTTGTGGGTCTTCGAGTCCAGTCGCTTCGGAGTTGGTCGAGTCGATCGTCGAGGTCATGGACGAGCGCGGGGGAGTGGGTGCGGCTCATCCGCATCATCTCCAACGGGGCAGGCAGGTCGACCTACCTGTGCGAACGGCCAGGGAGCATTGCCCCGGACGAAGATCGGGTGCACATTACGCGGGTGTGACACGCATCACTGCCCGCGCTAAGCGCGGGAAAACCTCCCGTCGCCGCGGCGGCCATGACCGTGAGGCCCTCCAATGTCCAGTACCCCCACCGAGTCCATCACCGACACGACCACCGGCCACAGCGCCGTCCAGACCCACCGCAGCGACGTCCCGCTGGACCACATCCCCCCAGCCCACACGCACCCCGCGACCCTGACACCCGCCGCCGAGGTCAGCGTCGTCGCGCTGCCATCCCTCGCCAACGGCGTCCCCACGTCGGTGTTCGGCTTCGCGGTCGTTGTGACCATGCTGTCGCTGGTCAACACGGGGCTGCTCGGCTCCGGCAAACTGCTCGTCCCCTTGTTCATGATCATCGGCTTCCTCGCCATCGGGATCGGCGGGCTGTACGAGCTGCGCAACGGCGACATCTTCGGGGGCACCTTCGGGGTCGTCTACGCCACGTTTCTGCTGGCGACCGGCGTCTCGCTGCAGTTCTTCGCCCCCGCCGCCAACGCGGACCCCGCGGTCCTCAACTCCTTTGGTGACGAGGTCGGCTCGCTGTTCGTGCTCTTCGCGTTCATCTCGCTCATCTTCACGTTTGCTGCGCGGCTGGTGAACCTGACGGCCGTGATCGCCTTCGCGCTGCTCGGCGTGGTTCTGCTGCTGGCGGGGCTGGCCAACATCGTCGGCGGCGACGCGGCCGCCAACCTGACCAAGGCCGCCGGCTACGCCGGCCTGCTGGACGGCGTGGCCGCCTTCTGGCTCGCCGCCGGCATCCTCATGAACGTCATGCACGGCAAGGAGATGCTTCCGCTCGGCGCTCCGAAGTCGTGACAACGGCCATGAACGCTGGCACAGTCATGTCGCCCCGCCCGCAGACCCCCCACATGTCACGACCCGCTGCCCTTCGGAGGACCAGTCCATGACAGACCCCGTCTCCGCGAGCCTGGAGGCCGCTGAGCACCACCACGACGCGCCGTCGAGCCTGCTGCCGGCCGACGCCGTCGCGCGGCTCATCCGCGTCATCAAGGTCGCGTTCCCGCACCGGGGCATCCCGGACGGTCCGTACGCGCGCACCGCTGAGCACATCATCGTGACCGCCGCCACCAGTCCTTTCCAGACCGCGCAACTCGGGCAGGGGCTCGTCTCGCTCGATGCGCTGCGCGACCGTCCCTTCGCCGACCTGGACCCCGAGCAGGCACTGGCCGTCCTGCAGGAGGTCCAGCACACCCCGTTCTTCCAGCTGGTCAGATCGACGACGGTCGTCTTCATGTACTCCGACCGCGAGGTCTGGGCCGTCCTCGGCTACGAGGGCGAGTCCTCCGACAAGGGTGGCTACGTCGACCGCGGCTTCGACGACCTGGACTGGCTACCCGACCCCCGAATCGAGGAGATGAGCGCATGACCCGCTTCGACAACACCGACTCCGACGTCGTCATCGTGATCGGCTCGGGCGCGGGCGGCGGCACGCTGGCCAACGAGCTGTGCCAGGCGGGCGTGCGCGTCGTCTGCCTGGAGGCGGGCCCGCACCTGACCGGCCCCGATTACCACAACGACGAGTGGCCGGCGTTCCAGCAGATGGCGTGGACCGACCTGCGCACCACGTCGGGCAGCTGGCGCGTCGCCAAGGACTTCCCCAACCTGCCGGCGTGGACCGTCAAGGCTGTCGGCGGCACCTCGACACACTGGGCCGGTGCGTGCCCGCGCTTCAAGGACTACGAGTTCGCGACGAAGGGTGCGTACGGCGCGGTCGAGGGGGCCTCGCTGCTCGATTGGCCGATCACGCTGGCCGAGCTCGAGCCGTACTACGACAACGCCGAGATCCGGATGGGCGTCACCCACCGGCACGGCCGCCCGCCGCTGCCCGCCAACAACAACTACAAGGTAATGGCCAACGGCGCGGCGAAGGTCGGCTACAAGCAGTACGCCACCGGGCCGTACGCCACGAACGCCACGCCCTACGACGGCCGCCCGGCGAGCAACCAGGACGGCTTCAACTTCCAAGGCGACAAGACCGGCGCGAAGTGGTCGACGCTGGTTGCTGAGTTGCCCAAGGCCGAGAAGACGGGCAACCTGGACCTGCGCGCGGGCTGCCACGCCGCGCAGATCACGCACGACGCGTCCGGCAAGGTCGACGGCGTCCTGTACTTCGAAGGCGACGTGCTGCACCGGCAGGCGGGCCGCGTGGTCTGCGTAGCGGCCAACGCGATCGAGTCGGCGCGGCTGCTGCTGCTGTCGGGCTCGCCGCAGTTCCCCGATGGGCTGGCAAACTCCTCCGGCGAGGTCGGCAAGAACTACATGCGCCACCTCACCGCGTCGAGCTACGCCCGCTTCGAGCAGCCGGTGCACATGTACCGCGGCGAGACGATGGCTGGCATCGTCGCCGACGAGACCGGCTTGGACATCGCGCGCGGGTTCGTCGGCGGCTACAACATGGAGACTCTCTCGCTCGGCCCGGCTTTCCTCGCGGCCTTTGCCGACCCGGGTGCGTGGGGGCCGGCTTTCACCGAGATCATGGACGGCTACGAGAACACCGCCGGCCTGTGGATCGTCGGCGAGGACATGCCGCAGTCGACCAACCGGGTGACGCTCAACGGTGACGCGAAGGACCAGCACGGCCTGCCGGTCCCCAACGTGCACTTCGACGACCACCCCAACGACGTGGCCATGCGGGCCTACGCGTGGGAGCACGCCGCCGAGCTCTACCGCGCGGTCGGCGCGGTCGGGGTCACCGACACCCCGCCCTACCCGTCCACGCACAACCTCGGCACCTGCCGGATGAGCGCGAACCCGGCCGAGGGCGTGGTGGACCGGTTCGGGCGCGCACACGACGTGCCCAACCTCTATGTCAGTGACGGCTCGGTCTTCACCTCCGGCGCCGCAGCGAACCCGACGCTGACCATCGTCGCGCTGGCCGTGCGCCAGGCGGAGCATATCGCCGGGCAGCTCAAGGCCGGCGCGCTGTAGGAGCGTAGGCACGAGGTCGCCGCTCCCCTGCCCCGGCGGGGGTGCGGCGCCGTCCCGAGGGCGAGGGTGTGGGCATCGCGGGGTGATGGCGGCCTGGCCCCGCCAGCGCCTCGATCCCGAAGCAGCCCGCGTGGGACGTGCTGCTTCGGCCGTCGGCACGTCACCCGTGCGCGGCTCGGCGCCTGTGCTGACCGGCCTGTCCCTCGTGGCGGCCGGCCTGCCCGCCGGCCGCGGCGGGACTACTGAGGGCAGCGACCCGGCGGGCGGCGGCTCCTACGGCACGATCGTGGCGCTGACGGCCGACACGCGTTGGTCAGCACGCGCCTGGACCACCACGACGGCGCCGTATGCGTGTCCGTCCGCAGCGGCACCACCTGGACCCAGCAGGCGTACGACGTCGGTCCGTCTGCGCGGTGAAAGTGGTCCGCACGACGACCGGTGACAGGTCGCCCGCGGTGTGCGTCTCGCGGTCGACCTCGGTGACCAGCGGCGTGAGCGGCGCCCCCACGAGCGGCCGGGGCCGCACACCACCGCCGGTCGGCGCGGGCGGGGCGACCCGCTGGGCCACCCCGCCCGCGTCCGCTCAGCAGGCGTTGCCAGCTGCCCCGGAGAAGCCGGGCTTGCTCTCACCTTCGGCGTCCGGCGGCAGGCCGCCGTCGGCGTCCGGCGGCAGGCCGCCGTAGCCCGCGACGGGCTCGCCGGCGGAGCCGCCGGTCATCACGCCGCCCGCTGCGGACAGGTCCGCACCGCCGCCGCTCCGGGACCAGTGGCCCTCGTCGACGGTGACCTCGGCAACTTCGAACGTCGTCCGGTACGGCCCGAAGCTGACGTGGTTGTTCACCGCGTACAGCGCCTGCGGCGCGCACAGGAACAGCGCGAGCGCCTGGTCGTGGCACAGCGCGTCGATGCGCTCCGCCACCTCGACCAGCCGCTCGCCGTCGAGCTGCACCTTCATCTCGTCGAACAGCCGGTCGAACTCCGGCACCGGCGGGCCGACGCGGAACGCGCCGTCGAGCCCGAAGAACTCGCGGTGCACCGCCGCCGGGGGGGCCTCCGACGACAGGTCGAACCAGCCGAACAGCAGCACGTCCCAGGCGGACGGCAGCTTGTTCTCCACCATGGCGCGGCCGCCGACCGCGGCATCGGCGTCGGGGACGACGATGACGTCGACCTCGATGTCGAGCGCGGACCGGATGTCGTCGGCGATGAGCCGGGCGACGCCCCGGAAGGCCCCGGGGGTGGCCAGCCGCAGCGGCCGGCCCTGCGGCCAGCCGGTGAACAGCTGCTTGGCTTTCGCCGGGTCCTGCTCGAAGGGCGTGGCGTCCTTCGGGTAGCCGCTGCACCACGACGGCGTCAGCGCCGACAGCGGCGTCGCATAGCCGTTCAGGCCCTTGCTGATGATCTGCGCACGGTCAACGGCCAGGTTGAGCGCGCGCCGGACGTCGACGGAGTCGAGCGGGACGTCGCGCGCCTGCCGATTGATGATCCCGAGCAGGACACGGTTGGCATCGTTGACGACCAGCCGGGCGTGTGCGCTGGCCTTGACCCGCTCGGCGTCGGCGGGCGACACCTCGGTGACGATGTCGACCTCCCCGTCGGTGGTCAGGCACAGGTCGAGCGCTTTGTCCGGCGTCAGGTCGTTGCGGAAGACCGCACGCTCGATCCAGGGACCGCGCGCGCGGTTCCAGTGGTCGAGGTTGGCCTCGAGGACGACCAGCGGGTCGCGCTGCTCGGACTCGATGACGTTGGTGGCGGCGAAGGGCTCGCTGGAGATGAGCAGGTGGTGGGTCGTGATCGATGACGCACCCTGGACCAGGGTGAACGGTCCGGTCCCCCAGGGACCGGCCTCGTCAATCACTCACCAGTGGCCTTCGCCGCTGCCGAACTTCTTGTAGCCGAAACCGGGCGCGTCCGGACCCTCCCAGAAGGCCTTGCTGGCGATGTGGAACCCGCGCATCTTGCCGATCGCCAGGCCGTCCGGCCCCGGGAAGTGGAAGCGGATGGTCAGGTCATCGACGACCTCGGCGACCGACTCCTGCGGGAAG
>JBKJQN010000046.1:0-8077 GCA_046593925.1 Mycobacteriales bacterium
CGGACACGGTGTGTCAGATCCTGCTCTGACCGCGGGCTCAGGCCGGGGCGAGCAGGGCGGCGCTGTCGACGAGGCGCGGGCCCCACTGCTGCGGGGCCCGCCCGGCCTCGGTCCAGCCGCGACGCAGGTAGAAGGCGTACGCCGGGCTCGTGGAGTCGACCTCGAGCACCGGCGCCAGCCCCCGCAGGCGGGCCTCGTTGACGGCCCGGAAGATCAACGCGGACCCGGCGCCGGCGACGGTCCGGTCGGTGAACAGCCGCGAGAGCACTGCGATCCCGGCGGCGTCGCGCCCGGTGGCCGCGGTCCAGATCGCCAGGCACGGCTCGCCCGGCGGGTGCAGCCCGACGTGGCCCAGCACCCGCTCCGACTCCTCGGCCACCCAGCCACCGAGCTCGGGCCGCGGGGCGACCCCGGGCTTCTCCGACGACGTCAGCCAGGCCGCGCTGACAGCCTCGCGGCGCACGGGGTACCCCTCCGCGAGGTGCACCCTCAGCAGCAGCGGCACCAGCACGTCGAGGTCGGCCGCGACGCGCGCCCGGGTGAGCAGTCCGCTCGTCCCTCGCTCCGTCACTCCCACTCGATGGTGCCCGGCGGCTTGGAGGTGACGTCGAGCACGACCCTGTTCACCTCACGGACCTCGTTGGTGATCCGGGTGCTGATCCGCGCCAGCACGTCGTAGGGCAGCCGGGTCCAGTCCGCCGTCATGGCGTCCTCCGAGGACACCGGGCGCAGCACGATCGGGTGACCGTAGGTGCGGCCGTCGCCCTGCACGCCCACGCTGCGGACGTCGGCGAGCAGCACCACCGGGCACTGCCAGATGTCGCGGTCCAGCCCGGCCGCGGAGAGCTCCTCGCGGGCGATCGCGTCGGCGTCGCGCAGCAGCTCGAGCCGCTCCCAGGTCACCTCGCCGATGATCCGGATGCCCAGGCCCGGGCCGGGGAACGGCTGGCGCCAGACGATCGCCTCGGGCAGCCCGAGTTCGAGCCCGACCCTGCGCACCTCGTCCTTGAACAGCGTCCGGAGCGGCTCGACCAGCTCGAAGACCATGTCGTCGGGCAGCCCGCCGACGTTGTGGTGGCTCTTGATCGTCGAGGTGCCGGCGCCGCCGCCGGACTCCACGACATCGGGGTAGAGCGTGCCCTGCACCAGGAAATCGACACCACCCTCGGCCTCGAGCGCCCTGGCCTCGGCCTCGAACACCCGGATGAACTCCCGGCCGATCGCCTTGCGTTTGGCCTCCGGGTCGGTGACGCCGGCCAGCGCCGCGAGAAACCGCTCGGCGACCGACGCGACCCGCAGCTGTACGCCGGTGGAGGCGACGAAGTCCCGCTCGACCTGCTCGGCCTCGCCCTTGCGCAGCAGCCCGTGGTCGACGAAGACGCAGGTGAGCTGGTCGCCGACGGCCCGCTGCACCAGCGCCGCCGCCACCGCCGAGTCGACGCCGCCGGACAGCCCGCACACGACGCGCTTGCCACCGACCTGCGCGCGGATCCTCTCGACCTGCTCCTCGACGACGCCCCTCGTGGTCCAGGTCGGCCGGCAGCCGGCAGCCTCGAGCAGGAAGCGCCTGAGCACGTCCTGGCCGTACGCGGTGTGCAGCACCTCCGGGTGGAACTGCACGCCGTACAGCCCGCGCGCGCTGTCCTCGAAGCCCGCCACCGGGGTCGCGCCCGTCGTGGCGGTGACGGTGAAGCCGGGCGGCGCCTGCGCGACGGCGTCGCCGTGCGACATCCAGACCGACTGCTCGGTGGGCAGACCGCCGAACAGCACGCCCGGGTCCACGACCGCGAGCGCGGTGCGGCCGTACTCCGCGGTGCCGGTCCGAGCGACGGTGCCGCCGAGCGAGGCGGCCATCGCCTGGAAGCCGTAACAGATGCCGAAGGTCGCGATGCCGGTGTCGAACAGCCCGGGCGCGACCTGCGGGGCGCCGGCCGCGTACACGCTGGAGGGGCCGCCGGACAGGATGACGGCCTTCGGCGCCCGGGCCCGGATCTCGTCCGCGGTGATCGTGTGCGGCACGATCTCGCTGTAGACGTCACACTCGCGCACCCGCCGGGCGATCAGCTGGGCGTACTGCGCCCCGAAGTCGACGACCAGGACGGTGTCGGCGGCTGCCGGCACGTGGGCGCTCACCGGGCCAGGCTAGCGAGCGTCACGCGCTGACCTGGATGCCCTTCCAGAACGCCACGCGGTCCTTGAGCTGCTTCGCGGCGTCCTTGGGCTCCGGGTAGAACCAGGCCGCATCGGGATTGACCTCCCCGTCGACCTCGACGGACAGGTAGGACGCGGTGCCCTTCCAGGGGCAGACCGACGTCGTGTCGGACGCGCGGAGGGCGGCGGACACCGCCGCGCGCGGGAAGTAGTGGTTGCCCTCCACCACGACGGTGTCGTCGGAGGACGCGATCACGGTGCCGTTCCAGGATGCAGTGGTCATGTCCTGTGCAACTCACCGCACCGGCCGGTGATGCCCGGCGTCCTCGTCGGCGCCACCCATCGATGCGCCTCCCCTTCAGCAGTGCGCTCCGGGAGCCTTTGAGAGCGACGTCTCGCAGGGGAAGTGCACCCTCGAAGGGGAGGGACAACCGCGGGCGTCAGCGGGCCACGCCGACGGACTGGCCGCGCTGGAGGTCCTTGCCCTCGGTACGGATAGCCGGCGCGACCATCACCTCCACCCGCTGGAACTCCTTGATCGAGGAGTAGCCGGTCAGCGCCATCGTGCGGCGCAGGGCCCCGAACAGGTTGGTGGTGCCGTCGTCGGTGAGCGCCGGGCCGAGCAGCACCTGCTCGAGGCTGCCGACCTGCTCGACGCGCACCCGGGTACCGCGCGGCACCTCCGGGTGGTGGCTGCCGTGCCCCCAGTGCCAGCCCCGGCCGGGGGCCTCGTGGGCGCGGGCCAGCGCGCTGCCCATCATCACCGCGTCAGCGCCGCACGCGATCGCCTTCGCGATGTCACCGCCGGTACGCATGCCACCGTCGGCGATGACGTGCACGTACCGCCCGCCGGACTCGTCGAGGTAGTCGCGGCGCGCCCCTGCGGCGTCCGAGATGGAGGTCGCCATCGGCACCCCGATCCCGAGCACCGCGCGGGTGGTGTTGGCCTGGCCCGGCCCGACGCCGACCATGATCCCGGCCGCGCCGGTACGCATCAGGTGCAGCGCTGTCTGGTACGTCGCGCAGCCGCCGACCAGCACCGGCACGTCCAGGTCGGCGATGAACCGCTTGAGGTTGAGCGGCTCGTGGCGGCTCGACACGTGTTCGGCCGACACGACGGTGCCCTGGATGACGAACAGGTCGACGCCCGCGTCGAGCACCGTCTGGGCGAACTGAACGGTGCGCTGCGGGGTCAGCGAGGCCGCCACCGTCACGCCTGCGTCGCGGATCTGCTTGACCCGCGCGGTGATCAGGTCGGCCTTCACCGGCTCGGCGTACAGCTCGCGCATCCGCGCCAGCGCCCCGCCGGCCGGCAGCTCGGCGATCTCCTCCAGCAGCGGCTCGGGGTCGTCGTACCGCGTCCACAGCCCCTCGAGGTCGAGCACCCCCAGCCCGCCGAGCTGGCCGACCGCGACGCAGGTCGCGGGCGACATCACGCCGTCCATCGCGCTGGCAACCATCGGCAGCTCGAACCGGTAGGCGTCGATGTCCCAGGCGATCGACACGTCCTCCGGGTCGCGGGTGCGCCGCGAGGGCACGATCGCGATGTCGTCGAAGCCGTACGCCCGGCGGCCGCTCTTGCCGATCCCGATCTCCACGTCGGTCACGGCCGCCCCGAGCTGTAGTTGGGGGCTTCGACCGTCATCTGTACGTCGTGCGGGTGGCTCTCCTTGAGCCCGGCGGCCGTGATGCGGACGAACCGGCCACGCTCCTGCAGCTCCGGGACGGTGTGTGCGCCGACGTAGAACATCGACTGACGGAGCCCGCCGACGAGCTGGTGGGCGACGGCGGCGAGCGGCCCGCGGTAGGGCACCTGACCCTCGATGCCCTCCGGCACGATCTGGTCGTCGGAGAGCACATCGGACTGGAAGTAGCGGTCTTTGGAGTACGACCCCTTCCCGCGCGAGGCCATCGCGGCCAGCGAGCCCATCCCCCGGTAGCTCTTGAACTGCTTACCGTTGACGAAGACCAGGTCGCCCGGGCTCTCGTCGCAGCCGGCCAGCAGCGAGCCGATCATCACCGTGTCGGCGCCGGCAACGAGGGCTTTCGCGATGTCACCGGAGTACTGCAGGCCGCCGTCGCCGACCACCGGCACCCCGGCCGGGCGGCAGGCCTGCGCCGCCTCGTGGATCGCGGTGACCTGCGGCACCCCGACGCCCGCGACCACCCTGGTGGTGCAGATCGAGCCCGGCCCGACACCGACCTTGACGCCGTCGGCCCCCGCGTCGACGAGCGCCTGCGCGCCGGCCCGGGTGGCCACGTTGCCGCCGAGCACCTGCACGTGGCGGGTCGCCGGGTCGCTCTTGAGCCGGCGGATGATGTCCAGCATCAGCCGGGCGTGGCCGTTCGCGACGTCGGGCACCAGCACGTCCACCCCGGCCTCGACCAGCGTCACCGCGCGTTCCCACGCGTCGCCGAAGTAGCCGATCGCGGCGGCGACGAGCAGCCGGCCGTGGTCGTCCTTCGAGGCGTACGGGAACTGCTCCGAGCGGACGAAGTCCTTCACCGTGATCAGCCCGGCGAGCCTGCCCTGCGGGTCGACGATCGGCAGTCGCTCTCGCTTGTGCCGCCGCAGGATCGTCGTCGCGTCCGCGTTCGAGATGCCGACCGGCGCGGTGATCAGCGGGGTCGGCGTCATCACGTCGGCGACCAGCGTGCCGGCCCACTGCGCGAGGGGCACGAACCGCAGGTCGCGGTTGGTGATGATCCCGAGCAGCACGAGGTCCTCGTCGACGACCGGCAGCCCGGACACCCGGTAGCGGCCGCAGAGCTCGTCCAGGTCCTCGAGAGTCGCCTTCGGGCCGATGGTGACCGGGTTCGAGATCATGCCGGTCTGTGTTCGTTTGACCAGATCGACCTGGTACGCCTGGTCGGCCACCGAGAGGTTCCGGTGCAGGACGCCGATACCGCCCTGGCGGGCCATCGCAATGGCCATCCGCGACTCGGTGACGGTGTCCATCGCGCTGGACACCAGCGGCAGTCGCAGCGAGATGCCCCGGGTCAGCCGGCTCGTGGTGTCGACCTCGCTGGGAATGACGTCGGTCTCGCCCGGCAGCAGCAGCACGTCGTCGTAGGTGAGCCCGAGCGGAAGGAGAGCGTCGAGGGCGGTCATGGCGCCTTCCCATGCGGCAGCGGGGTGCACCCGAGTCTAGGTCGCGCCGCTGCGCTGCCGGCGCAACAGCGGCCGCCGGTCAGCTCACCGTCAGGGTGATCTTCTGCATGACGATGTCCGAGCCGGACTTCACGGGCAGGTCCGCGCCGGGCACCTTCGGGAACTCGTACGTCCCGATGGCGTGGTCGTCGACGTGCAGCATCGGCCAGTACGCACCCGTAGCGACCTTCTTGTCGAGCGTGACCTTGACGTTCGGCGTGTCGCCCTTCTTCACCTGCACCTGGCCGACGACCGGTCCGGGCTTGCCGCCGAGGTCCATGTGTACGGCGATCCAGCCGCCGTCGACGCCCCTCAGGTCGACGTTGGCGACGGTCAGGGTGGTGCCGTCGCCGGTCTGGTCCACCGCCGACAGCGTGCCGGTGGCCATCGCGGTGCCCGTACCGGCGGAGCTGCTGGCCGACGCGCTGGTCGTCGAGCTGCTGGGCGTCGGGGTAGCTGTATTGCTGCTGCCGCACGCGGCGAGGCCGAGCAGCAGCACGGCGGCGCCGGCCGTCACGGCAGCGGTGCGGGACGAACGACGTACGGAGAGGGCGGTCATGCGGGGCTCCTGGCTCTGGATCAGTGGCTTCCGGTGACTGACTGGTGCCCGGTGTCACGGACGCCGGGCCGGACCGGTTCACCTGCGGAGCGGTGAACCTGCACCGGCAACGGTGCGTGCTGGACAGTGAGACCCGCCGCGCCGAGGAGGCCACCGTGACGGCACCGCCCGCCCGGCCGACCGCCGACGCCGACCTGGTCCGGCTGCTGCATGACGAGCACGCCGGCGCGCTGTTCGCGTTCTGCGTCCGGTACACCGGCGACCGGCAGCGCGCGGAGGACGTCGTCCAGGAGGTCCTGCTGCGCGCCTGGCGGCAGCTGAGCCGGCTCGAGCTGGGTGACCGCCCGGTCCGGCCGTGGCTGTTCGCGGTCGCCCGCAACGTCCTCACCGACCTGCACCGCGCCGACCGGGCGCGCCCCCGGGTCGTCGCCGACGACAGCGGCCTGACAGCGGTGGCCGGCGATGCCGACGAGATCGACCGGGCCGTGGAGTCGTGGGCGATGGCCGAGGCGCTGCACCGGCTCTCCGAGCAGCACCGCGAGGTGCTGGTGCAGTCGTACTGGCTGGGTATGTCGGTCGCCGAGACCGCCCGCGCCCTGGGCATCCCGCCCGGCACGGTGAAGTCCCGGACGTACTACGCGGTGCGCGCCCTGCGCCTGGCGCTGGAGGAGATGGGGGTGACCCGGTGAGTGACCACGAGGCGTCGCGTGCGGCGCTGGGCTCCTACCTACTGGGCGCGCTCGACCCCGCGGAGCGGTCCACGGTCGAGGCCCACCTGGCCGGGTGCCCGGCCTGCCGTGACGAGCTGGCCTCTTACGCCCCGCTGCCGGGGCTGATGGCCCGGCTGTCGGCGCAGGAGATCCGGGCCGACCGACTGACGCCGCCGCGGGCTCTGCTGCCCCGGACGCTCGCCGCCGTCGAGGCCGAGCGCGCGGCGAGCAGGGTGCACCTGCGGCGTTGGCGCGGCCTGGCCGTCGGCGTGTCCGCGCTCGCCGCAGCAGGGGTGGCAGCGGTGCTGGTCCTGCCCGTCGCGGTCCCCCCGGCGCCCGGTGGCGCTCCTCGCGGGGCGCGGTCGCTGGTCGCGGCGGACGGGACGGCGGCGGCCGGGACGGCAGCTCTCGAGAGCCGGGCGTGGGGGACCCAGCTGCACCTGACCATGCGCGACCTGCCGCGGGAGGGCACCTTCACCGCCTGGGCCCTCGATGCCTCGGGGACGCGTACGCCGGCGGCGACCTGGCAGGCCACCCGGGACGGCCGCGCCGAAGTCACCGGCGCCGCGGCACTCCCACCGGCAGCGCTGTCCGGCCTCGAGATCGTCGGCAGCAACGGCACCCGGGTGCTGGCCACGGCGGGCTAGCGGCCGGGCGGCTTGACGCGGGGGCTCGCCGGGCCCAGAGTCCGCACCGAAAGGCGACGGTGAGCAGGAATCCGGTGTGACTCCGGGACGGTCCCGCCACTGTGAAGGGCCCCGCGGGGTCGCGAGTCAGGAACTGACCCGTCGCCGACCCTCACCGACCGGGGCGTGGAAACCCCGAAGGAGGCACCGAGATGTCAGTTGTCCCCGCAGCCCTGCAGCCCGCCGTCCTCACCGGCTCCTCCACCCGGGCAGCGCTGGCCGTCACCGTCGCCGTCGGCGCCGTACTGCTGGCGGTGCTGGTGCTGTACGCGGTGTTCCTGGACCAGGGCCAGCTGCTGTCCCCGGTGCTCGGGCACGTCGCTGTCACGGCGAACTACCTCCACGAGTTCGCCCACGACGGGCGCCACCTGCTGGGCGCCCCCTGCCACTAGCGGTGGGCCTGCTCCGCAACCTGCAGCACGGGGCCGCTGCCGGTGCGGTGGCGGGGGTGCTCACCGGGGCGTTCGGCTACCTGTTTGCCGAGCCCGCCATCGATCGGTCCGTCCAGCTGGAGAGCGCCTTGCAGGCCGCCGAACAGGCCCGGCAGGGCGCCGCCGGGCTCACGGTCGAGCACCACGCCGAGGTGTTCAGCCGGAGTACCCAGCACCTCGGCCTGCTGGTCGCGGCCGTGGCCACCGGCATAGCCCTGGGCGTGCTTTTCGGGGTCCTGCACGCGATGCTGCACCGCGACGGCAACGACCACAGCCCCTGGCGCTCCTCGCTGTGGCTCGCTGCCGGCGCCTTCTTCGCGGTCTACCTGGTGCCGTTCGTGCGCTACCCGGCCAACCCACCCGGCGTCGGGGACCCGAACACCATCGAC
>JBKJQN010000007.1:0-22155 GCA_046593925.1 Mycobacteriales bacterium
CAATTTGATCAACGGTTTATTCTCGCCCCAGACATTTACGGGTGCGGCCTCCATTGTCGCCAACATGCTGGGTGGGCACGACGATCTCTGGCTTGCCGCCCCGCTGACACTCGATAACCTCACGATCGATCTAGGAGCCGGCAACGATCGCTTGGTGTTGGGAGCCGACCCGAACAACGCGGTCAACAACAACGTGCTCCACCCGCAGTTCGGCTCAAACGGCTACCTGACCGTGAACGGCGCGGTCAATGTCACCGGCGGCGAAGGGAACGACCGCGTCCTCGAGCGGAGCACCACGGTCAACGGCCCCAAGACGATCAGCCTCGGCGAAGGGAACAACGAGTACAACGTCTACTGGGGCTTTAGCAACGAGACAAGCTTCAGCAGCGGTGCGGGGGCCGACAGCGTCTACATTGGCTATCTCAGCTCGCGCCAACTCAGCCAGTTCAACACCGGCGCAGGCAACGACCTGATCTCGTACTATGCTAGCCGGTTCTACAAGACGGCGTATCTCAATAGCGGCACCGGTGCCGACACCGTCGCGCTCGATGTCAACATTTACGATGGCGCTGTCACGGTCGATACGGGAAGCGAAGCCGATTACCTGCTCTTCTCGCGCTCGATCGCTTATCAATCCGTCCTCCTCACGACGGGTAGCGGCGCCGATACGGTCTTGATCGGCAAGTACATCTCGGGCCTGAGCAATTCGGGGGCCGCGCTCTACAGCAACGGCGGTTCGAACATCGATCAGCTCTCGCTTTACACCGACTCAGAAGCCGACAAAGTGCAGATTGCGGCCAACGTGATGCGCCAATTCTACGGCAACCTGGGCAACGCCAACGACGATGCGGAGGTGGAATACAACCTCTTTACCGACGGTCTGCTCGACGGTGGCGGCCAAAGCATGAACGCCCGCTTGAAGGGGAACGCCAAGCTGCGCACGCAAAATCCCAGCTCGAGTTAACAGCGTTGGCGTTTCAAATTGCGCCGTTCCCTTGCTTCAATAGAATTTACCGACGATGCGCCGTCATTCAGTGTGTGCTATTACGCCGTTTCTTGTTCGCTGAGGCCTAATTCCTCGCGCATCTGTTCGCGGATGAGGAACTTCTGAATCTTGCCCGTGACGGTTTGCGGGAAGGCCGTGACGAATTTCACGTACCGTGGAATCTTGAAATGCGCCAAGCGGCCGCGGCAGAAGGCCTTGATCGAATCGTCGGTCAACGCTTCGCTGGCCGCGCTGGGCTTCAACTTGATCCAGGCACAGAGTTCTTCGCCGTACTTCGCATCGGGCACGCCGACGACGGCCGCTTGTTCGATCGCCGGGTGCGTGAAGAGAAACTCTTCGATCTCGCGCGGGTAGATGTTCTCGCCGCCGCGAATGACCATGTCCTTGATCCGGCCGGTGATCTTGAAGTAGCGATTCGGCAAACGCACAGCGATGTCGCCCGTGTGTAGCCAACCCGCGGGATCAATGGCCGCGGCCGTGGCATCAGGCTGGCTGTAGTAGCCGAGCATCACGCAATGCCCCCGGGCACAGAGTTCGCCCGGCGTATTGTCAGGGAGTGTCTCGCCGGTGAGCGGATCGATGATTTTGACCTCGATTCCCGGCAGGGCTCGGCCGACGGTTTCGACGCGTAGCTCGAGCGGATCGTCGAAGCGCGTTTGCGTGATCAGCGGCGACGCTTCGGTCTGCCCGTAGCCGATCGTGATCTCGGTGCAGTGCATCTGGGTGACGACGGCCCGCATCGTTTCGATGGGGCAGGGGCTGCCGGCCATGATGCCCGTGCGCAGCGACGTCAGATCGCGCGTCGCAAGCGACGGGTCGTGCAGTTGCGCAATGAACATCGTCGGGACGCCGTAGAGCGACGTGCAGCGCTCGTCCTGGACTGCGCGCAGGGTCGCCAGCGGGTCGAACGCGGGCGCGGGAATGACCATCGCCGCGCCGTGCGATGTACAGGCGAGGTTCCCCATCACCATGCCGAAGCAGTGGTAAAAAGGAACCGGGATCGCCACCCGGTCGGCCTCGGTATAGCCGCACAGCTCACCGACGAAGAACCCGTTATTCAATATGTTGTGGTGCGACAACGTCGCGCCCTTGGGGAAACCGGTGGTCCCCGACGTGTACTGGATGTTGATCGGGTCGTCTGCAGCGAGCTGGGCCGACCGCGTTCGCAGCGCCTGCTCAGGGACAGCGCGGCCCACCTCCAGCAGCGCGGGCCAGTCCGGCGTACCGATCAGCACGACCTGCTCCAGCGCCGGGCATTCGCCGCGGACCTCCTGCACCATCGCCCGGTAGTCGCTGGTCCGGAAGCGCTCGGCCGCCACCAGTAGGCGGGCACCCGACTGCTGCAGGACGTAGGACAGCTCGTGGGTGCGATAGGCCGGGTTGACGGTCACCAGGACCAGGCCGGCCTTGGCGGTGGCGTACTGCACCAGCACCCACTCGGCGCAGTTTGGTGACCAGATGCCGACCCGGTCGCCCTTGGCCAGGCCCAGCGCGAGCAGGCCGCGCGCCACCTCGTCGACGGCCGCGTCGAGCTCGGCGTAGGTCCAGCGACGGCCCGTCGCATACTCGACCAGCGCCTCGCGGTCACCGTGCAGGGTCACCGTGCGCTCGAGGTCGGCGCCGATCGTGCGGCCGATCAGCGCGGTGGTTGACGGGCCGGAGGCGTACGAGAGCGCGTGGCCAGCCGAGTGCACCCGATCAACGGTCATGCGAGCAGTACAGCCCCCGCCCGCGCCGCGTGTCCACCTGCCCCGACGGCACGGTGACGCGGCATGTCACTGTGGCAGCCGGAGGCAGGCCCATGACGTTCTACCGCGAGCAGGTCGTTCCCCGATTGATCAACGTCGTGTGCGGGGCGTCGCGCAACGACCCGCTGCGCCGCCGGGCCTGCGAGCCGTTGCAGGGCGTCGTCATGGAGCTCGGCTTCGGGTCCGGTCACAACGTCGCGTTCTATCCGGCTGCGGTGACCCGGGTGGACGCCGTGGAGCCCGCCGACGTCGGCTGGCGGCTGGCGGCCCGGCGGGTGGCGCGGTCCACGGTCCCGGTGCGGCGCGCCGGGCTGGACGGCCAGACGCTGCCGATCGACGACGACAGCTACGACGCCGTGCTGTCGACCTGGTCGCTGTGCACCATCCCCGATGCGTCGGTCGCCCTGCACGAGGTCCGTCGCGTCCTCAAGCCCGGCGGCACCTTTCGCTTCCTGGAGCACGGTCTTGCGCCCGACGCCGCTGTCCGCCGCTGGCAGCACCGCCTGGAGCCGGTGCAGAAACGGGTAGCCGGTGGCTGCCACCTCACCCGGCCGATCGTGCAGACGCTGACCGACGCAGGGTTCGTGATCGAGGACGTCGATGTGTTCTACGAGCCGGGTGCCCCCAAGGTCCTTGGAGCGCTGGCGCTGGGTACCGCGCTGTCCCCCTGACCCGAGGCGCAACCCCGGTTCAGCCGTGCCACACTTGAGGTATGGCGGGGTCACGAACGGTGGTCTCCTCCAGTGCGGTCGAGGACTACGTCAAGGCGGTCTACCGGGTCGAGGAGCAGGACGGCACGGCGGCGACGATGACGGTGCTTGCCACCGGGCTACGGGTGACCGCCTCGTCCGCCTCGTCGATGGTGAAGCGGCTGGCTCTGCTGGGGCTGGTCACGCACGAGCCGTACCGCGGGGTGCAGCTGACCGAGCAGGGTCGCCGGTTGGCACTGCGGGTGGTGCGCCGCCACCGGCTGCTCGAGCTGTTCCTGGTGGAGTCGCTGGGTCTGTCGTGGGACCAGGTCCACGACGAGGCGGAAGTGCTCGAACATGCCGTGTCGCCGCGGCTCGAGGCGGCGATCGCGGCGCGGCTGGGCAACCCCGACCGCGACCCGCACGGCGATCCGATCCCGACCGTGGACGGCCGGCTCCCCACGGAGAGCGCCGAGCCCCTCGCCGGCCTGCCGGCGGGCAGCACCGGCGTACTGGTCCGGGTCTCCGACACCGACCCCACCAAGCTGCGCTACCTGACGGCGCACCAGATCGCGCTGGGCGACCGCATCGAGGTCGTCGAGCGCCCGCCGTTCGGCGGTTCGCTGTCGATCCGGGTCAACGGCGAGCTGCACGCGATGGGCCCCGAGCTGGCCGCCGCCATCCGGGTCCGGGTCGACCGGTGAGCAGCCAGCTGACCGGCGAGCCGGTGAGCGAGCTCAGCCCGCTGCGCCAGGCTCGGGCCCGGGGACGTGTCCGCGGGGTGGTGGCGCTGCTCGGACCGGCGTTCGTGGCGTCCGTCGCGTACGTCGACCCTGGCAACTTCGCCACCAACTTCGCCGCTGGCGCGCAGTTCGGCTACCAGCTCGCCTGGGTGATCCTGATGGCGAACCTGATGGCGATGCTGGTGCAGTACCTTTCCGCCAAGCTCGGCGTCGCCACCGGCTTCAACCTGCCCGAACTGTGCCGACTGCACCTCGGGCGACGGTGGTCGCGGGGGCTGTGGGTCCAGGCGGAGCTGGTGGCGATGGCGACCGATCTCGCCGAGTTCGTCGGTGCCGCAATCGCGCTCAACCTGCTGTTCGGCGTACCGCTTTTCACCGCCGGGCTGATCACCGCCGTGGTGGCTTTCGTGATCCTGGCGCTGGAGCAGCGCGGCTACCGCAACTTCGAGCTGGCGATCGTGATGCTGCTCGGCGTCGTCCTGCTCGGCTTCCTGTACGACGTGCTCGCGGTGGGGCCCGACCTGCGGCAGGCGGCCGGCGGCTTCATCCCCAGCTTCCACGGCACCGACAGTGTCCTGCTCGGGGTCGGCATCATCGGCGCGACCGTCATGCCGCACGTGATCTACCTGCACTCCGCGCTCACCCAGCGGCGCATCGTGTGCCGGGACGACGCGGAGAAACGTGAGGTCCTCCGCTTCCAGCGCCTCGACGTCATCACCGCGATGACCCTGGCGGGGCTGATCAACCTCAGCATGCTGTTCGTCGCCGCCGCCTTGTTCAACAAGACCGGCCGTACCGACGTCGACTCCATCCAGGCGGCGCACACCGGCCTGCGCGAGCTGGTCGGCGGTGGCGCAGCGCTGGCGTTCGCCTTCGCGCTGCTGGCCTCCGGGCTGTCGTCCTCCAGCGTCGGCACCTACGCCGGCCAGGTGGTCATGCAGGGCTTCATCCAGCGCCGGATCCCGCTTTTCGTCCGGCGGGGAGTGACGATGGCCCCCTCGCTGATAGTGCTGGGGCTGGGCTTCTCGCCGACCAGCACCCTGGTGCTGTCCCAGGTCGCTCTGTCGTTCGGCATCCCCTTCGCACTCGTACCGATGGTGATGCTGACCCGCCGGGTGGACATCATGGGTGCCTTCGTCAATCGCAAGGTGACGACCCGCATCGCCAGCGCGATCGCCGCGGTCATCATTGCCCTGAACGGGTTCCTGCTCTACAGCACCTTCGCGGGCTGAGCCGGCCCCGACGTTCTGCGGCCGGACAGCTCCAGGGCCACCGTTGTCATGTGCGGGACCGTCAGCCCCAGCACAGCGGCGAAGGCGGCGTCACTGGCGTGCCGCGGGTCGCGGGCGATCAGTACGGCTGCAGCAACCAGCCCCACCGCCGCAGCCCACGCGCTGCGCCTGCCCAGCTCGACGACGGCACCCGGCAGCGAGGCCTGCTCCGGGAGCTGTCCGTCGGCGACCAGGGTGTCGACGACCCGGGCGGTATGGCGCAGGGCGTGCCAGCCGCCGAAGTACGCCGCGAAGGCCGTCGACGGCGGCGCGACCAGGGCCAGCGCGGTCAGCAGGGCAACGTCGCCCGCTGCCTCACGGTCGCCCTGCACGGCCAGGCCGGCGGCCACCGCCGAAGCCAGCCCGGCGAGCGGCGCGACCGACCGGCGGCCCTCGGCGGTCCGCAGCAGGGCAGCGCCGGGCCGCTCCCCCGTGGCCCGGCCGGGCGGCTCCGCCAGGGCCCCGGTGACGCCGACGCCGAATGGCACCCGGTTGACCGCCCCGACCGCGGCGGGCAGCGCCAGCGTGGCGGTCGCCGCCCCGATGGCTCGCAGCGCCGTCCGACCCGGTCCGGCCGGGTTCCCCCAGCAGGCCAGCTCGCCCTCCCCGAAGTGAGCGGCGCTGGCAACCAGCACGGCCCGCTCGACCCACGGTCCGCCACGCCGGACGACCCGGGTGGACCCGGCGGCCAGTGCGGCGTACCCGATGATGAGGGCGGCGTGTCGCGGGCGGCTTCCCGCGGCCGCGACGCGCAGCAGCTCGGTATCGGCGGCGCCGTGGGGCATCCCGAGCGCCAGGGCCGCCAGCACCATCGCCTGCTGCGCGCGCCGTCCGGCGCTACCGGGTGCGACCCGCGACAGCACCGCGCTGGCGACGGTGGCCCCGGCCACGATCGCGCGGGAGGTCCGTCGCGCCGACGGCAGCAGCGCCGTCACGCCGGGACGCCCTGCACGGCGCCCGCTCGGCGGTCACCCACACCATTCAGCAGCAGCAGGGCGGGCACACCGACGAGTCTGCCCCGCCGCCGGGTGGTCTGCCCTGTCGCGTACGGTCCGGTCCCAAGCCAGCGGAGGTCCCATGCGTGCTGTCCAGGTCGTCCGACTCGACGGGCCGTCCGCCCTCGAGGTCGTGGAGGTACCTGAGCCTGCTGCCGGCGATGACGCGGTCGTCGTCGATGTGCACGCCGCCGGCGTGGCCTGGCCCGACCTGCTGCTCAGCCGCGGGCAGTACCAGCTGCGCCCGGACCCGCCGTTCTCCCCGGGCGGGGAGGTCGCCGGTGTGGTCCGCAGCGCCCCGGCCGGGTCCGGCCTCGACGCCGGCCAGCGCGTCGCGGTGCTGACCGGCGTCGGTGGCTGGCAGGAGGTCGTCGTCTCCGCGGCCGGCAATGTGCTCGCGCTGCCCGACGAGGTGGCCCTCGCCGAGGGCGCCGGAGTGGCGTTCAACTACCTGACAGTGCACTTCGCGCTGCGCCGCCGGGCCCGCCTGTCCGCGGGCGAGACCGTCCTGGTGCACGGCGCGAGCGGTGGCGTCGGCCTCGCGACCCTCCAGCTGGCGAAGGCGTACGGCGCCCGCGCCATCGCGGTGGTCTCCACGCCCGCCAAGCAGGCCGCCGCCCGCGCGGCCGGCGCCGACGAGGTGGTGCTCGCCGACGGCTTCCTCGCCGACACCAAGGAGCTGACCGGCGGGCGGGGTGTCGACGTCGTGATGGACCCGGTCGGCGGCGACCGCTTCACCGACAGCCTGCGCTCGCTGGCGCCCGAGGGGCGGCTGCTGGTCGTCGGCTTCACCGGTGGCGACATCCCGACCGTCAAGGTCAACCGGCTGCTGCTCAACAACGTCAGCGTCGTCGGGGTCGGCTGGGGGGCGTTCCTGGCCGTCGAACCTGCGTACCTGCAGCAGCAGTGGGCCGAGCTGAGCGAGCTGCTCACCGCCGGCACGCTTGTGCCGGTCCCCGTGCAGACCCGGCCGCTGGAGGACGCCCGGGCGGTGCTGGAGGAGATGGCCGCCAGGACGCTGACCGGCAAGGTCGTGCTGACCGTGCGCTGAGCGGCGTCACGGTCCGCCGCAGGCGCCGTTCGACATGGCCGCCAGGGTGTCCTCGGGCGTCGTGCCCGACAGGTCGCCGATGATGCTGACACCTGTGACGCTGTCGGCATCGCCGCTGTCAGGGTTGGGCGGGGACAGCTGGAACCGGTCGCCGGACACCTGCGGGAGCTGCGCGATGCGCGCTCGTCACACCAGGTGCACGGTCGGCGCAGGTGCGGCGTTGTCAGACCCTGACGACGAGCTTGCCGGTGTGGCTGTTGCCGCGCAGCATCCCGACGAACGCGTCGAAGGTCTGACCGATGCCCTCGACGACGGTCTCGGGGTAGCAGAGCTGCCCGCCGGCGAGCAGCGGAGCCACGTGCCGCTCGAACACCGCGCCCCGGTGGGCGTGGTCACTGACGATGAAGCCCCGCAGGCTGAGCTTCTTGCCGACGACCTGCATCAGGTTGTCCGGGCCGGGCAGCAGCTCGTTGTAGCCGGAGATCATGCCGCAGGCGGCGATCCGGCCGAACGGGTTGAGCAGCGCGAGCGCGGCCCGCAGGTGGTCGCCGCCGACGTTGTCGAAGTAGACGTCGATGCCCTCCGGCGCCGCTGCGCGCAGCCGACCCTCGAGGTCACCGGCGCGGTAGTCGAGGCCGACGTCGAAGCCGAGGTCGTCGACCAGCGCCGCGGCCTTCTCGGGCCCGCCCGCCGTGCCGATGACCCGGCAGCCGGAGCGCCGGGCCAGCTGGCCGACCAGGCTGCCGACCGCGCCGGAGGCCGCCGACACCCAGACCGTCTCGCCGGGCCGCACCTCAGCGATGTCGTACAGCCCGACCCATGCGGTCAGGCCGGGCATGCCGAGCACACCAAGGTACGCAGTCAGCGGCGCGGCCGTCTCGTCGACGAGCTCGAGCTCGGCGGGGCGCACCGCGGCGTGCGTACGCCAGCCCATGCCGTGCCGAACCGCCGCGCCGACCGGGAAGCGCTCGGCGCCCGAGGTCAGCACGTGCCCCACCGCGCCGCCCCACATGGCCCTGCCCAGCTGGTAGGGCGCGGCGTAGGAGGCGGCGTCGTTCATCCGACCGCGCATGTACGGGTCGACCGAGACGTACGCGTTGCGCACCAGCACCTCACCGGGCCCGGGCGCCGGCACCTCCACGTCGACCAGCTCGACGTCGGCCGCGACGGGATAACCCTTCGGGCGCCGGACCAACCGCCACTCCTGCGCGTGTTCGGTCATTCAGGGTCCTCTCGTTCCGAGGCCACAGATCCAGGTCGATCTCCCGGCACGGTAGTCCTCTTCTCGCCCAACTCGGGCGTGGCCCTCGCCGACTCTGCATGATCGCCACTTTCTGCATGATCGGGGGCGGCCGCAGTTGCGGTGGGCCGCCGGCCGCCGGGAGGAGCGGGGCGACGGACTCGGCGCTTCGCTGCCGACACGTGCGCGGCTGCGGGCGCGTGGATGGCCCACAGCAACACGTCGCGCACCCTGCGAGGAGCCACGCCTACCTCCTGGTCGGCAGGCCCGCTCGCAAGGGCGAGCGATGCAGCGAAGATTGCGGCAGGCGGGCCGGACAGGGAGCCGGTGGGCGGGCGCAGAGTCTCCCGCTCAGAACGGCAGCGCTATTTCGAGCGCCTCCTCGTAGAGGAGAACGGTCGCGCCGAAGCGCGGCGGCGGTACCCGGACGTCGCCGTCCAGCAGCAGCCGCAGGGCGGCGTACGGCAGGTTCACGCCGGCGGCCGCCGAATGGTGCAGGCCGCTGGCAGGGCGGGTGTTGACCTCCAGCAGCCGACAGCTGCCCGCGCCGTAGCGGACCTGCACGTTGGACAGGTAGCTCAACCGGTGAGCCTTCGTGACCGTCTCGGCGATACCGACCGCGGCCGGGTCATCGACGATCTGCCGGGTCCACTGCGGGCCGGCCTTGCTCCGGGCGACCGCCGCGAGCACCTCGCCGGCACGGGACAGCACGTCGACCGACAGCTCGGCGCCCTCCAGCAACTCGGCGACCAGCAGCGACGCGACGGTGCCCTGGCGGGCGAGCCGACGCTCGACCTCGTCGGGGTGCACCCGCGCCGAAGGCAGCGCCTGCAGGTCGGTCCAGCCGCCGGCGGTCTCGTCCAGGATCCGGAAGCCGGCGGCTCCGTGGTCGAGGGCGGGCTTGACGCAGACCCGGAGGCCGCGCCCGCACAGGTCGTCGTACGCGGCACGGAAACCAGCGGCGTCGGTAACGACGTGGGTGGCCGGGACGGCAATTCCGAGAGCCTGCGCGGAGGCGTGCGCGAGGGTCTTGTCGCCGAGTACCCGCAGGGCGTCCGGTGGGCTCACCATGACGCGTACGCCGGCGTCCTCGAAGGCGTCCCGCGACTCCGCGACGGCGAGCCGCTCACGGCCGGGCACGAAGACGTCGATCCCGCGTTCGCGACAGACCTGTAGGGCGTGCTGCACCCAGGCCGAGCCGGTGATCTGCTCGGGCTCGGCGAAGGCGCCGTCGCAAGCCTGCAGGAAGGGCGTGCTCGGGACGGTGTGGCTGCCGGTGACGTGCAGCTCCAGGCCGTCGGCGGCAGCGCCGACGCGCATCATCGCGATCTGCTGGTACGTGCCGCGGTAGGCCTGGTTGAACCACAGGCGCAGCGGCACTCGGTGTCCTCCGGTCGGGGCGCTGCGCGTCAGCCCGGGCGGGCAGCGCGCAGGGTCGGACAGGGCATCCCCTGCCCACAGCCGGCGCAGCGCACGCGCCGACCGGCGAAGCGGCTGCGGCGGGGACGAGGTACGTGCAGCCGGCGGACGGCCCAGAGCCGCTGCGCCAGCGCCCCGATGTGATCGAGGGCCTCGTCCAGCGCGGGGTCAGGGATCGGTGCGGGGTCGGGGATCGGCGCGGCATCAGGTCGAGGGACGGTGCGCAGGGTCATGATGGCCTCCGCGGCCGACGGTAGGCGCTGGCGGACCTCAGGTCGAACCCGCCGGTGGATGGTGCGGGGCGCCGGGTGGGGACGAGCCGGGGCGTCCCTGTGCGCACGGTGTGCACGACTGGTCCACTTCTGTCGTGGCCGTCGCAGATAACGACCACCACCTGGCATGGAGCTGCCCACAGCCGGTGGACGTCACGTTCTATGGCAGCCGGGTCCCCCAGAGCAGCCCCAGCACCGCCGCCCCCGTCGCGAGCAGCAGGCCGAGCCCGGTGAACCGCGCGGTCACCTCACGCCGCTCCTGGGTCGTGCCGACCTGGCTGCCGATGTCGCTGTAGACCCCGGACAGCGCCGTCGCGCTCTCCGCGGTGTACGCCTTGCCGCCGGTGTCGTCGGCGAGTGCCCGCAGGGCGTCCCGGTCCACGGGCACCGCAATCGTCTGCCGCATGATCGTCACAGTGCCCTGCTGGGTGCCGAAGGCGATCGTCGACACCGGGACACCGGCGTCGCGGGCAGCCGTCACGCCCTGCTCGACCGGGCGCCCGACGGTGTTGCTGCCATCGGACAGCAGGACGATCCGGGCGGGTGGCGGCGGTGCGCCGGCCTCGGCGGGCAGCAGCTTCAGCGCGCCGAGGCTGGTCAGGACCGCCTCCCCGATGGCGGTGCCGTTGTCCAGCGTGAGGTCCTGCACCGCCTGGGTGACCTTGGCGTGGTCCTGGGTCGGGGGGACGACCACCGCGGCGGTGCCGGAGAACGACACCAGGCCGACGTTGAACCGCGCAGGCATCTCCTGCACGAACCGGGTCGCCGCCTGCTGGGCCGCGGACAGCCGGGTGGGGCTGACGTCGACGGCCTGCATGGACAGCGAGACATCGAGCGCGACGACGACGCTGGCCCGCTCGGCGGGCACATCGACCTGGGCCTGCGGCCGGGCAAAGCCCACGACGAGCGCCACGAGTGAGAGCGCCAGCAGGCTGGCGGGCACGTGCCGCCGCCAGCCCGGCCGGCGGGGGGCGACGCTCGCGAGCAGGTCGAGCTCCGTGAACCGGACGGTGTACCTCGACCGGCGCCGCGCCTGCACCACGTACGCGACGACGACGGCGGCGACAGCGAGCAGCAGCAGCAGGCGCCAGGGCGACAGGAAGCTCACCGGACGACACCACGGGTCCGGCGGCGCCGGGCCAGGTGGGCTGCGAGGTCCCGCAGCCAGTCGCGGTCGGTACGCAGGACGACGTGCCCGGCGCCGGCCGCGCGTACCTGCTCGGCGTGGCCCGCGCGCCGAGCAGCCGCGGCGGCGGCGTACCGCTCGCGCAGCCTGCGGTCGCTGGTCTGGACCTCGAGCTCCCGGCCGCTCTCCGGGTCGACGAGGTGCAGCACACCGACGTCGGGCAGCGTCAGCTCGCGCGGGTCGAGCACCTCGGCAACGACGACGTCGTGGCGCTGGGCCAACCGGCGCAGTGGCGGACCCCAGGCCTGCGGACCGGCCGCGTCGAGCAGGTCCGAGACGACGACGACGAGCCCGCGGCGGCGGGGCGGGTCCAGGACCTGGCGCAGCGCGTCCGCGAGACCCGGCCCCGGGCCCTCGGACCTCGGTGTGGTGAGCAGTACGTGCAGCAGCCCGAGCGTCGCCTGCCGGCCGGCCCGTGGCGGCACCCGCCGCACACCGGCCGACGACAGCACCAGCGCGCCCGCGCGGTCGCCCGGCCCCTGTGCCAGGTGGGCGAAGGCGGCGGCGACCGACACCGCCAGCTCGCGCTTCTCCCACCGGGACGTGCCGAACGACATCGACCCGGTCAGGTCGACGACCAGCGTCGTCTCCAGCTCGCGCTCGGCGACGGCGTCGCGTACGTGCGTCTCGAGCGTGCGGGCGGTGACCGCCCAGTCGATCCGGCGTGCGTCGTCGCCGGGTGAGTAGCGCCTGGCCTCGGCGGGTTCGGTGCCCGGCCCCGGTAGCAGCCCGAGGTGGTTGCCCTGCAGCAGCCCGTCGAGTCGCCGGCCGACCTCCAGGTGCAGCCGGGCGGCGGCCCGGCCGTCGACGCTGGGCCCGGGCAGCGGGGCGAGCACCTTCACGCGGCGCCGGTCAGGTCCTGGGACGGCGTGATGCGGGGGCCCTCGACGACGGCGAGCACCCGCTCGACGATCCGGGTGGCCGGTACGCCGTCGGCGAGCGCCTCGTACGTCAGCACGAGCCGGTGGCCGAGTACGTCGACAGCGAGGTCGTGGACATCGGCCGGCAGCACGTAGTCGCGGCCCCGGAGCAGGGCGAGCGCGCGGCCGGCCTGCACCAGCCCGAGGCTGCCGCGCGGCGAGGCACCGTGCGCGAGCAGTGCGCCGAGCTCCGGCACACCCCACCGCGCCGGCTCGCGGGTCGCCATCACCAGCCGTACGGCGTACTCGGCGACCGCGTGGTGGACGAAGACCGCATCGACCTCGCGCTGCAGTGCCACCAGCTCGTCGAGGTCCAGCACCTGCTCCGCCCGCGGCGGGTGCACCGACATCCGCCGGACGATCTCCATCTCCTCGGCCATCGTCGGGTGGCCGACGACCACCTTGAGCAGGAAGCGGTCGCGCTGCGCCTCAGGCAGCGGGTAGACGCCTTCGCTCTCGATCGGGTTCTGGGTGGCGAGCACCACGAATGGCGTCGGCAGCGGGTGCGTCACGCCGCCGAGGGAGACCTGCCGCTCGGCCATCACCTCGAGCAGAGCCGACTGCACCTTGGCCGGTGCCCGGTTGATCTCGTCTGCGAGTACCAGGTTGGCGAAGACCGGCCCGAGCTCGACGTCGAACGCCTCGCGGCTCGGCCGGTAGACGCGGGTGCCGACGATGTCGCTCGGGACGAGGTCGGGGGTGAACTGGAGGCGGACGCTGCTACCCCCGACGACCCGTGCCAGGGTCTCGACGGCGAGCGACTTGGCCACTCCGGGGACACCTTCGAGCAGGCAGTGCCCACGCGCGAGCAGCGCGACCAGGATGCGCTCGACCATCCGGTCCTGGCCGACGACGACGCGCTTGACCTCGAACAGGGCACGCTCGAGATCCGCCGGCTGCTTCTTCATACCTGCCATGACACACCTCTCGGCGTGAGCCTGCCGTGAACGGCGGCTGTGAGCCGACTGTGAGTGCGTGTCAGCGGCGGCGGACGACCCGGGGACCGTGCAGCTGCTCCTCGCGCTCGGTCTCACTGACGCCGCCCCACACGCCGTACGGCTCGCCCATCGTCAGCGCGTGGTCAGCGCACTCGCGCCGTACGGGACAGCGTGCACACAGCGCCTTCGCCGCGCGCTCACGGTCACTGCGGGCAGGCTCGCGCTCGCCGTGCGGATGGAAGAAAAGGTCGTCGCGGCCGCGGCACTGGGCGGCGAGCTGCCAGTCCCACCGCCAGCCCTGCGCACCCGGCGGACAGGCGGTACCGATGACGTCAGGCATGCCGGAAGTGTCTCCTACCGTCCGTAGAAGTTCTACCGGGCGTAGGAGCTGTCCGGTAGGACGTACATCACGCCCGCGCCTACCCTCCACGGGTGACCCGACCGGGAGATCTCGAGCGCGCTGCGATGCAGGTGGTCTGGGCGTCCCCGGGCCCGCTCACCGCTCGGCAGGTCGCTGACGCGCTGGTCGCCCGCGGCCTGGCGTACACCACCTGGTTGACGGTCCTGGGCCGGCTGGAGCGCAAAGGGCTGCTGGCCCGGACCCGGGACGCCCGCGCCCACAGCTACTCCCCCGTCGGCTCCCGCGAAGACCTGGTCTCCTCGCTGATGCAGCAGGCGCTGGGGCAGGCGGACGATCGCGAGGCGGCGCTGCAGCGCTTTGCCCGCTCGGTGACACCCGCCGAGGCTTCAGCGCTGCGCCGCGCGCTCGACGCCGGCTGAGCCGTGCTGCCCGCGGCGGCTGCGCAGGCCCTCGCCCTGCTGCTGGTCACCGTCTCGGTGCCGTACCTGGCACGCGCCGCATGGCCGTTGCGCGCCCCGGCTCCGGCCCTGCTGCTGTGGCAGGCGCTCGGTCTGGCCGGGGGGCTGCTCGCACTCGAGGTCGCGGCGACGGTGGCGCTGGCTCCCGTCGGGGACACCTTCGGCCAGGCGCTGTCGGCGTTGCCCATGCAGCTGACCTGGTGGGCGTGGCTGTCGGCCGCGGTGTTCGCGGCCGTACTGCTGCGGCTGCTGGTCGTATTCACCGCGTCGACGCTGCGCACCGTCCGAGACCGGCACCGGCACCGGGTGCTCGTCGACCTTGTCGCCACGCGGAACCCGCTGCTACGCGGCACCCACGTCGTCGACCATGACCTGCCGGTCGCGTACTGCCTGCCCGGCCTGCGGCCCCGGGTGGTCGTGTCCCGCGGGGTGCTGGCTGCCCTTGACGAGGGTGAGTTGCGCGCAGTTCTCGACCACGAGCTGGCGCACGTCGCGGCCCGGCACGACCTCGTGGTCCTGCCGTTCGTCGCCCTGGGCGCGACCTTCCCCCGCCTGTCGGCCGTGCGCTGCGCACAGGAGCAGGTCGCGCTGCTCGTTGAGGTGCTTGCCGACGACCGCGCCGTCAAGCGGCATGACGGCCGGTTGCTGGCCAGCGCCCTCTGCAAAGTCGGTGCCGGCCAGGCGCCCGCTGGCGGGCTGGGCATCGGCGGGCCGGGTACCGGCGGGCCGGGTGTCGGCGGACTCGGTATCGGTGGCAGCCCGGTGCTCGTTCGCGCCGACCGCCTCCTCTACCCACAACCACCCCTGCCGCTGCCCGCCCTGGCCGCCGTGCTGGTCGCCGTCGTGCTGGTGCTCGCGCTGCCGGTGCTGGGTCTGCTACTCCCGCAGCTGTGACGGCGCCGGCCGTGGATGACGTTCCTGCCCCAACCACCGGACGGCCGGATCCGTCACCGTCGCCCGGTGGCGGAGGTACGGCCTGAGCGGCACCTCGAGCTTGCCCCGGGTGACCGGTGCATGGCAGTGGTGCTGCGCGGTGCAGAGGCCGTGAGCTCCACTCGGCGAGGGATGGGCCCGGGATGGGCAGGCACCTCCGTCAACGGCGTTGAGGCAGACGCAGGCCGCGCCCGAGAAGTTTGCGTGTTGACGCGCCGGGCGCGACACACAAACACGGTCGCGGCTCGCTGTTGGCACGCTCAGGGTGGCCCGCGGAGGGCGACATCGTGTGCCCGACTACTTGAGTAAGCACACGATGTCCGGGTGGCGGCCGTCGCGGAGCGGCGGCTCCGGCGAAGTCGGGCTCGGCGTCGTAGGGGTCGAGCCGCCCGTTGCGCTGGGGCAGACCGGCCGCGGGCAGGCGGGAGTTGGAAGTCGCCCTGCAGGCGACCGCTGGCGATCAGGCGGTCACCGCTCCGGCGCCCGGTCCGGGTGATGACCAGCCCATCAGGCAGCGGGACCATGCGCGGCCCGCAGAGTGCCGAGCGCAGGCAGCAGCGGACGACGCACCGTGCAGCTCAGGGTCGACGTGTCACGGCACGAACACCGATCCGCTCGCCCGGTTGTTGCCTTCGTTGGCCTCAGCGATCCGATCGAGCGGGTCGACCGTGACGACGACGGTGTGGGCGCCGCGCTTGACGCCGGCCCACGCGACCGAGACGCGCGAGGACGCCCCGGCCGCCAGGGTGATCGGGCTGGAGGTCCCGATCGGGTTCGTCCCGTCGGTGAACGCCGCGGTGACGCCGCTCACCGTCCGGCTGCCGGTGTTCTTCAGCAGCGCCGACACCCGGGCGACACCGGCCGGGTCCCGGGTCGCCTTCAGCCCGGAGACGGTCAGGTCACCGGCCGGGTCGTTGGCGGCGAACATCCGCAGGCCGGTGCTCTGCCGGGCAATGGTCGCGTAGGCGTCCCGGTAGCCCGGGGAGCCGGCGGCCGGACTGGTGGTGGTCACGCAGGCGGCGGTGCAGCCGTCGGCGTACCCGACCAGGACCCTGCCCTGCGGGTCGATGGTGGCGTCGATGAAGTCCAGCAGGTTGCGGTCGCTCCCGCAGGTGGTGCCGCCGGTGCACACCGAGCCGCGCTGGACCGGGTCGGTGCCCGTCGCGTTGACGGTCTTCCAGGACTTGCCGCCGTCGAAGGTCGAGGCGACGTAGAGCTGCCAGACCCCGGCGAAGACGTCGGTCTCGGAGGAGCGTCCGCCGGTCGTGGTGCCGATGAAGGCCACTGCCGCGCGGTCACCGTCCCCGGCGACCGCAGCCGGGAAGACGGTGTTCTTGATGCCGAGCTGCACGCCGACGTCCTGCACGTCGGTCCAGGTCTCGCCGCGGTCCCGCGAGACCGCGGTGAAGATGTGGCTGTCGGCGCCGTTCCAGCCCAGGTAGACGGTGCCGTCCTTGCCGATCGACACCGACGGGTCGGACGCTCCGGAGGTGCCACCCGGGACCGGTCGGATCGCCCAGGTGAGGCCGTTGTCGGTCGACACGACGACGGCCGGGTGCCCACCGCAGGACTTGTTTGGCACGTACGCCGTCCCGTCAGGACCGACCTTCACGTGCCCATGGATCCCGGTGCACTGCTGCAGGTTGTAGATGGGCAGGGCCGGGCCGAACGTCGTGCCACCGTCGGTGCTGGTGGAGCACGACGCGTCGGCGATGTCCTGGGAGCAGTAGTAGAGCTCGCTCGGGAAGGTCTGCAGCGCCGCGACACCACCCGGGGCGTACGGGCCCCAGCCCAGTGTCTGGTGGTCGACACCGGAGTTGAAGCCGCCACCCTGGCTCGTCGCCCAGGTCTTACCGGCATCGGACGTCACGCAGGACAGGCTCCCGGCGCCGCGCAGGTCGAGCAGCTGCGACTCGATCGTGCGCCCGCTGTTGCGTTCGGTGGCCAGGATCGGGTCCAGGCTCGTCGTGCTGCCACCCGGACAACCCGACGCGGCGCTGGCGCTGACGTCGGTGAAGCTGGCTGCGGCCGGACGGGTGCTGTCGTCGAAGGTCGTGCGGTAGGTCGACAGCGATGACTGGTACATCGCCGCTCCCGTCTTCCAGTCGTAGCCGATCGAGGGCTCCCCGGCGTTGTGCACGTCCGCCAGCGTTGTCGGCGCCGGGTAGTTGCTGAAGCCGCTGGCCGGAGCGCTGGCCGGTGGCGGCGGCAGCGCGGTGCTCGTCAGGGACGCCGTAGCCGTGAAGCTGTCACCGGCAGCCGCGAAGGGCACCACGCGCACGGTGTAGGACCCGGAGTCCGGCGCGGCGAGGATGACCTCGGGGTTCGAGGACGACGCCGAGGCGGCCACCTCGCGACCGGAGGCCTTGTCGAGCACGTAGAGGTCGAAGTCGGCCACCGGGCCGGTCCACGCCACACTGATTTTCAGGCTGTGCCCGGTTCCGTAGCCGGCCGGGGTGGCGACGGTGAGCCCGAAGTCGTCACACGACGACGGGGCTGCGCAGCTCACGGTGCCACTTGTCCCGGTGGGGTTGGACGCGACGAACGGGCCGCCGGAGTAGGTGAGCGAGGACGCCGTCGGCGTCAGGGTGCCGCTCGCGGGGGTTGCCGCGGCGGCCGGCGCAGCGCTGCTTGCGGTCAGCCCCGCAACGAGCAGCGCCGCCGCGGCGGCAGCAACGCCGCGGCGGGTCCGTGGGACAAGGGTGCGCGGGGTGAACGGCCCTGGGATGAGGGTGTGTGGGGTGTGGGTGCGTGCGGTGTGCGTCGACACAGGTCCTCCGAGCTCGCCCGGCGTCCGGGTGACGGTGGGCGCCCGGCGGTGGCCGGACGCAGGGTGGGTCGCGATGCCCGGCACCATATGACATGTCACGTTGCCGCGGGGGGGCGCGCGGTCTCAGCCGGGCGCGGGGGCAGGATCACGGGCGTGGACGAGGTCGAGGAGTCGTTGCTGCGCGAGGTCGAGCGAAGGGTGCTCTGGCTGGCCACCTCGATCGTGCAGGCCGCCAACCGGATTCCCGACCCCTCGGGCGTCAAGGTCGGCGGCCACCAGGCGTCCAGCGCCTCGATGGTGGGCCTGGTGACGGCGCTGTGGTTCGACGTCCTGACGTCAGCCGACCGCGTGTCGGTCAAGCCGCACGCCTCACCGGTGCTGCACGCCGTCAACGCGCTGCTCGGGCAGCTGGATCCGGAGTACCTGCCCCGGCTACGCGAGCTGGGCGGGCTGCAGCCCTACCCGTCGCGGACCAAGGACCCCGACCGGCCGGACTACTCCACCGGCAGCGTCGGCATCGGTGCCACGGCGCCGGTGTGGGGGGCGGTCGCCCGGCGCTACCTGGCCAGCCGCGGCGACGTCGAGCCGGGCGGCCGCCAGATCAGCCTGCTCGGCGACGCCGAACTCGACGAGGGGGCGGTCTGGGAGTGCGTCGCGGACCCGGTGGTGCAGCGCCTCGGCGAGGTGCTCTGGGTCGTCGACCTCAACCGGCAGAGCCTGGACCGGATCGTCCCGGACATCGCCGTCAGCCGCTGGCAGGGCATGTTCGCCGCGGCCGGCTGGCAGGTGCTCGAGGTCAAGTACGGCCGCCGACTCGAGACGCTGTTCGGCCGGCCTGGCGGGGCCGCGCTGCGCGACCGGATCGACTCGATGGGCAACGAGCAGTACCAGTGGCTGCTGCGCAGCCCGGTCGGGCAGGTCCGGGACCGGCTCACCGAGGGTGACGCCGCCCTGGTCCGGCTGCTCGCCGACCTCGACGACGCGGGCGTCGCGACGGTCCTGCGCGACCTCGGCGGCCACGACCCGGCGGCGCTGCGCGCCGCCTTCCGGGCCGTCGACGACAGCCGCCCGACGGTGGTGTTCGCCTACACCGTCAAGGGCTGGGGGCTGCCGCTGGAAGGCCACCCCGGCAACCACTCGGCGCTGCTGAGCGAGCAGCAGTGGACCGATCTGGCGGCCACCCTGGGTGCCGACGCCGACGACCCGTGGCGGCTCCCGGACCCCAACAGCCCGGTGGGCCGGCTCTGCACGGCCACCGCGAAGCGACTCGAGCGGCCAGCACTGCAGGCCGTCGACCCGCCAGCGGTGCCGGTCTCGCTGGGGCGTACGCACCGCGGGCTGCAGTCCACCCAGGCCACCCTCGGCCGGGTCCTCACCGACCTCACCCGCGACGCACCGGACGTCGCGGCACGGGTGGTCACCGTCTCGCCCGACGTCGCCAGCAGCACAAATACCGGCGGCTGGATCAACAAGGTCGGTGTCTGGTCGCCGCAGGACCGGCACGACTGGTTCGCGACCGGCGACGAGGGGCAGCCGGACGACCGGCTGGTGCGCTGGCGCGAGACCAGCACCGGCCAGCACCTGGAGCTCGGGATCGCCGAGACCAACCTGGTGTGCCTGCTCGGCGAGCTCGGCGCGACCTGGCTGACGCTCGGTCAGCCCCTGCTGCCGATCGGCACGGTCTACGACCCGTTCGTCGGCCGAGCGCTCGAGCCATGGGTCTTCGGGACGTACGCCGGCGGGCGCAGCATCCTGGTCGGCACCCCGTCCGGGGTCACGCTGGCGGCCGAGGGCGGGGCGCACCAGAGCATCACGACGCCATCGATCGGGCTCGAGACGCCAGGGGTCACGGCGTACGAGCCGGCGTTCGCCGTGGAGACCGAGTGGTGCCTGCTGGACGCGCTGTCCCGCTTGGGCCGGCCCGGTGGCCAGTCTGCCTATCTGCGCCTGACGACGCGGCCGCTCGACCAGGCCCTCGCCGACCTGCCGGCCGACACCACCGAGCGGCGGCGGGACGTGCTCGCCGGCGGCTACCGGCTGCGCAGCGCCGAGAACCCGGACGTCACGATCGCGGTCGTGGGTGCCCTCGTGCCGGAGGCGCTCGCTGCCGCAGACCTGCTGGCCGGCTTCGGCGTGGCCGCTGACGTCTGCGTCGTCACGTCGTACGACCGGCTCTGGCGGGCCATGCAGGCCCGACGCGGCCTGCTTCGAGGGCCATCGGACGGGGTCGACCAGAGCGTGCTGGACCGGATGCTGCGCCCCACCCCGCTGGTGACGCTGCTCGACGGGCACCCGCACACGTTGGCCTTCCTGGCGACCGTGCACGGTGTCCCGGTGACCTGCCTGGGGGTCAGCGAGTTCGGTCAGGCAGGGGCTCTGTCCGAGGTCTACGCCCACCACGGGCTGGACGCGCGCTCGGTCCTGGATGCCGCGCTGGACCTGCTCGACGCCTGCTGATCAGCCGCTGATCGCGTCGGCGCAGACCCCCAGGCCGTAGGAGCGCAGGTACTCCAGGTCGATCTTGTCCGGCGTCGGCCTCGCGGCGAGCAGCGGCAGCAGCTTGGCCTGGTCGCTGCCCGCCGCGTCGACCTTCTTGGCGTACGCCTCCCCCGCGGTCACGAGCTCCGCGTACGGGTTCAGCACCTTGCTCGTGAGCTCGGCGGCATCCGGCTCGGGCGGGGTCAGGGCAGCGAGCTCACCCTGGGCGCGCTTGGCGATCGCGACCGTGTTGTCGACGAAGGCCTTCAGGTCGGTGGCGCCGGTCGGGCGGGGCAGCGCATCGGCGTCGGTCTTGGCGACCTCGCACACCTTCGTGGCCTGCGCGACGTAGGCGGCCTTGGGGTCGTCGCCACCGCCCCCTCCCCCACACGCGGTGAGCAGCAGCAGGGGCAGGACCGCGAGGGAGACCTTCATGCCGGCGAGCCTCCCACGCTCAGGGCCGTCGCCCCAGCACCCAGCACGCCACGGCGGCGGCGGCGCCGACGTTGAGCGAGTCCACCCCGGCGGCCATCGGGATGCGCACCCGCTCGTCGCTGCGTGACATGACGTCCTCCGTCAGCCCGGGGCCTTCCGCGCCGAACAGCAGCGCGACCTTGTCCTCGGCGCCGACCCGGACGTGCGCCAGGTCCGTCGCGGCCGCATCGGGGGTGAGAGCGAGCACCCGAAAGCCCGCCGCGCGGACCTCGTCGACCCCCTCCGGCCATTCCTCCAGGAAGGCGTACGGAACCGAGAACACCTGACCCATAGAAACTCGCACGGTGCGGCGATAGAGCGGGTCGCAGGAGGTCGGGCTGAGCAGCACAGCGTCCATGCCGAGGGCGGCGGCGCTTCGGAAGACCGCTCCGAGGTTCGTGTGGTTGGTGACGGCCTCCATCACGACCACCCGGGTCGCACCGGCCAGGACGTCGGCGGCACTGCGCAGCGGGAGTCGACCGAAGCTCGCCAGCGCGCCTCGGTGCACGTGGAAGCCGGTGACGGCCTGCAGGACCTCGTAGGACGCGACATAGACCGGACACGGCAGCGCCGCGACCTCCGGACGCAGGTCTGCCAGCCGCTGCGGCGACAGCAGCAGCGAGCGCACCGGGTAGCCGGCTGCCGCCGTCCGCGCGATGACCTTCTCGCCCTCGGCGATGAAGAAGCCCGCGCCCGGCTCGTGCTTCATCCGCCGCGCTCCGTCGGTGAGCCCGACGAAGTCCGCGACCCGGGGATCGCTGGGGTCGTCGACCTGTTCAGGAGTCATCAGCGCCAGGGTATGCGCGCCTCATGATCACGAGGCAGGTGAGCCTTGGGTCCCCACGTGCCTCGTGAGCAGGGGCACGGGTGGGGCTGAGCGCGAGCTGTGCCCAGTGCGCCGCGGCTGATCGCGAGGGGTGTTGCCACTCCCCTCGCGATCATGACGACGGGCGCGCCCGGGCGTACTGGTCCGGCCACGCCACGTCGTCGCCGAGGGCAGCACCTGCAAGCAGCGGGAAGTGCGGGTCGCGCAGCAGCTCACGTGCCATCAGCACGACATCGGCCTGCCCGTTGCGGAGCACGTCCTCAGCCTGATCGGCTGTGGTCAGCAGCCCGACAGCGCCGGTCTTGACACCAGCGTCCCTGCGTACGGCCTCAGCGAACGGGACCTGGTAGCCAGGCTCGACCGGGATGTCGGCCAGC
>JBKJQN010000004.1:0-31153 GCA_046593925.1 Mycobacteriales bacterium
ACTGCTATCGTTGCTGCTCGCACGACCTGGCGCCGCTAGCTCAATTGGCAGAGCAGCGGACTCTTAATCCGCTGCTCTGCCAATTGAGCTAGCGGCGCCAGGTCGTGCGAGCAGCAACGATAGCAGTCTGGGGCTGCGCTCGACGCCGGCCCACGGCTGCGGGAAGGTCGGGGCCCGCGACCTGGAGGACAGCTGTGAGCGACCCCGTGACGAGCACCATGCAGGACGGTCCGCTGACCGTGACCGCGATGCTCCGGCACAGCGCGCTGGTGCACGCCGGCAGCGTCGTACGCACTGTCGAGGCGGACGGTGTACGGGAGGCGACCTTCGCGCAGGTGGGTGAGCGTTCCGCCCGGCTGGCCGGGGCGCTGTCCGCACTCGGGGTCCAGCCGGGGGAGCGGGTCGGCACCTTCATGTGGAACACCCAGGAGCATCTGGAGGCCTACCTCGCCGTGCCGTCGATGGGCGCCGTGCTGCACACCCTGAACCTGCGGTTGTTCGCCGAGCAACTGGCGTACGTCGTCAACCACGGGCAGGACAGGGTGGTGCTGGCCGACGTCAGCGTCCTGCCGCTGCTCGCCAAGGTTGCCGCCGAGCTGACGACCCTCGAACACCTGGTGCTGATCGGGGAGGGCGGCGACACCAGCGCCTTCGGGGACCTGCCCGTGTCGCGGTACGAGGACCTGCTCGCGCGGGCCCCGGCGACGTACGACTGGCCCGATGTCGACGAGCGGTCGGCGGCCGCGATGTGCTATACGAGTGGTACGACCGGCAACCCCAAGGGTGTCGTCTACAGCCACCGGTCGACCTGGCTGCACAGCATGTCGGTGGCCACCGCGAACGTGTTCGCCCTGTCGCAGCACGACAACGTGCTGCCGGTGGTGCCGATGTTCCACGCCAACGCGTGGGGGTTGGCACACGCCGCCTGGTTCGCCGGCGCCGACCTGCTGATGCCCGGGCGGTTCCTGCAGGCCGAGCCGATGGCCAAGATGATCAGCCAGCTGCGGCCGACCGTCGCCGGTGCGGTGCCCACCATCTGGAACGACCTGCTGACCTTCGTCGACAAGAACCGCACCGACCTGTCGAGCCTGCGGCTGGTGGCGTGCGGCGGGTCGGCGGTGCCGGAGTCGCTGATGCGCCGGTTCCAGGACGACCACGGCGTGCACATCGTGCAGGCCTGGGGGATGACCGAGACGTCGCCGCTGGCGGCCGTCGCGCACGTGCCGCGGGGTGAGAGCGACGAGTGGACCTGGCGCTCGCGCACCGGCCGGGTGACTGCTGGTGTCGAGATGCGGATCGTGGACGACGAGGGCTCAGTCTTGCCCTGGGACGGCAAGGCGGTCGGCGAGGTCCAGTGTCGCGGTCCGTGGGTCACCGGGGCCTACCACCTGGACCCGGACCCCGGGAAGTTCGCCGGTGGCTGGCTGCGTACCGGCGACGTCGCGGTCGTGTTCCCGAACGGGACCATGCAGATCACTGACCGGAGCAAGGACGTCATCAAGTCCGGCGGTGAGTGGATCAGCTCGGTGGAGCTGGAGAACCAGCTGATGGGGCACCCGGCGGTGCGTGAGGCGGCGGTCGTCGCCGTCCCCGACGAGCGCTGGGACGAGCGCCCGCTCGCCTGCGTGGTGCTCGCCGCGGGCGCGAGCGCCGACCCGGTCGAGCTGCGCGCCCATCTCGGGACGCGGGTCGCGACATGGCAGCTGCCGGAGCGCTGGGCGTTCATCACGGAGGTGCCGAAGACCAGCGTGGGCAAGTTCGACAAGAAGGTCCTGCGCCGGCAGTACGCGGACGGCGAGCTCGATGTCGTGACGCTGCCAGGCGCGCAGCGGTAGCCGTCAGCTCTCGGGCGCGTCCTCGGAGGTGCTCGCCGGCCGCAGGCCCTCGACCAGCCTGGCGTCACGCAGGATCAGCCCGAACTCCTCCGGGTGCGACACCGCCAGCGTCTCCAGCGCCGCCCGCCGGGCGCGGCGCTCGCGGACCTCGAGGTCGCCGCTGCCGGCGACCCCCAGCAGCGCTGGGCGGGGCCCGCTCGGCGCCGGCGGCCCGGCGGCCTGGCGCGGGGCGGCCTGCCGCGGGGCGGTCCGGGTGCGGGTCACCGCCGACGTCGCGCGCGCCGGTCGCACCGGCAGCGTCAGGCAGTCGCGGCAGGTGGTTGCGTCGCCGACGAACTGCTCCCCGGAGAGGACCCTGCGGCAGCGGTCGCAGCGTCGCCAGCCAGCCATGTCCATGACCGTACGGCGGGGGACCGGTCAGGGCTCGGGCAGCCCCGTCAGGACGACGAGCACTGCGCCCGCGTCGACCTGCTGGCCGGCGGCCACGAGCAGCCGCCCGACACAGCCGGCGACCGGCGCGCGCACCTCGTGCTCCATCTTCATCGCCTCGAGGACCAGCAGGACCTCGCCCTCGGCCACCTGCGCGCCTTCGTGGGCCGGCACCCGCAGCACCGTCCCGGGCATGGGCGCGACCAGCGAGCCGGCCGACAGGGTGCTGCCCGGCTCGGGGAGGCGCTCGTCCTCGACGTGCACGGTCGAGCCCAACGCACTGTCGACGTACGCCGTACCGCTGACCAGGTGCACCTCGTACCGCCGCCGGACGCCGGCCGCAGTGAGGTCGACCAGCACAGGCGTGCACGACCACAGCCGCAGGCCCTGCAAGGCGACGCCGCCGACGCTGACGGCCAGCCCGTCGCGCAGGTAGCCGTACGCCACCTCGATCCCGCCGTACGACGTGGTCTGCGGGGCGCTCGGCAGGTTGCGCCAGCCGGATGGCAGGCCGACCAACGCGGGAGCGGACGCCCGCCGGGCGGCAGCGCCGGCCAGGGCTGCCGCAACAGCGTGCAGCGGCTCGTCGGGCGCGGCGCCGAGCACGGCCGGGTCGTGCCGGTCCAGGAAGGCGGTGTCGACGTCGCCGGCCAGGAAGTCGGGGCAGCGCAGGATCCCCACCAGCAGGTCACGATTGGTGGTGACGCCGTGTACGCGGGTGCGCTCCAGGGCGGTGGCCAGCCGGGCGCAGGCCTCACCCCGGGTGGGTGCATGCGCGACGAGCTTGGCGAGCAGCCCGTCGTACTGCACGGGGACGACCGAGCCGGTCTCGACCCCGCTGTCGCAGCGGATGTCGGCCGGGACGTCGAAGCGGTGCAGCGTGCCGCTGGTCGGCAGGAAGCCGCGGGTCGCGTCCTCGGCGTACAGCCGCACCTCCACCGCGTGCCCGCGCAGCACCGGGTCGAGCGCCTCAGCGGGCAGGTGGCCGCCCTGCGCGATGAGCAGCTGCAGCCGCACCAGGTCCAAGCCGGTGACCAGCTCGGTGACGGGGTGCTCGACCTGCAGCCGGGTGTTCATCTCCAGGAAGAAGAACGCGTCGGTCTCGTCCAGGACGAACTCCACCGTGCCTGCGCCCGTGTAGCCGACGGCCTTCGCGGCGGCGACCGCGGCGGCCGACAGCTCGGCGCGCAGCGCGGCGTCGACGGCGGGTGAGGGCGACTCCTCGACGACCTTCTGGTGCCGCCGCTGCACCGAGCAGTCGCGCTCGAACAGTGCGACGCACGCGCCGTACGCGTCGGCCATCACCTGCACCTCGACGTGGCGGGGACGCTCGACGTACCGCTCGAGCAGGATGGTGCCGTCGCCGAATGCCGACGCCGCCTCACGCGCCGCGCTCTCGACCGCCGGCACCAGCTCCTCGGCGGTCCGTACGAGCCGAATCCCGCGCCCACCGCCTCCGGCGCTGGCCTTCACCAGCACGGGGTAGCCGGTCAGCGCGACGACGACGTGCGCGGTGTCTGGCGTCACCCGCGCGCCCGGCAGGCAGGGCACCCCTGCGGCCGCCATCAGCTCCTTCGCGCCGATCTTGCTGCCCATCGCCTCGATGGCGTCCGGCGGCGGCCCGACCCAGGTCAGCCCCGCGTCGACAACGGCACGGGCGAAGCCGGCGTCCTCGGACAGGAAGCCGTATCCGGGGTGCACCGCGGTGGCGCCGGTCGCCGCCGCGGCGGCAATGAGCAGGTCGACGCGCAGATAGGTGTCGGCCGGGGCGCTGCCCGGCAGGTGCACGGCCGCCTCGGCCTCGCGGACGTACGGCGAGCCGGCGTCGACGTCGCTGAACACCGCGACGGTGCCGATGCCCATCTCGTGGGCGGTCCGGAAGACCCGGCGGGCGATCTCGCCGCGGTTGGCGACCAGCAGCCTCACCGGAACACGCCGAAGCCGCCGCGTACCCCGCGGACCTCGGCGCCGTGCACGACCGACAGGCACAGCCCGAGCACCGTACGGGTGTCCCGTGGGTCGATGATGCCGTCGTCGTACACCCGCCCGGTGTTGGCCAGCGCCAGCGACTCCGCCTCGATCTGCGCCTCGACGAGCTGCCGCATCGCGGCGTCCTGCTCCTCGTCGTACGCGACGCCCTTTGCCTGCGCGCTCTGTCGGGCGACGATCGACAGCACCCCGGCCAGCTGTGCCGGACCCATCACCGCTGACTTCGAGCCGGGCCAGGCGAACAGGAACCGCGGTCCGTACGCCCGGCCGCACATGCCGTAGTTGCCGGCGCCGTACGACGCACCGAGCAGCACGGTCAGGTGCGGGACCGTCGAGTTGCTGACCGCATTGATCATGCGCGCACCGTCTTTGATGATGCCGCCCTGCTCGTAGTCCTTCCCGACCATGTAGCCGGTCGTGTTCTGCAGGAACACCAGCGGCGTGTCGGCGGAGTTGGCGAGCTGGATGAACTGGGCGGCCTTCTCGGCCTCCTCGCCGAACAGCACGCCCCTGGCGTTCGCGAGCACGCCCACCGGGTAGCCGTGGATGCTGGCCCAGCCGGTCACCAGCGAGCCTCCGTAGAGCGGCTTGACCTCGTCGAAGCGCGAGCCGTCGACGACCCGGGCGAGCACGTCGCGCGGGTCGAAAGGCACCCGCAGGTCGGCGCTGGCGATCCCCAGCAGCTCCTCGGGATCGCAGGCCGGTTCGTCGGCCGGCTGTGAGGGGCCGGGCCCGCGCTTGACCTGGTTCAGACGGGCCACGATCCGGCGGCCGAGCCGGATCGCGTCGCGCTCGTCGGTGGCGAGGTGGTCGGCGAGGCCGGAGACCCGCGCGTGCATCTCGGCGCCGCCGAGCGACTCGTCGTCGCTGTCCTCGCCGGTCGCCATCCTGACCAGCGGCGGACCGCCCAGGAAGACCTTGGCGCGCTGTTTGACCATCACGACGTGATCGCTCATGCCGGGGACGTAGGCGCCGCCGGCGGTGGAGTTGCCGAAGACCAGCGCGACTGTCGCGATGCCTTCGGCGGACAGCCGGGTGAGGTTGCGGAACATCGCCCCGCCCGGGATGAAGATCTCCGCCTGGGTAGGCAGATCGGCTCCGCCGGACTCGACCAGGTTGACCAGCGGCAGCCGGTTCTCCCGGCAGATCTCCATCGCCCGGCCGACCTTCTTGCCCGTGTAGGGGTTGGAGGCGCCGCCGCGCACCGTCGGGTCGTTGGCGACGATCATGCACTCCACGCCCTCGACGACACCGATGCCGCACACCACACTGGCGCCGACCGGGAAATCGCTGCCGTACGCCGCCAGTGGCATCAGCTCCAGAAACGGGCTGTCGCGGTCGACCAGCAGCTCGATCCGCTCGCGCGACAGCAGCTTGCCCCGCCCGTGGTGCCGTTCGACGTAACGCGGGCCGCCACCCGCTAGGGCCAGTGCCAGCTGCTCCTGCACCAGGGCCAGCTGACCGAGCATGGCCTCGCGGTTCGCCGCGCTCGGCGGGGTGCGGCTCTGCAGGACGGGCACCCGCGGACAGTAGCCCCGGTTGTGAACGGTGGCTAACATCCGGGCATGCGCCGCACCCTGTACGAGCCGGAGCACGATGCCTTCCGCGACATGGTGCGGGCCTTCGTCGCCAAGCAGATCGTGCCTTTCCACCCGGCCTGGGAGCAGGCGGGGCTGGTCGACCGGGAGGTCTGGCTTGAGGCCGGCAAGCAGGGCTTGCTGGGCACCGACGTGCCGGAGCAGTACGGCGGCGGCGGGATGAAGGACTTCCGGTACAACTGCGTGATCGGCGAGGAGTTGACCTGCGCCGGCGCGAGCGGGGTGGGCTTCACGCTGCATAACGACGTGGTCGCGCCGTACCTGCTGAACCTGACGACCGAGGAGCAGAAGGCGCGCTGGCTGCCGCCCTTCGTCACCGGCGAGATGATCACGGCGATCGCGATGAGTGAGCCCGGTGCCGGCTCGGACCTGCAGGGGCTGCGGACCGCGGCCCGTCGTGACGGTTCGGACTGGGTCCTCAGCGGCTCGAAGACCTTCATCACCAACGGCATCCACGCCGACCTGGTGCTGGTCGTCGCCCGCACCGCCCCCGACCGCGGCGCCCACGGGTTCTCCCTGCTCGCCGTCGAGCGAGGGATGCCCGGCTTCGCGCGTGGCCGCAACCTGGACAAGGTCGGGATGAAGGCGCAGGACACCGCGGAGCTGTTCTTCGACGAGGTCCGGGTGCCGGCGGCGAACCTGGTCGGCACCGAGGGCGGCGGCTTCGTCCACCTGATGAACGCCCTGCCGCAGGAGCGGCTGTCGATCGCCGTCGTGGCCGTGGCGGCGGCCCGCTACGTCTTCGACCTGACGCTGGCGTACTGCAAGCAGCGGACTGCGTTCGGCCGGCCGGTGGGCAGCTTCCAGCACAACCGGTTCGTGCTGGCCGAGATGGAGACCGAGGTGTCGATCGCCGAGCAGTACCTCGACCGGGCGGTGCACGAGCACAACGCGGGCCGCTTCGACGTCAAGGATGCGGCGATGGCCAAGTGGTGGACGACCGAGCTGCAAAAGCGGGTCGTCGACAGCTGTGTACAGCTGCACGGCGGCTACGGCTACATGCTCGAGTACCCCGTCGCCAAGGCCTTCATCGACTCGCGGGTGCAGACCATCTACGGCGGGACGACGGAGGTCATGAAGGAGATCATCGGGCGGGCGCTCGGAGTATAACCGCGTCATGCCCGGGTCGTCCGGTGTCCACGACACGTCACCCGGCAGGTTGACCCGCGTCCGTGTCAACTGTTACAACGTGGCCCGAAACATATCGACCCGAGGTGTGAAAGGGATCACTTGGCCACCGAGACGGTGAGCTCACCCGCGCCGCCGACCGCCCGACCCTCGGCGGCGGCCAGCATCCCGACGCTCGGCTCGACCGGGCGCCACGTCGGCCGCGGCATCATGGGCGCGGTGGGCAGCTTCGGCGAGATCTGCGCCATGGTCCTGGACTCCCTTGTCGCGACCGCTGTCGGGATCGCCAAGCGGACCTTCCCCTGGCGGGAGTACGCAGAGCAGACCTGGTTCCTGATCTCCGTGACCCTGCTCCCGACGATCCTGATCACCATCCCGTTCGGCCTGATCCTGGTGATCGAGGTCGGCGGCACCGCCACCCAGGTCGGTGCGACCTCGATCGTCGGCACCGTCGACGCCATCGCGATCGTGCAGCAGGCGGCTCCGATCATCACCGCCCTGCTGCTGTCGGGTGCAGGTGGCTCGGCGATCTGCTCCGACCTTGGCGCCCGCACCATCCGCGACGAGATCGCCGCCCTGCGGGTGATGGGCATCGACCCGGTCGCCCGGCTGGTCGCGCCACGGGTGCTGGCGACCATCACCGTGGCGCTGCTGCTCAACGGCGTGGTGGCCTTCGCCGGCGTGATGACCGGGTACGTGACCTCCGTCGTGGTGCTGCACCTGAGCGCCGGCAGCTTCCTCAGCTCCTTCAGCTCCTTCGCCAGCGTGAGCGACATCTTCGAGTCGATGTTCAAGGCCGGCCTGTTCGGCCTGATGGCGGCTGTCGTCGCCTCGCACATGGGGCTGGGCGTCAAGCGCGGGCCCGCCGGCGTGGGGGAGGCGGTCAACCGCTCGGTCGTCGTGACCGGGCTGCTGCTGTTCCTCACCAACCTGCTGGTCAGCCAGATCTTCCTCGTCGCGCACCCCGGAGGCCTGGTGTGACCGCGACCGCGGATGCTCCTGTCACAGCTGCCCCGGCGGGAGCCGCCCCACGGCACGCGATCCCGGGTTCGGGCCTGCTCGCCTCGGCGCAGAGCCAGCTGCTGTGGCTCGGGCGTCTGCTGGTCTTTTTCGTGAAGGTCATCCTCGCGGTGCCGCTGGTGATGCGCCGCTACCGCCGGGAGGTCTGGCGGCTGCTCGCCGAGGTGACGTTCGGCAGCGGACTGCTGAAGGTGCTGGCCAGCGCCGTCATCGTCTCGGCCGTCCTGTCGGCGACCGTCGGCGTCCAACTCGGGCTGTCCGGGCTGCAGGCGCTCAACCTGGTCGGGCTCGGTCCGCTGGCCGGCCTGCTGTCCTCCTTCGGCAACACCCGGGAGCTGGCGCCGCTGCTGGTCGCCTTCGGTCTCGCCGCGCAGATGGGCTGCAAGTTCACCGCCCAGCTCGGCGCGATGCGGGTCACCGAGGAGATCGACGCCCTCGACGTGATGTCGATCCAGTCGCTGGCCTACCTGGTGACCACCCGGACCATTGCGGCGCTGGTCGCGGTCGGGCCGCTGTACCTGTTCGCGCTTGCGGGTGCCTACCTGGCCTCGCAGCTGACGGTGATCGCGGTGGCCAAGCAGGGGTCGGGCACCTACACGCACTACTTCAACCTGTTCCTGAGCAATCGCGACGTCTACTACTCCGTCACCAAGGTCGTGATCTTCGCTGTCGTGATCACGATCCTGCACTGCTTCTACGGGTTCACCGCCTCGGGCGGCCCGGAGGGCGTCGGGGTGGCCACCGGCCGCGCGATCCGGGCCAGCATCGTCAGCGTGGCGATCATCAATATGCTGCTGACGCTGCTGTTCTGGGGCGTCGAGACGCCCGCGAGACTCACCGCGTGAGCCGGACGTCGGCCGCCATCACCGACTGGGCCATCGGGATCGACCGACGGCTCGGCAGTCTCCGGGTGCTGGGCATCGTGCTCGCGGTCGCCCTGCTGATCGGGGCAGGCACGGTCTTCGCCCTGTTCTCCGGTGTCTTCACCTCCTACGACGCGCTGACCGTCCGGCTGCCCGCCAACAGCACGGCGGTGCTGCCCGGCAGCTCGGTCCAGTACCGCGACGTGAGCATCGGCAAGGTCGTCGGCGACGCCCGGGCCCAACCTGACGGCTCGGCGATCGTCGATGTCCGGATCCAGCCCGACAAGCTCAAGAGCGTCCCCGCCTCCGTGCGCGCCTCCGTGACCCCGATCTCGGTCTTCGGCAACCAGTACGTCGTCCTTGAGCCCGAGCAGGGCGCAGCATCCACGGGGTCACTGCGGGCCGGCGCCGAGGTCGGGGCCAAGACCTCGGCCGCTCCGATCTCGGTACAGCAGACCGTGTCGACGCTGGACCGGCTGCTGGTCGACCTGCACCCGGCCGAGCTCAATGCCGCGCTGACTGCCGTCGCGCAGGCCCTGCAGGGCCAGGGTCAGCAGCTCGGTCAGACCGCCGACATCGCCAGCACCTACCTGGCCGCCCTGCAGCCGCTGTTCCCGACGATCGTGGAGAACCTCGGGCTGCTGGCCCCGGTGGCCGAGCAGATCGCCGCGTCCTCACCCGACATCGTCGGGATCCTCGGCAACCAGCTGACGACCGCGCAGACCATCACCGGGGACCCGGCGCTGGTGCACCGCCTGATCGCGGGCTCGAGCGCCTTCGCGGGCCAGGCCGAGCAGCTGACGGTGGCGGCCGAGAAGCCGTTCTCGCTGCTGGCGGCCGCATCCGGCCCGTTCCTGGACGCCATCTCGGCCAACCCGGCCACGATCAGCCAGCTCCTGGACGGCCTCGACGCGTTCAGCAAGTCCGTGGTGCAGGCCGGCAAGGCCGGTCCGTTCCTGTCGGTGACCGCGACCGTCGATGTGCAGAACCCCGCGAACCTCGCGGCGGCGGCGCTGGGCGGGACGCCCGCGGAAATCCTGGCGAACCTCCAGCAGGGCCTCGGGGCCGCGCTGGTGAACCCCCCCACGTACACCTCGGGCGCCCGGCCAACCTTCCCAGCCTTGGCCCGGGCAGCCGTCCCGCCGACTGTCGCCCCGGCGGCCGCCGGGGCGGGGCGGGTCGTTCCCTCGCTGCCGGCCGACCAGGAGCGCGCCGCGGTGCTGACGATCGCTTCCGCTATCGGTGGCACGCAGCCCGGCTCGGTGGATGTGGCCTCGCTGCTGCTGTCGCCGCTGCTCGCGAACCTGGGGCAGCCCTCGTGACCCACAACCTCGGCCGGCTGATCGCCAAGCTCGCCGCCTTCCTGGTCTTCTCGCTGCTGCTGACGGCGGTCGTGTTCTCGACCCTGCTCAACACCAGCTCGAAATCGCAGCGCGATTTCTCGGCGGACTTCGTCAACGCCTCCGGGCTGCGCGCCGGCAACGGGGTGCGGATCGCCGGTGTCGAGGTCGGCAAGGTCACTGACGTCAAGCTCCAGGACGGGCACGCCCGGGTGAGTTTCGTCCTCGACGACGACCAGCACCCGACCTCGACGACCAAGGCGGCGCTGAACTACGCCAACCTGCTCGGACAGCGCTTCGTCAACCTGCTGCCCGGCGACGCTGCCGGGCAGCCGATGCCTGCCGGTGGCGTCATCCCGATGGACAGGACCAACCCGGGGCTGGACCTGACAGCGGTGTTCGACGGCTTCCAGCCGCTGTTCGCCGCGCTGTCGCCAGAGGAGGTCAACAAGCTGTCGGCGTCGATCGTGCAGGTGTTCCAGGGGCAGTCGGGGACGGTGGAGAGCCTGTTCAAGCAGACCGCGGTGATCACCAACGACCTCGCGGGACGCCAAGAGCTCATCAACAGCGTGCTGACCAACCTGGCTGCCCTCCTCACCCAGGTGAACGCCCACGACCAGCAGCTCGGTTCGCTGATCGACAACTTCGACACCCTGCTCACCGGCCTGGCCGACAGCCGTCAGCAGCTCGGCGACACCGTGACCGGTCTGGGCACCCTGACGACCACGCTGGGCAGCGTCCTGGGCCAGTCGCAGCCCGCGCTGGACCAGGACATCGCCCGGCTCGCCGACGTGACGGGCACCCTGACCAAGGAGCAGGACGGTCTGGACTCGACGCTCCAGGGCCTGCCGGGGATCCTCACCACCCTGACCAAGCCGCTGAGCACCGGCAGCTTCCTCAACGCCTACCTGTGCAACCTCAACGTGAACGTGGTGCAGGACGGCGTCCCCGCGGGTGGCCAGCCGTCGCTGGTGATCAGCCTGATCCCCGGCGTCGCCGCCGCGGGCCTCTATCCCAACCCGGTGGTGCTGCCCGCCCAGACGACCGTCGGCGACCCGGCACAGCACACCTCGGTGTGTGCGCCGTGATGCGCTTCCGGGAGCGCAACCAGACGGTCCTCGGGGCGGTCTGCCTGCTGAGCCTGCTGGTGCTGGTCACCGCCGCACTGAACTTCCGTCGGCTGCCGCTGGTGCACAGCAACGCCAGCTATCAAGCGGAGTTCGCCAACAGTGGCGGGATGAAGGTCAATGACAACGTCACCGTCGCCGGGGTGAAGGTCGGCTCCATCACCGACATGCAGCTGGTCCGCGACCGGGTCCGCGTGAGCTTCAACGTCGACAGCGGCGTACAGATCGGACCGGACTCGGCCGCGGCGGCAAAGGTGCTGGCACTGGTCGGCACCGAGTACCTCGAGGTGATCCCGAAGGGCAGCGGCCGACTCTCCAGCCCGATCCCCAGCTCCCGTACGACCGTGCCCTTCACCTTCGTCGACACGCTGCAGAAGCTGTCCAGCCAGGAGCAGGAGTACGACCTGCCCAAGCTCGTCGCCGCGCTCAAGGCCGGCAGCGAGGTCCTGTCGGGTACCACAGCCACCGACACCACTGCGGCGCTGACCGGGCTGGCCAACTTCTCAGCCCTGCTTGCGCAGCGCAAGGACGACCTGGCGACGGTCGTCACCCAGGGCGCCGGCCTGAGCAAGACGCTCGCCGAGCACCGCACCCAGCTGTTCGACCTGATCGGGCAGGGCGATCTCGTGCTGCAGGTGCTGCAGCAGCGCCGCGCGGCGCTGCAGCAGCTGTTCACCGGCACGACCAGCCTGAGCCAGCAGATCTCGGCCCTGCTCGGCCCGAACCGCGACCAGCTCAAGACGCTGCTGAGCAACCTGCAGACCGTCTCGGCGCTGCTCGCCAAGGACACCGCCAACATTGACCAGGCGCTGCCGGTGCTCAACGCCTTCAGCCGGTACGCCGCGAACGCCACCGGATCGGGCGCCTTCGTCGACACCAACATCCCCACGATGCTGCTGCCGGACAGCCTGTTGAAGCAGTGCGGCAAGCCGGCGAGCTACCCCGCGGTCGCCAACCCGGCGACGAACGCCGTCGTGGGGTGCCGGCCATGACGCGGCTGTGGCGCCCGCTGCGCGGGTGGATCGCGGCCGGGGTGGTCGTCCTGCTGGTGGTCGGCCTGGTCGGCGTCCTGCGTGGCGGCGACGGGCCGATGCGCTCGGTCACGGCCCGCTTCGCCAACGCCCCCGGGCTGTACGAGGGCAACCAGGTACAGATGCTCGGGATGCCGGTCGGCAAGGTCACCGGTGTCCATCCCGATGCCGGCGGCGTCGACGTGACCTTCGAGGTCCCGCAGAGCCTGGACATGCCCGACCGGGTCCAGGCCATGATCCTTGCGCCCAACCTGATCAGCGACCGCACGCTGGCCCTGAACCCCCCGTACACCGGGGGGGCCAAGCTTGCCGACCCGGCCCGCATCCCGATGGAACGGACGGCGGCGCCGCTGTCTGCGGACCAGGTGATCAAGAGCGTCGACAAGTTGGCGCTGGCGCTCGGCCCGCAGGGCGCCAACCAGGACGGCGCGCTCAACAACCTGCTCGGCAGCCTGGCGACCTCCTTCGGGCCGGACGGCAAGCCGCTCAACCAGACGATCACGAACTTCGGGCAGGCTCTCGGCGCGCTCGGTGCTCAGGACACCGACCTCACGACGCTGTTCAACAGCCTCGGCGCGCTCACCACCGAGGCCTCCCAGAACCTGGACAGCTACCAGTCCTTCTCCAGCAACCTGGCCTCGGTCAGTGCGAGCCTGGCGTCGGAGAAGGCCGACATCGCCACGGCGCTGTCGACCCTCACCCAGGCGCTGGCCCAGCTGTCCACCTTCGTGACGGACAACGCTGCCACGCTCGGGAGCAGCGTCAGCAGCCTCAACACCTTTGCGGCTGCGCTGTCGCGCCAGCAGCAGAGCCTCGCGGAGACGTTCCGGACGGCCCCGTTGGCGCTGGAGAACCTGCATGCGGCCGTGGACCCGGCGGCCCCTGGGGGCCCGGCGCTCAAGACCCGCTTCGACCCGAGCCGTGGCTCAGCGGCCCTGGGCACCCAGGTGTGTGGCAACTCCGTCCTGCGCCTGCTGAGCATCGCGCTGGCGAACCGTGACGGTGGCACGTACGACGGCAAGTACGGGGAGGACTTCGCGTGCGGCCTCAACGGCCTGGTGTCCCAGCTCCCGGTGCCGCCCGGCGCCCCGGCGCCAGACGTGTCCCTCAAGGCCCTGCTGGCGGCCGGCCGATGACCTGGGGCGGCGTGCGACTGCGCCGCGCTGTGTGTGTCGGCGCCCTCATCCTGCCGCTCGCCGGCTGTGGCTTCAGCGTGAGCCTGCAGAAGCTCCCGAAGTTCAGCCAGGGCATCGGGCCGTCGTACGACGTCAAGGCCACCTTCGCCGAGGTGCTCAACCTGCCGTCCGATGCGCAGGTGCGGATCGGCCCACGAGTGGTCGGGCAGGTCGGCTCGATCGGGACGCACGACTTCAAGGCCGACCTGACGTTGAAGATCAAGCAGGACGTCGCGCTGCCGGTCGGTACATCCGCGCAGGTCCGGTTCGACAACCCGCTCGGCGACCAGTACGTCCTGCTGACGCTGCCCCAGCAGGGCTCGCAGCGGATGCTCGGCCCGGGCGAGCCGCTGGCGATGAACGACACCAGCAGCGCAGCCAGTGTCGAGGACTCCTTCGCCGCTCTGTCGGCGGTCCTCAACGGCGGTGGGATCAACCAGCTCCAGACGATCGTCCGCGAGTTCAACGCGAGCCTGGACGGCAACCAGCAGCAGATCCGTGACCTCCTGACGCAGGTCGACACCGCCGTGACGTCGCTGGCACAGGGCAAGGACTCCGTCGTCAACGCCCTCACGGCCATCGACGACCTGAGCAAGCAGCTCAACGCGGGGAGCAGCACCATCACGGCCGGCATCGATGCGGTGGCCCCCGCGGTCGGGGTGCTGGCTGCGGAGAACGGCGACTTCAACAACCTGCTGACCAACTTCGCGGCGCTCAGTGAGGTGTCCAATCGGCTGCTGGCCCAGAGCGGTCAGAACGCCGTGCAGGGTGCCAAGTCCCTGGTGCCGGTCCTGGACCAGCTGGTCAGCGTCAAGCAGCGGATCGGTCAGGACCTGCGCGACATCGGCGAGTTCGAACGCCTGACGACCAGCAAGGCGCCCGGTGACTACCTGCAGGTCGGGCTGACCCTCAACGTCGTGCTGCCGGCGGGTGCCTACTCGCCCACCGGTGCCATCGGGGCAGCCAGCCGTACGGGCGCGACGGCCGACAGCACGGTCGCGGTCCGCAACCTGCTCCAGACGGGCCTGTCGTGATGCGCGGCCTGCTGGCGCGACTGGTGGCCCTGGTCGCCGTGGTGCTGCTCGGCGGCTACTACATCCTGACCTCGGTCCTGCACTTCAGCTTCGGCAACGGCCCCTTCGACGTGGCGCTGGAGATGAACCGGGCCGGCGGCATCTACAAGAGCGCGACCGTCACGTACAACGGTGTCGACGTCGGGTCGGTGTCGGCCGTCGACGTCGAGCCGCAGGGCGTCCGGCTGACCTTGGCGCTGGACCACGGCACCCGGATCCCCAGCGACGTCGATGCCAATATCCGGCAGCTGTCAGCCGTCGGTGAGCAGTACGTGGACCTGGTGCCCGCCTCCTCAGGCGGCCCGATGCTGCGCGCCGGCAGCGTCATCCCCGCGTCGCGTTCGACGGTGCCGCTGGCGATCGGGACGGCGCTCGACGACCTCAGCAACCTGCTGGCCAGCATCGACGAGAAGAACCTGGCGACCGTACGGTCGTTCCTGACGACCGGGTTCAGCGGCACCGGACCGGACCTGCGCAACCTGATCGTGTCCGGCCAGCAGCTGACCCGGGCCCTGCAGGCGGCGCAGCCGGCGACGGTTGACCTGATCACGCAGGGCAACCCGGTGCTGAAGACCCTCAACGCCAGCAATGCGGACTTCGCGGCGTACACCAGGAACCTCAACGAGCTGACCGCCCAGCTGAAGGTGTCCGACGCCGACATCCGCGGGCTGCTCGCGCAAGGGGCCCCGGCGACCGAGCAGCTCGCGGCCCTGCTGGGCAAGACCCGGGACGACATCGCCGGCACCATTGCGGGCTTCGGGGCCGGCTCTGCCGCCGTCCTGCAGTATCAGCCACAGGTGCAGCGGATGTTCCAGCTGCTGCCGGTCGTCGCCCTGGACCTGCGCGACATCACCGCGGGCGGCAACATCCGCAGCACACTCGGCATCAACGTCGGCAACACCGTCTGCACGTACCTGGTACCGCAGGCGATCCCGCTGCCCACCCAGCGGACCGGTACGGCCGACCTGAACAACGGCTGCGCCCGGACCGCGCCCGACCTGCTCCAACGCGGCGCCGACCTGGCCCCTGGCCCCGCGGCGCCCTGACATGCCCACCATCCAGGAGGACGACGCCTTGGCTGCCCAGCTCGACGACCCTGTGGACCTCACCAAGCAGGCCGGCGACGTGAGCGACGAACACGTCGACGCACCGTCCACTGAACCGTCGGAGCCGGTGGCGTCGGCCCCGGTCGGCCCGTCGCGCGGACGACGCCTGCTGGGGTGGCTGCGCGGCCACCGGCTGGCGGTCGGAGCCGCTCTGCTGATCGTGGCCCTGGCCGTCGGCCTGGTGCTGACGACGCTGTCGCTGAGGCAGAGCCGGGCCCTCGACGAGGCGCGCGGGTCGGCGCTGCAGGCCGGCAAGGACAGCGCCGTCGCGCTCGCCAGCTACGACTACCGGTCGCTGGACAAGGACTTCGGCGCGGTCACCTCGCGCTCCACCCCGGGTTTCCGTGACAGCTTCACCCAGACCAGTGCGGCGTTGCAGAAGGTGCTGCAGCAGTACAACGCGACTGCCAAGAGCACGATCGTGGCGGCCGGTGTCACGAGCGCCACCACCGACCGCGCGGTCGTCCTGGTCTTCCTCAACCAGGTCGCGACCAACACCAACCAGAAGGCCGGCCCCACCACCGACCAGAGCCGGGTCGAGATCACCCTGGTCCGGCCCGACGGCACGTGGCTGATCGATGCGGTGAAGCTGCTGTGACGACCCGGCCGGGTCACGAGGACCACGCCGACGTCGTCGAGGTCGGCGCCGAGCGGCCGCGGGGCAGGCGACGCCGGGTGCAGGCCGTCGCGGTCATGGCGGCGCTCGCCGCGGTTGCCACGGCCGGCGCACCGAGCGTCGTGGCCGCTGCCCGTCATGGTTCTGGCGCTGCCACCGGGCAGGCGACCGCGTTCGGAGTCGGCCGCGCCGCCGCAGCTGCGCCTGCCGCGCCCGTCTGCCCCGCATCCGGGTCGACGTTCCCGCTGCCCGACGGAAGCGGCGGATACGCCGTGCAGATCAAGGCGGACATCACCGACGTGACGCTGCTCAATGGCTGGAACGAGATCGGCCAGAACTGGACGTCCACGACCAGCAAGGTGTCGGCGAAGGCGTGCGGGCTGCTGCAGGTCCCCTCCCTGCAGGTGAGCATCGCCAAGGAGGGCCTGGTGTTCGACACGTCGAAGGCGGAGATCGCCACCCTCTTCGGGAAGCTCGTGCTGTTCCCCGTCGGGACGTTCGCCGTGAAGCTGACGACGTCAGGGCCATCGTCGACAACCGTCATCGGTGTCAACCCGGACCCCGACGGCCGGCTCCAGCTCGCGGCGTCCACCCCGGTGTTCGCGGACGTCGGGCCCGGCCCGCTGGTGCCCGGCGTGACGTACTCCTGCAGGACGGCCGTCGCCACGTCGCTGACAACTGGCACCAGCCGGGTCGTTCCCACCGGTCGTCCCGACGACGGCGGTCTGGCCGGCAGCCAGGGTCCCTGGACACTGGCGGGTTCGCCGCTGGCGGGCCCGCTCGTCGGGGCGACGGCCAAGGTGGTCGGCAACGACTTCGAGATCCCGGTCTTCAGCCCGGACCCGCCGTGCGACGTCTTCCAGTACGCCACGTTCAACGGCATCTTCGGTGGACTGAGTGCCGCAGGCAACAACTACTGGACGCAGGGCGACACGTTGCCTTTTCCGCGCGGCGCCTCGCAGGTGACGGGAACGCTGACGATCACCGACGTGGACCAGGCTGCGCTGCAGGCCGGCCCCCCGGCGTTCGTCCCGGGCACCTGACGTGGCAGCGCAGTTCTGTGCCGCCGCGGCCTGCCTGGTGCTGCTCACGAGCGCCTGCGCCACACAGGCCACCACGTCGGCGCCGGCCCGCACGGTGGACGACGCGCTGGTTCAGCAGCAGGCACCGGGGGCCGCCGCTCTCGGCGGTTTTGCCGCCCTGCAGGCGGCAGGTCAGGTCCCCAGTGCCGGCGTCATCGTTCCGGAGTGTGTGCCGAGGAGTGGTGCGCCGTACCAGATAGGGGCGGTCGGCTCGTTCTCCGGCGGCTCGGTGAAGGTGATCGACGGCGTCTCGGTGTCCGGGATCTCCGGGCGCTTCTGTGCCGTGGCGACGCTGGTGGCTGCCCCGCCCACACATCCCACCGCCAAGGTCTGCGCCCAGCTGGTCGCCCCCAAGAGCGGACTGCAGTTCGACCCCGTGCAGACAGATATCAACCTGATCCCCACCGTGACCAGTGTGATCGCCCAGGTGCAGGTGGTTCCCGAGACGTTCACGGCGTACGTCTGCGACGACGGCGTGCCGGGCGTCCTCGCGCTGTCCACGACGATCCAGGCCTCGGCGGCCCCGCAGGTCTTCGGGACCAGGTGCGAGGTCGGCCCGCTGCAGGCGGCCGTGACCGGGACCTTCACGGGTCCGCTGACCAACGCCACCGCCACGCTCACCAGCGGCGCCTTCCCGGTCCAGGCCGTGCAGGCCGGGCCGCTGTGCCCCGAGGGTCTGGCGCGCAACACCAACGCGATCCTGGGTCTGCCGCTGAGCAAGAGCGTCGCCGGCCTGAGCATCACCACCACGGCAGCCCTGTACCGGGCCAAGTGACCCCCTGCCAGAGCCGCGCGGCCGTCGGTCCTTCGCTTCGAGGGTGCGCCGTAAAACTATGTGTGCCCGGTTCATCACGCAAAGTTATACCCGCTCGGAGACTTGACTGTGAGCCGTGTCATGTTGCTCAATGGACGTACACCACCCCTTATTCGTGGGAAACCGCGGTTCCCCCGGGATGGCGCACGAGGACTGGTCGTCCGGTGAACCGGACCGGCTTCGTCCGGGCAAGGTGCGAAGGCCCACCGGGTCCGCAGCGTCCAGCCCTGTCCGCACGGCTGCCCGAGAACTCCACGCATGTCACTACCTCCAACGAAGGAGCCACCCAGAGTATGAACACCACCAAGAAGAGCCTGGCCACCGCCACTGTCGCGGCGACCGCGCTCGCCGGCTTCAGCTTCGCCCTCGCCCCGGCGGCGAACGCGCAGGCCCTGGCCACCAAGACCTTCTCCAAGGCCTTCACGCAGAAGTGCCAGACGGTCGGCCCGTTCGGTGCGAACAGCCTCGGGGCGACCGTCTCCGGTGTCGTGCCGACGGCCGTGAAGAAGGGTGCTGCGTTCAACCTGACCAACGCGAAGGTCAAGACGACGATCCCGGCGACCCTGAACTCGGCAGCCTTCGCGGCCGGTGGCCGCAGCCAGATCGTCACGTTCACCGTGATCAACCTGGACAACACGAAGATCGCGCCGTCCGTCAAGAACATCCTCACCAAGGCGACGTCCGCCGCGCGCACGCCCATCGTGGCCGGCCAGGCGTCGTCGTTCACCGTTCCGGTGGTCGGCGGTCTGACGGTGCCGCTCAAGGCCGGCACCACGACCGGCCTCGGGTCGATCAAGTCCGGGCAGGTCACGGCGACCTTCCAGCTCTTCGACGCCAACGGCAACGCGCTCGGTGGCCCGCAGCCGGTGTCCTGCGGCGCGCAGAACATCCTGCTCACCACGATCAACATCACGGCCTAGCGGTCAGGTGACCGGTCGGGCACTGCGCCCGATCCGCGCCGCCCCGCAGACACGATCGCCACGGGCGGGCGTGGAAGAATCCCTTCCACTCCCGCCCGGTTCGTTCGCCAAGCCGGTTCGCCCCACCACCCGGATCGAGGAGCCCACGCATGTCGACGCTGATCACCCCCGGGGTCACCGCCGCCCCGACGGCGCACGAGGGTCCTGTCGTGTCGATCCAGAACGTCACCATGCGGTTCGGCATGCACACCGTGCTCAAGGACATCAGCTTCGATGTGCCACGCGGCCAGATCTCCGCCGTACTCGGGCCGTCCGGCACGGGCAAGTCGGTCCTGCTGAAGGTCATCATCGGCCTGCTCCGGCCTCAGTCAGGGCAGGTGTACGTCGACGGCGAGCCGATGGTGGGGGTCCGCGAGAAGGAGGTCCTGCGCATCCGCCGCAAGTTCGGCGTCCTGTTCCAGGACGGCGCGCTGTTCGGCTCGATGAATCTGTTCGACAACATCGCCTTTCCGCTGGTCGAGCACACGAAGAAGACCGACAAGGAGATCCGCGACCTGGTCATGGAACGCTCCGAGCTCGTCGGTCTCGTCTCGCACCTGAAGAAGCTCCCCGGCGAGGTGTCCGGTGGGATGCGGAAGCGGGCCGGGCTCGCCCGTGCGTTGATGCTGGACCCCGAGATCGTGTTCTTCGACGAGCCGGACTCCGGCCTGGACCCGGTGCGCGTGGCGCACCTGGATCGGCTCGTCAAGGTCGTGCAGGCCGAAACCAAGTCGACCTTCTTCATCATCTCGCACAACATCGAGTCCATCAAGCGCACGGCGGACAACATGGGTTTGCTGTTCCGCTCCGGGCTGGTGGCCTTCGGCCCCGCGCAGGAGATGCTGCACAGCACCAACCCGATCATCAGCCAGTTCCTGCAGGGCATCCCGGAGGGCCCCATCGGGATGGACGAGATGGCCGACCAGAACGACCAGGCTGCGCCCAGCACCGGACACCCGGCGGCACCGCATGTCGACGCCCCTCGCGAGCCGAGCCCCCAGCCGTCGCCGGACGAGCTCCGCGCGCCCGGCCCGGCGCTGTTCGACGACCTCGCACCCCACCAGCTAGGCGACGGTCGGCGCACCCACGAGCCGTCCTGACGTGCAGCGACCGTGGACCGACCGCGAGCGAACCAAGATCGCCGGGGGGCTCGGTCGACCGGCCGGCCTGGGGGCGAGCGCGAATGTCAGAGTTTGACGGCCCACACATCACGCCGCAGCGCTCGAGGCCGGCCCGGGTCTGGCGTGGTGTCCCCCGGGACGAGCGTGTGCAGGAGCGAAGGGCCAGGCTGCTCGAAGCCGGGCTCGAGGTCTTCGGGACTGTGGGCGCCCGGCACGCCACGGTCAGTGCCGTCTGCCAGGCCGCTGGGCTGACCCAGCGCTACTTCTACGAGTCCTTCCCCACGCTGCGGAACCTGCTCGCCGAGGTCTTCCAGCAGGTCACTGGCCATCAGCATGAGCAGATGGCGGCCGCCGCCCTCGTCGCCCGCGAGCGGGGCGGCGACCTGCACGATGCCGCACGGGAGGCGCTGGTCGTCTACTTCCGTGGGCTCCAGGACGACCCGCGGGTCGCGCGGGTGCAGCTGCTGGAGATCCTTGGCGGTGACGGCCACACCGACCGGTCCTACCAGCAGGCCATCCGGCATGCGGCCGATCTGGTACTCGTCGTCTCGGATCTGCGCGCCGTATCCAGGCCAGCGGTCCCGCGACTGCTCGCACTGGGGTTGATCGGCGCCGTCATCGAGATTGCGACGATGTGGCTGCTGGCCGACTTCGCCGACCCCATCGACGCCGTCGTCGGCAGCACCCTGGTCATCTTCGATGCCGTCATCATCGCCGAGTTCGGCCCGCGCACCGCATCAGCGGCGTCCAGTGCCTCGACGACAGGCGCTACGAGCGAGCGGCGCGCGCCCACCTCCCCGGCCGCCCCCGTCTGAGCAGCCGGACATCCGATGTCGCCCACCCTGCACCGCGCCGCGGGCCAGCTGCCGGTGGTGAGCACCCCGCAGGCTCGACCGGTGCAGCCGGGCAGTCGTCCATCACCTACGACGCCACCCTTGCCTTCGGTCAGGCAGGTTGACGACGGCCCGGGTCCGCGCACGGCGGTCAGCGGCTCAGTAGCGCCGCGAGCGCCATCCGCCGTAGCAGCGGCCGTAGCCGTGCGGGGTCGACGTTCGCGCCGACCAGCGCGGTGGAATTGAGCAAAGCGAGCGTCGAGGTGACCACGAGCTGGGTTTCCTCGGCGGTCAGGTCTTCCCGCAGGGGAGCCAGCACTTCACGCCAGACCAGCTCGTACGCCCGTTGGCGCCGCCGCAGCGAGCGCCGGACGTCGTCGGACAGCGCGCGCTGCTCGCGGGCCCAGACCCCGATCAGCGCGCGCTCGTCGACGGCGAAGCCGACGTGCAGGTCGACCAGCTCCGCGAGCGACCCGCCGGCACCCGACAGTTGCTGGGCGCCGTCGAGCATCCGGGTCATCGCGCGGTCGCAGAGGTGCTCAAGGAGCGCCTGCTTGCTGGCGAAGTGCCGATAGACCCCGGGGCCGGTGATACCGGCGGCCGCGCCGATGTCGTCGATGCCGACGGCGTGGTAACCGCGTCCGGCAAACAGCTGCGCCGCTGCCTCGAGGAGCAGCTCGCGCCGGGGCGCCGTGGACGTCACCGCGCCGATGTTAGCGTCCGTTCACATGAGCGACAGGCCCGATCTGCCCGCCCTGCTCGACGACCTGCGGGCCGAGCACGCCGATCTCGTCGGCCTGGTCGAGGACGGCGACCTCGACGCGGCGACCCCGGCCACCCCCTGGGACGTGCGGGACACCGTCGCCCACCTGGCAGGCACCGACGTCGAGGCCACCAAGGCAGTCACCGACCCGGCGCTGTTCCTCGCCGAGCTGCCGGCGATCGCCGAGGACGTTGAAGGCTTCCTGCGCGGCCAGCTGGCCAGTCGGCGCTCGCTGACGCGGGACGGCCTGCTGGCGGGGTGGCGGACCGGCTTTGTGGCCCTGCTCGAGGCGGTCGCCGCCGTGCCGGCCGGGACGAAGGTGGCCTGGTACGGCCCGTCGATGAGCCCCGCCTCCTTTGCGACGGCACGGTTGATGGAGTACTGGGCGCACGGCCAGGACATCGCCGACGCGTGCGGCGTGACGCGGGTGCCCACCAGCCGGCTGCGGCACATCTGCCATCTCGGCGTACGCACCCGGCTCTTCTCGTACGCCAACCGCGGGCTGCCGGCCCCAGGCGGCGACGTCCGCGTGACGCTGGAGGCGCCGGACGGCTCGAGCTGGTCCTGGGGCGAGGGCGATGACGCAGTGACCGGCAGCGCTGAGCACTTCTGCCTGCTCGTCACGCAGCGGCGGCATCGCAGCGAGCTCGACCTGTCGGCCAGCGGCCCGCTCACCGACGGCTGGCTGGACGTCGCGCAGGCCTTTGCCGGACCGCCCGGGCCGGGCCGGCAGCCGGCGTGAGCAGCCGTTGGGACACCCCCGAACGCACCGCTCTGCGGGCCCTGGCGCGAGACGTCGTGGCAACGGAGATCGCGCCGCATGTGGGGCAGTGGGAGCGCGACGGAATGATTCCGCGGGCGCTGCACCGCACGTTCGCGGACGCCGGGCTGCTCGGCGTTGCTTTCCCCGAGCGGGTCGGTGGCAGCGGCGGCGACGGCATCGACGCCGCCATCCTGACCGAGGAGATCCTGCTCGGCGGCGGCTCGGGGGGCGTCGTCGCGGCCTTGTTCACGCACGGCATCGCCCTGCCCCACCTGGTTGCCCACGGCGGTCCAGCGCTCGTCGACCGCTACGTGCGCCCGACGCTGGCGGGGGAGCTGATCGGCGCCCTCGCCGTGACCGAGCCCGGCGGCGGGTCGGACGTCGCCGGGCTGCGTACCCGCGCCGTCCTCGACGGCGGGCACTACGTCGTCAACGGCAGCAAGACGTACATCACCAGCGGGGTACACGCCGACTTCCTGACCACGGCAGTACGCACCGGCGACGAGGGCTACGGCGGTATCTCGCTGCTGGTCATCGACAAGGGGACGCCGGGCCTCACGGTGACCGGGCCGCTGGAGAAGATGGGCTGGCGCTGCTCCGACACCGCCGAGCTGGCCTTCGACGACGTACGCGTGCCGCTGGGCAACCTCGTCGGTGCGCCGGGCAGCGGCTTCCGGCAGATCATGGAGCAGTTCCAGACCGAACGGCTGGCGCTGGCGGTGCAGGCGTACGCCACCGCGCAGCGCTGCGTCGACCTGACCCTGCAGTGGGTCAAGGACCGGGAGACGTTCGGCCGGCCGCTCGCCGGCCGGCAGGTCGTCCGGCACAAGCTCGCCCAGATGGCGCGCGCCGCCTGGACCGCCAAGGTGGCGACGAGGGCGGCGTACGAGGTCTGGCTGGCCGGCGGTGACGCCGTCCTCGAGGTGTCGATGGCCAAGAACGCCGCGTGCGCCGCCTGCGACCTGGTCGTCGACCAGGCGGTGCAGCTGTTCGGAGGGCTGGGCTACATGAGCGGCACCGAGGTCGAACGGCACTACCGCGACGCGCGGGTCCTCAGGATCGGTGGCGGCACCGACGAGGTGATGGACGAGGTCATCGCCACACGGCTCGGCCTGTAGGCGGCGCCGGACGGAGCTGCCACCGGCGCCGAGCCGGGCTCAGGACGCGTCGTGGGCGTCCTGCTGGGCGGCCTCGACGCCCGAGGTCGCGCCCTCGGCCTCCCGGTCGAAGGCGTCCTCGACCTTGAGGTCGCTGGAGGTCTGCTCGGCGACCTCGGCAGCGAACTCCTGGTCGTCGACCCCCGCCTGGGTGGTCGTGCCGATCTCGGTGGCGGGCTGCTGGCTCACGATCCTCCTCGTGGGGGCGCGCTGGTGGCTGCGCCCCCACCCCCACCCAACCCCGGGTCCGGTCGACCGCCCGGGTGAGTGGACTGAGCCACAGCGCCCCGCACGCTCCGGTGGCAGGCTGGCCACGTGCGGGCCGCCCGACCGGGGCGCCCGGCACCGAGGTGAGGACGCCGTAGCGATGGCCTTCTGGGACCAGCTCAAGAGCAAGACCGCCGAGATGAGCGGCCAGCTCAAGACCAAGACCGGCCAGTTCAAGAGCAAGGAGTTCGCGAACGCCAGCATGGCGATGTGCGCGCTCATCGCCGCCGCCGACGGCAAGATTGAGGCCTCGGAGCGGCAGAAGACCGCAGCGCTGATCACCAGCAACGACGTGCTGGCGATCTTCCCGCCCGACGAGCTGCGCCAGAAGTTCGACTTCTACTGCGACAAGCTCCAGAAGGACTTCTCCTTCGGCAAGGTCGAGGCCGTCGCGACGATCGCCAAGCTCAAGGCAAAGCCTGACCAGGGCCGGGCCGTGATTCAGATCGGCATCATCATCGGTGGCGCTGACGGCGATTTCGACGCGGACGAGCGGCAGGCGGTCAAGGACGCCTGCTTCGCGGTGGGGATCGCCCCGGCCGAGTTCGACCTGTAGCCCGGAACGCCGACGACCCGGCCGCAACCACGGCCGGGTCGTCGCACGGTTTCGAGCCGTCCGGTCAGCTCGGGACCGAGCCACCGGTCGCGCCGCCGAAGGACCCGAGCAGCTGCTTCACGAGCGCTCCGACGTCGACCGGGGACACGTCCTTGGGCACCGTCACCTCGTCGGCCGAGTCGTTGACGTCGATCGTCACCGTGCTGCCGGTGAGGTCGGGCGCGGGGGTCGCGCCGGGCGGGGCCAGTCGGACGGCCGACTGCAGGTCCAGGGTGATCTTCTTCAGGTGGTCCCCGTCGAGGGTGACCTGGCCGTTGACGGTGCCGTCACCGATCTTGTCGACGGCGGTGGTGTCAAGGGTGTCGAGCCCCGGCACCGCCGGCCCCATCGCCTTGACCGTGGCGAGCACGGCCTTGAGGGCCTGTTTGGCCTGCACCTTGACGTCGAGCACCCGGCTGCTGCCGCTGCTCGACGCGTCGCTGACCGTGACGAACGGTTTGACGGCTGCCAGCAGGTCGGTCCCGAGCTTCTGCGTGTCGACGGAGGCCGATGGGCTCGGCGCCGCACGGTTACCCAGGGCCTTGAGCTGGTCGGCGTACTCGGCAAGGGGCAGCTTGATCCACTTTCCGGCCTTGACGTCGGTGACCAGCGGCTGCAGTTGCTCAGGCGCCGACGCCGCCAGGTCGTCGAGCTGCGCCCCCACGTCCGTCGACGAGCCGGCCTTCTTGGCGATGTCGCTGATCTTCTGCAGGCCGACATTGACGTACAGGTCACCGGCAACCACCCGGACCTGGGCCACGTCGCCGCCGTCGGCCTGCACGGACATCGCGAAGTTGGCGAGCTTGAGCTGCTCGGCCGTCGACATCGCCGGGTCGGCGCGCTGCAGGTCCTGCAGCGTCTTACCGGCCGCGGGGTCGATCGTGATCGAGATGGTGCCGCCTACCAGCAGGTCGGCCTGCTCGGCCTTGAGCCCGTCGGTGCCGGCCGTGGAGGCCTTCTTGAGGGCGCCTGAGGCGTCCTCGAGGCGCATTGTCACGGACATCGAGCCGCTGGCCCGCAGGTTGGCCGAGGCCTTCTGCAGCGCGCTTCCGACATCCTGTTTCTTGGCAGCTGCGGCCTGACCGCAACCGACGGCGGCGCCCAACGGCAGGGCGAACAGGCACAGGCCAGCGGTCAGGCGGCGGGCCAGCAGGGCGGGAGGGGTGGACACGGAAGCTCCGGGTGGTCGTGGGACGAGTGCTCGCCTGGACAGGCTGCCAGACGCCAGAGCTCGATGGGGGCCCTGTGGATACGTCGTTGCCGTACCGGTACGGGGTCGGCTGTCCGGCCAGCACGCTGAAGCCGGTCTGCGCGAACCGGCGTCGGCAGCCGCCCGCACCGTTGCGGGCGCTGAGGCACAGTGGTGTGCCGGCGACCCGCCCGGACCCGCCCGTCCCGAGGACCGACGACAGAGTGACAGCCACCCGATGACATCCACCTGGTCGTGGTCCGGGCTGCGCGCCTGGGTCGTGCACGGCTACACCGCGACGGGGGCGATCCTGGCCCTGCTGATCGTGCTCGCGGCCGTACAGGGCGACATCGCGAGGGCGCTCTGGCTGGGGCTGGCCGCGCTGTTCATCGACGGCACCGACGGCATGCTGGCCCGCCGCTTCGAGGTGAAGGAGCGGTTGCCGTGGTTCGACGGCGCGCTGCTCGACAACATCGTCGACTACCTGACCTACGTGTTCGCCCCCGTCGTGCTGCTGCTACAGGGCGGCTACCTGCCCGGTGGCGCCGCCGGGACCGTGGTGGCCGTGCTGCCGTTGGTGGCCTCGAGCTACCAGTTCTGCCGGGTCGACGCCAAGACCGATGACCACTTCTTCCTGGGCTTCCCGAGTTACTGGAACGTCGTCGCGCTGTACGCGATCGCGCTCGACCTCGGTCCGATCGTCGTCTCAACGATCATCGTCGTGTGTGCGCTGCTGGTGCTGGTGCCCGTCGGCTACGTGTACCCGTCGCGGACGCTCGTGCTGCGCGTCCCGACCCTGGCGCTGTCGGCGCTGTGGCTCGTGACGTATGCCCTGATCGTTGCCGAGCTGCCGCACCCCAACGGCGTCGTAGTAGCCCTCTCGCTGGCCTACATCGTCTACTACAACGCGCTGAGCCTGTACCTGGAGGTGAAGCGCCGCCAGGGCCGCCGGGAGCAACCACTGCCGGCTCCGGCCACCTTCGAGGGAGCCAGGTGAGGCAGCTCGCCATCCTGCTTGCGTTCGGCGCGATGACCTGCTTCGGGGTCGCGGCCGTGCTGCAGGCGGTGGCGACCGGGCGCATCGAGCAGCGCCCCGGCCTGGACCCGCGCCTGCTGCTCCAGCTTGCCCGCCAACCGGTGTTTGTCGGGTCGCTGGCCCTGAACGGGCTCGGCTTCGCCCTGCACATCACGGCGCTGCAGTCGCTGCCGCTGTTCCTCGTACAGGCCGTCATCGCAGGCAGCGTCGCGGTGACGGCGGTGCTCTCGGCGCGGGTGACAGGCACGTCGCTGGCGCGCGCCCAGTGGCTCGCCGTCGGTCTGGTCGTCCTCGGGCTGGCGATGCTCGGGCCGTCCGCCACGACCGGGCAGGCCGACCCGGGCGGCACGAGCGCGGCGCTGCTGCTGCTTGCCAGCATCGGCTTCGTGGTGCTCGCGGCGCGGTTCGCCACCCGGGTCCGGGGTGCCGCGGGGGCGGTCCTGCTCGGCCTGCTCGCCGGTTCCGGCTTCGGCGTGGTGGCCGTGTCGGCCCGGCTGCTCCCGCCGTTCGGCGCCGCTGTGCTGGGCTCGCCGCTGGCGTACGTGCTCCTGCTGGCTGGCGCCACGGCGTTCCTGCTGTACTCCGCCGCGATGCAGCGCGGCTCGGTCACCACCACGACGGCCGCCCTGGTCATCACGCAGACGGGCGTACCGGCTCTGGTCGGGGTGCTGTTGCTCGGCGACCGGGTGCGTGACGGCTTCCTGACTCTGGCCGTGGCTGGCTTTGTGACGGCACTGGGCGGCGCCGTCGGGCTCGGCCGCTACGAGCGGGGCCTGGTGCCAGTCGGCTGACCGGCTGGCTGCAGCGTCGGGAAGCGCCGGCGGGTCACCGTGACCGTGCCCTCCTCGAACGGTCGATGCTCGTCGTGCTCGGCGTGGACGTGATCGGCGAGCTCGCCGGTGCTGGCGAACCGGAGCCGGCAGCAGGCGCAGGCATGGACCATGAGGACCTCCTCGGACCACCAGCCATCGTGCGCCTGCCCGGCGAGCAGGTCCAGGGGCTCGCGCCGCATGGTGGACGGCAGGACGCTGACCTACCCCGGCTGCCCGGGCGCCCCCACGGCCTGCGTCATCCGCCGTACGGCCTCCTGCAGAACGGCGCGGGTGGTGCCGTGGTTCAGCCGGACGAAGCCGCGCCCCGGCTCGCCGTACTCCGACCCGTCGACCAGCGCGACCCGGCCGCGGGCCAGGAACAGCCCGGCCGGGTCGTCGCCGAGCACCCGACAGTCCAGCCAGGCCAGGTACGACGCCTGCGGTGGCGTCCAGCGCACCTGCGGCAGGTACCGCGCCAGCAGCGTGCCGACCAGGTCGCGGTTGCGGTCCAGGTGGCCCAGCAGCGCGTCGAGCCAGTCGTCGCCCTCCTCGTACGCCGCCACGCTCGCCAGCACCCCGAGATGCCCCGTGCGGTAGGCCACCTCGACCGGCAGCGTCGCGAGTCGGGCCTGCACCCGCTCGGAGCCGGCGACGACCAGCGCAGCCTTGAGGCCCGCCAGGTTGAAGGCCTTGGACGCGCTGACGACGGCGACGGCATCGCGTTCCCCACTGCCCAGGTACGGGCTGAAGCTGCTGCCGGGCAGGGTCAGTGGCGCGTGGATCTCGTCGCTGACGACCACGGCGTCGTACGTGCGCGCGACCGTGTCGAGCGCGTCGAGCTCGGGCTCTGACCAGACCCGGCCGGTCGGGTTGTGCGGGCTGCACAGCAGGACCGCCCGGGCGCCGGCGGCGAGGGCAGCACCGATGCCGTCGAGGTCCAGGGCGCCGTCGGCGAGCAGCGGCACCGGCACCGTGGTGCGACCGCGCTCGGGGATGACGGCGGCGAATGGGTGATAGACGGGCGGGCAGATGACGACGCCGTCACCGGGAGCGGTGAGGACGCCCAGCGCCTCGCCGACACCGACCATGACGTCGGCCACCGGCCAGCACCGCTCCGGGTCGACCTGCCAGGACCATCGACGGGCGGCGAAGCCGGCGAACGCACCACGCAGGACTTCGGGGGTCGGGTAGCCCGTGTCACCCGCGCGGACGGCAGCCAGCAGGACCCGGGTCACCGGCTCGGCGAGCGGCACGTCCAGCTCCGCCACCCAGAGCGGCAGGACGTCGGGGGGGTACCGGGTCCACTTGACGCTGCGCCGACGGGCGAGCACGTCCAGGGGCAGCGCGTCGAAGTCGGGGGCACTGCCGGTGGCTCTTGCTGGTGGCGGCTGGGTTGGCTCCTGGGCCGTCACTGGCGCGCGGACCGCAGCCGGTCGACGGCTGGGCTGAAGGCCTCGCCGGCCGTCAGCAGCCGCCGGGCCAGCAGCATCCCCTTGGGCCAGTTGACCAGCAGCGCCCCGCACAGCCGGTCGCCGTCGGCGTACGCCACCCCGAAGCGCGCTGGGCTGCCGGACGGGTCACCGATCAGGACGTGTCGATCGCTGTCCACGGGCAGCCCTACGACCTGCGCCTGCCAGTCGTGCTGGTTGGTCCAGACGTACTCCACCGGGAGCTGCGGCGGCCTGTCGTCGGGGTCGGTGAGCCTGCGTGCGACGTGCGCGGCCTGCGCGACGGCGCTGGTCCAGTGCTCGACGCGCACCGCCCGCCCGCGGCGGGGGCTGTGCCAGCGCGCCACGTCGCCGACTGCGTGGACGGCTGCTGCCCCGACGGCGAGGCCGGAGGCGTCGCAGACGATGCCGTCGTCGATGAGCAGCCCGGAGCCGGCGAGCCAGCGGTCGTCGGGGACGGCGCCAATCGCGACGACGACGGTCGACGCATGCAGGGTCTCGCCGTCGGTCAGCACGACCTCGAGGTCGCCCTGCCGGCCGGTGACCCGCTCCACACCGTGGCCGAAGCGGGTCCGTACACCGTGCGCGTGCTGCAGGTCGGTGAACAGCTGGCCGACCTCGTCGCTGAGCGTCCGCCCCATCGGCACGGTGACCGGGTCGACGACGGTGACGTCACAGCCCAGCGTGCGGGCCGTCGAGGCGACCTCGGCTCCCAGGAAACCGCCACCGACGACAACGACCGGCCTGGCCGTTGCCAGCGCCGCCCGCAGGGCGAGCGCGTCCGCGAGGGTGCGCAGCACAAACAGGCCCGACTCGGGTCGCCAGGGCGACGGGCGCGCCGTTGCCCCGGTCGCGAGCACCACCTCGTCGAACGCCAAACGCTCGCCGTCGGCCAGGACGACGGCGCGACCGGCGACGTCGAGGGCAACCGCCGGCCTGCCGAGCAGCAGCTCGATCCCGTCCTGGGCCGCGGCTGCTTCGTCGAGCAGGCGAGCCTGCTCCGGCTGCCAGCTGCCGGCGAGCAGCTGCTTGGACAACGGCGGCTTGTCGTACGGCAGATCTGGCTCCGCGCCGACCAGGACGACGCCTCCCTGCCAGCCCTGCCGGCGCAGCTCCTGAGCGGTACGCACCCCGCCGACGGAGGCGCCGACGACCAGCGCGGTCCGGGTCACGTATGTCCTTCCTGCAAGTGGTTGGTCGACACCGCATCCTGCCTGCTGACTGATCGGCCCGCCGACCAGTAACCTTCGGGGCATGACTGATGTCGAGAAGAACAAGCGGCTGTCCGCGGCTGACCGGGACAAGCTCGGGGCGACCTTGGAGAAGGCGTACGCCAAGGGCACGAGCATCGCAGCGCTCGCCGACGCGCACGGCACAAGCGCCGGTCGGGTCCGGCTGGTGTTGCTCGAACGCGGGGTCGTCCTGCGCCCGCGCGGTGGCAACACGCGCAAGCCTGACCCGGCGCGCGACAAGCACGCCAAGGCCGTGGCCGCCGAGTACGCCAAGGGTGCCTCGCTGTCGCAGATCGGTACGACGCACGGGGTCAGCGCCACCACGGCGCGCAACCTCGTGCTGGCCGGTGGTGGCGCGCTGCGGGCTCGCGGCGGTCGCAAGAAGGCTTGACCGCTCCTGCGCTCAACTCCTGGCCAGGGGAAGCCGACACGGATGTCGGTGTTATGCCTGGCAGCAGCCCGCCATGCGGCTGCCCGGTCGGCGACGATGCCCGCCCGGTCACGCAGCGGCCCTCGTCGAGGGCTGCTGGGAGGAGAGGTACCCCGTGGACGACGGACCCTGGGACGACTAGAACGTCCCACCGGGCCGCCCTGCACGTGCAGGGTGGCCCTTCGTTGTTTCTGGGGCCGGCTGCGGCGGGCTCACTCGGCGCCGGCGCGGCGGGACAGAACGCTTGCACCTCGCAACATCAACGTGGTCGCCACGCTCAGGACGGCCGATGATGTTCCGAGGTGCAAGGTGTTTGTCCCGC
>JBKJQN010000048.1:0-3027 GCA_046593925.1 Mycobacteriales bacterium
GCGGGACAAACACCTTGCACCTCGGAACATCATCGGCCGTCCTGAGCGTGGCGACCACGTTGATGTTGCGAGGTGCAAGCGTTCTGTCCCGCCGCGCCGGCGCCGAGTGAGCCCGCCCGGCCGGCGCCGAGTGAGCCTGCCCGATCGGGACCCAGGCAGCGCATCCACCGGGCCGCCCGGCGGCCTGAGCGCCCGTCCGGCGCGCCGACACACCCCTGCCGCCCGAGCGCAACGCCTACAGGTGGGGCGGCAGGCCGAACCTCGCGAGTAGTGCCGTGTCGAGAAAGTGGTGAACGTGCGCGATGCGCCCGTCCTGGATCTCGAGCACCTGCAGGGACCAGGGGGCGTGCCCGCCGCCGGGGTCGACGCGGTACTGACCGAACGCCGGCAGCCCGTTCGCGCTGGTGGCGAGCAGCCGCGAGCCCTGGCAGCCGATGCCGGTGCCGAGGTACCAGGCGCGCAGGTCGGCGCTCCCCCTGAGCCACATCGACATGGGTGGCATCGAGATGCTCGCGTCCTCGCGCAGCAGCGTGACGAGTGCGTCGATGTCGTACGCCTCGAACGCGCGGACGTACCGGGCCAGTAGGTCGGCGTGGTCGGGAGCCAGCGCCGCGGGGCGCTCGTGCGGGTCCTGGGCGGACATCGTGGCCCGGGCCCGCTGCAGGGCGCTGTTGACCGACGCAACCGTTGTGTCGAGCAGCTCCGCTGTCTCAGCGGCCGACCAGCAGAGCACCTCACGAAGCAGCAGCACCGCCCGCTGCTTGGGCGGCAGGCTCTGCAGCGCGGCGACGAACGCCAGCCGCACGCTGTCCGACAGCACCGCCCGCTGCGCCGGGTCGGCAGCGCTGGAAAGCACGTCGCCGGTCGGCGCCGGCTCGAGCCACGCGGAGTCCGGAAGCACGTCGACCGGCTCGGTGGTGGCGGGCACCGGCGACGACAGGTCCATCGGCAGGGCCCGCCGGCTCCGCCCGCGCAGGCTGTCCAGGCAGACGTTGGTCGCGATCCGGTACAGCCACGACCGCAGCGACGACCGGCCCTCAAAGGCGTCGAGCCCCTGCCAGGCCTTGACCAGCGTCTCCTGCACAGCGTCGTCGGCCTCGAACAGCGAGCCGAGCATGCGGTAGCAGTGGCCCCGCAGCTCCGACCGGTGCTCCTCGAGAGCCTCGATGCCCCGATCGGTCAGTGTGGTCATGCCAATCCCCCTGCCGGTGCTCCTCACCCTGGCACAGCCATGGCGGGCTGACGTGGGCCGCACCCACACCATGGCGATCCCGGGACCATGGCGATCCCGGGCAGCAAGCCTGCCACGCCCCCGGTACCGAGCCACCCACGGATGGTCTTTGCCTGGTCAGGCCGCGGTATCCGGGCCCGGCGGTGTCAACTCCAGGCTGAACAGGATGCGGTCCTCGCTTGGACCGGTGTAGTCGGCGACCGTCTCGGCGGCAAAGCCGAGCCGTCGGTGGAAGGCGACGGACCCGGTATTGCCGAGCGTCGTGATCGCCTCCACCCGACGGACACGCCTTGCCCGGGCGCCGTCGAGGAAGGTCTCGTAGAGCAGCCGCCCCACACCGCGCCCGCGGGCAGGCAGCCGGGTCGCGACGGCCTGGACGTACGCGAGGCGGTCGGCGGTCACCACGCCCAGCAGGTAGCCGAGCAGGGCCTCACCGTCGCGTACGACGATGGCGTCGCCGGCAAACTGCCGCAGCCACACCGGCTGGTGCACGCTCCGCAGGTCGCGGTCGCCCCAGAACTCGGGTAGCGCGGCCAGGATCTCGGCCTGCAACGCCGGTCCCTGCTCGGGCGTCAGCCGGACGGCGATCATCGGTTCGCCGGCCCTGGCGGCAGCCGCTCAACCCAGCGGGACGAGACCGCTTGGCGTACGTAGCCGGCGGCGCTCCAGACCTGCCGCCCCGGCTCGTTATCGTCCAGCACCATCGCGTCCATGCGGCGCGCACCCAGGAAGGCGGCACGCTGGTCCGCGACCCGCAGCAACGCCCGGGCGATCCCTTGCCGCCGACGGTCGGGGCGGACGGCCAGCCGGTAGAGGTGGCAGGGCCACCCGTCCCACCCCGCGGTATCTGATCGCGGTGACTTCGACGATTCGCTGGTCGTCGTCGAGGAGGTGCAGGATGCGGCAGGTCCCGCGTCAGGACGTCCAGGCGCCAGAGGTGGGTCGGGCGGCCTACCCACCCGATGTGGATCATCGAGGAGTGGGCCGGTGATGAACTCGTACGCCGCTGCTGCCTGCTCCGGCAGCTGCTCGGTCAGGGCACGGACCGCCGGTCGCGCGATGCGCAGCCGGTAGCGCTGGCTCATCGGGCAGAGCGCCCGGCTTCGCGCATCGCGTGGGCCAGCTGGTCGGCGTCGAGGTAGTCCTGGTCGGCGATGGCCGCCCCGCCTCGGTGATGGGCGGCGAGGAGCTGGGCGCCGGACAGCACTGCGATCGTGTCGTCGTCCGCGGACAGCAGCACCGCGCCTGCAGGCGGCACGGTGCTCATGTACACGTGCATCACCCGGATATCGACTCCGCACACCCACCAGCAGAGCAGCGGCCCGTAAGCCCACGGCTCAGAAGAACTCCTGCGGCTTGTAGACGCCCCACACCTCGCGCAGCGCACCGCACACCTCGCCGACGGTCGCGAGCTCGCGAAGCGCCTCCCGCATCGGCACCAGACAGTTGGCCGAACCTGCCGCGGCCTCCCGGAGCTCGGCCAGGTGCCGCTGGACGGCCGCGTTGTCGCGGCGGGCGCGCAGGGCCTCGAGCCGCGACCGCTGGTCGGCCTCGATCGAGGGGTCGACGCGCAGCGGCTCGTACCGCTCCTCGGAAGCCGCCTTGAACCGGTTGAGGCCGACGACGATCCGCTCGCCGCTGTCGATCCCCAGCGCGATGCGGTACGCAGAGCTCTCGATCTCGCTCTTCTGGAAGCCTTTCTCGATGGCCGCCACGGCGCCGCCCATCTCCTCGACCTGGGCCATCAGCGCGAGGGCACCGGCCTCGACCTCGTCGGTCATCGCCTCCATCACGTA
>JBKJQN010000049.1:0-3763 GCA_046593925.1 Mycobacteriales bacterium
AGCCGCTCGGGGAGTGGACGACCCAGACCGTGCAGGCGGCCGTCGACGCGGCGCTGCTCGAGCGGCTGGGACTCAAGCGCGGGAAGGCCTACCTGCCGCTACGGGCGGCCGTCTGCGGAGCGTCGGTCTCACCGCCGCTGCCGGAGTCGATGGCCCTGCTCGGTAAGAAGCGGACGCTGCGCCGGCTGCGGGCCGCGGCGGGTGGCGGGGCTAGCGGTGGCGGGGCTAGCGGTGGCGGGGCTGTCGGTGGAGGCGGCGGTGGCGGGGCTGGCGTTGAGACGGGGTAGCCGGGTCGGCTAGTGTGCGTGCGGTGCGGCCAGGCACCACGGCTCGCTCCCGGTGGGGTATGGGGTAATTGGCAGCCCGACGGTTTCTGGTTCCGTTAGTCTTGGTTCGAGTCCAGGTACCCCAGCGCATGTCAGCACTGATCACTGCAACAAGTTCACAGCCGGGCCCCATCGTCTAGCGGCCTAGGACACCGCCCTCTCACGGCGGCAGCGCGGGTTCGAATCCCGCTGGGGTCACGCTTTATCCGCTTATCATCGTTTTGTCAGATCTGTCTGGCGGTCTTCGACAATGCAGGCGAGTCGAGGTCGAGTCCCAGGGCCTCCGCAGCCTCGGTGTCGTAGGCCGCGATCATCCGGAAGGGCCATTCGAGCTTCTCATCGACCCGTTGGCCGCTGGGCTGGCAGCTGGACCACAGCTCCAGGTTGTCGAGACTGTTGTCGAGGCGGTCACCGTTCTTGTGGTGAACGCTCTCCTGCGCCCGGAGCGGTCGCCCGAGGTGGACGGCCATGACCGGCCGATGCTCGAGCTCGCGCGTGCGTCTTGACGCCACCAGGTGCCGGTGCTGCGGCGGCACCGGAACCTGCCAGTAGCCGTACGACAGCGAGCCGCCCTGGGGGCTGCGGAGCCGGACCGGACCGCCGGCGTGCACGTCGCCGTGCAGCCGAAGTCGGTTGGCGTGGGCGCGACACAGTCCGCGGCTGTGGGCGCCCCGCTCGCAGTCGGCGACCCTGCAGACGTCGGCGGCAGGTCGGGAGAGCGGCCGCCAAGCGCGCACGTCGCCCGTGCGGCTCCAGCGCAGGTAGTGGCCGTGACACCAGCCGCGCGTCACGGCCGTACGTCCACAGCCGGTCACCGCACATCCCTGTGCAGCCCGGTCGGTTGCACCAGGCCGTGCCGGAGCAGCTGCCGATGATGCCGCGCGCAGTGCCCTCGCGCGTACACCGGGCGCGGGCATCCCTCGTCCTGACACGTGAGATTGACCCCGACATCCTGCCGCCGGGGTACGACAGTTTCAGCGCGAGCGGTGCTCGCTTGGGCCGGCCCACGAGCCGCCGAGCGCCAGCAGCAGCTCGGGCGTGATGTGCAGCGCCGACGTCGCCTCCGTCGCCGGCTGGCCCGGGCAGCGGTCGGCCAGCACCACGACCTTCGCGAGTGGGGCGCCCGGTGCCGCCAGCGCGCCTGCGGAGGGCCTGCGGGACACGGTCGACGTCAACGAGGTCAGCACGGCAGCTCCGGAGCAGCAGGTCGGGGTCGTCCTGGGTCAGGATGCGCGACATCACCACCGAGCGCCATGGTCCTTCCTGACGGGGCTGTCCGGGGGTGTCTGACTAGTCCTTATCCATGTCGGGGCCCGGACGGTCTTACGGCTGCGCGGCCCCCGGCGCCGAGACTACGTCGTCAAAGGCAATCGGGCCGTACCTATCGGTCCCCGTGACGGCACCGAGCCGAACGGCGGACGCCGGCGCGGAGAGCGGTCGTCCGGTGCCCACCACGACCCCGTCCACGGCCAGGTTCGTGCCGGTAGTCACGGTGCTCAGCTCGAGCTCGGGTGTCCCGGTGGGCAGCGGGCGCCGCGGCGTGTTGCCCCCTGCGGTACCCAATCGCACGAAACCGGCACCCCGGACGGTGCGCACGGACACCTCGAGCAGCCGGCGGCCCGAGGCATCGACCACCCGCAGCACCGGCACCGCCGCCCCTTCGCTGCGCAGTTCGTCGATCCGCATCCGCCAGGTCGCCCGGTAGGTCGAGGTCGGCGCGGCCAGCTCGTCCACGATGTACGCAGGGCGCTCGCCGGTCCTACCCGCAGCCGAACGCGCCGGTCACTGCGGCGCCACGGGTGACGCTGAGGCCTCGGGGCCCCACGACGCGGTCCCACGCGACGGTCGTCCCCGACTCGAAGCCATCGGAGAAACCGGTCGGGTCCGGGGGCAGTGCCGCGAGCGCCGCAGCCACATCGACCCGGCCGGCGCCGTACGCGTCGTCCGGCCCAGCAGCGCCGAGGTCGACGGCGCCCGCCACGAGGGCTGCCTGCGCAGCGGCCGGGTCGGTGCGACGGGCCGACAGCAACAGGGCGAGCGCCCCGGTGACGTGGGGTGCGGCGAGAGAGGTGCCGGAGACGGTGGCGTAGCCGTCGAACAGGTCGGCCACCCGGATGCCCACGTCCGGCGCCACGACGTCGGGGAAGACCCGGGCCCGCCCGGCGCACGCGGTCGGTCCCCGGCTGCTCGAGGGATCGACGAGGTCGCGCCGTCGACCCCGCCCACCGACACCGCCTCCGGCAGGTTTGCGGGGCTGGTGTCGGTAGCGGCATTCGGGCCGTAGTTGCCGGCGGCGAAGACGGGCAGGATGCCGACCAGCCGCAGCGCCAGCAGGTCGGGCTGGAACTCCGTGCTGCACGGGACACCCTGTAGGAGGCAGTCCCGGTCCCTCCATGAGCGTGACCCCCCACCACTGACCTCCGGCTGGCTTCCGGGAAGCGCAGGCGATCTTCGACGCTGCGTCCAGGCCGTTGCCGCGTCGCTGCTGCGCAGAAGCGGTGCGCCGTGCCGTTGTTCGCTCTGAGCAGCCGGTCCAGCCGCCGTCAGAGGGTCCCTCCTACGGCACGTCGGGACGCCGGCCACTTCTGCCGTCACCGAGCGGATCCGGGGTGGGGTCGCGCTGGTTCCCGGCTTTCGTCAAGTGGTTGTCAGCGCCTGACCGCCTGACAACCACCTGACAGACCACTGACGGCGCTGTCATCTCAATCCGCAGCAAGGGCCCGGGGTCGCACGCTGCCGCAACAGGCCATCCGACCGCGGAGGAACACAACATGGTTCGTCTAACGCTACGCCCCGCTTGGGTGGGTGCGGTCGTGTCGGCCGTACTGCTGCAGATGGTTGTGCCGCTGGTCCTAGGCAGCCCGCCGGCCGCCCACGCCGCCGCACCTGCTGTGAACGCGGTCGCGCCCGCTGCCGGTGCCATCACTCTGAGGGTCGAGAGCGACAGATCCGTCAACAAAGATCCTGGCTTCATCCATAAGGGCGACCTCGTCCCCGTGTACAAGTGGCTCGTCAATCGAGACGACACGGGCGATCCGGGAACGCTCGCCAATCAGGGAATCGACAAGTGCCTGCCAGCGACGGCTACCGGCGGCAGCACCGATCCCCAGTACGCCGACAGCTGCCCGTGGCCATCGACCCGCCCGACGTCCGGACAAGCCCCGACCATCGCACAGGGCGACCAGACGACCATCGGCGCCCTTGCTGCGGCGGGAGCCCTCCCGGGCGGCAAGTACCTCATCTCGGTGACCGCTGACGGCTACAAGATCGGTGGTCAGCACTTCACCGTCAACGGTGGCAGCAACCTGGTCACCGTTGACATCGATCCGTCGCCGCTGCCGCTGGCGACCCTCCGCATCCAGGTCTTCAACGACAACGCCCCGGTCGACGCGACCTACGAGGTCGACGCCGAGGCAGGCTTGGAAATGGGAGGATTC
>JBKJQN010000024.1:0-31292 GCA_046593925.1 Mycobacteriales bacterium
GGCTCGACGGCACGACGACGACGAAGGAGCGCAAGCGGCGGGTCGCGGCCTTCCAGGACGGCGCCGCCGACGTGTTCCTGCTCTCGCTCAAGGCCGGCGGCACCGGGCTGAACCTGACGCGCGCCGACCACGTCGTGCACCTCGACCGCTGGTGGAACCCGGCCGTCGAGGAGCAGGCCACCGACCGGGCCTACCGGATCGGGCAGACCAAGCCGGTCCAGGTGCACCGGCTGATCACGCGCGGCACGATCGAGGAGAAGATCGCCGAGCTGCTGAGCCGCAAGCGGGCGCTGGCCGACGCCGTGCTCTCCGGTGGGGAGGCCGCGCTCACCGAGCTCAGCAACGACGACCTGCGCGACTTCGTGTCCCTGCGGCCGGAGCGGTGACGACCCTGCTGCGGGTCACCCACCCCTTGGTGCCGCCGCGCCGCGGTGCCGCCCGGGCGAGCCGCTGGTGGGCCAAGGCGTGGGTGCGCGCGGTCGAGGAGGCGGCGTACACCGAGGGCGACCTGCGCGCGGCCCGCACCCTGGCCCGCTCGGGCGGGATCGGTCAGATCGCGGTGGAGCCGGGTGGTTTCACCGCGGCCGTCGTGGTCGGCGACGACGCGTGGATGGTGTCGGGCACCGTGCCCCTGCTCGACGCGGCCGCCCGGGACGCCCTGGTCGAGACGGTGGCGGCCGAGGCCGGGCGGATCGGGGCGCTGCTCGGCGGCGATCTACCGCACACGCTGGTCGAGCACGCCGAGGAGGCCGGGGTCGAGCTGCTGCCCTACGGTTCCGAGCTCGGCGCGACCTGCACGTGCCGGGCCTGGGTCGATCCGTGCCCGCACGCACTCGCCGTGCTCTACCAGCTCGCGTGGCTGCTCGAGTCCGACCCGCTGGTGCTGCTGCACCTGCGCGGCCTGCCTCGTGAGGACCTGCTCGCCCGCCTGCACGGCCGCACCGCCGACCCGGACGAGCTGCCGACCGACCCGGCGGGTGTGCTCGACCTCGACACCGGCTACGACGCAGCCGCCCGCGCGGCCCGGGTCCTCGAGCTGCTCGACACCCCCGGCGAGGAGCCGCTGGACCACCTGCTCTGAGCGATGCGCGGCGACCGGGCCACCAGCTGCTGCGCCACCACCGAGGGCGACACCCGGTAGGGCCGGGTCGCCAGCAGTGACCCGAGGACGCGCCGTCGCCGCGGCAGCTCCGCGCCCACGGTCACCACCGGGGTGGGGTGGCAGACAAGGTCGTCGTCGAGCTGAGCGACCCACCGGGTGACGTGGCGTCCCCCACCTGAGAGTGTGTGCTGGGTCACACCACCGCAGTGAGAGGAACACCGATGACCCAGACCCTCGAGCCCACGACCAATCCGGCTGCCGACGACGCGAGCAGCAGGGCCACGGCGTGGTTCGCCGCTTTCGAGGCCGCGCTCGCCGCCCGTGACGTCCCCACGGCCGCGGCGTTGTTCGCGACCGAGTCCTACTGGCGTGACCTGGTGTCGTTCACCTGGAACCTCAAGACCGTCGAGGGCCGGGCCGGGGTCGCCGACCTGCTGGAGCAGACCCTCGACGGCACCGACCCCCGCGGCTTCGTGCTCGACGAACCCGCCGACGAGGCCGGCGGGGTGGTGACCGCGTGGTTCCGCTTCGAGACCGCCGTGGGCCGCGGCCGCGGACTGCTGCGGCTGGTCGAGGAGGACAGCGAGCTGCTGGCCTACACGTTCCTGACCACCCTCTACGAGCTGACCGGGCACGAGGAGCCGCGCGGCACCGCGCGTCCGATGGGGGCCGAGCACGGAGCGAGCAAGGATCGCCGCTCGTGGTCCGAGCAGCGTCAGGACGAGGCCGCCTCGCTCGGCTCCACGACGCAGCCCTACGTGCTCGTGGTCGGCGGAGGTCAGGGCGGGATCGCGCTGGGTGCGCGGCTGCGCCAGCTCGGCGTACCCGCGCTGGTGATCGACAAGCACGCGCGGCCCGGGGACCAGTGGCGAAGCCGCTACAAGAGCCTGTGCCTGCACGACCCCGTCTGGTACGACCACCTGCCATACCTGAAGTTCCCCGACAACTGGCCGGTGTTCGCACCCAAGGACAAGATCGCCGACTGGCTGGAGTCCTACGCCGAGGTCATGGAGATCCCGTACTGGTCGAGCACCGTCGCGACCGGCGCGTCCTTCTCCGAGGAGACCGGCCAGTGGACCGTCATCGTCGAACGTGAGGGCCAGCCGCTCACGCTGCGCCCCCGCCACCTGGTTCTCGCCACCGGGATGTCCGGCAAGCCGAACATCCCGGTCCTGCCCGGCATGGACATCTTCCAGGGGGACCAGCAGCACTCTTCGGCCCATCCCGGACCGGACGCCTACACCGGCAAGCGGTGCGTGGTCATCGGCAGCAACAACTCCGCTTTCGACATCTGCGGGGCGCTCTGGGAGAACGGCGCCGACGTCACGATGGTGCAGCGTTCCTCCACGCACATCGTGAAGTCCGAGTCGCTCATGGACATCGGGCTCGGCGCGCTCTACTCCGAGGCCGCCGTCGAGAGCGGGATGACCACCGAGAAGGCCGATCTCATCTTCGCGTCCCTGCCGTACCGGATCATGCACGAGTTCCAGATCCCGCTATACCAACAGATGGCCGAGCGCGACAAGGACTTCTACGAGCGGCTGGAGGCCGCCGGCTTCATCCACGACTGGGGCGACGACGGCTCGGGCCTGTTCATGAAGTACCTGAGGCGCGGCTCGGGCTACTACATCGACGTGGGCGCCGCCGACCTCATCGCCGACGGAAGGGTCGCGCTCGCCCACGGTCAGGTCGACCATCTGACCGAGCACAGCGTGGTGCTGGCGGACGGGACGGAGCTCGAGGCGGACCTGGTCGTGTACGCCACCGGCTACGGCTCGATGAACGGCTGGGCGGCTGACCTCATCAGTCCCGAGGTCGCCGACAAGGTCGGGAAGGTATGGGGCCTCGGCTCGGACACCACCAAGGACCCCGGACCCTTCGAAGGCGAGCAGCGCAACATGTGGAAGCCGACCCAGCAGGAGGCGCTGTGGTTCCACGGCGGCAACCTGCACCAGTCAAGGCACTACTCCCTCTACCTCGCGCTGCAGCTCAAGGCCCGCTACGAGGGGATCCCGACGCCGGTCTACGCACTGCAGCAGGTGCACCACACGTCCTGAGCCACCCACCCGAACCTCACGAGGAGACACTATGACGATCGACGGACGGGTGGCGCTGGTCACCGGAGCAGGCAGGGGAATCGGCCGGGCGATCGCGCTGCGACTTGCTGCGGACGGCGCCGACGTGGCGGTCAACGACGTAGACGGGGCGGCGGCCGAGGCGGTGGTCAAGGAGGTCATGAACGTCGGCCGGGCGGCTGTAGCCGTGCCGGCCGACGTCGGTGACCGCGACGCCGTCTTCGCCATGGTGGCGGACGCGGCCAGCCAACTCGGCAAGGTCGATGTCCTCGTCGCGAACGCGGGAATCGCCCTCACCAAGACGCTGTCGGACACCACCCCGAGCGACCTCGAACGACTGTTCCGCGTCAACATGTTCGGCGTCGTGTACAGCATCCAGGCCGCTGCGGAACACATGCGGGGCCGTGGCGGCGGGGGCAAGATCATCTGTGCCGCTTCCATCGCGGGGCACTCGGGCTTCGCCTACCTCGGCGCCTACTCGGCGACCAAGTTCGGCGTGGTTGGCCTCACGCAGGCCGCTGCCAAGGAGCTGGCCGCAGACGGCATCACCGTGAACGCCTACTGCCCGGGCATCGTGGGCACGGAGATGTGGACCGAGATCGACGCAGCCCTCGGCCGCTACCTCGACCTGCCGGCAGGTGGCGCCCTCGCCCAGTACGCGGCGACCATCCCGCTGGGACGGGTGCAGACCCCCGAGGACGTCGCCGCGTACGTCGCCTACCTGGCCGGCCCCGACTCGGACTACATGACGGGGCAGGCCGGGGTCATCGACGGCGGCATCGTCATGCGCTGACCGACCCGTCCGGTCCTCCCGTGGCCCGGTCCGTCCCGACCGCCGGGCCGTCGGCTCACCTCCACCCGCTCCGCACGCCCCGTCTCCGGCGCCCCGCCGCTGTGCGGCCCCGGCCGTGCGCGGCGCGACCGGTCCGGTCGTGTCCAAGGAAGGCAACCCCCATGAGCAGCACTGACGACAGGACGGTCCTCGCGCAAAGATCGCCGGAGGCGCTGCCCCGGCCCGGGCGGGGCTGGTTCCTGCTCGGACTCGCCCAGCTGGCCGTCGTCACCGTCCTCGCTGTCGGTTCGTGGTGGCTGCTGGCCGACCCGAAGACGAGCCCGTTCTCGCTCTACCCGCTGCCGTTCAACGCGGCGCTGTTCTGGGCCGTCCTGTTCGTGGTCTTCGTCGGCTTCAACATGGAGTTCCATTCCTTCGCGCGGCTGCGTCAGCCGGTGCGCGGTCTGGTCATCATCGCCTGCACCGCGGCCTTTGCCATCGCCTTCACGTGGCTGCTGGGAGTCGGCTTCGGCAGCCTAGCCCCGGACTTCGCGGCCGGGCGTGCCGACGGACTGGGCTGGTTCACCGGAGCGCTCTTCGTTCTTTTCGGGTTCTTCACCTACGTCATGGTCGTCGTCAACTGGGGCCACTGGCCGTGGGTCGATCTCGGCCTACGCCAGCCGCTCGTCGGTCTCTGCGAGATCAACTTCATGCTGCTGCCGACGTTGGGGCTCTATCTGGTCATCGGGCTGCCCTCGATCTCAGGGGCGAGCCCCGCCGGCTCGTCGCTGATGACGCTCAACACGGTCCTCGGCTGGTTCTACTCGATCATCGTCGCGACGTTGCTCACCGGTCTGTCCACGGACAACTGGCCCTGGCGGCTGGCCGGCGGCGGTGGCAGGACGGCCCTGGCGGCGACGATCGGCAACATCGTGCTCGGGAGCTTTCTTTACGCGGCCCTGCTGGCGCTCGTGAAGGCGATCCTGGGAGCGTCCACCGTTGCGGAGCTCGGGGACGGCATCCACCAGTTCCCGGCGCAGATCGGCGTCTGCTGGGCATTCTGGATGATCTTTTGGTCGAACGCCTTCGGGAACCGGCCGACGCACCTGAGCGACGGCGTGAACATCGCCGTCCGCGTCGCGCTGACCTTTGCACTGGGGGTCGGCACCTTCGTCGGGTACTACTACGTCGTCGCGCAGCACGTCCTGCACGAGCCGGTGGTTGCCGGGTCGATCCACGGCAACGCACTCGGCTTCCTGGACTGGCTGGTCCTGTGGACGTTGTTCTACGTCGTCGCTCTCGGCGCGTACGGGATCGTCCGACAGCCGGAGGCCGAGACGATGCCCGCGGTCGAGTTTGACGTCGGTGCCTCTGGTCCGCGCAAGCCGGACCGCGCCGACATCCATGTCTGAACCCGCGCACCCCCACACCCATCCCTGGCACTACCCAGAACAGGAGACGACATGAAGGCAGCGCGCTTCTACGGCCGCGGCGACATCCGGGTCGAGGACGTCCAGGAGCCGCGGGTGCGACCCGGGACGGTGAAGGTCGAGGTGCAGTGGTGCGGAATCTGCGGCACCGACCTGCACGAGTACCTCGACGGGCCAATCTTCGCCCCGACCCCCGAGGCGCCGCACCCGCTGACCGGGGAGAGCATCCCGATCACGCTTGGGCACGAGTTCGCCGGGGTCGTGGCGGAGGTCGGCGGGGGGGTGGCCGACGTGCGGGTCAGTGACCGCGTCGTGGTGGAGCCGTACATCATCTGCGGGCACTGCGACGCCTGCACGCACGGCCGCTACAACGTCTGCCAGACGCTCGGCTTCGTGGGCCTGTCCGGCTTCGGCGGCGGCTTCTCGCAGTTCGTCGTCGCCGAGCGGCGCTGGATCCACCCGCTGGGCGACCTGGGCACCGACGTGGGCGCGCTCATCGAGCCGCTCGCGGTGGCCTACCACGCCGTTCGGCTGTCCGGTGCGCAGCCGCAGCACAGCGCGCTGGTCTTCGGTGCGGGCCCGATCGGGCTAGTGACGACCGCTGCGCTCAAGGCCCGGGGGGTGGAACAGGTGATCGTGGTGGAGCCCGCCGGGGTCCGCAAGGAGAAGGCGACGGTGGCTGGGGCCGACGCGGTGCTCGACCCGCGGGAGGCCGACGTCGTGGCGATGGTGCAGGAGCTGACCAAGGGCCGCGGGGCGGACGTGTCGTTCGAGTGCGCCGGGATCGACCAGGTCCTCAAGACCGCGATCCTGTCAACCCGCGCCGGCGGCACCTGCGTAAACGTCGCGATCTGGGGCCACGAGGCGAGCGTGGCAATGAACGATCTGGTCTTCCGCGAGGTCAACGTGCTCGGCAGCCTGGCGTACGCCGACGACCACCCGGCCACCATCGAGATGGTCGCCAGCGGCAAGGTCGACCCCTTCCAGTTCATCACCGGCCGGATCGAGCTCGACGACATCGTGGCCAAGGGCTTCGACGAGCTCATCAACAACAAGGAGGAGAACGTCAAGATCCTCGTTGAGCCCTGACCTGACGGCAGGCGCGCGGCGGCCACGGCTGCCCGAACCTCCACGTGTTGCCTCCCTCGCAGCCGGGCACCGGACGCGATCCGCCTACGTCCGCTCGCGTGCCGACGTGATAGATGCTCTGGGCTGCAAGCCGGCCGCTCCAGTGGTCCGTCGTCGTATTGGTCTGGCGGGTAAGAGCGGCCCGGCCGCGGCGAACCTTGGCGATGATGTCGTCGGCGGTGGCTTTCCAGATGAAGGGCTTCGGATCGTCGTTCCTGGCAGTGGCCCAGAGCTTGATGGCGTCTTCGAGGTCGTTGACGCTGGTGAACACGCCGCGGCGTAGCCGCCGGTCGGTGAGTTCTTTGAACCAGCGCTCGATCAGGTTGGTCCACGAGCTCGAGGTCGGGGTGAAGTGCAGGTGCCAGCGGCGGCGGTCCTTGTGCGCCAGCCACGTGGTGATCTCCGGCGCCGTGTGCGCCGAGAAGTTGTCGAGCACGACGTGCACGGCCAGGCCGCGCGGGACGGTGGCGTCGATCTGCTTGAAGAACCGCAGCACGTCCTTGGCAGTGTGGCCCTCGTTGCAGTGCGTCAGGACCTCGCCGGTAGCGACGTTCATCGCCGCGAACAGGTCGGTCGTGCCGTTGCGTTTGTCGTCGTGGGTCATCGTGCCGGCCCGGCCCGGCACCATGGGCAGGCTCGGTTGGGTGCGGTCCATCGCCTGGCACCGGGTCTTCTCATCGAAACCGAACACCACCGCCCGCTTCGGCGGTTTCAGGTACAGCCCGACGACATCGACGAGCTTGACCTCGAAGTACGGATCGTTGGAGATCTTGAATGTGCTGACCTTCCAGGGCTTGAGGTCGTGGTCGGCCCACACCTTGGGCTTGACCCCGCCCCACCGCAGCCCCAGTGTGGTCCGGATCACAGGGGGCACATGACCGAGCTGAAGCGCTACCGGAATCTGGTGTACGACAGTGCGCGCTGGGGCGGCTTCGCGCTGCGTCCCGGGGACGTCGTCGTCTGCACCCCGCCGAAGTGCGGCACGACCTGGATGCAGATGCTGTGCGCCATGCTCCTGCACGACACGGTGCAGCTCGACCGCCCGCTGTCGCAGATCTCACCGTGGCTCGACATGCAGACCGCGTCGCGCGACGAGGTGGTCGCGACGCTACAGGCCCAAACCCGCCGGCGGCTGATCAAGACCCACACTCCTTTGGACGGGCTGCCACTCGATGCCGCCGCGACCTACGTGTGCGTCGCGCGCGACCCGCGCGATGTCGCGATCTCCTTTAACCACCACTGGGCCAACCTGGACCTGGACGCCTTCATGGCCGCCCGGGCGACCGCGGTCGGGCTGGCGGACCTCGCCGAGCTCGGACCGCCGCCCGCGCCGGCGGCCGAAGACCCCGTCGAACGCTTCTGGCAGTGGGCCGACGGCGAGCCCGGCCAGTTCCCGGGGCCAACCCTGACGGAGGTTTTGCACCACGTCCAGACGTTCTGGGACCACCGGCAGGACCCCAATGTCGTCCTGTTCCACTACGCCGACATGCTGCGTGACCTACCGGGCCAGATCCGCAGGCTGGCCGCCGCGCTCGACGTCGACGTCACCGAGGACCGCGTCACCGAGCTCGCCGCCGCAGCCACGTTCGGGGCGATGAAGGCGCGCGCGGACGTCCTGGCCCCCAACGTGGACCACGCCATCTGGGTCAGCAACAGCGAGTTCTTCCACCGCGGGCACAGCGGCCAGTGGCGCGAATCGCTCGACGAGGCGGGGCAGCGCCGCTACCAGGACCGGGTGTCAGCGCTGGTCGCGCCCGACCTCGCCGCGTGGGTCCACAGCGGCTGAACCTCGGCCGGACCATGACGCGCCGGCTGCGGCGGCCGGGGAGGGGCACGGCTTGGCGACCCCGACGCGGGTGTCGCTGCGCACCAGGCGGCCGCCGATCACCTGCGGGGTCAATCGCGGTCACGATGGCGCGGACGGTCCAGTCGCCTGGCGCGCTCAATGCGCAGTCTCGAGCCAGATCGCCGACCCGCTCGTGGTGGAACGCGGTCGTCGAGACCGGCCGGCTCAGCGCCGCGGCCCCGACCGTCATGACCCGGTCGTCCGGGAGGCGGCGGTGGCCGCGGTAGGAGCGCTGCGGCGCGCCGCACCGCCGCACCTTGGTTCCCGTGCGGGACATCGGCCGGCTCGAGGCCGCGATGGCCCTCGACCCCGCACTCACCATGGCCGGTTGCAGCTGGATGTGCCGGCACCGGACCGCCGCCAGCCGGGTCGCCACCGCCTTGCGACCACATCTCCCGGTGACGGTCGCCCGATGAGGCGTTCTACACACCTGTCCGCGCAGGACCCCGTGATCTCCTGCGCCACCCATCCCACGGCCGCGCACGACCTACCTCTCAGCGAGCCTGCCCGGTGTCGGGCGATGATCGACCGGGGGGGCGCGGCCCGAGGGCCGAACCGCCGGCCGGCCGCTGACGCGCTCGTGCCCGTTGTAGGCGGGTCAGCCGGCGAGCCGAACGGCCCCGATGTAGCCGCCGAAGCTGCTGACAGCAGCAACCCGGACGACATCGCCGGTATGCGGCGCATTGATCATCTGGCCACCGCCGATGTAGAGGCCCACGTGGTGGATCGTCGACGGGTCCGAGGTGTTGTTGGCAAAGAAGACAAGATCGCCGGCGCGCAGGTCGGAGGACGCGACGTGCCGTCCCGCATCCCACTGCGACCCGGTGTAATGGCCGAGCGACACGCCCGCATGTGCCCAGGCGAACAGGGTCAGTCCCGAGCAGTCGAACCCGACGGTGTTCGCACCCTGCGCGAAGCCCAAGGACGGACCGCTGGCGTTGCCACCACCCCAGGAGTACGGCACTCCGATCTCCCTATACGCCCATGCGACCGCGATCGCTGCGGCACTCCCGGCGACGGGGCCGCCAGGACCGGCCGGTATCCCGGTGGCCCCCCCGGCCCCCTGCGCGGAGGCAAGCTGTTGGCTGACAACGGCCGCGTCGCGGCGGGCCTGCTCCGCCTTCGCGGCGAGATCCGCTACAGAGGCGGTCGCCGAGCCGAGCTCCTGCTCGGCGCTGTTCACCAGCGCCTGGGCCTGCCGACGCATCAGGTCGGCGCTGCTGGCGGCCTGCTGGGAGTCCTGCAGGGCCGCAGTGGCAGCCGCAGCGGTGCGGCGGGCGTCCTGCGCGGTGGCGGCCGCCTGGTCGGCGGTCCTCGCAACGTCGGTGGCACGTGCCATAGCCGTCTGCTGAGCCTGCGAAGCGCGCTCGCTGGCAGCCGTGGCGGCGTCCTGTGCAACGTGCAGCCGGTCCACGGTGTCCCGCTGGTGCCGGTCGACCCGGTTGAGCATCTGCTGACCGTTGACGAACGTCACCGGGTCGGCGCCGAGCATGGCGGAGTAGAAGGCGATCGGCCCGCCCGAGCGGTAGGCGCCGGCGGCCAAGTCGTTGAGCTGGCCCTTGGCTACCGCCGCTGCCTGCTCGGCACTGTCCCGTTCCTTGGCTGCGGCGGCCGCGGCGGCGACCGCCCGGTCGGCCTCCCCGGTGGCTGCGTCGCTGGCAGCCTGGGCCTGCGCCGAACGGTCCGCGGACAGGACAGCAACGGCGGTCGCCGCCTTACTGCGGTCCGCCGCCTGCGAAGCGGCGAGGATCGCGCCGTTGTACGCCTCGGCGGCCTGTTCAGCCCGGGCCTGGACGCTGCTGAGCTTCTGCTGGGAGTCCTGCACCCGCACCTGCGCGTCGTGCAGCTGCTGGGGAGTCGGCGGGGACGCCGACGCCGCCGGGCCACCGACCACACCGAGGGTGCCCAGCACGAGTGCGGAGGCGAGGGCGAGCTCCAGGATGGGGCGGCGGCTCACACCGGTGCTCCTTCATTTCTGGGCCCGCCCTCAGGACGGTCCCGCTACTTCCAGAGGTACGACGCTGGAGATCTCCCTCGACACCTTGACTCCACGCCTGAAGCACGACGGCCCGAACCGTAACGCCAGGCGGCTGCGTGCAGCAGCGACACGCCGCAAGTCCACAGCCTGGCTGGTCGGCCGGGGGCCGGCCCGCGCTGGGCTACTGTTCGCCGAGACGGAATCGTGACCTGCTGCCGGACGGCCTGCGGCGAGCCCGTCGCCGCCGAACCACCAGGGCACGTCGCCCGGTGGACCGGGGACCCAGGTTCGTTGGGGCTAATCGGCTCGTGCACTGTCTGTGCCCGGGCCGTAGGGCGACTTCCCGCCCGCGTCCGTCAGCTAACTCGGTAGGCGGTCGTCGGAAGAAAGGCCCGTCTCCTTGGCGCGCTCGGTCACATCCCCCTGCCCTGCCCCCGTCCGCCGGACCGCCCGCCTGCTGGCGGCCACCGCACTGGTCCTGTCGACCACCGCCGGCACCGTCGCCCTCACCTCGTTCCAGCCTGCGTCCGCCGACATCGCCGCCGACATCGTGGCCAGCCAGGCTCAACTCGACCAGCTGAACACCCAGGCCGAGGCCGCGTCGGAGCGCTACAACAAGGGACGTATCGACCTCGATGCCGCGCAGCGGGCCGCCGACACCGCACAGGCCATGGTCGCGCAGCAGGACATCGAGGTGGCAGCCATGCGCACGCAGATTGGGGCATTCGCGGCGCAGGCCTACCGGACCGGTGGCCCGGCCAGCCAGCTCGGTCTGTGGACCAGCCAGGGATCGGCGCAGGCCATCCTGTCCGGCCTGAGCATGCTCGACGCAGTCGCGCAGCGGCAGAGCGACGCAATGGCGCAGCTCAACGCCGCCCTGGCGCGGCAGCAGGCCGCGGCGGTCGCCGCCAAGGCTGCCGCGGACCAGGCGTCCAGCACCCTGACCGCGCTGGACGCCGACCGGCAGAGCGTCGTCGACGCGGCCACCCGTGGTCAGCAGGTGCTCGCCGCGCTGCAGGCGCAGCAGGCACAACTCGTGGCCACGGCCAAGGACGCCGCTGCCCGACAGGCCGCTCAGCAGGCTGCGGCCAGCCTGGCAGCCCAGGCTGCGGGCGCCTCGACGTCGCTCGCGGCGTTCCAGGCCCAGGGCGGTCAGCCGGCCGCCCCCATCGGCGCCGGCAGCTACGCGGGCAGCCAGGCCGCGGCGGTCGCCGTACGCACCGCCCTCGCCCAGCTCGGGAAACCGTACGTCTTCGGGGCTGCCGGCCCGGGCAGTTTCGACTGCTCCGGCCTGACGATGTTCGCCTACGCCGCCGCCGGGATCTCGCTGCCGCACTACACCGGGTCGCAGTACGGCGTCGGTAGGCACGTCGGGCTCAGCGAGCTCCAGCCAGGGGACCTGGTGTTCTTCGACGGACTCGGGCACGAGGGCATGTACATCGGCAACGGGATGATGGTGCACGCCCCGCACAGTGGGGACGTCGTACGCACCGTGGCCATCGCCGGGTACTGGCAGAGCGTCTTCGTCGGTGCCGTCCGCGTCACCGGGTAGCGCCCTGTGACCGACCCGGGGGGCCTACCGACCACGCCGGGTGGGCGCTTCAGGGGCCGTCCGGGTTCCCGCAGCCAACGCCGTGGTGTGCGCGACGGCACTGCCGACGTGAGCCCGCCGGCCGCCGCGGTCCGGCCTCCCACACCGACTGCGCGAGGCGTCCTGAGGTCCAGCTCTGAGAGCAGCGTGCGTCCGTGGGGCAGTTCTGAGGTGCTGGCCGAAGCCGATGTCTTCAAGGTCAAGACCATCTCGGTCACGCCGCGGGCCGCCTGAGCTCTCCACGGCACGGGTGGCGGGCCGAGCACGGGTTCGTCCTGGCCGGGCAGGGCGTCGTCACCCTCGACGGCGCCGAGCGCCTGGTCGGCGCGGGAGACGCTGTCCACGTCGCGATCGGAGCCGCTCACCGGATCCAGAACACCGGGGTCGGTGACCTCGTCTTCGTTGAGGTGCAGCTCACCCGTTCGGCCGGCCTCCGTAGCGGTCGGCCCGGTCTGCGAGTGGACCTGGATCGACCTCCCACCATGGTCGATGGAGCAAGGCCGCCGCTTCCGGGCCGGTTCCTGCCGAGGGGGCGCCGCGGGCAGCGAGCTCGGCCGCGTCAAGGACGTCGAGCGCCGCATCGACGTCCTTGGCCTGCTGGGCGTCGCGGCGTACCCAGGCCACCATGAGCGCGAGCAGGGCGGGCAGGCCGACGATCTCGCTGAGCACGATCATCGCGGTGCCCCCGGTCTTCTGCGCCTCGGGCAGCGTCGGGCCCCAGGTCCGCGCCACCCGGGCGTAGTACCCGGCGGCGATGACATGTCCGGTCCCCAGCACGGCAAGGCCCGGCAGCGCGTCCAGGAGTCCGTCGACAAAGGCGATGAGCGCCCGGATCGGGTACGAGGTGCGCCCGGTCCCGTTGTCCACACCGATCAGCGGCCACAGGAAGCTGCATCCCGCGACGAGCAGCAGCAGCCGGGTCAGCTCGAGCAGGGCTGGGTGCTCCAGTCGGGTCTGGTCCCAGCCGGTGGTGTAGACGAGCAGCAGCAGCACGACGGCCAGCACGGACCCGGTCAGCGGGAAGCCGAACACCGACCGGACAGCGCTCGGCAGCCGCGGGCCGGTCGCGCGCTGTGGGCGGACCGCGCGCCACAGCGCCAGCGGTCGCCCCAGGGTCAAACCGACTGGGACCAACGTCATCAGCAGGACGTCCTGAACGGCCAGTGGCCAGAACAGCACGCGGGAGTAGGTCCCGAGAAATGAGCAGGTCACGACGAGCAGCGAGCCCATGCCGCCGACGAGGAACCACGCCGACGCGGTCGCGGGCCAGTGCCCACTGCCGGCCCGCACGCGTCGCACTGTGAGCAGATAGGCCGCGCCGACCAGCAGGACCACCGCGACGACCGGGACGTCCGCACTCCACCCCGTCGCCGCGCTCGTCGCGGTGAGCGGGGCCAGCGGCCCAGCCACCGACGCCCCCGTGCCGGACGTCAAGGGCAGGTCCCCGTCACGGGCTCATCCTAGAGCTCCGGGACCCCGCGACGCTGGCTGGTGTTCCCGCCGTACGGCTGACTCGGCAGGGCAGGAGGCGCTGTTCCCGTCGGCGGAGCCCAGGTCAACCCGGTAGCTGGCACCACGCGGGATCACGACCTGCTGGTCGAGCGGTGCAGCCCAGCGCGGAGCGGCTCAGGCGGGCGTGACGGTCAGGGCCTGGCGACCGAGTTGCCGCCAGGCGGCGATGAAGGGCTCCGGGTCGACGGTCTCCTGAGCCCCCGACAGCGGATTGTTGATGATCAGCTTGGTGGCCGTGTGTCCGACGAGCAGGACCGCATGCTCCTGGAACGTGGCGCGCACCGGACCGTGCGGGCCGGTCCAGGTCACCCACTGGTCGGTCGGACTGGAGGTCGTGGTGCCCCACAGCAGCACCGGCGTCCCGCTGTCCACCTGACGCACCAGGTCCTGGAAGCTGCTGCCGGTGAGGTCCTGCGCGCGCCCGGGGAGCTTGCTGTCGAGCAGTCTCGCCAGCGGCCGGTGGTAGATGGCGTAGCCGTACCCGCCGGCGACGTTGCCGACAAAACTGTCCTCCGGGTCGCCCCAGGTGGCGATCCCGGTCAGGTTGCCGCGGGCGCCGGAGAACGCCGGCTGGGCCGCGTCGGTCGGCTGCTCCCGCGCCAACACAGCCCGGTCGACGGGGGCGCCCGCAGCGGTGAGCAGCATCGACAGGCTCGTGACCTCACAGCCGTTGGGCAGGCCCGGGAGCTGGCTCTGGACCGGGACGGGGATTAGCACCCGGCTGGTCGCGGAGAAGACGTCACCGCGACCGGCAGGTGGCGGGTTGGGCCCGACCGGCCCGGTGGTGGGCGACGCGGGCCGCACCGGGGGCGGTGCTGGGCTCGCAGCGGCCTTCGTCGGCTGCGGTGAGGCGGCCGCCGACGGGGCCGGGGACGAGCCGCCGCTGGCAACCGGTGACGGCGCGCTGCTGGCAGCCGGGGACTGCAGCGGCTCCCCGCGTGCGGACCAGACGGTGACGAAACCGGCCACCAGCAGGACGATCGTGGCGCCGGCGCCGACCAGGGTCCGTCGGCGTCGGACAGCCGCGCTCGGCCCCCTCACCGGCCGGGGATCCTGGTGCAGGTGCCTTATCGGCGCCGTCATGCCGGCATGTTACGGCCCGGTCCCCCCGCTGGGTCCTGGGAACACGCCCCGGCGTTCTGCGCGGATGCCCCTGGTTCGGGCTGTGCCTGCCGCCACAACAGGTAGACCATCACCGTCCAGACCCGGCGTTGCCGGCCCGGGCGCTGCGGGTCAGCCAGCAGCCGCAACAAGCCGGCCTGGGACAGCAGCGGGTCGTCGCACGACCCGAACAGCTCGCGGACCTGGCCGCCCATCTCACCGTCGAGCCAGTTCCGGAACGGGACCGGGAAGCCGAGCTTGGGTCGTCGGGCGATCTCGGCGGGCAGGACCCGCTCTGCGGCTGCCCGCAGAGCGGCCTTCGTCACCGACCCGTCGACGCGCAGGGACAACGGGAGCCGGCGGGCAACGTCGTACACCTCCCGGTCCAGGTACGGGACGCGGACCTCCAGCGAGTGCGCCATCGCCATCTTGTCAGCCTTCATCAAGATGCTGGAGGGAAGCCACGTCAGACAGCTGACGGTCTGCATCCGGGCAGCGTTGTCCAGGTGCCCGGTGTCCGCGTAGTAGGGACCGACCAGCTCACTCGAGGGCTGCAGACCGGCCAGGGCACCAGATTCCATCAGCGCGGCCTTCGCGTCGTCGCTGAAGACCGGCACGTTGCCGAGGAAGCGGCGCTCCAGCGGCGTCGTGGCGCGGGTCAGGTAGCCCTTGCCCCGCCGGCCCTCGCGCAGCAGACCGCCGACCCGGGCCAGCCCGGCTTGCAGCGGCGCGGGCAGCCTGGTCACCGGGCGCAGCCGGTCGGGCTCGCGGTAGATGGGGTATCCGCCGAACAGCTCATCGGCGCCCTCTCCGGACAGGACGGCCTTGACGTGGGAGGAGGCCTGCCGGGCCAGGAACCACAGCGCCGGTGCGCTCGGGTCGCCGAGCGGCTCCTCCTGCGCGGCGATGACCGACGGGAGCAGTCGCCAGTACTCCTGCGCGCTCAGCACCTGCTCGTGGTGGTCGGTACCGAGTGCCGTCGCGAGGGACCGGGCCGCGGCCAGCTCGGACAGCCCGTCCTGGGTCCCCTCGAACCCGATGCTGAACGTCGAGAGCGGCTGCCTGCGGGCGGCGAGCGCGACGAGCAGGCTGCTGTCGACGCCACTGGACAGGTAGGCGCCGACCGGCACGTCCGCGATGAGGTGCGCGGTGACGGACCCGTCGATGCGGGCGAGCACCTCCTCCACAAGCCCCTCGGCGGCCCCGTTGTCCGGCGTGAGCTCCGGGCGCCACCAGCGGTCCTCGCGCACCCGACCGCTGCGGACCGTCAGGGTGTGGCCGGCCGCGAGCATCCGTACGCCCGGCCACATGGTGTGCGGGTGGGGGACGTAGCCGAAGCTCAGGAAGTGGCTCAGCGCGGCGGGTGCCGGCGCATCCGGCACCGCCCCCACGGCCCGCAGGACGCCGATCTCGGAGGCGAACAGCACCGCCCCGTCGTGCTCGGTCCAGTACAGCGGCTTGATGCCGAAGGCGTCGCGCGCCAGGAACAGCTCGCCGGTCTGCCGGTCGTGGACGGCGATCGCGAACATCCCGCGCAGGTGGTCGACGAGCCCGGCGCCCCACTGCTCGAACAGGTGCGGCACCAGGGCGGCGTCGCCGGCACCCGTGACGACGTGGCCGCAAGCCACCAGCTCGGCGCGGAGCTCGGCGTGGTTGTAGATCTCGCCGTTGAAGACCGTCCAGAACCGGCCGGTCTCGTCCGAGGCCGGCTGGGCGCCGCCCTCGACGTCGAGTAGCGCGAGGCGCCGGAAGGCGAGTCCAGCGGTGTCGAAGGAACGCTCGCCCGCATCGTCCGGACCGCGGTGGGCCATCGCCGCGCCCATGGCCGGCAGCCAGGAGGGCGGCCGCCGCCTGCCGTCCGAGCTGGCCCATCCCGCGATCCCACACATATCACCGACGTTACTGCGGCTCGTCGCAGGCACCCGCGAGGTGCAGCGGCAGCGGTGGAACGCAAGGTCCGTCAAAGGTCGGTGTTCTTGGCTTCGCGGGCGATCGGCGCAGCGCCGCGCAGCGGGGACCCGCATGGACATCAACGAGCGCGGCAGTACGTCGACCCGTCGCTGCCCGCTCACAGGTGCCACGACGACCACCCCGACATGCAACGCGTCGGGCCCGGCTGTGGGCTCCTACATCCAGCGCCCAGGCCACGACCGCGATCGCGCGACCTGCTGGTACGTACCCGGCGACCACCGCGACCGTCATCGATGTCACCAAGTGCTGCACGAACGCGACAGCCACCCCCGACGGGCACCTGCTCATCACGGCCAAGAGCTCGGACCAGACAGCGCGCCGGCCTGCCTACCGTCCGGACGGGGCTTTGATCGGGGAAGTCCAGAACGGCGGGGGGAACCGCTACGGAGACACAGTCATCGCCTCTCCGGCCGTCAACCCCCTCAGCGTGACCATCAGGAGCAGCGCAGGCGGTGTGGTCACAGTCCCGACGACGCCTTTCGTGGTTGACAACTCATGGGTGCGGCACCCGGCCGCGCCCAGGGTGGGCAGACCCGGCCCGCACCCGTCTGCCTGGCGATGCTGGCAGGTCGTCCACGGGTCCTACCAGGTTGGAGCCAAGGAGACGATGGTGAGCGCAGTACGCGCCAAGCTCGCGACCGTCATCCACGTTCCCTGGGAGACGCTCGACCTCCGGGTCGCCGAGGCGTTGCGAGCACTGCTCCGTGGGTCGTTCCGGCGGGGCACCGCGGTTGTCCTGGACCTGTCCGACGTGACTTTCGTGGACTCGTTCGCGCTGGGGGTACTTGTCGACACCCACCGGCGACTGCGGGCCGAGGGCGGCGGTCTGATCGTTGCCAACGTCGACGACCGGGTCCTGCGGGTCTTGCGCCTCAGCGGGCTCATTCGTCAGCCGGCCGGCACAGACAGCTCCGAGCGGCCGGCGCCGCGGCTCCCACCTCGGGTTACCTGAGAGGGACATGAGTCGCATGTCGGGCAATGGTTCCGTCAGGTCGGCCGAACCGCTTCGGCCGGGCGGCAGCCCCTCTATTGTCTGTCCCGGGCCTGGCATCCTCGCCGTGGGGCAGCGCTGACCTTGCCGGGGGGCACCGTGCGCATCGAGGTGTGGGGGGCGTTGCGCGTCACGCGTGACGTCGGTGTGCTCGGACCGAGAGACTTCCCGGGGCGCAAGCCGAAGCAGCTCCTCGAGATCCTGGTCGCGGAGCGCGGGCACGTCGTGTCCAAGTCACGCATCGCCGACCTGCTGTGGTCAGACGACCTTCCGCAGAACTACCTCGCGACGCTTGAGACGTACGTGTCCGTGCTGCGCCAGACGCTGGAACCCGGGGTGCGGGCCAAGGACTCCGTCATCACTACCGAGCGCGGCGGGTACCAGCTCGACGTCGCACGCACGACCCTCGACATCGAGGACTTCGACCAGCTGGTCCGGTCTGCTGCGGGACTGCCGCCGGTCGCAGCCCTCGAGATTCTCAACACCGCCCTCGAGCTGGTCCGCGGCCCGGTGCTCGAGGACGAGCCCTACGCCGCCTGGGCCGATCAGCTTCGTGCGGTCTACGCACAGAAGCAGGTCCAAGTTCTGGTCGACGCCGGCAGGCTGTCACTGATCACCGGCGAAGCGGCGGCTGCCCTCGCACACGCTGAACAGGCCGTGGCCCAGGACCCGCTCGCGGAGGCTGCCTACCAGGTGCTGATGACTGCCGCGTACTCGTTGTGGCGGCAGGAAGACGCGCTGCGAGCCTTCGACCGCTGCCGGCGCCTGCTTGCCGAGGAGCTCGGTGTCGACCCGCTGGATGAGACCGTCGCGCTGCACCTGGCGATCCTGCGACACGAGGACGTCGCGGCGCTGATGCCACGTCCCGCGGGCTTCGTCGACGCCGTGCCGTCCGCGGCGCCCCAGCGGTCCCCGGGACTGCTCGGGCGGACCGGCGAGCTCCAGCAGCTCGAGGACGCCCTTGGCGCGGCGATGGCGGGCCAGCTGACCCTGCTACTCGTAGTCGGAGACCCCGGGATCGGCAAGACGACCCTGGCTGACATGCTCATCGAGCGGGTCGGTGTTCCGGTCGGTAGCAACCGCTGTTCCGACCTGGAATCGGAACTGCCCTACGTCGCCCTGTCCCTGGCGCTGCGTCCCGTGCTCGAACGCGGCGGCCAGCGGCCCATGCCAGTGGTGACCGAGCTCCTGCGAAGGGCTGACAGGGCGGAACCTTTCGACCACTTCGCCCGGATGAGGGTGATGGAGTCGCTCGCCACCGTCGTTGAGGACAACGGCCCCTTCCTCCTCGTGCTGGACGATGCGCACTGGGCCGATCCCGACACCATCGCGACCCTGGGCTACCTCGCGCGGCGCTGTACCGCGGCGCCTGTCGCTGTCCTGCTGACCTGCGACCGGGGCCGGTTGAGCGAGTCACTGCGACGGCTCCCGGTCGCAGTGCGGATCGACCTGGACGAGCTCACGGCTGCCGACCTCACGTCGTTGCCGACCGGGGTCTACGACGCCACCCACGGGCACCCCCTGTTCGTCACGGACTGGCTCGTTGCCGCTGAGCAGCGGCTGCCGGATGGCTTCACCCCGGCGCTGCGGGAGCGGGTGATCACGCGCTGCTGGGACCTCGGCCCGCAGGCCTACCGGCTGCTCACGGTGGCAGCGCTGTTGGACCAGCCGTTCTCCCCGCCGCTGCTGGGCCAGCTCGTCGGCACCTCCGACGACGTCGTCGAGCAGCTGGACCGACTCGTCGACGAGGGCCTGCTCAACGACCAGGGGGAGGTCTTCTGCTTCCGCCACGCATTGGTGCGGCGAATCCTCGCAGAGACGTTCTCCACCGCCCGTCGGGCCCGCCTGCTCGCCCGCGCGCACAGCCTGGCACTGACGCCGCCCCGGCGGCGGAGCACTGACGCTGACGGCTCGCGACCCGGTGACGACTCGGGCCAGGGACCCGCCGTTCGGGTCCGGTCGGTCGGGGGCGTCGGCCACGAGCGCGGCTGACTACGACCAAAGTCGCCTGTCGCGCGCCGCCGCACTCTGACTGACTACGGACGGACCCCCTCGGGGGACGGTGCTCCGGGGGGACGACGTGATGGCAGTCCAAGCCTGGGCAGGCGAGGTGGGCATCGTCGTGGCCGTCCCCTGGCAGACCCTCGATCTTGAGGTCAGTGCCGCGCTGCGGGCATTGCTCCGTACAGCGCACCAACCGGGCAGCGCCTTGGTGGTGGACCTGTCAGGGGTGACTTTCATCGACTCCTCCGCCCTGGGCGTGCTGGTCTCTGCCCACCGGCGGTTGCGCGCCGAGGGCAGCGCGCTGCTCGTGTCGGACGTCGACGAACGGGTCCTGCGGGTTCTTCGCATCAGCGGCCTGGTGCACCAGCTGGACATCATCGACACCCGTCCGCTCCGGGGCCCGACCGTCTGAAGGTCGCAGGGCCAGAGGTCCTAGGACCAAGGTCCGCCCCGGCTGTGGAGGCGGCGGGCCCGCCGGCCCGCGCAGCTCGTCGAGGCGGACCATGGCGATGCCGGCGACCACCAGCGTGCCGCCGGCGAGCTGGATGGGGGTGGGGGTCTGGCCGAGCAGCAGCCACGCGAACGCGACAGCGAACAGCACCTCGCTGAGCCCGACGAAGGACGCCAGCCGGGCCCCGAGGACCCGGGCGGCGGCGATGCCCGCGACGTACGCCACGACGGCGGCAACGAGTGACATGCCGAGCACCGGGAGGACCCAGCTCACCCGGGTGTCGAGCAGCAAGACGTCGGCACGCGGGGCCCGCAGCGGCAGCAGACCTGTTGCCCCCACCGCCAGCAGGAAGATCGCGCCGACGGTGAGCCCACCCCAGGCCACCACCAGCGGCGGGAGCGGGTCGTCGGCCTGCGCCGACAGGACGTAGTAGACGGCCAGTCCGACAGCTGCCCCGAGCCCCCAGAGCAGGCCGACGATGTCGAGGCTGTGCTTGCCGGCCAGGTCGAGCACGAGCACCAGGCCGGCCAGGGCGAGCGCCGAGCCGCCGACCGTGCGGCCGCGGGGGCGGCGGCCCTGGCGAAACCACAGCCAGCCGACGACCAGCAGCACGCCGGAGTACTCCAGCAGCAGGGCGACACCGACCGACAGGTGCGCCACCGCGTTGAAAAAGCACAGCTGGGCACCAGCCACGGCCGCGAGGCCGTACACCAGGATCGTGCGGCTGCCCCGACGCAGCAGCGCAGCACGGCCGCGCAGCTGAACCAGCGCGGGGGCGGTGAGTGTCAACGCCGCGATCGCGACCCGGGCGGTGACGGCTGAACCGGGCGACCAACCGGCGGCGAGCAGGGCGGCAGCGAAGGCTCCAGACGTCCCGAACGTGGCCGCCGAGAGCACGGCCAGCCCGAGGCCGGCACCGGATCCCCGCACCCGTCCACCCCCGTGTCCTCGTGTCGGCTCAGCGGCAGCGCTGGCCGGGTCAGACGCCGCGGCTGCGCCCCTGCCAGTACGGTGCCCGCAGCTCGCGACGCAGCACCTTGCCGGTGGCGTTGCGCGGCAGGGCCTCGAGCACGTCCACCGACGTGGGCCGCTTGTAGGCAGCCAGGTGCTCGCGGCACAGCGCGATCAGCTCTGCGGCGTCCAGGCTCGCCCCGGGGGCGGCCACCACGCAGGCCTTGACGGTCTCGCCCCATCGCTCGTCGGGGACGCCGACCACGGCGACCTCGCCGACCGAGGGGTGCAGCAGCAGCACCCGCTCCACCTCTGCCGGGTAGACGTTCTCCCCACCGCTGATGATCATGTCCTTGAGGCGGTCCTCCAGGAACACGTAGCCGCCGTCGTCGAGCCGCGCGATGTCGCCGGTACGCAGCCAGCCGCCTTCCAGCAGTGCCTCGGTTGCCTCCGGCTGGCGCCAGTAGCCGGCTGCACATTGCGCGGAGCGCACCCACAGCTCGCCCAGCCCACCCGTGGACAGGCTGCGGCCGTCCGGGTCGACGACCCGCACCTCCACCCCCGGGTAAGGCCGGCCGGCCGACGCCAGCCGCTCCGGGTGCGCGGCGTCGGCGTGGTCGGCGGGGCTGAGGTAGGTGACTGCGCCTGACAGCTCGGTCATCCCGTACACCTGGCCAAGGACGCCGGGAAAGCGGGCCAGGCAGGCCTGCATCAGCGGTGCGGGCATCGGCGACGCGCCGTAGAGCAGGTGCTCCAGGCTGGACAGGTCACGCCGGTCCAGATCGGGGTCCTGCAGCAGGACGGCGAGCAGTGCGGGGACGACGAAGGTGTCGGTGACGCGCTGCTGCTCCACCGCGTCGAGCAGCAGCCCCGGCACCGGTTCGCGCATCAGCACCACTCGGGCACCGGCCGCGAGGTTGGACAGCGCGTAGGAGATGCCCCCGACGTGGTAAAGGGGCATCGGTACCAGCGCGACCGTGCGCGGCGACGCCCCGACCACCTGCTGCGCCGCGGCATTGTGCGCGGCGATGCTGTCGGACGTGAGCATCACACCCTTGGGAAAGCCGGTCGTCCCTGACGTGTAGAGCTGCAGGACGACGTCGCCCGGGCCGGCCGGCACAGCAGGCGAGGTGTCGGGGACCTGCGCGCCGAGCCACGACTCGTACCCGTCGTCGGGGCCGCCCACCACGATCACCTGCCGCAGGTCCGGCAGCCGCTCGCGGACCTGATTGAGCGCGCCGACGTGCTCCGCGCCGACCAGCAGCAGTGCCGCCCGGGAGTCACCCAGGACGTGCACGAGCTCGTCCGGGGCGAGCCGCCAGTTGACGACCGTGGTGACGGCACCTGCGAGCGCTCCGCCGTAGACCGCCTCCAGGCAGGCCGGGTGGTTCTTGTCCAGCACGGCCAACCGCCCACCGGCGCCGAGCCCGGCTGCCCGCAGGCCGGCCGATACCCGGGCCGTGCGCTCGCGCAGCTCCGCCCAGGTCCAGGCGCGGTCCCCGTATCGCAGCGCCTCGCCGTCGTCGCGCCGCAGCTCCGCACCGAGGGGTGGGACGGTCCTGGTCACAGCGCGGCCTCCGGGTGTCGGAAGCGCAGGCTCGCGCCTGACCGCCCGGCGCGCAAGAGCCGGCCCGCCACTCTGGTGCGCTGGCCCGGGAGTACCTGCCGAGCAGGAGGGGTGGCTGCGCGAGGAGGTCGCGGGCCGCGAACTGAAGAATCTCCCGGCCAACCGTGGGATGGCACGAGATTCGGCCTGTCAGTGGTGCGAAGGGCCAACAACCTCTAGCCTCGGCCGCCCGGGGCCACCCGGGGAGCCGTGAAGGGGCCCGCATGCGCCGTACCGCTCTGCGTCCGATCCTGGTGGCTGCCGCCCTCGCTCTGGTGGTGCCGCTCGCGGCGCCGTCGATTGCCGGCGCCGCCAGCGCCCCGGCACCGGCGTGGAGCCGACTGACGTCGGTCCCGGAAACCTCCGCTGGGTCCGCCCGGACGGTGCGCCCGGACAGGGCGGAACGCTGGCGGCTCGACCGCGGCGCCTACGCCGGCTCGCTGGCGACGGCCCGGTCGGTCGGCTCGGGCACCGTCACCCTGCCGACGCCGGACGGCGGCCTGGCCCGCTTCGTGCTGACCCCCACCGCCGTGATGGCACCCGGCCTGGCCGCCGCCCACCCCGAGATCAGCACCTTCGCCGGCCGTGGCGTCGACGACCCGGCGGCCACCGTCCGGCTCGACGTCGGCTCGCTGGGCCTGCACGCCTCCGTGCGCTCAGCCAAGGGCAGCTGGTACGTCGACCCCTACTACCAGCGCGACCGCGGCGTCTACCTCAGCTACTACGGCCGCGACCTGCGCCAGAACCCGCACGGCACCTTCGTGGAGCGGGACGGCAACGGGCTCGAGGAGGCGCTCGCCGAGCTCGGTGGCGCCACTCCCGACGCCGCCCAACCCGGCGCCCCCAGCGCCGGCCCACGGACCGGGCAGGTGCTGCGGACCTACCGGCTCGCGCTGGTCAGCGACCCGTCCTACGCGGCGTTCTTCGGCTCCGAGAACGTCACCTCCGCGAAGGTGGCGCTGATGAGCCGCGTCGATCAGGTCTACGAGGACGACCTGTCGATCCGGATGGTCCTGATCGACGGCACCGACCGGCTCAACCTGGACACCGTGGCGAAGGCCAGCGGCGCGAACGGGCCGTGCGGGGTGGCGCCGTGCTACACCGAGGCATCGCTGCAGTCGTGCACCATCGCCGCGATCATCCGCAACCGAACGGCGCTCGGCCGCCTGGTCGGGGCCAGTGCCTACGACATCGGGCACCTGGCCCTGGGCAACAGTGGTGGCGGGGTCGCGGGGCTCGGGGTCGTCGGCGGCTTCAACAAGGCCGTCGGCTGCACCGGCATCCCCCAGCCGGTCGGGGACTTCTACGCCGTCGACTACGTGGCGCACGAGATGGGCCACCAGTTCGGCGGCAACCACACCTTCAACGGGGTAGAGGTGAACTGCTCGGGCGGCAACCGCAACGGCGCGACCTCCGTCGAGCCGGGCAGCGCCTCATCGATCATGGGGTACGCGGGAATCTGCGGGCGTGACGACCTGCAGCCGCACAGCGACCCGTATTTCTCCCAGCGCTCCCAGGTCGAGGTCGACCGCTACGTGCACCGCGGCAAGGCGCCGCTGGACGAGGTACAGACCGTGGCGCTGCGGCAGTTCTCCGGCGTCGACTCCTTCGCTCTGACCTTCCGCGGCCAGCGCACCCGCACCATCACCCGCGGCGGCAACTACACCTCGTCGGGCATCGAGGCGGCGCTCAAGGCGCTGCCCGGCTTCCCCGCAGGCGGCGCAGTCTCGGTCTCGACGTTCGGTAGCTCGCTCGGCCAGCCCGACGACACCGGCTTCCAGCTGCAGTTCGGCGGGTCGCTCGGCGGCATCGACCTGCCCGCGCTCGGCGTCGTTGCCGAGCAGGGCACCACCGGATCGGTGGGCGAGACGCACCAGGGCGGCCCGGTCGACAACGCCGGCGCCATCACCCGTACCGGCAACACGCCACCGGTGGTCACCACGTCCAGCCGGCACGTCATCCCGCTGCGGACACCGTTTGCCCTCGACGGCAAGGGCACCGACGCCGATGGCAATCCGCTCGTGTATCTCTGGGAGCAGGACGACCCCGGTGCGGCCGACGGCACCGCCCTGGTCGACCCGGTGAAGCGCAACGGCCCGCTGTTCCGCCAGTTCGGAGCCCCCCTGGACACCGCCGTCTACGACCCAGCCGTCTTCGGCTCGCCGGGCGAGAACATCGCGACCGGCAGCTCGCGCCGGGTGTTCCCGAACCTTCCGCAGATCCTGAACAACAACACCAATGCCGTCAGTGGCGACTGCCCGAACGCGGGCGCGGTCGGTGGGCCGACGGACCCGGTCCCGCAGCAGCTGATCAACTGCTACTCCGAGTTCCTTCCCACCGCGGCGTACGTGGGCCTCGGCGGACCGCCCGCCCTGCACTTTCGCCTCACGGCCCGGGATCTGGCTGCGGGCGGCGGTGGCGTGGCGTCCGCGGACACCACCCTGCTGCTGGCGAAGGCCGCAGGTCCGTTCCTGGTCACCTCCCAGCCGGGCGGCCAGACCTACCGGGCGGGCAGCGTCCAGCAGCTCACCTGGGACGTCGCGCGTACGGACGTCGCGCCGGTCGGTGTGAGCCAGGTGCGGATCACGATGTCCCGCGACGGCGGCCGTACCTGGCCGGTCGTCCTCGCGACGACGGCAAACGACGGTGCGGCGCAGTTCACGGTGCCGGCGGGTGATACGAACTCGGCCCGGGTGCGCGTCGAAGCCGTCGACAACGTGTTCTTCGCCGTCAACGCCGGGCAGTTCGCGGTACGCGGCTGACCTGCAGGGGTTCGGGGGCCGGTCAGCCGCCCGAACCCGGTCAGCGACGCTGCGGCCGGGGCTCCGCCGGGTGCTATGCCGTCCTGATACCCGCGGCGACCTGCAGCCCGAGCATCTCGACAGCCCGCTCGCGCATCTCGACCTTGCGGACCTTGCCGGTGACGGTCATCGGGAAGTCCTCGTCGGCGCCCAGCACGTGGACGTACCGCGGCACCTTGAAGTGCGCGATACGTCCGGCCGCGTACGCCTGCACGGCCTCGGCGGTCAGCGGCTCGGCGCCCGGCCGCTGCTTGACCCACGCCATCAGCTCCTCGCCGTACCGCACATCCGGGACGCCGATGACCTGCGCGTCGACCACGTCCGGGTGCGTGTAGAGGAACTCCTCGATCTCGCGCGGGTAGACGTTCTCGCCGCCTCGGATGACCAGGTCCTTGATCCGGCCGACGACCGAGAGGTAGCCGGCGTCGTCCATCACGGCCAGGTCGCCGCTGTGCATCCAGTGCGCCTGGTCGATGGCCTCTCCGGTCTTGGCCGGCTCCTGCCAGTAGCCGAGCATCACCGAGTAGCCGCGGGTGCACAGCTCCCCCGTCGTGCCGCGCGGCACCGCCAGCAGGGTCTCAGGATCGACCACCTTGACCTCCAGGTGCGGGTGCACCCGCCCGACGGACGACACCCGGCGGTCCAGGTCGTCGTCACCGCGGGTCTGCGTCGACACCGGCGAGGTCTCGGTCATGCCGTAGGCGATCGCCACCTCGGCCATGTGCATCTCGTTGACGACCCGCTTCATCACCTCGACCGGGCAGGGCGACCCCGCCATGATCCCGGTGCGCAAGGTCGACAGGTCGTAGTCGGCGAAGTCCGCCAACCCCAGCTCGGCGATGAACATCGTCGGCACCCCGTACAGCGACGTGCACCGTTCGTCCTGCACTGCCTGCAACGTCGCCGCCGGGTCGAAGGAAGGCGCCGGGATCACCATGCACGCACCGTGCGACGTCGCGGCCAGATTGCCCATCACCATGCCGAAGCAGTGGTAGAACGGCACCGGGATGGCGATCCGGTCGGTGGGCCCGTAGTACACCATCTCGCCGACGAAGAAACCGTTGTTGAGGATGTTGTGGTGGCTCAGCGTCGCGCCCTTGGGGAACCCAGTCGTCCCTGACGTGTACTGGATGTTGATCGGGTCGTCCGCCGACAGCTGCCGACCGCGCTCCCGCAGCAGCTGGTGGTCGAGCCGCCCGCCGAGGTCGATCAGCGCCTGCCACGACGGCTCGCCGATGAAGACGACGTTGGTCAGCGACGGGCAGTCGTCGCGCACCTGGTCAACCATGGCCCTGTAGTCAGAACCCTTGTGCTGCACCGCGGACACCAGCAGTCGCAGGCCGGACTGTTTGACCACGTAGGTGAGCTCGTGCGTGCGGTAGGCCGGGTTGACGTTCACCAGAACCGCGCCGATCTTCGCCGTGGCGAACTGCAGCAGCACCCACTCGGCGCAGCTCGGCGACCAGATGCCGACCCGGTCGCCCTTGTCGATACCCGCCTCCAGCAGGCCGAGCGCGACCTCGTCCACCTCGACGTCCAGCTCGTTGTAGGTCCAGCGCCGGTGCGTCGGCACGTCGACCAACGCCTCGCGGTCACCGTGCAACGCAACGGTGCGTTCGAGGTTGGCCCCGATCGTGTCCCCCAGCAACGGAGTGTCGGATGTCGCGGACGCATACGACGGCAGCGGCGTACTCATACTCACTATCCTGGCCCGATCACGTCGGCGGCGGAAGGGCTCTGAGATGAAACCGAGCATCACGCCAAGCCTGTGGTTCGACACCGAGGGCGAGGATGCCGCGAATTTCTACCTGTCGGTCTTCCCGAACTCACGCATCGTGAGCATCAACCGATACGGCGACGGCGCGCCGCGACCGGCCGGCTGCGTGATGACGGTGCAGTTCGAGCTGGACGGTCAGCCGTTCCTGGCCATCAACGGCGGGCCCCAGTTCACCTTCGACGAGGCCGTCTCCTTCCAGATCAGCTGCCAGACCTCAGCTGAGGTCGACCACTACTGGGACAAGCTGTCCGAAGGCGGGCAAGAATCCCAGTGCGGCTGGCTCAAGGACAAGTTCGGCCTGTCCTGGCAGGTCATCCCGGCCCAGCTGGGTGAGGTGCTGGGCGACCCCGACCCGCAGCGGGCGGCGCGTGCGATGCAGGCAATGCTCGGCATGCGCAAGCTCGACATCGCCGCGATGCGCCGCGCGGCGGACGACGGCCCACAGACCTGAGCCCGCCTTCGTTGGCCACTGGGGCACCCCACTCCAATAGGACCGTGCAGGGTGCCCCCGCGGCCATCAAGAGCGCGCTACCCGGCGTCATCCAAGGCCGCCGCGACCTGCTCGAGCACGCGGACGTCGCCCGCGTAGGGCCCGCTCGCGCGTGGCCAGTGCGTCACCACGTCGGTGAACCCCAGCTCGGCAGCGCGCCCGACAGCGTCCTGGAAGACGCCCACGGACTGCAGCGAAAAGACCGCGCCCGAGTCCAGGTTGAGATAGCGGTCGACGCTGGACGCCGGACGACCGGCGTCCGCGAGCGCCTGGTCGAAGCGCGCCGACACCTCGGCCACGCCACCCCACCAGGCCGGCTGGCCGTCGCCTGGGCTGGTGACTCCCGTGGTGGCCCAGGCATCCCCGCGTCGCGCGGCCACCCCGAGCGCGCGGGGGCCGTTCGCAGCGACGACGAACGGCAGCCGCGGCACTTGCCCGCTCCCCGGCAGCATCCTGGCCTGCACTGCGCTGAACCACTCCCCGCGCCAGGTCGTGGCCGGCTGGGTCAGCAGCAGGTCCAGCAGGGTGAGGAACTCCTCGAGCCGCTCGACCCGCTGACCCGGGGTCGGACGCGGCTCACCCAGTACGTCGGCGTCCCAGCCCTCGCCGCCCGCTCCGACGCCGAGGACGAAGCGGCCCGCGCTCACGTCGTCCAGGCTCATCAGCTCTTTGGCGAAGGGCACCGGGTGGCGGTAGTTGGGTGAGGCGACCCAGGTGCCGAGCCGGATCCGGGTAGTGACCAGCGCGGCCGCGGTCAGCGTCGGTATGGTCGCGAACCACGGCTCGTCGGCCAGCTCGCGCCAGGCGAGGTGGTCGTAGGTCCAGGCGTGGTCGAAACCCATCTCTTCGACCGCCCGCCACCGCGCCGCCGCATCGGCCCACGGCTGCTGCGGCAGCACCACCACCCCAACCCTCACCTGAGCCCGCTGTCGGTGCGGTGGTGCAAGGTAGTCGTCATGCCCCCATCATCGTCGAGCCACCCACCTCTGGTGGCGCTGGCGGCCGGCGCACCCGCAGTGTTCACCGGCGGCTGGCTGCTGCTCGGCGCGCTGACGGACGGCTACTCCCAGCGCGCCGACACGATCAGCGCCCTTGCGGGGGTTGGCGCGCCGTACGCCGGGCCGATGGTCGCCGCCTTCGTCGTGCAGGGTGTCGGCCAGCTGGCCGGCGCGTGGCTTGCCTGGGCTCAGCCGCGAGCGCGGTGGGTCGCGGGCTCGCTGGCGGTGGCCGGCGTCGGCACGCTGCTGGCCGGGGCGATCCAGCTGCCCGACGGCGGCGGGCCGCAGTGGCTGTCGACCGCTCATGCGCTGGCGGCCACCGCCGCGTTCGGGGGCCTGCACCTGGCGGCGCTCGCCGGGGCCCTCTCGCCGGCGGTCCCCCGGTGGCTGCGGGCGGCTGCGGTCGCGGGGCTCGCCGTGGCGCTGCCGCACCTGGCCTTCTTCGTGGCCCACCTCGGCTCGCCCGGCGAGTGGTTCGGCTATGCCGAGAAGGCGTTCACCACGGTGCTGGTCGCCTGGTGCGCTGCCCTGGCGATCGGACGACGGCGCTCGGCCTTGGCGACGGTGTCGACATGAGCGGTGACCGTCAAGACCCAGACCGCGTCGACGTCGCCGGGGTCACCTTCACCGGTGAGGACTGGTGCGGGCGCAGCCTTGCGGGCGACCGGTTCCTCGACTGCACCTTCACCTCGTGCGACCTCAGCGAGACCACCACCGCGGGGGTCACCTTCGAGGGCTGCCAGCTGATCGACGTCCGCCTCAACGCTTCGCGCCACGACGGCAGCGCCTTCGTGGGGTGCGAGCTGGTCGGCACGTCCTTGTTCGACGCCGCGCTGCACGGCTGCAAGCTCGTCGGCACCCGCTTTCGCCGGTGCACGCTGCGCCCGCTGGTCGTCCGCGGGGGCAACTGGTCGTTCGTGTCGCTGCGCGGCGCCGACCTCGCCAAGGTCGACATCAGCGGGGTCAACCTGGTCGAGGCCGACCTGTCCGAGGCCGACCTGAGCGGCGCAACCCTGACCAGCTGCGACCTCTCGCGCGCCGACCTGCGCGCCACCCGGCTGACCGGCGCAGACCTGCGTGGCACCGCGCTGCACGGCATCGACCCGAACGGGCCACGCTGGGGTGGCGCGCTGCTCGACCTGGCTCAGGCGGCCACCCTCGCGGAGGCGCTGGGGGCGGTGGTCGAACCTTGACTATCGTAGGGCGGATGTCCTCGCGAACCCCGGCTGCCGCGCGCAGCCTCGCCGACGACCTGCGCGGTCGAGACGACGCGCAACTGGTCGCGCTGCTGCGCGCCCGGCCCGACCTCGCCACACCGGTGCCCGCCGACATCACCTCGCTCGCTGCCCGGGCCACCACCCGCGCCAGCGTCCAGCGCGCGCTGGACGGGGTCGACACCTTCACCCTGCAGTGCCTCGAGGCACTCGCCGTCCTGCCCGAGCCCACGGCCCGCGCCGACGTCGCCCGGCTGCTCGGCGTCCGCCCGGCGCTCGCCGGCGAGCCGCTCACCCGGCTGCGCGACCTGGCCCTGGTGTGGGGCACCGACAGCGACCTGCGCCTGGTGCGCACGGCGCGCGACACCCTGGGCCCGCACCCCGCCGGCCTCGGCCCCCCGCTGCTCGAGCTGCTCGAGCGCCGCGACCTCGGGCGGGTCGCCGCCCTGGCCCGTGACCTGGGGCTCGACGTCCCTAGGGCGGACGTCGTCCCCGCCCTCGCCGCCCACCTCGGCGACCCGGCGGTGCTCGGCCCGCTCGTCGAGAACGCCCCCGCCGAGGTGCGCAGCGTGCTCGAGCGCCTCACCTGGGGACCGCCGGTGGGTGCCGTGCCGCGCGCCGACCGCGCCGTCGACCGCGACAGCGCCGCCTCGCCGGTCGAATGGTTGCTCGCGCGGGGCCTGCTCGGTGTGGCCGACGCCGGGCACGTCGTGCTGCCACGCGAGGTCGGGCTGGCCCTTCGCGGCGGACGCGTGCATCACCAGGTCACGCCCGCCCCGCCCACCGCCCGCACCCTCGAGCGACCGGCGGCCACCGTCGACGCCAGCGCCGGGTCGGCCGCGGCCGAGCTGCTGCGGTTGGTCGACGAGCTGCTGCAGGCGTTCAGCCTCGCTCCGCCACCGGTGCTGCGATCGGGCGGCCTCGGCGTGCGCGAGCTGCGCCGCACCGCCACCGCCCTCGACGTCGACGAGGCCACCGCCGCCTTCGTGCTCGAGATCGCCTACGCCGCCGGCCTGGTCGCCGACGACGGCGGGCTCGCCCCGGTCTGGGCGCCGACCCCCTCTAGCGACACCTGGCAGGACGACGAACCGGCCGGCCGCTGGGCCCTGCTGGCACGTGCCTGGCATGGCTGCACCCGCGCACCGGGCCTGGTGGGCACCCGCGACGACAAGGGCGCGGTGCGCGGTGCGCTCTCACCAGACATCGACCGGCCGGCCGCGCGCACGGTGCGCCTTGCGGTGCTCGACGCGCTCGCTGACATCGGCCCCGACCTCGCCGCGCTGCCCGAGTCGCTGCTCGAGCGGCTGCACTGGCGCCGCCCCCGCCGCGGCGGCCGGCTGTATGACGACCTGGTCACCTGGACGCTGCGCGAGAGCGAGCTGCTCGGCGTCACCGGCCGCGGAGCACTGTCGGCCCCGGGCCGGCTGCTGCGCGAGCCTGTCCTCGACGCGCCCGCCGGTGGGCGCCGCCGTGATGGCCTCGCCGAGGCGATCTCGGCCCTGC
>JBKJQN010000110.1:0-12792 GCA_046593925.1 Mycobacteriales bacterium
GTCGCCCCAGCCGCCGCCTCCCCACGTCACGAAGTGCAGCAGGTCACCTTCCTCGACCGGCACGTCGTGGACCTTGCTGCCCAAAACCTCCTGGCTGCCGTCGGCCCGCTCCAGCCACTTCCGACTGCGGGCGCCCGGCTCGCCGCCGTTGACACCCCACGGGTAGGTCAGCCACCGGTCGTCGTGGATGGCGATAGTGCCCCCCTCCAGGAAGCGGTAGGCGACGTCGACCGCGTTGCCGCCGCGGTGCAGACCGGCGCCGCCGGTGTCACTGAGGGTCTCCCAGCGCTCGATCCGCAGCGGGTAGTAGGACTCGAGGTACTCGCAGGGGATGTTGACAAACGACGGCCAGAGCGAGTGGCCGTCGGGCCCGTCGCCGATCGGCCGGCCGGGGATGCCGCCGAAGCCGATCGAGTAGAGCTGGAACCACTCGCCCTTGCGCTCGCCCTCGCCGTACGTCCCGGAGTACATGAAGTGCGGTGAGGACGAGAAGCCGGCGGCGTTGAGCAGGTCGGGGTTCTTCTGGCCGAGCAGGCCGCCGAACAGGTCGAAGACCCGGCCGATCCCATGGTTGCGCGCGTTGAGCGCCGCGGGGTAGGCCGGCTTCCAGAACGAGCCGTCCGGGATGACGACGTCGACCAGGTCGTAGAAGCCGTCGTTCCACAGGATCTGCGGGTCGGCCACGGTGATCATGTAGATGCCGAAGAACATCTTCACGAGGTTCTCATTGATGTAGTAATTGATCGGACCGTGCGCCTGGGGTGCGCTCCCGGTGAAGTCGAGGGTCACCTTGTCGCCCGTGCGCGTCAGGCTCAGGACCAGCTCGTACGGGCCGTACCCGACGCCGTCGTCGCAGATGTAGTCGCGAAACGACAGCGTCTCGCCGTCCTCGAAGATCATGGCGAGCAGCGTCTTCATCGCCTGGTGGTTGCGCTCGAGCAGCGCGTCGAGGGAGGACAGGTACGTGTCGACGCCGAAGCGCGCGCACATCTCCTGCACCCGGCGGGCGGCAGTGCGGCACGCCGCGACGATGCCGTTGAGGTCCGCCCGGTTCCAATCCGGCTTGCGGACCTGGTTGAGGATGATGGTGAGCGGGTCCTCGTTGAGGATGCCCCTCTTGTAAAGCTTGAAGGGCGGGATGACCACGCCCTCCTCGAAGATCGTCCTGGCGTCGGTCGGCATCGACGAGGGCGTCTTGCCGCCGACATCGGTCATGTGGCCGAACATCGCCGCCCACCCGACGACCCGGCCGCCGAAGAAGATCGGGAGCACGACCAGCCAGTCGTTGGCGTGGCTGATGGCGGCGTCGCAGGCGTACGGGTCTGACGTCAGGAGGACGTCACCCTCCTCGATCGTCCCCGCGAAGCGGTCGAGCAGCGCCGGCACCGAGAGGCCGAATTGGCCGACGACCATCTTCCCGTCGCGGTCGCCGATCAAAGGAAACTCGTCGTGCTGCTCGCGGATCCCGGGCGACAACGCCGTCCGGAAGAGCACCTCGTCCATCTCGTAGCGGGCGTTGCGCAGCCCGTTCTCGACGAGGTCGAGCGTGACGACGTCGACGCCGACCGGGGCGAACGGCGCGGTGCTGGTCTCGATGATCTGAGCCATGACAGGTCAGCCCTCCGTCGGGCGGATGAGCAGGCATCCGCTGGGGTGGACGGTCGCGCTGTGTCCGGGCAGCACGAGCGTGGTGGAGTCCATCTCGGTGATCACGGCGGGCCCGGGGACGACGTTGCCGGCGAGCAGCAGGCCGCGGTCGTAGAGCCCGGCCTCGGCGCTGGCCCCGTCGACCCAGACCGGGGTCGAGGAGACCCGCGCCTTGGAGGCGTCCGCGTTGTCGGCCTCAAGCGTGATGCCGGCGACGTCCGGGCGCGGCCCGCTCGCCGAGGCGCGGACGTTGACGACCTCGTGCTCATTGTTGAGCAGGAAGGAGAACAGGCGCTCGTGCTCGGCGTCGAAGGCCGCGGTCAAGGCGCCAAGGCCGCTGTCGTTGCCGCCGCGTCCGCCGTCGAACGAGGCCAGGTCCACGTCGACTGGGATCTCGAAGCCCTGCCCGTGGTATCGCATATCGACCTGGTAGCTGAGCTCCTGGTTCTCGCGGGGCACGCCCTGCCCGATCAGCGTCTGCGCGGCGGCGTCGGCCAGCTCGGTGAGCACGCCCTCCAGGTCGTCGTCGGACAGGCCCGAAAGCGGGCGGATGAAGGTGCGGGCCGCGTCGTCGCGCAAGCTGGTGGTCGCGTCGCCGTACGCGCAGAGGACCCCGGGGGACGGCGGGATGATGACCGGCCACGAGCCGATCAGCCGGCCGAGCGCGTTGGCGTGCAGCGGGCCGGCGCCCCCGAAGGCGACCAGGGCGAAGTCGCGGGGGTCGAAGCCCTGCTGCACCGAGACCAGGCGCAGCGCACCGAACATGTTCTCGTTGACGATGTCGACGATGCCCGCAGCCGCGGCCTCGGCGGTGTCGAGCGAGGTCGCGTCGGCGATCGTCTGGACCGCCGCCCGGGCCGCGGCCGCGTCCAGGCTGATCTCGCCGCCCGCAAGGTCGCTGGGCAGGTGCCCGAGGACGACGTTGGCATCGGTGACGGTGGGCGCCGTGCCCCCGCCGCCGTACGCGGCGGGGCCCGGCTGGGCGCCGGCCGACTGGGGCCCGACCCGCAGCGCCTTCGTGAGCGGTGGCACGTGGGCGATCGAGCCGCCGCCGGCGCCGACCGTGCGCACGTCCACCGACGTGGCCCGGACCTTCAGGTCGCCCACCGTCGTCTCGCGGCCGATCCGTGGCTGCAGGCCCTGGACAAGGGCGACGTCGGTCGACGTCCCACCCATGTCGAAGGTCAGGAAGTCGCGGAAGCCGGCCTGCTCGGCCGCCCACACAGCTCCCGTGACGCCGCCGGCGGGTCCGGACAGCAGCAGCGACACCGGGTTGGCCGCGGCGACCTCGACGCTGGCGAGGCCGCCGTCGCTGCGCAGGATCGACAGCGTGCCGGTCACGCCGCTCGCGGCAAGCTGCGTGGCCAGGTTGCTGACGTACCTGGCGACCTGTGGCTGCACGTAGCCGTTCGCGACCGTGGTGATGGTGCGCTCGTACTCCCGCAGCTCTGGCAGCACGTTCGAGGACAGCGAAACCGGGATGTCCGGCAGCACCTCGGCCGCCAGCTCGGCGATCCGGCGCTCGTGGTCGGGGTTGGCGAAGGAGTTGATGAGCGAGATGCAGAGCGCCTCGACCCCCCGGTCGGCGAGGCGCTGGAGCTTCGCCGTGATGTCGGCCTCGTCGAGCGCGGTGAGCACCTCCCCGGTCGAGGAGACCCGCTCGAGGGCCTCGACCGTGTTGGCCAGGTCGGCCAGCGGCTCGGGCTTGGGCCAGATGATCCAGCCGGCCAGACCGCCCGGGACGAACGAGCGAGCAATCTGGAGCACCTGGCGGAAGCCCCGGGTGGTCACCAGGCCCACCGTCGCGCCCTTGCCCTCCAGGATCGCGTTGGTCGCGACGGTGGTGCCGTGCAGAACCTCGGAGATGACGTCCAGGCCGACCCCGGCCCGGTCGCACACCTGCCGGACGCCGCGCAGCACGCCGATGCTCTGGTCCTGCGGCGTCGAGGCCGTCTTGGCGCGCCAGGTGCGGCCGCTGTCCTCGTCGATCAGGAGGACGTCGGTGAAGGTGCCTCCGACGTCCACGCCCAGCCGGTAGCTCATCGTGCCTCGCTCTCTTGGTTCAGGGGCTCGCTGCGTGCAGGGGGGACGGTGTGCGGGGCGACGCGGCGTCGATGCGCGGGCCGAGCAGCGAGGCCCGCGCCGACAACAGGTGACTGTGCATGACGCTCTCGGCCCACTCGGGGTCCCGGGCGCGTACGGCCGCGACGATCTCGAGGTGGTGCTGGACGCTGCGCCGCATCGCGGCTTCGTCGAACGAGTGCTGGGTGCGGGACAGGACCGACGCATGAACCAGCCCTCTCAGGGCGGCGGCCAACGTTCTGCTGCCCGCGACCGACAACAGCAGCCCGTGGAACGCCGCGTTGAGCTCGGTCAGCCGGTTGAGGTCACAAGACCACAGGGGAAGCGCGACCGGCTCCATCGCCCGGGCGAGGGCTCCGAGCTCCTCCACCTGCTCGGGCGTCGCCAGCCGGGCGGTCGCCGCGGCTGCCAGACCCTCAAGGTGGGCCCGCAGCACGAAGGTCTGCTCGACCTCGCGGTCGGTCCAGGCCGTGACGCGGGCCCCCTTGTTGGAGGTCACCTCCACGAGCCCCTCGGTCGACAGCCGGCGAAGCGCCTCGCGGACGGGCGTGCGGCTCATGCCCAGGGTCTCGGCGAGCTCGACCTCCCCGAGGCGTCCGCCAGGGGCGAGCTCGCCGCCCAGGATGAGGTCGCGCAGGGCGTCCTCCGCCCGGTCCACTGCCGCCACGCGCTCACCCCCTGAGTTGTACGCAACGTAGAGACGTGTGCCGGGCGCGTCTAGCCCTCCTCGGTAACTTCTCGAAGTCTTTGCATACATGGGCACAGAGGGGTAGACACGCGGTGCGCGGGCGTCCAAGTCCGGCGCCAGGAGGTGCTGATGATCGAGGACCTGCCCGGGTTCGCGGCGCTCCTGGCCACCGGCCACGGTCCGCTGGTGCTGCCCGGGGTCGGCACTCCGCTCGAGGCTGTCGTCGCGGCCGCCGCCGGCTTCGAGGGGGTCTACCTCAGCGGGTACGCGACCGCGGGCTGGCAGTCCGGCAAGCCCGACATCGGGCTGACCGGGCTGCGCGAGGTCCTGGACTGCCTGACCGCCGTCAAGGACCGGCTGCCGCACCCGGTCCTCGTCGACGCCGACACCGGCTACGGCGACGTCACCAACGTCGCCGACACGGTGCGCCGCCTCGAGGCGGCAGGCGCAGCCGGGGTGCAGCTGGAGGATCAGACCTGGCCCAAGCGCTGCGGGCACCTGGACGGCAAGACCGTCGAGCCGCTCGACGTCATGGTGCGCAAGCTGCGGGCCGCGCTCGCGGCGCGCCGCAGCCCGAAGCTGTTCCTCGTGGCGCGCACCGATGCGCGCTCGCCGCTCGGCCTGGACGAGGCGATCCGACGGGCGCAGGTCTACGCCGAGCTGGGGGTCGACGCGGTATTCGTCGACGCCCCACACTCGCTCGACGAGCTGAAGCGGATCGGCGCCGAGGTGCCGGGCCACCTGGTCGTCAACATCTCCGAGTCCGGCCTGACCCCGGTCTCGCCCGCCGCAGAGCTCGGCGCGCTGGGATTTGACATCGTGCTCTATCCGACCGGAGCGCTGCGCAGCGCGGCTACGGCGGTGCAGTCGTACTTCAGGCATCTGCGCGCCCGCGGTGACTCCGCGGGCAGCCCGCAGGAAATCATGACGCTCGGTGACTTCAACGCGCTCGTCGGGCTCGAGGACTTCCAGCGCGAGGAGCGCGCGGCCCTCTGAGGGCCGCGGCACGACCCGCACCACGACCGCACGACTCATATCGCACGCACCACAACATGAGGAGAGTGCCCCGATGGGGAGCTTCCTGTCCCCCGCAGACGGCGCCGCCCGCCGGCTGCGCGCGCTGATTGAGGCCCCGGGTCCGCTGCTGGTCCCCGGCGCGTACGACGCGCTGTCCGCGCGCCTGGTGGAGCAGGCCGGCTTCGACGCGGTCTACATGACGGGGTTCGGTGCCACCGCGTCCCTGCTGGGACTGCCCGACATCGGGTTGCTCTCGATGGCCGAGATGGTGGACAACGCCGCCCGGATGGCCCGGGCCGTCGACGTCCCGCTGCTGAGCGACGCCGACACCGGCTACGGCAACGCCGTCAACGTCGCCCGAACGGTGCAGCAGTTCGAGCGCGCGGGCGTCGCCGCCGTCCAGCTCGAGGACCAGGTCTCGCCCAAGCGCTGCGGCCACATGACCGGAAAGCAGGTGGTCCCGGTCGACGAGATGATCGAGAAGGTGCAGGCAGCGGTCGAGGCCCGCACCGACCCGGACCTGGTGCTCATCGCCCGCACGGACGCGCGGGCCGTCGACGGCCTGGACGCCGCGCTCGCGCGGGCGGACGCCTACCGCGAAGCCGGCGCCGACGTGCTGTTCATTGAGGCGCCGGAGAGCGAGGCCGAGGTGCGCGAGGTGGCCGAGGCGTTCCCGGGCGTGCCGCTGCTGTTCAACTGGGTCGAGCGTGGCTTCACCCCGATGCTGCAGCTCGTCGAGCTCGTCGAGCTCGGCTTCGCCGTCGTGCTGTTCCCGGTCGCGACGCTGTTCTCCGCCACGACCGGGATGCAGCGCTACCTGTCGCAGCTGCGCGCGAGCGGTACGCCGCTGCCGGCGCTTGCCGACGCCATCCCTTTCGACGAGTTCACCGACCTCGTCGGCCTACCCGAGGTCCGCGCCTTCGAGTCCCGCATCTCCTCGGGCTGACCTGGTCGGTCCCCGCCGGACGGCCCTCCGCCCCCGGGACCCGGCCCAGGTCCGGCTCCAGCGCGGCGTCGGCGAGGCGCAGGACGTCGGCGGCGACCTGCAGCCCCTCGATGCGGCCAAGGGGATGTCCTCGTGCTCGATGTTGACCGGCATCTCTGGGTCGACAACATGCAGGGGTCCAGGAACTCCGTCAAGAACGCCAGGTCGTGCCCTCGCCGAGCGCGACGAAGTCCCAGGGAGTCCTCGGGCCAGGTGTTGGCCCACTCGTCGCCACCGAGGTTGACGCGGTCCTCGTCGGGGGTCAGCCGCCGGAAGCGGTTGTGGATGACGCCGCAGAGCGCCGCGTGCTCGGTGTCGACCCGGAGGTCCTTGGCAGCGGCCTTCAGGACTGGCGTGCCCAGCGCGCGGACGACGGCCACCGGTCCATCTGCTTCCAGAACAGGTGGGAAACGTCGAGCTCCGCGCCGAGGTGGGTGGCTCCGGTGCGCTCGATGAGCTGGACGACATCGGCGGCGTTCAAGACCAGGTTCTGCGGGTGCAGCTCGAGGGCAACCTTGACGTCGCGGTCGGCGGCGACGCCGTCCGCGCGATGACGGGCCCGGGAGGACAACCACGTACGGCTACGCAGTCCAGCGCGACCGGCTCACATCCCCACGCCGGCCCTTCGGACAAGTCAGTTCCCGGACCTGCCATGGCCGACCCTGGGGCCGTGCTGCCAGCCCCCTCTTGACACAGAGGGGAGCCATGAGCAGGCGTCGCCGTACGCCCGGCCCAAGCGATGAGCGCGTGCGCTGAGCATCCGTGGGCCTCCGTACTTTCAGTGGCCCGGGGAGCTGCCCAGGCGGGCTCGCAGCGGGACCATCCCAGTCTTGTGGACCGACGGGTGATTGCCCGCGCATGGTGAGGGACGATCCGCGGAACGCTTGAACCAGCCCAGACCAATCCCGACCAACTGGCACAGAGCGGTCTGCGGCACCCCGCCCGAGCCGCGCGTGCCCGCCACTAGGGCACGCGGCGGGCACATCTGCTGTTCAGGTTGGCTACTAAGGGCGGCAAACCAGCCTGCGAGCAGGCACAACGAGAGAGCGGGCGACGAGAATCGCACTCGCGTTCTCAGCTTGGGAACGTGGTGGGTGACCGGTCGTGCGCGTCCTTAGAAGTCCATTGCTGCTGATCAGCGGTGTGTTGCGTTCCGCGGTCGTCCACCGAGGTCCGCCGAGACGCCTGATCGGGTACGTGGGGGGCACGAGTCCCGCAGGACCCGCGCTGTGCAGGTTCCCCGGCCGCTCAGAGCTGCAGATGCAGCCGCAGGGCGTCGTCGAGCTCGGTCATCAGCTGCGGCGGCAGGCGCGCGACGACTGGGCCGAGACGTTGGACCGTCACCGAGCGGACCTGCTCGGCCTGGGCCTTGAAGTCCACGCGCAGGCCGGTCGCTGCGGCGGGGAGCAGGGTCTGGAACGGGAACACCCTGGCGGTGTTGCTGGTGACTGGCACGACCGTGAGGACGCCTCGGCCCAGTCGAGCCGCGGTGGCGTTGGCCCGGTCGTTGCTGACGATGACCGCGGGCCGGCGCTTGTCCGCCTCGCTGCCGCGGGCCGGCTCGAGATCGGTCAGGCGGATCTCACCGCGCAGCATCGGCGAGCCCGTCGGCAGCGGTGCCGTCCCACAGGCCCTGCTCGCCGGCGCTGTCCCAGTCCGCCCATGCGGCCTCATAATCCTGTTCCAGGTCGGGGTGGCGCAGCAGGCGCACCGCGTGCTGCACAGCGGCGGACCGCGACGTCAAACCTGTGGCGCGGGCGTACTCGTCGAGCAGTGCCACGTCTTCGTCGCGCAAACTGACGCTGAGCTTCATGAACCAATGCTACCCCGGGTCGTAATTCGGTAGCAACTTCCCTGTTGGCCCTCGGGGTTCTGTGGCCGATGTGCAGCGTGTGGGGCGCCGCGCGCCCAACCAGGGCATGGACGGCGAGTACCCGGAGGCGCGCGCCTTGCGGCAGGAGCGGATGCTTCTTCGGGGGGGCGCGGCGGAGTCCCGCAGACGAGCTCCAGCGGCAATGGCCTGCCGACTGGACGCGGTGCCTCGCGGTGATCGTCGACGTTGCGGTGCCGTTGTCGTGGCGGCGTGCCTGCATCAGATCGTCAGGTGTCGCAACGCCAGGAGGTCCGGCTTCCCGGCCGCGTGTCGCGGCGAGGGTGAGGTGGGGGCGCCAGACCCCCAGAGCTGGCCCGCTGTCTAGACCGGCTCCGCGAGGACCTGCGGGCGGGCTGGGTAGGTGACGAGCAGGATGCCCACTGCCACCGTGGCTGCTCCAGCCACAAGGCCAGCGGACAGCGGCTCGCCGAGCAGAACGACGCCGTATCCTGCGGTGAGCACCGGGACCGCGAAGATGTAGCTGCTCACCACCCCTGCGTCTCCGCGCTCGAGCAGCGCGAACTGCAGGAGGTAGCCCCCGGCGAGGCTGACAGCGCCCGTGTAGACGACGCAGACCGCCAACAGGGGGGTCCAGCGGACCGGGTTGCCGTCGCCCCACCCCAGCACCAACAGGGGCACCGAGCCGTAGCAGAACGCCATGAGCAGGGCCGGCGGCAACGGCACGGCCTCCGGGTGGGACGTCACGGCCTTGACCAGGACGGTGCCCAGCGCGAAGCAGACCGCCGCCCCCAGGAAGAGCAGCACCGCCCGTCCGACGTCGGTGACCGCCCCGGGGCTGGTCAAGGCGCCCAGGACGGTGAGCCCGACCCCGACCCAGCCTGTGACCAGACCCAGGACCTGCCGTGGCCGCAGCCGCTCGCCCAGCAGAAGCCCCGCCAGACCGGCGACGAGCAGTGGCTGGGCATAGATGAGGACGGCGCCGAAGCCGATGCCGGCGAAGCGGAAGCCCTCCGTCTGCAGCCACAGGAACCCGGCGACGTTGACGCCGGCGAGGGCCAGCCCGAGTAGGTGCACCCGCCGGTCCCGCAGGGCGGCCAGCAGCCCTGCCCGGTCCCGCAGCACTAGGGCCACAAGCATCGCCGGTACAGCAGCCAGCGCCCGCAACCCAGCGAAGTCCGGTGCCGACGCATCCCGCAGCGCCAACTTGACGAACACAAACGCGGAGCTCCAGACCAGGCACAGAGTCATCGCCAGCAGCGGGGTCCGGACCTGGTGCGGACGCTGCAGCACGGTCACCGCGCCATCGAACCTCACCAGGCGGCGAGGCTGCGGGCGGCCACGACGTCCGTCGGACGTTCGACGCGGTGCAGGCTGGCGTCGACGTCGGTGGCGCCCTTTGCTGTGCCGATCAGGAGCCGCCCCGGTCCGCGACGACAGCACGCGGAGATCCCGCTGGTGGACGTTGCGGGCTGGCCGAGCTGCTGCCGCCCGCCCACCGGCCTCGAACAAGCCGCCCCGAAGCGATCGCGGCCTCCCGGACCGGCGCCTTCCGACAGTGCCTGACCGCTCGCCATGCCCGCTTGATTCGCGTCGCGCTGGGCGTCGGCATGCCGACAGCCAAGGCCGGCTCGCGCCAGGAGCTCACTGTCAGGCGACAAGCGCATGGTCCCGAGCAGTGCCGGTCAAGGGGCTGATCGGCCGGCGTTGCCTTCCTGACTCGTGAGCAAGCCGCATGATCCACATGCGGTCCCACGGCAGCCGCGCGGGCGCCCTGCGCCATGCCGTCACGGACTGGACAGTGTCCTGGTCGGCTGGTGACCGCCCCAGCGCGCTACGCGCGTGGGAGGACCTGCGGCGCGGGGTGATCGAATTTCCTCCGCCAGAACCGAACGACGCGCGTCGCAGGTCGTAGAGCCGTTATGACTGCCCCGGCCTTGTCGTTGACGGCGACGCAGCGCAGCGAGTTGACGCCGATGGCGGTGTCGTTGCCGCATCGGCAGGTGGTGCAGGCTGATCTGTCCCGCGAAATTCGGACCGCGATGATTGGCTTATCCTATGCTGCCGCCCTCCTGTTTGTCCAGTCATCGAGGGCTTCTTTCGGGGTTTTGTAGCCGAGGCCTGAGTGCAGGCGCTTCGGATTGTACCAAAACTCGATGTAACGGGTGATGTCTGCCCGGGCGTGTCTCCGGGTCGGATAGACGGTCCGGTTAACCCGCTCGTTTTTCAAGGCCGCGAAGAAGGATTCGGCCATCGCATTGTCGTAGCAGATACCGGTACGGCCCATCGACTGACGCATCCCGAGCTCGGCGACGGTCGCGGCGAACTCAGCGGACGTGTAGTTGGCGGATTCAACCGGTCGTCGCAACACCTGGTGATCTCGGGGGTGTGGTGTGGCGAGACGTCAGCAGGCAGCGGATCGAGGGATCCGTCCGGCGATGAGGTCACCCGGTCGGCCTTATCCGGCGCGGCAGGTGGAGCGGGAGTTCTGGCGCCGTATCAGCGAAGGCATGACCAGCGAGGTAGCGGCGGTGGCCGTCGGCGTGTCGCCGCCGGTCGGGACGCGGTGGTTCCGGCACGGTGGCGGCATGTCACCGTTGTCCTTGGCCGAGCCAACCGGCCGTTACCTGTCGCTGCTTGAGCGGGAGGACATTGCGGTGTGCCGGGCCCGCGGCATGGGAGTCCGCGAGATCGCGCGGGAGCTGAAGCGCGACCCCTCAACGATCTCCCGCGAGCTACGCCGCAACGCCGCCACCCGCGGCGGCAAGATGGAGTACCGGGCGTCGGTGGCGCAGTGGAAGGCCGAGACGGCAGCCAAGCGCCCCAGGCCGGCCAAGCTCGTCACGAACCAGCGGCTGCGCCAGTACGTGCAGCAGCGCCTTGCCGGTGAGCTCCAGCGTCCCGACGGGACGGTCGCGCCTGGGCCCGCTACGACCTGGAAGGGTCGCAACAAGCCGCGACGGGAGGACAGGTGTTGGGCGACGGCGTGGAGCCCGGAGCAGATCGCCCAACGCCTGGTCGTCGAGTTCCCCGACGATGACGCCATGCGAATCAGCCACGAGGCGATCTACCAGGCGCTCTACATCCAGGGCGGGGAGCGCTCAAGCGTGAACTGGTCGCGTGCCTGCGCACCGGACGGGCCCTGCGGGTGCCACGCGCCCGGTCACGCAACAAGGCCGTCGAGCACGTCACAGCCGATGTCGTGCTGAGCGAACGTCCCGCCGAGGTCACCGACCGGGCCGTCCCTGGCCACTGGGAAGGTGACCTGATCATCGGGCTGGAAAGCTCCGCGATCGGGACGCTGGTGGAACGCACCAGCCGCTACACGATGCTCGTCCACCTGCCACGCCTGGACGGCCACGGCGCGGCCAGGACCAACAACGGCCCGCCCTTGGCGGGCCACGGAGCCGTGGCCATGAAGGACGCGCTGATCACAACGATGACCACGATGCCTCAGGAGCTCCTGCGCTCGCTGACCTGGGACCGCGGCAAGGAACTCGCCCAACACGCCCAGTTCAAGATCGACACCGGGATCGCTGTCTACTTCGCCGACCCCCACTCACCCTGGCAACGACCCACGAACGAGAACACCAACGGGCTGCTACGGCAGTACTTCCCGAAGGGCACAGACCTGTCCCGCTGGACCGCGCAGGACCTCGCCGCGGTCCAAGCAGCCCTCAACAGTCGACCCAGGAAAGTCCTCGACTGGACGACCCCCGCCGAATCACTCGACGAGCAACTACGGTTACAACAAACAGCCGGTGTTGCGACGACTGGTTGAACCTACCGTTGCTTCCGCGATCGGAGTGGAAGACCGCGCCGGTCCCGATCTGCTGGTTGGTTGTGGCGTTGCGCAACGCGGCGCTGATCAGCGTGGTGCGGTAGTTGTCGTCCATCGCGTAGCCGATGACCATCCGGGTGTGCACGTCGATGACGGTCGCCAGGTACAGCCAGCCCTCCCATGTCGGGACGTACGTGATGTCGCCGATCATGGTGAGGCCGGGTGCGGGGGCGGTGAAGTCCTGCTCGAGCAGGTCCGGGATGTGGTGCTCGCGGCCGTCGCCCTTGGTCAGGTTCACCCGGGGCCGCGGCTGGCAGGACACCAGGCCACGCGCCCCCATCAGGCTGCGGACCAGCTCAGGACCGCACACCTGGCCCTGTCGGGCGAGCTGGGCGTGGACCCGCCGGTAGCCGTATGTGCCGTCCGACGCCTCGAAGATCACAACGATCTTGTCGGTGAGGTCGACGCGGCGATGGGCGGTCGCCGACGCCGGCCGGCCCCGCCAGTCGAAGAACCCCGACGACGACACGCCCAGCCACGAACACATCTTTTTAACCGGGTAGCGGTACTTAGCCTTCACCGGGTGGGCGCACTTCGCGTCACTGAGCCGGAACGAGTCCATGAACTCGTACAGCTCCGTTACCGGGGATCCCGGGCGAAGTACGCCGCGGCTTTTTTTAGGAACTCGTTCTCCATCCGCAGCTCGCGGACCTCACGTTGCGTTTCGGCGAGTTGGACGCGCTCGGCTGGGGTCAACGGGG
>JBKJQN010000064.1:0-36244 GCA_046593925.1 Mycobacteriales bacterium
CGACGGCCACAAGGGTGACCCCGTCGAGCTGCAGAAGAGCAACATCCTGCTGCTCGGCCCGACCGGCTGCGGCAAGACGCTGCTCGCGCAGACGCTCGCGAAGATGCTCAACGTCCCCTTCGCCATTGCCGACGCCACTGCGCTGACCGAGGCGGGCTACGTCGGCGAGGACGTCGAGAACATCCTGCTCAAGCTGATCCAGGCCGCTGACTACGACGTCAAGAAGGCCGAGACCGGGATCATCTACATCGACGAGGTCGACAAGATCGCCCGAAAGTCGGAGAACCCTTCGATCACCCGGGACGTGTCCGGCGAAGGTGTCCAGCAGGCGCTGCTGAAGATCCTCGAGGGCACCACGGCGTCGGTGCCGCCACAGGGCGGCCGTAAGCACCCGCACCAGGAGTTCATCCAGATCGACACGACCAACGTGCTGTTCATCGTCGGCGGCGCGTTCGCCGGGCTGGACAAGGTCATCGAGCAGCGGATCGGCAAGAAGGCGGTCGGCTTCGGCGCCGTCCTGCACAGCAAGCACGAGGTCGACGGGAACGACGTGTTCGGCGACGTGATGCCGGAGGACCTGCTCAAGTACGGCATGATCCCGGAGTTCATCGGCAGGCTGCCGGTGCTCACCAGCGTGCACAACCTCGACCGTGAGGCGCTGATCGCGATCCTCACCGAGCCGAAGAATGCGCTCGTGCGCCAGTACCGGCGGCTGTTCGAGCTGGATGGGGTCGAGCTGGAGTTCACGCCGGAGGCGCTGCACTCGATTGCCGACCAGGCGATCCTGCGCGGCACCGGGGCGCGTGGCCTACGGGCCATCCTGGAGGAGGTGCTGCAGTCGGTGATGTACGACATCCCGAGTCGCGGCGACGTCGCCACCGTGGTGATCACCCGCGAGGTCGTCCTGGAGCACGTCAACCCGACCCTGGTCCCGCGCGATACCGCCGCCCCCGCGCGGTCCCGTGAGCGGCGCGACAAGACCGCCTGACCGCACTGCCAGCTGATTCCGCCTTGTCGGAACGTGCCGCCCAGGTGCGGCAAGATGCGACAGGAAGCGACTGCCCGGCCACGCCCCGGCTCGCGCGCACGCCCCGGCCACCACCACGGCCGCCGGCCCACCTGCGACGGTGGAGCCGGGTCAGGTCGGGCGGTAGCCGGCCAGTTGGACGGCCTGGGCGACGAGCCGGTCGCAGGCGTCCCAGATCTGGCAGCTCTCGTCCAGCCAACCGTCCGCGATCAGCGTCGCCCGCTGCACCACCCGCAGCCAGCCCGGGGCCGGCAGCGCCCGTACGTGGACCGTCAGCTCCACGGTCGGCACCCAGCCCGTCAGCCCCAGCGCGAAGGTCACCGGAGGCAGCGCGTCCGCGAGACACACCAGGGCAACCGGGTCGACCGGCCGGCCGGAGGCGTACCGGACCCAGCCGCGCACCTCCGCAACGCCCGAGGGGGCGGACAGCCAGCCGGCCGCCGACGGGTCGAGCCGCAGGTCCAGCTGCTCGGTGATGCCGTTGCGGCGCTCGCCGGCAGGGGCGCTGTTGCGCAGGCATGCCTCGACCGGCGGCAGGACCGGCGGCTCGCCGACCGCGTACAGGGGGGCTGAAGGCTCGCCGAGCCGGCCCGCGGTGACGACGGCGTCCAGACAGGTCCGGCCGTCCTGCACGAGGCGGCCGCGCACCGTGCTGACCGAGCGCCCTGCGCGAAGCACCTCGCGCTCGACAGCGGCGGCCCCCAGCCGGGGCGCGGCCAGGAAGTGGGCGCTCACGGCAAGCGGGTGCGGGTGGTCGACGGCGCCGATGGCCGCCGTCACCACCTGCTCGAGCAGGTGGCCGCCATGCTGGACATCCGGGCCGTACGTCCAGGTGCGGTCGAGATCGAGGTCGACGGGGCCGGGGGCAGCAGCGGTCACGGGCGGCGACAGTACCGAGGCGGCCGTCAGGCACCGTCCGACATCGTGCCCACTCTGCCGTGGCAGACCAGCAACCCGGCCGGGCAGCTGCGTCCTGCTCTCTAGACTCGGGGCATGAGCATCCCGGACCGCCCCACGCTCGACGGCCTCGAGAGCAAGTGGGATGCCGTCTGGTCCGCCCAGGGGACGTACGCGTTCGACCGCACCGCCCAGCGCGCGGACGTGTATGCCATCGACACGCCGCCGCCGACGGTCAGCGGCTCGCTGCACATGGGCTCGGCGTTCGGCTACGCGCAGACTGACAGCATCGCCCGCTACCGCCGGATGCTCGGCAAAGTGCTGTTCTACCCGATGGGCTGGGACGACAACGGCTTGCCGACCGAACGAAGGGTGCAGAACTACTACGGCGTGCGATGCGACCCGTCGCTGCCGTACGACCTGTCGTTCAGCCCGCCCGACACCCCGCCGAAGGAGCCGGTGAGCATCTCGCGGCGCGGCTTCGTGGAGCTCTGCCTGCGGCTGACCGCCGAGGACGAGAAGGTCTTCGAGCAGCTCTGGCGCACGCTCGGGCTGTCGGTGGACTGGGCGCAGACCTACACCACGATCGGGCCGGTCAGCCAGCGCGCCAGCCAGCGGGCGTTCCTGCGCAACCTGACCCGCGGCGAGGCGTACGCCAGCGAGGCGCCCACCCTGTGGGACATCGACTTCCGGACAGCGGTGGCGCAGGCTGAGCTCGAGGACCGCGAGCAGCCCGGCGCCTACCACCGGATCCGGTTCGGGCGGGCCGACGGCGAGCCGGTCTACATCGAGACCACCCGGCCGGAGCTGCTGCCGGCCTGCGTCGCGCTGGTCGCGCACCCCGACGACGAGCGGTACCAGCCGCTGTTCGGCACGACCGTCCACACACCCCTGTTCGGGGTGCAGGTGCCGGTGCGCGCCCACCCGCTCGCCGACCCCGACAAGGGGTCCGGCATCGCGATGATCTGCACCTTCGGCGACACGACCGACGTGATCTGGTGGCGTGAGCTCGATCTGCCGGTACGCAACGTCCTCGGCCGGGACGGCCGGCTGCTGCCGACGCCGCCACCTGGTGTCGGTGCGCCGTACGAAGAGCTCGCCGGTAAGACCGTGAAGCAGGCTCAGCGCCGCCTCGTCGAGCTGCTCGCGGAGTCCGGCGACCTGGTCGGCGAGCCGCGGCCGATCACCCACCAGGTGAAGTTCTTCGAGAAGGGCGAACGCCCGCTCGAGGTCGTCACCAGCCGGCAGTGGTACGTCCGCAACGGCGGCCGCGACGAGACCCGGCGCGCCGAGCTACTGGCCCGCGGCAAAGAGCTGACCTGGCACCCGGGCCACATGCAGGCGCGGTACGACAACTGGGTAGCCGGCCTGAACGGCGACTGGCTCATCAGTCGACAGCGGTTCTTCGGGGTGCCGATCCCGCTCTGGTACCCGCTGGATGCCCACGGCGAGCCGGTGTACGACGACCCGCTGGTGCCCGCCGAGGCGATCCTGCCGGTCGACCCGAGCAGCGACGCCCCGCCCGGTTTCACCGAGGACCAGCGCGGGGCGCCCGGCGGCTTCGTCGGCGACCCCGACGTCATGGACACCTGGGCCACGTCGAGCCTGACCCCGCAGATCGCCGGGCGGTGGGAAGACGACCCCGACCTGTTCTCCCGGGTCTTCCCGATGGACCTGCGGCCGCAGGGCCCGGAGATCATCCGTACCTGGCTGTTCGCGACGGTGGTCCGGGCGCACCTGGAGCACGGCGAGCTGCCGTGGCGCAGCGCCTCGATCAACGGCTGGGTCCTCGACCCTGACCGCAAGAAAATGAGCAAGAGCAAGGGCAACGTCGTCACCCCGCTGCCGCTGCTGGAGCAGTACGGCTCCGACGGCGTCCGCTACTGGGCCTGCAGCGGCCGACCGGGCACCGACACCGCCGTCGACATCGGGCAGATGAAGAACGGCCGGCGCCTGGCCGTCAAGCTGCTCAACGCCAGCAAGTTCGCGCTCGCCTTCCCGGCGGCTGACCCGGGGCCGGCGACCGAGCCGCTGGACCGCGCCCTGCTGGCCCGCCTCGCCGAGGTCGTCGAAGACGCGACAGCCGCCTTCGAGGGCTACGACTACGCCCGCGCGCTCGAACGGACCGAGACGTTCTTCTGGACGTTCTGCGACGACTACATCGAGCTGGTGAAGGGCCGGGCATACAGCGAGGGTCCGGCTGCCGAGTCAGCTGCCCGCACGCTGCGCTTCGCCCTGGACGTGCTGCTGCGGCTGTTCGCCCCGGTGCTGCCGTTCGCCACCGAGGAGGTCTGGTCGTGGTGGCACGAGGACTCGGTGCACCGGCAGGACTGGCCCACCGTGGGCGAAGTCCGGGCGGCCGGCGCCGGCGCCGACGCCACCGTGCTACCCCTCGCGGCCGCGGTGCTCGCCGAGGTCCGCAAGGCCAAGAGCACCGCGAAGCTGTCGATGCGTGCCGCCGTGACCCACCTGCAGGTCGTTCGGCCGCCCGGCGACCTCGAGCAGCTGCGCGCCGTCGAGGTCGACGTACGCAATGCCGCTGTTGCCGGGCGGGTGCAGTACGAGGCCGGTGAGCCGCGCGTCGAGGTCGAGCTCGCACCGGTGCCGGTGGGCGAGTGAGCCTGCAGCGGGTGATGGCCGCGCTCGCCGAGCGCTACCCCAGCGAGGACCGGATGGTGCCCGACCTCGAGCGGATCACGCTGCTGGTCGACCTGCTCGGCAACCCGCAGCGCGCCTACCCGTCGATCCACCTGACCGGTACGAACGGCAAGACCAGCACCGCGCGGATGGTCGACGCGCTGCTGCGTTCGTTCGGGCTTCGCCCGGGCCGCTACACCAGCCCGCACCTGCACAGCCCGACCGAGCGGATCAGCATCGACGGCGAGCCGCTGACCGAGGAGCGCTTCGCCGAGGTCTTCGACGAGGTGCTACCGCTGGTGGAGCTCGTCGACAGCCGGATGCCGGTGCCGATGACGTTCTTCGAGGTACTCACCGCGATGGCCTTCGCTGCCTTCGCCGACGCGCCGGTCGACGTCGCGGTGCTCGAGGTCGGCCTCGGCGGCACCTGGGATGCGACCAACGTTGCGCAGGCCGCCACGGCCGTCGTGCTGCCGGTCGGCCTGGACCACGTGCCACTGCTCGGCACGACGATCGCCGAGATCGCCGCCGAGAAGGCCGGGATCATCCACCCCGGGGCGACCGTGGTGATGGCCGCGCAGCTGCCCGAAGCCGCCGAGGTGCTGCTGCGCCGGGCCGTTGAGATGGGGGCGACCGTCGCACGCGAGGGCCTGGAGTTCGGGGTGCTCGACCGCCGCACGGCGGTGGGCGGGCAGCTGATCACCCTGCAGGGGCTCTCGGGCACGTACGACGACGTGTTCCTCCCGCTGCACGGGCCGCACCAGGCCGCCAACGCGGCTGCCGCGCTGGCGGCCGTGGAGGCCTTCCTCGGCGGATCCGGCGGCCTGTCCGCCGACGCGGTGCGCGAGGGCTTCGCGCAGGCCAACAGCCCGGGGCGCCTGGAGGTCCTACGTACCAGCCCGACCGTGCTGGTCGACGCGGCGCACAACCCGGCCGGGATGGCCGCCACCGTCGTGGCGCTCACCGACGCGTTCTCCTTCACCTCGCTCGTCGCGGTCGTCGCCTGCCTGGCCGACAAGGACGTCCGGGCGATGCTCGAGGTGCTCGAGCCGGCGGTGACCTCGATCGTGGTGACCACCAACTCCTCGCCCCGGGCGCTGCCCGTCGACGAGCTCCGCGAACTGGCTGTCGACGTATTCGGCGAGGACCGGGTCGACGTCGAGGACGCCCTCGACGACGCCATCGACACGGCAGTGCGACGCGGGGAGGAGGACGGCGTGCACCTGGGTGCCGGGGTGCTGGTGACCGGTTCGGTGGTCACCGCGGGGGAGGCCCGCACGTTGCTGCGTCGGCACTGAGCGCGGCCGGCCCCGGTAGCGTCGGTATCCCCGACCCGCGACCAGCACTGGAGACCAGCACCGTGGCCACCGAGCGCACCCTCGTCCTCGTCAAGCCCGACGGCGTCCGCCGCGGCCTCGCCGGCGAGGTCATCAGCCGCCTCGAGAGCAAGGGCCTGGTCCTGGTCGCGATGGAGCTGCGGACGCTGGCCCGTGCGACCGCCGAGGAGCACTACGGCGAGCACCGCGAACGGCCGTTCTTCGGAGAGCTCGTCGAGTTCATCACCGGTGGTCCGCTCGTGGCGCTGGTCGTCCAGGGACCGAACGCCGTCGCCGGCACCCGCCGGATGATGGGCGTCACCAACCCGATCGAGGCCACCCCCGGCTCCATCCGAGGCGACTACGCACTCGAGATCGGCGAGAACCTCGTGCACGGCTCGGACTCCGTCGAGAGCGCGGCCCGTGAGGTCGCGCTGTTCTTCCCGGCGCTCTAGGAGCCGCGGCTCAATGGGGCAGCTGCGCCAGGCCGTAGTACTCCTCGCTGGAGATGAAGCTGGCAATGATCGTCTCCTGGCGATCTCCGCCAGAGAGGGCCTCGACCCAACCGTCGCGGCCGCCAGTGTCGGCGCTGCGGCGCAGGTACCCGGCGTAGTAGCCCTCCACGACGGTGTTGAGGTGCTCGGTGCTCGAGACGAAGCCCTTGGCGACTCCGGTGCGGCCGCCGCCCCGGCTCAGCACGGCGACCCAGGCGGCTGTCTCGGGCGCACCGGGCGAGCGACCGAGAACGCCCTGGTACAGGCTGGTCACCCACAGCGAATCGCTGCCTCCGGCCGTGGCGTACGCCTCGGGCGAGCCCAGGATTGAAGCCTGCAGCTCCTCGATCGTGATGCCCCGGCTCAGGGCCTCGACCCAGCCGGCGAGCCCGAGCGGTTCAGGAGAGCGGTGCAGGTAGGCGTTGTAGCCGGCGTCCACGAGCAGTCCGCGGTACTCCTGGCTGGCGGTGATCGCGTTGGCGACGTCGGCGCGCGGGGCCCCGATGTCGAGGCTGTGCACCCAGCCGGCCGCGGAGGGGTCGGGCGCGCGGTGCAGCAGGTCGGCGTAGACCTGCTGCACCAGGGCGGTGTTCTTCGCATCGGTGGTCGGTGGCTCCGAGGCCGCGAAGGCCGCGCCGGACGTACCGGCCAGGGCGGCACCGGCAAGTGCCGGCAGTAGCGCGGCGAGCGCGAGAACGCGCCGGGTGCGGGTGTATCGGGCCGTTGCGCGGAGGGTGGACATGGCAGCTCCTTGGTCATAGCGGCCGGCACCGCAGGGGCGGTGTCGGGGTGGTCATCGATCGGGCGTGGTGGTCCTCGGGGGCGTCGGGCCCGCCGCGGGCTGGAGCGTCCGGCCCCGCCCGGAGCGCCGGCGGTCGCGCGGCGTGCTGCGCAGGAACAGCAGCGGGATCTGGACGTACGCCGACAGCAGGGCGAAGCCGAGCATCGCCCAGGTGTGACCGATGCCGTACGCCAGCGTGGCCACGACCAGGCCGGACCAGACGGCCGTCTGGGTGACCGCGGTCGTCGCCCGCATGACGCGGGTGATCGTGACGGCCAGCGGCGTCGTGCGGGTGTTGGCGCTCCCGGTGGCCACCCACTCCTTCGTACGACCGGTCAGGACGTGCATGATCGCGATCGCGTGGGCGAAGGAGTACAGCTGCTGCACGCGCAGCACGTCCAGGCGCCAATGTCCGTGCATGACGGTCGGCAGCACGAAGTACCACAGCAGGACGGCGCCCAGCAGCCAGGCGGTGTTGTGTGGCGAGATGTACTGCGGGAAGACCCACAGCATGACCAGTCCGGGCAGCGGGGCAGCGAAGATGTTGACGGCGGTGCTGATGTAGTAGAGGAAGCCGGACCAGAAGCTCAGCCGCTGCCGGACGCTGAAGATGCGGTTCGCGTGGAAGCTCCGGTCGGCGAGCAGTGACATCGAGCCGGTGCACCAGCGGTACTGCTGGTTGAGGAAGCCCAGCAGCGTGTCGGGGCACAGGCCCTTGGAGACCAGAATCGGCACGTAGCGCAAGCCGTAGCCGGCCTTCATCAGCTTCACACCGGTGTGGACGTCCTCTGAGTGACCGATCTGGGCGAAGCCGCCGGCGGCCTCGAGCGCCTTTCGCCGGTAGATCGCACAGGTGCCCACGCAGATCGCGGCGCCGGACCGGTCGCGGGACGGCTGGATCCAGCGGTAGAAGAGCTCCTGCGTCGCGCCGGCGGTGCGCTGCAGCCAGCCCATCCCCTTGAGCGCGTCGAAGAACTGCGGTGACTGCACGATGCCGGTCGCCTCGTCGGTGAAGTACGGGACCAGCTCGCGCAGGTAGTCCGGCCGCGGCACGAAGTCGGCGTCGAAGATCGCGATCAGGTCGCCGTCGCTGTGGTCATACCCGTACTTGAGGTTGCCGGCCTTCTTGAGGTGACCGCGGTCCGGGCGTACGTGGTAGCTGAAGCCGTGCGCCTCAGCCAGCTTGCGGACCTCGGGGCGGTCGCCGTCGTCCAGGACGTGCGCGATGATCCGCCCGTTCCAGCGCATCGCCGCGACATGCCGGTAGGTGTTGGCCAGCACGTCCAGCGGCTCACCCGCTGTCGGCAGGAAGACGTCGACGCTGGGCCAGGTCTCCGGCCGGTAGAAGAACGTGCGGGTCTCGTGGTCGTCAAGGCTGGTGCGCTTGCCTCGGCTGCTGCTCAGCAGCGACACCACCGCCGACACGACGTACAGCGCGACCAGTGGCAGGAACAGCAGCAGCCACGGGCGCGACAGCGCGAAGCGGGTCGTGCTGACCACGACCAGTGTGAGCGCTGTGGCCTGGGCGAGCAGCAGCCACCGGTGCTGTCGGCCCATGTACCAGTACTTCTCGGTGTCGTTGGGCGGCGAGGGGAGTGCGGTGGCCGCGATGACCCGCTGTCGGCCGACCAGCGGCTTGCGCCGGTCGACCTGGAGCGGAGTGGTGGACGTCGTCGTCATCGGGCAGCTCGGGGCTGTGGCCCGGCCGGCGTTGAGGTCACCCGCGGCGGGGAGCGGTCGGGAGCGCCGCCGGCCCCCGGCGTGACGAGCGGGCTGGTGGCACGTGGGCGCAGCGTCAGCCGCTTGCCGACGTCCAGGCCGTAGCCGCTGGCGGTGAGGCCCTGGGCGAAGGCCGCGAACGACGACGGTGTCGAGTCGATGCGCCAGTCGTTCGTGTGCCCGTTGTTGGTGGCCGCGTAGTCGAACCAGACGAAGCCGGCGACGTCAGGGTTTGCCAGCAGCCCGGGGAAGAACGCCGCGAGCCACGCCGCCTTGTGGCCACCGTCCTCGGTGGCCCCGACCTCGGACAGCAGCAGCGGCATGCCCGGCGCGACCCGGCGCAGCTCGGCAAGTGTCTTGTCGTAGGTGCCGGTGAACGTCAGTGGAGGCTTGTCCTCAGGCCTCAGGTAGCCGGTCATCCCGACCTCGTCGACGTAGTCGGCCCCGGGGTAGTAGTCGGCGATGCCCGGGAAGCGCCCGATGTTGTCGACGCGGTTCGGCGACCACAGCCACATCACCGAGGAGTTCGCGCCCGCTGCCTGGAAGATGTCGTGCACGTGCCGCCAGGCAGCGACGTAGTCGCCCTTGCGCAGCAGCGGGTTCTCGAACTCCCCCCACCGGTACCAGTTGCCGTTCATCTCCTGGTCGAAACGGATGATCATCGGCAGTCCGAGGGCGGCAATGCCCCGGGCGTAGGTCGTCAGGTAGTCGTCGAAGGCGCCCCCGGCGATGCGCTGCAGGGAATAGTCGGTGGTGTCACCGGCGGTCTCGAGCGGTCGTGACTCCCACGTCATCACGGGGATCTGACCTGCCGTCCAGGCGGCGACGACGCGGTCCCGGTCGAAGCCGGTGTCGAAGCCGGTGAAGTAGCCGGTCATGTCGGCCTGCCGCTGCAGGCTGGCCTCCAGGGTGCTGAACTCCTCCGTCGTCCCGGTGGACATCCCGAAGTGCATGCCGCTTGCGAGGATGTCGGCCTTGCTGGGGGCCGTCGGCAGGACGGGACCTGCCGGCGGGGCCGGCTGCGCGGTGGGGCTGACGGGCTCGGGGCGGGGCGGTGTGCCGGTGCGGGCCGCTGCCGCGCTCTTGAGCTGCTCGCACGCCTTGCCGTTGTGGTTGCCGTCCATCGTGGCGAGCGCGAGCGGGTTGGCGACGAAGACCCGCTGCGCGGACTCCTGGTCGGGGTACCGGGCGCAGTCGGCGGCGCCGGCCGAAGGTAAGACCGTCGTGGCCCTGGCCGTCACGGCCTTGGCCACGACGGTCTTGGCCGGAGCGTGGAAGGCCACCGGCACGGTTGCCCTGCGCACCGGCCGGGTGTCGCGTTCGACCGGCTGGGCACGCAGGCGCTCGACCTCCCGGCGCATCTCGGCGTTCTGCTCCTGAGCGGCCGCCAGCCGCGGGTCAGGACCGAGCCGCACCTGCAGCGTGGTCACCGCCGTCCCGGCGAGCACCGCAGCGACGACCACGGCGGTGAGGTAGCGGGTGGGACGGTGGGTCAGATCGGGCATGGCTCTCTTCCTGGGTGCTTGGCGGGTCCGCGTGCAGGTGGATCAGGGGGACTAGGGACGGCCGAGCGCCCGGTAGGTCCAGCCGGCGTCGCGCCAGCGGGCGGGGTCCAGGGCGTTGCGGCCATCCACGATGTGCCGGCCGGCGACGACGCCAGAGAGCACCGCGGGGTCCATCTGACGAAATTCGGTCCACTCGGTCAGGTGCAGGACGAGGTCGGCACCGCGGGCCGCGGCCACGGCGGACTCGCGATAGCCCAGTTCGGGGTGTTTGACCCGCGCGTTGTCCATCGCCTGCGGGTCGTACACACATACCGCTGCGCCCTGGCGCTGCATCGTCGCGGCCACGTCCAGCGCAGGGCTGTCTCGCACGTCGTCGCTGTCGGGCTTGAACGCGGCCCCCAGAACGGCGATGCGCATCCCACCGAAGCTGCCACCCGCGACCTCACGGGCGATCTCGACCATCCGCCCCCGGCGGCGCAGGTTGATCGCGTCGACCTCGCGCAGGAACGTCAGCGCCTGGTCGACGCCCAGCTCTCCCGCACGGGCCATGAACGCGCGGATGTCCTTGGGCAGGCAGCCGCCGCCGAAGCCGAGGCCGGCATGCAGGAACCGGCCGCCGATCCGTGAGTCGTGCGAAAGCGCCCGGCTCAGCTGCGTGACGTCCGCGCCGGTGACCTCGCACACCTCCGCCATGGCGTTGATGAAGGAGATCTTGGTGGCGAGGAAGGCGTTGGCGGCGACCTTGACCAGCTGCGCGGTCGCTAGGTCGGTGACCACCACAGGGGTGGGCACGTCGATGACGGGCGCGAACGCTGCGCGGAGCACCGCCTCGGCGCGGCCGGAGGCGACGCCGAACACCAACCGGTCCGGCGAGAGGGTGTCCTCGACGGCGAAGCCCTCGCGCAGGAACTCGGGGTTCCAGGCCAGCTCCACGCCCGCGGCGGCGGTGCCGGCTGCTTGCGCCGCGCGAAGCTGTGTCGTCAGCCGCTCGGCGGTGCCGATCGGGACGGTCGACTTGCCGACGATCAGCGCGTCGGCGCGAAGGTGCGGCAGCAGGGCCTCGAAGGCGGCGTTGACGTGGCTGACGTCGGCCGCCATCTCGCCGGCCAGCTGAGGGGTGCCGACGCACAGGAAGTGCACGTCGCCGAAGCCTCCGGCCTCCTCGTACGAACCCGTGAAGCGCAGCCGGCCGCTGTCGAGGTTCTTGCGCAGCAGCTCAGGCAGACCAGGCTCGAAGAACGGGACGTCACCGGAGCTCAGGCGATCGACCTTGCTCCGGTCCACGTCCAGGCCGAGCACCTCGAAGCCGAGCTCGGCCATGCAGACGGCGTGGGTCGCTCCGAGGTAGCCGGTGCCGACGACGGTCAGGCGGGGGGTGGGCACAGGGACTCCAGGGTCGGTGGGCTGAACGGGTGCACCCACTGCCTCGGAACGGAGCAGCCCCGCGTTGAGCCCAAACGTGTGAACAGCAGGTTTCGACTGTCTGATTCGCCCTGGTCCGATGTGGTACGAGACCGGCCGACCACCCGCTCGGGTGGTCCGTTCGGCCGCACCTCGTGTTGGCCGCTCGACGTAGCCTTGGCGCCATGCCCGGCCAGAGCCTGTTCCCCCGCCTCGAGCCGTTGCTCGCGCAGGTCCAGAAGCCCATCCAGTACGTCGGCGGCGAGCTCAACAGCCAGCTGAAACCTTGGGACTCCTGCGACGTGCGCTGGGCGATCATGTACCCCGACGCGTACGAGGTCGGCCTGCCCAACCAGGGTGTGATGATCCTGTACGAGGTGCTGAACGAGCGGGCCGGCGTGCTCGCCGAGCGGACGTACAGCGTCTGGCCCGACCTGGCCCAGCTGATGCGTGCGCACGATGTACCGGCGTTCACCGTCGACGGCCATCGCGCGGTCCGGGACTTCGACGTGCTCGGGGTGAGCTTCTCCACCGAACTCGGCTACACCAACCTGCTCGAGCACCTGGACCTGGCAGGCATCCCGCTGTACGCCGCGGACCGCGACGAGAGCCACCCGATCGTGCTCGCCGGCGGGCATGCCGCCTTCAACCCCGAGCCGATCAGCAGGTTCATCGACGCTGCGGTGCTCGGTGACGGTGAGCAGGCCGTGCTGGAGATGACCGAGGTCATCCGGCAGGCCAAGCGGGATGGCGCAAGCCGGGAAGAGCTGCTGCTTCGCCTGGCGCGCACCGGCGGGGTCTACGTCCCGGCCTTCTACGACGTCGGCTACCTGCCCGACGGCCGCATCGAGCGGGTCGCCCCTAACCGGCCCGGCGTGCCGTTCCGGGTGCACAAGCGCACCGTCATGGACCTGGATGAGTGGCCGTACCCCAAGACGCCGCTGGTCCCGCTCGCGGAGACCGTGCACGAGCGGATGAGCGTCGAGATCTTCCGCGGCTGCACCCGGGGCTGCCGGTTCTGCCAGGCCGGCATGATCACCCGCCCGGTGCGCGAGCGCAGCATCACAGGCATCGGCGGCATGATCACGCAGGGCCTGGCGGCCACCGGCTACGAGGAGGTCGGCCTGCTCTCCCTGTCGAGCGCCGACCACTCCGAGATTGCGGACATCACCCGCGGCCTCGCCGACCGGTACGAAGGGACCCAGACGTCGCTGTCGCTGCCCAGCACCCGGGTCGACGCCTTCAACATCGACCTCGCCCAGGAGCTGAGCCGCAACGGGCGGCGCTCCGGCCTGACCTTCGCCCCCGAGGGCGGCAGCGAGCGACTCCGCAAGGTCATCAACAAGACGGTGAGCAAGCAGGACCTCGTCGACACCGTCGTGGCCGCATACGGCGCCGGCTGGCGGCAGGTGAAGCTCTACTTCATGTGCGGGCTGCCGACCGAGACCGACGAGGACGTCCTGGAGATTGCGGAGATGGCCAAGGACGTCATCCGGGCCGGCCGGGCGGCGACCGGGACCCGTGACATCCGCTGCACCGTGTCGATCGGCGGCTTCGTGCCCAAGGCGCACACGCCGTTCCAGTGGGCCGCGCAGCTCGACCACGAGAGCACCGACCGGCGCCTCAAGCTGTTGCGTGACGCGATCAGCAGCGACCGTAACCTCGGCAAGGCCATCGGTTTCCGCTACCACGACGGGAAGCCCGGCATCGTCGAGGGACTGCTGTCGCGTGGCGACCGGCGGATCGGTGCCGTGCTGGAGCAGGTCTGGCGCGACGGTGGCAGGTTCGACGGCTGGAGCGAGCACTTCAGCTTCGACCGCTGGATGCGCGCCGCCGAACACGTCGGCGTCGACGTCGCCTGGTACACCACCCGCGAGCGCGGTGAGGCCGAGGTGCTCCCTTGGGACCACCTGGACTCGGGCCTGGACAAGGAGTGGCTCTGGGGCGACTGGCAGCAGGCCCTGGACGAGACCGAGCTCGACGACTGCCGCTGGATCCCGTGCTACGACTGCGGGGTCTGCCCGAGCATGGGCACCGAGATCCAGGTCGGCCCGACGGGCCGGACGCTGCTGCCGTTGTCTGTCGTCTGAGGCGGCCGTCCGAGGCGGGGCGGTCAGCCAGCGGCCGCCAACCGGCCGACGCGGCCCGGACGAGGACGAGCGCCCAGGTGCGGCAGGGCCGCCACGCCTCGGCGAGCTCGGCCAACTGCTGCGCGGTCGCCTCCGCGAAGGGCGTCACCACCGGTCGAGACCCCCGGGTGCCCGCCGGGTCGCTGTCGCGCAGGCGCACGTACAGCGGGCCCCTGCAGCCCTCGGCCCCGCAGCGGGGATTCCTCCCGCGCTGGTACGACAGCCGTGCGCCTGGCCGACCCTCGGTAGTCCATTAGCCTCCGGCGGCATGGCCAAGCGCACCCCGGATGGACCCCCGCCGCCACCGGCGGTGCAGAAGCTGCGGCTGCGATACACCAAGCGCGGCCGGTTGCGCTTCACCAGCCACCGCGACATCGCCCGGGCGTTCGAGCGTGCCCTGCGGCGGGCCCAGGTGCCGATGGCGTACAGCGCCGGCTTCTCCCCACATCCCAAGATCAGCTGGGTCGGAGCCGCCCCGACCGGGGTGGCCTCGGAGGCGGAGTACGTCGAGATCAGCCTGGCGGTACGGGTGGACCCGGAAGCGCTGCGCGTCGCGCTCGACGCGAGCCTGCCGGACGGCATCGACGTCGTCGAGGTCGTGGAGGCACCGCCCGGCACGTCGCTCCCGGACCGCGTACAGGCCTCGCAGTGGGAGGTACGGCTGGCCGAGGTGTCGCTCGAGAAGGCCCAGGGCGCGGTCGCGGCCTTCCTCGCCGCCCCTGAGGTACTCGTCCAGCGGCTGGTCAAGGACGGCGTCCGGACGCTCGACGCCCGGGCCGCCATCGTCTCCGTGACCGCCCACACCACGGAGGGTGAGCCCGGCTGTGTGATACTTCATCTGGTCGTACGGCACGTGACGCCTGCCGTAAGACCCGACGACGTCCTCTCCGGACTCCGTCTCGTGGCCGACCTCGAGTCGCCGGTGCCGCCCGCGGCCACCCGCGTCCGCCAGGGTCCCCTGACCGAGACCGGCGAGGTCGACGACCCGCTCGCACCCGACCGCGCTGCTGGCCGCCCATCGGTGGCAGCGCAGCCCGGGGCAACGCGACAGGCCGTCGGCCCCGTGCAGGCCGACGTCGGCGCCGAGGCCCCGGCCGCGGCGCACCCCTGACTTCCCGGCGTCGGCCACCCGGCCGACCCGCACGACTCACCCCCGGGTCGGAGCGCTGCGTCAGCGCCCCAGACCGGACGGAGCACCGTGCTCGAAGACGAGCCGAACGACCTCACCAGTACCCCCCCGGACGAGGCGCCCGCCAAGGTGGTCCGCCGCCGGCGGGCCACCAAGGCCGCCGCTGCCCCGGCTGCCGACCCCACCCCGGCGGCTGCCGACCCCACCCACCCGGCTGCCGACCCCAACCCGGCTGCCGACCCCAACCCGGCTGCCGACCCCACCGTCCCGCCACCGGGCAAGCGGCCCCGCAAGGTCGCCGCCAAGAAGGCCGCCCCCCGCAAGCGCGTCGCCAAGGCTGCGCTCGATGTCGAGACGGCCGAGCCCGCTGACGGGGGGATCGCGGACACCTCGGCCGCACCCGACGACGCGGCACCTGGGGCCGCCGAGAGCATCGCGGCCGCACTGCCGTCGGCGGGTGACGACCCCACGTCAGAGGCCCTCCTGTGGGCAGCGGCAGAGGAGCCGCCGGCCGATGAGCCGCTGGCCGAGGAGCCCGCGCCGGCGCGCAGCCGGCGCCGCCGGGCACCGGCCGTCGTGACCTTCCAGGCTCCCGAGCCGGCCGCGCCGCTCGCCGAGCCGGACCCCGGTTCCGACGGCGACGGTCTCGAAGCGCCTGCGCCGCGGCGCAGGCGCCGGGCAGGCACCGCCGGCACGATCTCGGCGAGCCCGCTCGTCCCCGCCGAGTCCGCACTGCCCGACATCGCCGACGAGGCGCCGGAGAGCGACGCACCGGAGACCGGCCCGGAGGACGACGACGACGATCGTCCGCGGCGCCGACGTCGCGGCCGTCGCGGCCGAGGACCGCGCCGCGACGACGAGCCGGCTGCCGACAGCCCGATCCCCGACGACGAGACCCTGCCGGTCGCCGAGGAGTCCGCCACCGGAGCCGAGTCCGACGCTGGTGAGGACGCCGAGGAGCTGAACGCCGACGGCACCCGACGGCGCCGACGCCGCCGACGTCGCAGTGGCACTGGCGCTGCTGCCGAGGACAGCGGCGACGACGTCCCCACCGTCGTCCACGTCCGCGAGCCGCGCGCCGCGCGGGTCCGGGGCGCCAGCGCCGCCGACGAGGACGGCGTACGCGGCATCACCGGGTCAACCCGGATGGCCGCCAAGCGGGCCCGTCGGCAGGAGGGCCGCGACTCCGGTCGCCGCCGCCCACCGGTGCTGTCCGAGGCCGAGTTCCTGGCCCGCCGCGAGGCCGTCGACCGCACGATGGTCGTGCGCCAGCAGGGCGACCGCACCCAGATCGCCGTGCTCGAGGACGGCGTGCTCGTGGAGCACTACGTCACCAAGGCCAGCGCCCAGTCCTACGCCGGCAACGTCTACGTCGGCAAGGTTCAGAACGTCCTGCCCAGCATGGAGGCGGCGTTCATCGACATCGGCAAGGGCAAGAACGGCGTGCTGTACGCCGGCGAGGTCAACTACGACGCGCAGCTCGCGGGGCACGGGCCGCGCAAGATCGAGCAGGTCCTCAAGAGCGGCCAGGACGTGCTGGTCCAGGTCAGCAAGGACCCGATCGGCCACAAGGGGGCCCGGCTCACCAGCCAGGTCAGCCTGCCCGGCCGCTACCTCGTCTACGTGCCCGAGGGCTCCATGACGGGCATCAGCCGAAAGCTGCCCGACACCGAGCGCACCCGCCTGAAGTCGATCCTCAAGAAGATCGTCCCGGACGATGCAGGCGTCATCATCCGTACGGCCGCGGAGGGCGCGTCGGAGGAGGAGCTCACCGCGGACGTACGCCGCCTGCAGGCCCAGTGGGAGGTCATTGCAGGGAAGGCCGAGAAGGGCGGCGGTCCGGTGCTGCTGCACGCGGAGCCCGACCTGGTGATCCGCGTCGTCCGCGACGTGTTCAACGAGGACTTCACCTCCCTTGTCGTCCAGGGCGACACCGAGTGGGACACCATCAAGGAGTACGTCGACTTCGTCGCACCTGACCTCGCTCCGCGGATCAGCCGGCACACCGCGGACGTCGACGTGTTCGCGGTGCACCGCATCGACGAGCAGCTGGCCAAGGCGCTCGACCGCAAGGTGTGGCTGCCGTCGGGCGGTTCGCTGGTGGTCGACCGCACCGAGGCGATGGTCGTCATCGACGTCAATACCGGCAAGTACGTCGGCAAGGGCGGCAACCTCGAGGAGACGGTCACCCGCAACAACCTCGAAGCGGCGGAGGAGATCGCCCGCCAGCTGCGGCTGCGGGACCTCGGCGGCATCATCGTTGTCGACTTCATCGACATGGTGCTGGAGAGCAACCGCGACCTGGTCGTCCGGCGGCTGGTCGAGTGCCTGGGCCGGGACCGCACCAAGCACCAGGTCGCCGAGGTCACGTCGCTCGGCCTGGTCCAGATGACCCGCAAGCGCGTCGGGCAGGGCCTGCTGGAGAGCTTCAGCGAGACCTGTGAGGTCTGCGCCGGCCGCGGCGTGATCGTGCACGACGCCCCCGTCGACACCCCGGCGAGTACGGAGAGGTTCGACGACCGCGGACCACGCGACCGTAAGGCTGCCGCCGCTGGCCCCGCCTTGGTCGCGGCCGCCACCGGCGGCCGGGCCGATCCCGCCCCGTCGTCGTCCGGAGCGGCTACGGCCGCGGTGTCACCGCCGTCCGACCCCGCCCCAGCCGGCGAGCCCGAGGCCGGCGCGCCGCGGGCGCGCCGTCGTCGCGGCGGGCGCGGGGCTGGTGCGGCAGCAGCAACTGCTGCTCCCGAGCCGCAGCTGGACGGGCTGGTCGACGGCCCTGTCGCGGAGCCTGACGACGCCCGGCCGGTCGACACGCCCCAGCAGCCCGAGCCTGAGCAGCCCGAGCCTGAGCAGCCCGAGCCCGAGCAGCCCGAGCCCGAGCAGCCCGAGCCCGAGCAGCCCCAGCCCGAGCAGCCCGAGCCCGAGCAGCCCGAGCCCGAGCAGCCCGAGCCCGAGCAGCCCGAGCCCGAGCAGCCCGAGCCGGTCACGGTGGCGACGACGGTGGACCACGAGGACTCGACTGAACAGGCCGCTCCCGCGCCGCGCCGTCGACGCCGCGCCACGAGCCGGCCTGCCGGCCCGCCCGGCACGGGCTGACCGGACGGACGGGCCCGCTGCCCCGGCGGGCCCGTCCGGTAGTGTCGGCTCGCCACGTGCGAGACGTGCCCGTTCGTGCGCCGACCGCGTACCAGCCCGCACCCGAGTTACCCCCAACCCGAGTCACCTGCCCCGCCAGGTGGCCGCAAGTGCCAGCGAGGAGCCCAGCCGTGTACGCCATCGTCAAGACCGGCGGCAAGCAGTACAGGGTCGCCGTCGGTGACGTCCTCGAGGTGGAGAAGGTCCTCGGGGCACCCGGCGCGGCCGTCGCGCTGCCCGCCCTGCTCGTCGTGGACGGTACGACCGTGACCACCGACCCAGCCGAGCTCGCGGGCGTCACGGTCAGCGGTGAGGTCGTGGCCCACACCAAGGGCCCGAAGATCCGGATTCTGAAGTACAAGAACAAGACCGGTTACAAGAAGCGCATCGGACACCGCCAGAAGCTGACCCAGGTCCGGGTCACCGGCATCGAGAGTGCGTAGGGGATCCCATGGCTCACAAGAAGGGCGCGAGCTCCTCGCGCAACGGTCGCGACTCCAACTCCCAGCGCCTGGGCGTGAAGCGCTTCGGTGGCCAGGTCGTCAAGTCCGGCGAGATCCTGGTACGGCAGCGCGGGACCCACTTCCACCCCGGTGACCTGGTCGGCCGCGGCGGCGACGACACCCTGTTCGCGCTGGCAGCCGGGGCTGTCCTGTTCGGACTCAAGCGTGGCCGTAAGACCGTCAACATCGTGCCGGTCGGCTGACCGGCGCAGCGGCACGACAGGGCGGGCCGGCTTGCCGGACCCGCCCTCCGTGCGTAGAGAGGACGCCAACATGACCACGTTCGTCGACCGCGTCGTGTTGCACGTCGCCGCCGGGGACGGCGGACACGGCTGCGCCAGCATCCGTCGGGAGAAGTTCAAGCCGCTCGGCGGCCCGGATGGCGCCGACGGTGGCCACGGCGGTGACGTCGTGCTGGTCGTGGAGCACAACACCACCACGCTGCTGGACTACCACTTCCACCCGCACCAGAAGGCCACCAGCGGTAAGGCCGGCCAGGGCGACCTGCGCAACGGTGCGTCCGGCGACACCCTGGTGCTTCCGGTCCCCGACGGCACGGTTGTGCTCGGGCAGGGCGGCGAACAGCTCGCCGACCTCGTCGGTGAGGGCAGCCGGCACGTGGTGGCCCGCGGGGGCCGCGGCGGCCTGGGTAACGCCAGCCTCGCGACGGTCAAGCGCAAGGCCCCCGGCTTCGCGCTGCTCGGCGAGCCCGGCGAGGTCAGCGACGTCGTCCTGGAGCTCAAGAGCGTCGCCGACGTCGCCCTCGTCGGCTTCCCGAGCGCCGGCAAGTCGAGCCTGATCGCGGCTGTGTCCGCAGCCCGGCCGAAGATTGCCGACTACCCGTTCACGACCCTGGTGCCCAACCTCGGGGTCGTCGAGGCGGGCGGCACCGTCTTCACCGTCGCCGACGTGCCGGGCCTGATCCCCGGCGCCGCGCAGGGCAAGGGCCTGGGCCTTGCGTTCCTGCGCCACGTCGAGCGCTGCGCGGTCCTCGTACACGTCATCGACTGCGCGACCTTCGAGCCCGACCGCGACCCGTTCAGCGACCTCGACGCCATCGAGTCTGAGCTCGAGCAGTACCGCACCTCGCTGTCGGACCGACCGCGGCTGGTCGTGTTGAACAAGGTCGACGTGCCGGACGGCCAGGAGATCGCCGACCTGGCCCGACCGGAACTCGAAGCCCGCGGCCTGACCGTGTTCGAGGTCTCCGCCGCGACCCACGCGGGGCTACGCGAGTTGACGTACGCCCTGGGCCGGCTGGTCGCCGCGGACCGGGCCGGCCGGCCGGTCGAGCAGGCGACCCGCATCGTGCTGCGCCCGACCGCCGTCGATGACGCCGGGTTCTTGATCGGGCGTGACCAGGAGGGCTTTGTCGTGCTCGGCGCCAAGCCCTCGCGCTGGGTGCAGCAGACCGACTTCAACAACGACGAGGCCGTCGGCTACCTCGCCGACCGCCTCGCCCGGCTCGGCGTCGAGAAGGCACTGGCCGAAGCCGGTGCGGAGCCCGGTGCGTGGGTGACGATCGGGGCCGTCGGCTTCGAGTGGCACCCGGCCCAGCTCGAGGACTTCGTGTCGACCTCGCGCGGCAACGACAACCGGCTCGTCAACGACACCCGACCGCGCGCCGACGAGCGCCGGTTCGCGAAAAACCTCCGGCGCGCCGAGCGCCTAGGACTCGACACCACGCTGGACGGGCTCCCGGCGGACGCCGCAGCCCCGTGACCGAGCCGTGACCCGCGAGGCGGTTGCGGGCGCGCGACGGGTCGTCGTCAAGGTGGGCTCGTCGTCGCTGACGATGGCCGGCGGCGGGCTCGACCCGGAACGGCTGTCTGCGCTGGTCGACGTCCTCGCCGGCCGGGGTGGGGAGCTGGTGCTGGTCTCCTCCGGCGCGATCGCCGCGGGCCTCGCGCCGCTCGGGTTGCGCACCCGCCCCCGGGACCTGGCCACGCAGCAGGCCGCGGCCTCCGTCGGGCAGTCGTTGCTGGTGCAGCAGTACGCCACCGCATTCGCCCGGCACGGCTGCACCGTCGGGCAGGTGCTGCTGACGGCCGACGACGTCGTCCGGCGGGCCCACTACCGCAACGCCCAGACCACGCTCGACCGGCTGCTGGCCCTGTCCGTCGTACCGGTCGTCAACGAGAACGACGCCGTCGCGACCGCCGAGATCCGCTTCGGTGACAACGACCGGCTCGCGGCGCTTGTCGCGCACCTCGTACGGGCCGACGCTCTCGTCCTGCTGTCCGATGTCGACGGGCTCTACGACGGCGACCCTGATCTGCCCGCGGCACGGCTCGTCGAGGAGGTACGCGGTCCGGCCGACCTTGTGGGCGTCGCGGCCGGTGGTACCGGCTCGGCGGGCCTCGGCAGCGGGGGGATGGCGAGCAAGGTCGACGCTGCGCGGATCGCGACCGGCGCCGGCATTCCCGTCCTGCTGGGCGCGGCGGCCCGGGCGATCGACGTGCTGGAGGGGCGTACGGGCACGTGCTTCCACGTGACCGGCTCGCGGCGCAGCGCCAGGCTGCTGTGGCTGGCGCATGCGTCCACGCCGACCGGCCGATTGCTGCTCGACGCCGGCGCCGTGCGTGCGGTGGTCGAGCGCGGCAGCTCGCTGCTGCCGGCCGGCGTGACCGCGGTCGAGGGCGACTTCTCCGCGGGGGACCCGGTGGAACTGTGCGGCCCCGACGGGCGCCCGGTGGCGCGGGGTCTGGTGGCGTACGACGCCGTCGAGCTGCCGGCACTGCTCGGCCGGTCGACCCGGGAGCTGGGCCTGCGCGAGGTCGTCCACCGCGACGACCTGGTGGTGCTGGCGGGGCGAGGGTAGGCGCGGGGCTGCGCCGTACGCTCGCGGCATGAGCGAGGTCCTCGAGGTCGCCCGTCGTGCCCGCACCGCCGCCGCCGGCCTCGCCCCACTGCCCCGCGGGGTCAAGGACGCGGCGCTGCACGCGATGGCCGACGCGATCGTTGCCCGGCAGGGCGAGGTGCTCGCCGCCAACGCCGAGGACGTCGCGGCCGCGCGGGCGACCGGCACTCCCGAGGCCCAGGTCGACCGGCTGGCGCTCACCGCGACCCGGGTGCAGGCGATGGCCGACGGGCTGCGGCACGTCGCCGGGCTGCCTGACCCGGTCGGCGAGGTCGTCCGCGGCTCGACGCTGGCGAACGGCCTGGAGCTGCGGCAGGTACGGGTCCCGCTCGGGGTCGTCGGGATCGTGTACGAGGCCCGCCCGAACGTCACGGCCGACGCCGCCGGGCTGTGTGTCAAGAGCGGCAACGCCGTGCTGCTGCGGGGCAGTGCCAGCGCGTACCGCTCCAACACCGTGCTCGTGCAGGTCCTCGCCGCAGCAGCGACAGCTGCCGGGCTGCCCGTCGACAGCGTGCAGCTGGTGCCCGGCACCGACCGCGCGAGCGTCACCGAGCTGATGCAGGCGCGCGGCCTGGTGGATGTCCTGATCCCGCGTGGGGGTGCCGGGCTGATATCGGCAGTCGTCGCCGGCTCGCAGGTGCCGGTGATCGAGACCGGCGTCGGCAACTGCACCGTCTACGTCGACGCCGAGGCCGACCTGGACATGGCCGTCGCGATCGTCGTCGATGCGAAGACCACCCGGCCGTCGGTGTGCAACGCCGCGGAGACGCTGCTGGTACATGCCGCGGTCGCCGCGGAGTTCCTGCCGCGGGCTGAGAAGGCGCTCGAAGGGGTCCGGCTGCACGCCGACGCCCGGGCGTCGGAGCACCTGGTCGACAGCGTGCTGGCCCGCGATGACGACTGGGCTGCCGAGTACCTGTCCCTGGACCTGGCGGTCGGCGTCGTCGACTCGCTCGAGGCGGCCACCGACCACATCCGCCGCTGGGGGAGCGGCCACACCGAGGCGATCGTCACCCGGTCGGTGCAGGCGGCACGCCGATTCATCAGCCGGCTCGACAGCGCCGCGGTGATGGTCAACGCCTCGACCCGGTTCACCGACGGCGGGGAGTTCGGCTTCGGCGCCGAGATCGGCATCTCCACCCAGAAGCTGCACGCTCGCGGCCCGATGGGCCTGTCCGAGCTGACGAGTACCACGTACGTCGTCACCGGCGACGGCCACGTCCGCGGCTGACCCGCGCCCCTTTTGTCCACGCCTCCCCTTCCGGAGTGCGCTCTGGAGGCCCGCGCAGGCGCACTCCGGCAGGGGAGGTGCACCCTCGCAGGGGAGGCGCCCGCGTGCAGGGGAACAGCACCACGGGCGGCGACCGCACGGGTCCGAGCACCGACACCCACCCCTGGCCGTTGCGAGGACCGGTGGCGTGTACCACTGTGTCTGGGGCTGGACGCCTGTCCGGTCCTGGAGGAGGGCAGTGATGAGCCAGGCACCGCAGGTCGATGGCGTCGAGGTCCGCGCGCCCTGGCGCGAGGGCTACGAGCAGGTGCTCACGGCTGATGCGCTGGGCCTGCTGGCGCGGCTGCAGCGCGAGCTCGGTCCGCGCCGCAGCGAGTTGCTGGCGGCCCGGTCCAGGCGCGACGCCGAGCTTGCTGCCGGGGCGCTGCCTGACTTCCGGCCCGAGACGGCCGACCTGCGCGGCGGTGACTGGCGGGTCCCGCCGCCGGCGCCTGGGCTGGTCGACCGCCGGGTCGAGATCACCGGCCCGACCGACCGCAAGATGGTCATCAACGCGCTCAACTGCGGTGCGAAGGTCTTCATGGCCGACTTCGAGGACAGCAACACCCCCACGTTCGACAACCTCGTGCAGGGTCAGCTCAACCTGCGCAACGCCTGGCTGCGGCAGATCGACTTCACCAGCGCGGAGGGCAAGTCGTACGCCCTGGCCGACACCGTCGCGACGCTGGTCGTACGCAACCGGGGCTGGCACCTGCCCGAGCGGCACGTGCTCGTCGACGGCGAGCCGGTGTCGGGGAGCCTGTTCGACTTCTGCCTCTACCTGACGACCAGCGGGCAGATCGCCATCGACAAGGGCTTCGGGCCGTACTTCTACCTGCCCAAGATGGAGAGCTACCTCGAGGCGCGGCTGTGGAACGACGCGTTCGTCCTCGCCCAGGAGGCGCTCGGCATCCCGCGCGGAACGATCCGGGCGACCTGCCTGATCGAGACGATCATGGGTGCGTTCGAGATGGAGGAGATCGTGTACGAGCTGCGTGAGCATTCCGCAGGCTTGAACGCCGGCCGCTGGGACTACATCTTCTCGATGATTAAGAAGTTCCGGACCCGCGGCGCGGAGTTCCAGCTGCCAGACCGGGCCGACGTGAAGATGACGGTGCCGTTCATGCGGGCGTACACCGAGCTGCTCGTCAAGACCTGTCACGCGCACGGCGCGCACGCGATCGGCGGAATGGCCGCCTTCATTCCCAACCGCAAGGACGCCGAGGTCAACGACGCGGCGCTGTCGGCCGTACGGGCCGACAAGACCCGCGAGGCCGATGACGGCTTCGACGGCTCCTGGGTCGCCCACCCCGACCTGGTGCCGGTGGCGCTGGAGGTGTTCGACGCCAAGCTCGGTGAGCGGCCCAACCAGCTCGACCGGCTGCGCGACGACGTACACGTGACCGCCGCCCAGCTGCTCGACGCGAAGTCCACCCCGGGCGCGGTGACGGAAGCAGGGGTGCGCAACAACGTCAGCGTCGGCATCCAGTACCTCGAATCGTGGCTCCGGGGTGGGGGAGCGGTCGCTATCTTCAACCTCATGGAGGACGCCGCGACCGCCGAGATCAGCCGCTCGCAGATCTGGCAGTGGGTCCACAACGGTGTGCAGACCGCCGAGGGCACGGCGATCACGCCCGACTGGGTGCGCCAGGTCGAGGACGAGGAGCTGGCCAAGGTGAGAGCCCTCGTCGGCGACGAGCGCTTCAGCGCCGGAAAATACGCCGAAGCCCGAGAGCTGTTCGAGCAGGTCGCGCTGGCCGACGACTTCGTGGAATTCCTCACCCTCCCGGCGTACGAGCGGCTCGACGCATGACCGCCGTGCTGGCCGCCCCACCGGCCTCCGCCCGGCTCGCCGAGGAGCTGCGACGCCGGATCGGGGCCGACAAGGTGCTGACCGACCCTGCGCAGCTGCGCACGTACGAGTGCGACGGCCTCGCCACCTTCCGGACCCGGCCCGGAGTCGTGGTGCTCGCGAGCAACCGCGACGACGTCGTGCAGACCGTCCGGTTGTGCGCCGCTGCGGGGGTGCCCTTCGTGGCCCGCGGCTCGGGCACCGGGCTGTCCGGCGGCGCGATGCCGATCGTCGACGGCGTGCTGATCGTGCTGTCCCGACTGCGACAGATCGTCTCGGTCGACCCTGACAACCAGCGCGTGGTCGTCGAGCCCGGGGTCATCAACCTGTGGGTCACCCGCGAGGCCGCGCCGCACGACCAGGCGTACGCGCCCGACCCGTCCTCGCAGCAGGTCTGCAGCATCGGCGGCAACGTCGCCGAGAACGCCGGCGGCGCGCACTGCCTGAAGTACGGCTTCACGGTCAACCACGTGATGGGCGCGGAAGTGGTGCTCTCGGGCGGCGAGGTCGTGCACCTGGGCGGCACCGCCCCGGAACACCCCGGCTACGACCTGCTCGGGGCCTTCATCGGCAGCGAGGGGACGCTCGGGATCACCACCGAGGTCACGCTGCGCACCGTCCGGGTCCCGGAGTCGGTGCAGACCATGCTCGTCGGCTTCAGCAGCGTGGAGGACGCCGCGGGCGCGGTCAGTGACATCATCGCCGCCGGCATCCTGCCGGCCGCGATCGAGATGATGGACGCGCTCGCGATCGAGGCGGCGGAGGCGGCCGTCAAGTGTGGCTATCCGGCCGGGGCGGTCGCGGTGCTCATCATCGAGCTCGACGGGCCAGAGGTCGAGGTCAACGCCCAGTTTGCCCAGGTCGAAGCCCTGTCGCAGGCGCGGCACGCCTTTGAGACCCGGATCGCCCAGGACGCCGCAGAGCGGGCGCTGATGTGGAAGGGCCGCAAGTCGGCCTTCGCCGCCGTCGGCCGGATCAGCCCGGCGTACTACGTACAGGACGGCGTGATCCCCCGCACCAAGCTGCCCGAGGTGCTCGCCGCCATCGCCCGGCTGGCGCAGGAGGCGAAGGTCCGGGTGGCCAACGTCTTCCACGCCGGCGACGGCAACCTGCACCCGCTGATCCTGTTCGACGACGCCGTCCCCGGCGCTGCCCACGCCGCCGAGGAGCTGGGGTTCGCCATCCTGGACCTGTGCCTCGCCGCCGGCGGCAGCATCACCGGCGAGCACGGCGTCGGGGTGGAGAAGAAGTCCAAGATGTCGGCGCAGTTCACGCCGGAGGACCTCGACACGATGCAACTGGTGCGTTGCGCCTTTGACCCGGATGGCCTGGCCAACCCGGGCAAGCTGTTCCCGACGCCGCGGCTGTGCGGTGAGCGGCCCGGCATCCACACCGCTGCCGACACCCACGACCCGGCGCTCGGCGACGTGTTCTAGGTGGCCGTGTTCTTGAGGGACGTGCTCTGGATGGACGCGCGCTCGATGGAGGTGTCCTAGGTGGTGACGGCGCAGCTGGTCGCCGGCTGGTCGGGCGCTGCCGCCGACGCGGTGAGCGGCGTGGTCCCCGGCCGGGTTGCCCGCCCGTCGTCTGCCCGCGAGGTTGCCGACGTGCTGCGCTCCACGACGGGGACCGTCGTCCCGGTCGGCGGCCGCAGCAAGACCGGCTGGGCGGCGCCGCCGACTTCGTGCGACCTGGCGCTCGACCTGACCGAGCTCGACCGCGTCCTGGAGCACGTCGCCGGTGACCTGGTCGTCGTGGCCGAGGCGGGGGTGAGGCTCGACGCCCTGCAGGACCAGCTGGCCGACTCCGGTCAGATGCTGGCGCTCGACCCGCCCGAGCCGGGCGCAACCCTCGGCGGCATCGTCAGCGCCAACGCCTCCGGTCCACGGCGGCTGCGGTACGGCACGGTGCGCGACCTGCTGATCGGCGTGACCGTCGTGCTCGCCGACGGCACCACCGCGCGATCCGGTGGCAAGGTCGTCAAGAACGTCGCTGGCTACGACCTCGGCAAGCTCTACACGGGCGCGCATGGCAGCCTAGGAGTCGTCGTTTCGACGACCTGGCGGTTGCACCCGCTGCCGCCCGCCGCAGGGGCGGTGGTCGTGCCGGTACGCGACAGCGCGGACGCCGGCCGGCTCGCCCAGCTGCTGGTCAGGTCGACGATGACACCCTCGGCCACCGAGCTTCGGCGCGCTGACGGTGAGCTGTCGCTGCTGGTGCTTTTCGAGTCGATCCCGGAGTCCGTCGACGCGCAGGCCGCGGGGGCGATCACGCTGCTCGGGGGCGGCGAGCGGAGCGAGCAGCCGCCCTCGTGGTGGGGCCACCGTCCCGGTGGCGACGGCGATCTGGTGCTGCGCCTGGCGTACGAGCCGTACGCCCTGCCCGCCGTGCTGGACGCGTTGCCCGCGTCGGCGGTCGTGCATGCCTCGACCGGTATCGGCGTGGCCTATGTCGCCCAGCCCGCACCGACCGGGCTCGCCGGCCTGGCCGGGCTCCGCGCCGCGCTTGCGCCGTTCGATGGCTCGGCGGTCGTGCTGGCTGCCCCCGCGGGCTCAGGAGTCGACCACTGGGGCCCGGCTCCCGACTCCTTCGCGCTCATGCAGCGCGTGAAGGACCGGTTCGACCCGGAGCGGCGGCTGTCGCCCGGACGTCTGCTGGGAGGCCTGTAGTGACCAGCCCGCCGGTGGAGCAGGGCTCCGCCGACCTCCCCGCGACCGGCGCCGACCGGGCGACCGATCAGGCCGCCGCCGGGGTGCTCGGCGCCCGCCGGCCGCTCGACCTGGGCCAGGGCGGCCCGGTCGCCGCGAGCGCACCGGGCGCCACGGTCGGCCTCGGCCTGCCAGGGATCGGTCAGCCGCTGCAGCCGGCCTTCGACGGCCACCACCCGCCGGACGCCGCGCTTGTCGGCGACTGCGTGCACTGCGGCTTCTGCCTGCCGACCTGCCCGACGTACGTGCTGTGGGGCGAGGAGATGGACAGCCCGCGCGGGCGCATCGACATCATGAAGGCCGGCCTTGAGGGCGAGCCGTTCGACGACGCGAGCATCCGGCACATCGACCAGTGCCTGGGCTGCATGGCCTGCGTCACGTCCTGCCCCTCCGGGGTGCAGTACGACAAGCTGATCGAGAGTACACGGGCGCAGCTCGAGCGGCGCGCCCCGCGACCGCGCGGCGAGGCGCTGCTCCGCGAGATGATCTACCGGCTGTTTCCGTACCCGCGCCGGCTGCGGGTCCTGCGCGGCCCGCTGCGGGCCTACCAGGCCAGCGGCCTGGGCCGGGTGCTCGCCAGGAGCGGCCTGCTGAGCCTGCTGCCAGCGGGGCTGCAGGCCATGGAGGCGCTGGCTCCGCGGCTCGGGCACGTCGAGCGGCTCCCGCTGCGCACGCCTGCCAGCGGCACCTCCCGGCGCACCGTCGGGTTGTTGACCGGGTGCGTCCAGGGCACCTTCTTCCCCGATGTCAATGCCGCGACGGTGCGGGTGCTGGCCGCCGAGGGCTGCGAGATCCTCGTCCCGCGGGCGCAGGGGTGCTGCGGCGCGCTGTCGGCGCACGCCGGCCGCGAGGACGAGGCGATCGCCTTCGCCAAGAACGTCATCGAGGCGTTCGAGGGCGTCGACACGGTCGTGGTGAACGCCGCCGGCTGCGGCTCCAACCTCAAGGAGTACGGCCACCAGCTGCGTGACGAGCCGGGCTGGCCCGAGCGCGCACAGGCCCTGGCCGACAAGGCCCGCGACGTCACCGAGCTGCTGATGGAGCTGCACGCCGACGGCGGCCCGGTCGCCGACCGGCACCCGCTGCCGATGACGGTCGCCTACCAGGACGCCTGCCACCTCGCCCACGCTCAGGGCATCCGCGAACAGCCGCGCCGGCTGCTGCGCGACATCCCCGGCATCGAGCTGCGCGAGCTGGTCGAGGCGGAGATCTGCTGCGGCAGCGCCGGTACCTACAACCTGTTGCACCCCGAGCCGGCCCGTGAGCTCGGCGAGCGCAAGGCCAGGGCGGTCCTCGACACCGGCGCGCAGGTGATGGTCACAGCCAACCCGGGCTGCTGGATGCAGGTCGCGACCACGCTGGCCGGGATGGGTGAGCGGCTGCCGGTCGCGCACACCGTGCAGGTCCTCGACGCCTCGATCCGGGGAGTCCCGGTGGAGCAGCTGCTGGCCCGCGCACTCGACGGTCCCGGGACCGTCGTGTCGAGCGCCGCATCCGGTTCTCCAGCGCGTAGGGTGCGCGCCCCGACCGACTAGGAGCCCCGTTATGGTGTTGGCCAGCTACCGCCAGGTCTACGACCCGGTCAGCTCCTCGCTGGGGCTGTCGTCCCTGCTGGCGATGCTGCCGCTGCTGACCCTGTTCGTGCTGCTCGGCGGGCTGCGGATGAAGGCCTGGACGGCCTCGCTGATCGCGCTCGTTGTCGCGCTGGTGATCGCCGTCGCCGTGTACTCGATGCCGGTCGGCGACGCGCTCAACAGCGGGCTGTGGGGGGCAGCGTTCGGCTTCTTCCCGATCCTGTGGATCGTGCTCAATGCGATCTGGGTCTACAACCTGACGGTCGAGACGGGGCACTTCGACGTGCTGCGCCGCTCGTTCGCCTCCATCAGCGACGACCAGCGCATCCAAGCCATCATCATCGCCTTCTGCTTCGGGGCGCTGATGGAGGCTCTGGCCGGCTTCGGTACGCCGGTCGCCATCAGCTCGGTGATGCTGATCGCGCTGGGCTTCCGGCCGATCAAAGCGGCCACGATCGCGTTGGTCGCCAACACCGCGCCGGTCGCGTTCGGCGCGCTCGCGGTCCCGATCACCACCCTGGCCGGCATCACCAAGCTGCCGGTCGACGACCTGGGCTCGATGGTCGGCCGGCAGACCCCGCTGCTCGCGGTCTTCGTACCGCTCGCGCTGGTCTACATCGTCGACGGCAGGCGCGGCCTGCGGCAGGTGTGGCCGCCCGCGCTGCTGTGCGGCGCCGTCTTTGCGATCTTCCAGTACCTCGCGTCCAACTACTGGTCGGTGCCGCTCACCGACATCATCGCGGCTCTCGCGAGCGCGCTCGCCGTGCTGGCCTTCACCCGGGTGTGGCACGCGAAGGAGGGCTACGTCGAGTCCGGCGACGACGGACCGGAGCCGACCGGTCGCCGGCTGCCGGTCGTCGCCGGGGGGAGTGAGGACGCCGACCCGGTCGCTGTCGCCCGGGCCCGCGCCGACGCCGGCCGGCAGGTGACCGACCCCCGGGCCGAGGTGCTGAAGGCGTACGCGCCGTACGCGATCATCATCGTGGTCTTCGTACTTGCCACCCGCACGGCGCTCGCCGGGGTGAAGAACGCCGCTGGCGCGGTCCTGCCGACGGCCATCGGTAAACACGACGGCACCGGCCTGGAGGCCGTCACCCGGGTGGTGGCCTGGCCCGGTCTGCACATCAGCGACAACACGGGCAAGGCTGTCGCCACCGCGTTCCGGCTCAACTACCTGTCGGCTGCCGGCACGCTGCTGCTGCTGTGCGGGTTGCTGACGATGGTCGTGCTGCGGGTCGGCCCAGCGAAGGCTCTGCACGCCTACGTTCGTACGCTCGACCAGCTCAAGTACGCGATCCTCACGGTCATGCTCGTCCTGGCGCTGGCGTTCGTGATGAACCAGTCGGGTGAGACCAAGACGCTGGGGCTGTGGATGGCCGGCGCCGGCGGGCTGTTCGCCTTCCTGTCGCCGATCCTCGGGTGGCTGGGGGTCGCCGTCACCGGCTCCGACACCTCGTCGAACTCGCTGTTCGGCACCCTGCAGACGACCGCGGCGGCCAAGGCCGGCCTGTCGCCGACCCTGCTGGCCGCGGCCAACTCCTCCGGCGGCGTGCTCGGCAAGATGATCTCGCCGCAAAACCTCGCGATCGCTGCCGCCGCAGTGGGGATGGAGGGCCGCGAGGGCGACCTGTTCCGTCGGGTGCTCGGCTGGAGCCTGGGGTTCCTGCTGTTCATGTGCGTACTGGTCTACCTGCAGAGCACGGCGCTGCTGGACTGGATGGTCACCGGGCCGCCGGTGCCCTGACCGGGTCCCAGGGGTGCGGGTGGAGCAGGATGGGCACTCCCGCGCCGAAGGAGTGTCCGTGCACCAGACCGTGTTCTCGTCCGTCAGCGACGTGCAGGAGCGGCTGTCCGCCGCGGGCTACCTCACCGACCACGCGATTGCCACGACGGTGTTCCTGGCCGACCGGCTCGGCAAGCCGTTGCTCGTCGAGGGCCCCGCCGGCGTCGGCAAGACCGAGCTGGCCAAGGCGGTGGCGGAGGCGACCGGCTCCGAGCTGATCCGCCTGCAGTGCTACGAGGGCTTGGACGAGGCCCGCGCGCTGTACGAGTGGAACTACAAGAAACAGCTGCTGCGCATCCAAGCGTCGAAGGACGACGAGGTGTGGGACGACGTGCACGACGACGTCTTCGCGGAGGAGTTCCTGCTGTCCCGGCCGTTGCTGACGGCGATCCGGCGCACCGGGCCGACCGTGCTGCTCATCGACGAGACCGACAAGGCCGATGTCGAGGTCGAGGGCCTGCTGCTGGAGGTTCTCAGTGACTTCCAGGTGACGATCCCCGAGCTTGGCACGATCAGTGCGACCCGCCGGCCGCTGGTCTTCCTGACGTCCAACGCCACCCGCGAGCTGTCCGAGGCGCTCAAGCGCCGCTGCCTCTACCTGCACCTGGACTACCCGGACGCCGTCCGCGAGAAGGCCATCGTGCTGTCACGGGTCCCGGAGGTCGCCGAGCGGCTCGCCGAGCAGCTCGTACAGACAGTGCGGGCGCTGCGGGCCCTGGAGCTGAAGAAGTCGCCGAGCATCGCCGAGTCGATCGACTGGGCCCGCACGCTCGTCGCGCTGGGCCTGGACACCCTGGACGAGCAGGCCGTGAAGGACACCCTCGGCGTCGTTCTCAAGCACGCCAGCGACCACGCCCGAGCGGCCACGGCGCTCAAGCTCAACTGATGGCGGTCGAGGGCGGCCTGCTCGGTCGCGAGATCGCGTTCTTCGACGCGCTGCGGGCCGCCGGTGTCCCGGTCGCCCTGTCCGAGCTGCTCGACGCCACCCGGGCGATGGGTGTGGTCGACCTGCTCGACCGCGAGTCGCTGCGGCAGGCGTTCGCGGCCACCGCGGTCAAGCGGCCGCACCACCGGGCGACGTACGACCGGCTGTTCGACCTGTGGTGGCCGGCCGTCACGGGCGAGCCGACCATGGCGAAGCCGGTCGCCTTGCCGGGTGCGGACGGTGCCGACGGCGCTCCGGACACCGACGCGCTGCGGGATGCCCTGCGCGACCTGCTGATGAACGGTGACGAGGACGCGCTGCGCCGCTTCGCCCGCGAGGTCGTCAGCGACCTCGGCCGCGCGGACGCCTCGCCCGGCCGGCAGAACTGGTTCTCCTACCGCGTCCTGCGGGCGCTGTCGCCCGAAACACTGGTCACCTCGCTGCTCGAGCGGCTGCTGCAGGGCCAGGAGCGCGGCGGGCTGGCCGAGCGGGTCGCCCGGCAGACCGTGCAGGAGCGGATCCGGCAGTTCCAGGAGATGGTCGAGGCCGAGGTGCGCCGTCGCCTGGCCGAGGACCGCGGGGTGGAGCAGGTCAGCCGCACGGTCATCCAGCCGCTGGCCGAGCAGGTCGACTTCCTGCGCGCCAGCCGCGACGACATGGCCGAGCTGCGCCGGCAGGTCTTCCCGCTGGCCCGCCGGCTCGCGACCCGACTGACCGCCCGCCGCCGGCTCGGACGCAGCGGCAAGCTGGACTTCCGCCGTACGGTCCGCGCGTCCTTGGGCACCGGCGGCGTCCCGATCGTCACGCACCACCGGCCGCACAAGCCGCACAAGCCCGAGCTGACCGTGATCTGCGACGTCTCCGGCTCGGTGGCCGGTTTCGCGCACTTCACGCTGATGCTGGCGTACGCCCTGCGCGAACAGTTCACCAAGGTGCGGGCCTTCGCCTTCATCGACACCTGCGACGAGGTCACCCGCTTCTTCACCCCCGGTGGCGACGTGGCGGACGCGCTGGCGCGGATGTCTGCAGAGGCCGAGCTGGTCTGGTTCGATGGCCACAGCGACTACGGGCACTCGCTTGAGGAGTTCGCGACCCGCTACCCCGACGCGGTCGGCCCGCGCACCTCCCTGCTGATCCTCGGGGACGCCCGCAACAACTACCGGGCCACCGGGCTCGCGACGCTGAAGCAGCTGGTGGCGCAGTCCCGCCATGCCTACTGGCTCAACCCGGAACCGCAGGCCTACTGGAGCTCGGGTGACAGCGCGGTCGCGCAGTACGGCGAGGTGATCGAGATGGTCGAGGTGCGTAACGCGGTCCAGCTCGAGGACTTCGTACAGCGGCTGCTTCCCCAGTAGTGGAGGTGCGGTCCGGGCGACGCGTCGGAGTGATGGGCGGCACGTTCGACCCCGTCCACCACGGGCACCTGTCGGCGGCGAACGAGGCCGCGACGCTGTTCGCGCTGGACGAGGTCGTCTTCGTGCCGACCGGGCAGCCCTGGCAGAAAGCCGACCGACAGGTCAGCGCGGCCGAGGACCGCTACCTGATGACCGTCGTCGCGACCGCCTCGAACCCTCGGTTCTCCGTCAGCCGCATCGACATCGACCGGCCCGGCCCGACGTACACCGTGGACACCCTGCGGGACCTGCGTTCGTCGTACGGCGCGGGCAGCGCACTGTTCTTCATCACCGGCACCGACGCGCTCACGGCCATCCTGGGCTGGCGCGACGCCGCCGAGCTGTTCGCCCTGGCGCACTTCGTCGGTGTCAGCCGGCCGGGCTACGCGCCGGTGGACCTCGACGGCTTCCCCGACGGGGCGGTCACCCTCGTGCAGGTGCCCGCGCTGGCGATCTCCTCCTCGGACTGCCGCGCCCGGGTCGGCCGCGGGCACCCGGTCTGGTACCTCGTACCGGACGGGGTGGTGCAGTACATCGAGAAGCGGCGCCTGTACCGCGTCGACGGGGGTGGTCGGTGAGCGAGCCGGTCGCCGGGGCCTCGCAGCCAGCCGTCGGCGGTCGCCGACGGACGGTGCAACGCCGCCATCGTCGACGTCAACGCCGCCGGCGGGTGGTCACTGCCCTGCTTGTCGCCGTGTTTGTCACGCTCCTCGTCACCTTCTACCTAGCTCGTCGCGACCCGCCGCGGCCTGCGACCTCAGGCACCCAGCGGACGGCGCCGGTGCCGCTGCGCAGTCAGTCGCTGGGACGTCACCACCCGCAGGCGGACGCCGGTGCCGACGTGCTGGTGGCGCGGCAGGTGCTCGCCACCGCGCCGGGTAGCTGGCGCCTGCCGTGCGGCCAGGTGCCCGGCACGCCGGCTGCCGACGCCTCGCAGCCGGCGCCCGTCACGCCGCTCGAGGTGACTGTCGACGCCGGCCGGTGCCCGACGTCCCTGCCCGGTTCGTCGGCAGCATCAGCAGGTCGGTCGACGGGGCATGCCTGAACGCTGTCGGCCCAACCGTGCACCTCGGGGCGGGGGGCCCCGAGCAGGGCGGCTGCGCGAGCTGCTCGCACGTCCGTCGCGGCGGCCCGCAAAGAAGGCACGCGGCCTGACGTGTCGACACCTGGCGGGTCGGCGTCGCGTCCCTCGCCGGCTCACGGCCGATGCCGGGCCGGTCCTCGACAGACCGGGTGGGCGCTGCGCCCAGTATCCTCGCGGGCACCATCCGGTTGAGAGAGGACCATCCCGTGCCCGCCTCTGAGCGCGCTGTCGAGCTGGCGCTGGCCGCAGCACAGGCGGCTGCGGACAAGCTCGCCGTCGACATCCTGCTGCTCGACGTCAGCGAGCAGCTCGTCATCACCGACGTCTTCGTACTCGCCAGCGCCCCCAACGACCGGCAGGTCAAGGCCGTCGTCGACGAGGTCGAGGACCGCTTGCGCGGGCTGGGGGCCAAGCCGGTCCGCCGCGAGGGTGCTCAGGAGGGCCGCTGGGTCCTGCTCGACTTCGCCGAGGTCGTCGTCCATGTCCAGCACGAGCAGGAGCGGGTCTTCTACGCCCTCGAGCGGTTGTGGAAGGACTGCCCGGTCATCCCGTTCGTCGACCGGGACGTCGAGCGCTCGGTCGGCCGCACCCAGGTCGCTCCCTGAGCGGTTTTGCGCGGGCGAGTCGCCGCGTGGTTCTGCTGCGACACGGTCGCACCGCAGACAACGCCGCCGGCCGGATCCAGGGCCAGCTCAACACCCCCCTGGACGATGTCGGACGCGCCCAGGCCCGCGCGGTCGCCCCGCTGCTCGCCGCCGCCAGGCCTGCGGTCGTGGTGTCGAGCGACCTGTCCCGCGCGCGCGACACCGCGACGCCGTTGGCCGAGGCAGCCGGCGTGCTGCTGGGCTGCGATCCCCGGTTGCGCGAGCTCGACCTCGGCCGCTGGGTGGGTCTCACGAGTGATCAGGCAGCTCAGCGCTACCCGCAGGAGCACACCGCGTGGCGCAACGGCGTCGACGTCGCGCGCGGCGGTGGGGAGACGTACCAGCAGGCGGGGACCCGGGCTGTCGCGGCGGTCCACGAGGCGCTACCGGAGGTGCCCGCGGGCGGCGTACTGGTGGCCGTCACCCACGGCGGCACCGCCCGCGGCATGCTCTGCGTGCTGCTCGAGCTCGCTGCGCCTCAGTGGTGGCGGTTTGCTGCCCTCGGCAACGCGTGTTGGACGGTGCTCGTGGAGGACCCTCGCGGCTGGCGGCTGGAGGCCCTTGGCGTCGGCCCTGGCGCGCTGGCCGACCCGGCGTCGTGGGCGCGGCCGCCCCGAGAGGCAGGCCTGTAAGGTATCGACGGCACGCGGGGCTGTGGCGCAGCTGGTAGCGCACCACACTGGCAGTGTGGGGGTCAGGGGTTCGAGTCCCCTCAGCTCCACCCTTACGACCTGGGCTTCCTCTCGCGGGAGGAAGCCCGGCGTCGTTCCGGGTCCCGCAGCGCGTGGTGCGCCTCGGGAGCGTCCGCGACTGGGCCTGGCGCCCCGAGGCCCATGCCCATTGTGGTCGGTGGTCCCGCTGGACATCACCAGCCGACCAGGCCGTCGGCCGCCCAGCCCGTCGGCCGACCCGCGTGGCGGCCGACCAGCCCGGCGGCCGCCGGCCGCCGGCCGCCCAGCCCGCCACCGCGCGGGCACGCCAGCCGGTCCGTCAGCCCCCCGGCCGTCTGGTCATCGTGCTGGCCACGCGCCCGCTCGCCTGGGTCCGATCTCCGGATCGTTGGACGTCGGCCGGAACTCGCCGCGCTGGCCTGAGTGCCCCGAGCGTCGCCGACCACGGCACGACGTGGAGGTCGCCGGTCGCGGGGCTTGACCGCAGACCGGCCCCAACGGGCGGCCCACCGTTCAACCGGCGGCACTGCCGCCTCCTGCTGTCCGGCATTCCGAGAGGACGCCCGCCCGGCGGTCCCGAGGTCGTCCGCGGACGAGGTGGGGACCGCGCAGCTCGCGGGGCTGTGCCGGTCGTGGCTCGGCTCGCGAGTTTGACTCACGTGCCCGCGCCCCGTAGGTTATCTGAGTTGCCCCGGATCGGGCCGTGAGGCTTGTGGTGGTGTGTGTCTGGTCTTTGAGAACTCAACAGCGTGCTGAAAGTCAGTGCCAAGTTTTTGGGTTCCTGCTGCCGTGTGGTGGTGGGGTCC